>CAZEAC010000030.1:0-49472 GCA_964510065.1 uncultured Bdellovibrionales bacterium | reverse complement strand
TACCTGAAAAGGAGATTAGGAACGAGAAATTGGGGGAAGATTGGGTGCGTTTATTCTCAAAAAACTGAAAAAGGTCTCATTGCCGATTTGTTAGGAGAGTATTGAAAAGAGCCTCAAAATGGCCTCAAAATGGTGCCATGTACTAAAGTCGATTTCTATTTCTGATACGGTTTAATCTCAACTCGCGCACCAACTTGCGGCCTTTGGAAGCCAAGCGCGGCACTTCCGGCGCGTTGAAAGACTTCCCAAAATCGGTTGTCCCACCCGCTGCTTCCAGGAGCGAAAGCATAGCTTCCTTCGGTCACATTAAAAGAGCCTGTGGCAACACGGGCCACAACTTCAGTGCCGTTAATATCAATCTCAACTTCCTGCCCAGGTTTAAGTGCTCGGATAATTTTGTTCGTTGACCGATATGTTGTCTTAATGTTGCCGAAAGAATCTATATAGCCAATAAAGCCTTCCTTGTACTGAGGGATGACACCGCGCGGGTTAAGCCTCGCCCCAAGCCATGGTGAAAGATCGCGCCGCTGTGCAACCGCGCCTACAAATGGCGGAAAATTGTCGCGACTTCGAAACTGTGAGCCTTCGCGCGAGACATTAAGCGCATACAGCTCCTTAAAATGATCGCGTACCATCGACAAAGAATACTTTGAATTTACCGCAACAATTTCCACGCCGTTTCTCAGACGACCATACACTAGGCCCTCGCCCTCGTTATTGCGCCTCGACGCACGACGGTCCTTTCTTGGTGCGCAGTTTACATAGAGCATTAGTGGCGGATCGTTCTGGTCACGGGGTTGAAGTGCAAGCTGCCCAACTACGAAACCCGTCTCAGTCGTCTTGAAACTGTGCACTGAAGTAAAATGCATCTGCCAATCACGCGGAAGGACCCGGCAAAGCGCTTGCTTTACCTCGGCAACGGCAAGGTCACCGGCGCCATAATCCATCACAAGCTGAATTAATGGAATGCCCGTACGCGGGCCGCGTAATTCAGAGAAAGAATCATTTTTTCGATGTTGTAAGATGGCGCTCATAGCATAGCTCAGAATGCGTAAGACAATTCGTATGTAGGTAGCAGTCTACTCCCGGCAGGATCGATGAGCAATGTAATTTGTAAGTGGAGAACCTTCGATTTAAGCTTGATACGAATCAATCTTTGGTTTGCCGCGAATTAATTCCTCAATAAATGATTGAGCCTCAAGCTGGATAAGCGTTGAAGATCCTCTAATTAATTCGCCGAGACGATTAACCTGTTCCCATTCTTCTCTCTTTGAAGCAGCGATGAGCGCCTGCGCCAATATTTTTTGCCGGCGCACTACTTCGAGGTAGCAATCGAGGCGGCTAATCATTTGGGCCGCGTTTACGCCACGGACCGCCACGGCGCCTTTTGCGCGCTCGATAGCGTTTTCAAGCGTTGAGAGTGAATCAAAAAGCTGCTGACTTTGTGTAGACATACAATCTCTTAGTCCGAGTTGGAAAGTTACATTTCTATAAGACAAGTCACAAAGGCCTGGCCTCTTGCTTCAGTTTCCTTGCGCGTGGGCGGGGAAAACGCGCTATTGATAAATACTAGTAGGTGATTCTCCGAGGCGATATGGCGCTTCTACAGAAAATCTGGAGGTGAGAAGTGCCGGGAACACGTGCGAACCTTTAACGTCTGGCGTCAATCTCGAGTGCCAAGAAATCTAGAGTAACGAGCTTCAAAAGCGACCTTATTGGAGAGTAGCGTACGCTGTTTTTCAGCGTTGCCACATTGTGTCCATGACTCAATTAAGAGGTCATACGCTCGGCAGACTTGTCCGATCTGTCGAGCCGAGAGGTTGTGTGGCGGCGAATTCGTAGTGTCGAAAAACGCAATAACTTTCTCGGCGGCGCGACGACCAAATACTCGCGACGACCGGCGCAGCCCCAAAGAAAGAGCAGCGCATCGCAGCAGATATTCCGCGCCCCGTTCTAGGTCTCGCCATTGGTCCGCCAACTCTAAATATAGAGCTGCGACATTACAAAAGTCATTGAACAGGTGGGGCATAGAATTATGCTCACGAAATGCGCACAGCTGCAGCTCGCAGAGAGCTGTGTCTAGCCTATGGATTGGTAGAAGTGCTCCCTGCACCCGTAAGAGTCGTGTCATGTGTAGTGCTCGAAGCCACCACTCATTTGCTTCGTTGTGGTCACGATGACATAAGAAGTGCTCAACGACTCTGGGTGCAAAATGAACTGCGCGACTCAGTAGGTGATTGTCATGCCAACGAAGAAGCGCGTGCGCCTCGATATACGAGAGTACCGCATGATGTCGGGCATTAGCATCAACCATCGCCTCCCATGCCTCGGCAAAATCAAGGTAGCTTTCAGCAAGAACCGAACGTGTCACCGGCAGCTGCGATAGGCGGAGGGCCTGTTGGCGAGTTGCGAGATTTCTGTCGGTACTGCCATGGCTTTCAAAGTTTTCGGCAAGCGCATGCGCGATTCGCGCCAACTTCGTAGGAGCGGTCTCGCCCTGCAGCAAGCTCTTCTTTAAAGTCGGACTTTGCATGACCTTGTCGATACACCCAACAAGCTGGCTGTATATTTCGTTAAGCTGAGCGGCGGAGAAGGGGCGGTAGTATCTATGCGACAACTTCGGCCTGGCTTGGACTACACGGTCTCTTAAGATCTGGCAGCAAACAGAAGCGTCGCCACTGTTATTACGGGCGATGCCGAGCAGTTCAGCTATAACAATCTCGTGGGCCGCGGGGAGCGCGACGGGCCGAAGCTCGTTTACTGAAAAAAGCGCGAACTTCGATAGTTGTGATGCAATACGCTCGAACACCAAACAGCTCCGCACCTTAATAACGGGGTGGGGGTTATACGCCTGTTACTGTCAAAAGGGAAGTTTGTTTTCTTGGGGGGAGTTGGGAGGTGGATGAGGCTTACGGCAAGAAACCAGAGAGAAAACGGGAAAGAAAACCAGTAAACCGAGAAAAAAATGGTTAATCCCGTACTCCGTACATTTCCCGATGAGGGCAATCTACGGAGTACGAGGATTAAGGAACCTACAAAGCAACCTAAGTAACCTGAAGCCTTGGGCCTCATCCACCCTTATGATGCATTCGGATGGTGATTCGGTTTCGTTGTCATGTCATTTAATTGACATAATTTCTCAATCTGGCATTTCCGGGATGTTGTTTGAATTGCACGAGCCTGATCGCTCGAACATGATAAACACCTGAAAATACATTGTTGTTGGATGCTCTTGCGCTATATGCCACCACCGATCGGCGAGAGGCGCTGTGGCAAAGCTTTTGCAAATTTGGATGTAGGGCTTTTCTGATAAAAGCGCCGAATTTGAGTATTTCATGAGCCAAGACAGATACTTAGTCTTTCATAAGGATCATCCTCTCAGTGTCAAAGGAGTCAACGCGGGTGCCCAAATGGCGACACTCGGCTTTGCGCGTGCATTGAGCGCCTACGGACAGGTAACCCTTTGCGGCATACTAAGCGACGTCGAAAGCGAAGCCACCGAGGGTGCGGTGCGTTATTGGAATATCGGCGCAGATTTCGATGTTACCTCGGCACTCAAGCGTGCCGCCGCCGAAGGTCCGTTTCACCTGATTAGTGCCGGACGCGCGCAACCTATTCTTGAATCTCGAAGTTATGCGCAGTGTAAGAGTCGGACCTTTCTCTGCCATGATCCTTCCGCTGCGGCATCGGGTGTAACAAATTCGATCCTTTGTCGGGCCGCAGATGGTCTGATTACAGTCTCCGAGGCGCAGCGCCAGATGTTTATAGAGGCTGGAGCCGATCCGCAAAAGGTCCAGGTGGTCTATAACGGAGTCGATCATAATCTCTTCGTCCCCAACACAGGTGCCGAACGAGATCCCTATAAATTGATATTTGTAGGTGCGCTAGTCCCGCATAAAGGGCTGCATATGCTGCTTAATGCCTATGGCGCGCTCAAGCAGAAATTCCCAAAGTTGTCATTGGATGTATTTGGCTCCGCCGCTCTTTGGGGAGAGAAAGATTACCTCAATCCGCAAGAGATCGAGCGAAGCCTTCCTGGAGTAAAATTTTACGGCGCAACTCGGCAACACGAGATTGTTGGCGCGATGCAACGCGCTGCCCTTTGCGTATGTCCGTCTATTTGGTTTGAAGCACTTGGGCTTGCTTCAATAGAAGCGCAATCATGCGGTTGTCCCGTAGTCTGCTTCCCGAGTGGTGGAATCATCGAGACAATTATTCCTGGCGAAACCGGCATTATTGCCACGGAGATCTCGGCAAATGCGTTGACGAAAGCTTTAGAAAGTCTGCTCGGCAATCAGGAACAGCTGAGAGTAATGTGGCGCCATACCGCTGAAAAAACTCGCGCACGATTTAATTGGGAGGCGAGCGGCGCAAAGCTTGCCGGCATTATAAAAAGCTATCGGACATCCGTAGACGGAACGCAGTCGCAAAAATGCGTGTTGCCCCGTGTCGGAATCGTCAGCACCTGGAATCAACAGTGCGGGCTCGCTGATTACGCAAAAAATCTCTACTCAGGTTTCTCTCGCGAGTCGTATTTCGTTTTCGCCGAAAAGACAAATGCGTCGATCACCTCAAGCGATCAGGAGAATGTTATTCGCTGCTGGTCTCGAAACGCCGAGGAATTTAAACAGCTCGAGGACGAAATTAGCGGAAAAAAGATCGAGCTCCTGCACCTCAATGTTCATGACCATAAATTTATCCCCAGCGTCGAATTTCTCGCGATGCTTAACCGCGTGCGGACTGCTGGTGTAAAAATAGTGTCACATCTGCACACGACATTTACTCTTGATTCGACACTTTCGCGCTATTTATCTTTTGTTGACGCGGTTATTGCGCTTTCAAAGGAAGCGCGCCTTCAGGTCATCGCCAACGGTATCGCCGCGGAGAAGGTCTTTGTGCTGCCCATTGGCTTTTATACCTACAACAGAATCTCCAATGAAAGCCGAGAGAGGGTTCGAAAGCAGCTTGGGCTCGCTGCAGACGAAAAGGCAATCATGTCGCTCGGATTTGTTCACCCTATGAAAGGAGTCGAAGCGGTCATAGACGCGGTCGCACATCTCCTGCGAAAGGAAATTCCAGCACGCGGCTACATAATCGGCAAAGCAAATCGCGATCGCGAGATCTGTATTGAGTATTATAATAAGCTTTTCGATTACGCGCGCGAGCTTGGGGTAGAAAAAGCGGTAACGTTCCGAGACGAGTTTGTTTCTGAGCAGGATCTTGCCGATTATTTAGGCGCCTCAGATCTTGTCTTCATGAACTATTTAAATCTCTACTATGAGGCCTCTGCCGCGTGTGCTCTCGCTATCGGTCATGGCGCATTAGTTGCAACTTCGCTAGCTCCGCAATTTTCCGAGTTTCGCGATGCGGTGTGGCATATCACCAATGGGTTCCCTCCGGGCCTTTCTGCGGAAGTACTGCTTCATAAAGACTCACGGCTTCGAGAAACCATACTTCTCAATGCCGACAAATTTCGCAAGGAGAACACTTGGGAGCGAACATCAGCGACCCTTGCCGAAATATTTACTTCGCTCGTGCCCAAAAAGGCTGAGCTGGCAGCTGTACCGCCAAAGCAGGCACCGGCGACGACGCTGCCGACGCCGCGTGTCGAATTGCCGCCGAGTTCCGGCAAGCGGGCTCCGCTGAAGGTACTCTTTCAGAATCGTTCAAATGTTTGGTCGCAACGTGGCGGCGACTCTGTAGTAATGGAGCGGCTCATTGAAGGGCTCTCGCCACTCGGCGTAAAGGTATCAGTCGACCTTGACGCATCAAAAGACCCACGCGAGTTCGGTCTCGTGCATATTTTTAATTTCGCGATTCCAGATCTTACGCGCAGCTTTGCTAGTCGTGCATTTGAGGCCGGTGTTCCCTATGTTGTAACGACACTATGCGAAGATGTCGCCTCATTTCATGTGCGCTCGCATCTTTATGCCAATCTGCTTAAAGAATATGTGCGGCGTGGACAAGATCGAGCATGGTACGGCTCCGTTTCGGTAGACTGGTCTAAGATTCCAAACGTTGAGGGTTTTGACAATCGCTGGACCGCCGAGCACGCCGCCTGCCTCTTTACGAACGGCGCTCGCGAGAGCGCAGTAGTTCGAAGGGACAATCCGCGTTGCGGCCCGATTGTAGAGATTCCACTCGGGGCCGAGATCGGCACGCAGGCCGCGGCGCAGCTTTTCATAAATCAATACGGCGTAAAAGATTTTATCCTCTGTGTTGGGAGAATCGAGTCGCGCAAGAACCAACTCATGTTGCTTAAAGCACTCGAGGACAGCGAGATTCCGGTTGTACTCGCTGCTGGTGGGTTCTCGTATCAGCCGGATTATCTCGAGGCGGTAAGTGCCTTTACGCGAAAGGGCAAAACGTTACTACTTCCCCGATTAAGTCCGGAGATGCTCGCGTCGGCGTATGCCGCGGCGAAAGTTCACGCGCTTCCAAGTTGGCAGGAGCTTCCAGGGCTGGTCTCTCTGGAGGCAGCGCTGCATGGCTGCCAGGTGGTGGTAAGCGATGCGGGGACTGCTCGTGATTACCTAGGCGATGATGCGTTCTACTGCGGTCCCGCCAGCGAAGATTCCATTCGCGAGGCGGTCCTCAAAGCTTACGCGGCGCCTCCAAGCAAATCCCTCCGTACAAGAGTTTTGGCGTATCGCTGGGAGAGGACTGCGAAGGAAACCCTCGCGGTGTACGAGAAAATAGTTTCAAGGAAAATTTCGAATATATCAACAAAGGAAATGTTTATGGAAAATGACACTGCGGGAGTTCGCGTGAGTGGAAGCTACGATATGTCACCGGATTCGGCGGCGCTCCAAAGCAGCATCGATGAGGGCGAAGTAGCGGCGCGAAATGGTGATTTTACTAAAGCGCATGAACATTATGATCACGCGCTGACGCTCAATCCACACTCGGCAAAGGCAATTCGCTCAAAAGGTGCTATTTTTCTTGCCGAGAACAAACTTGTCGAGGCGCAAGCGCACTTCGAGAAGGCGCTTACGTTTGACGGCCGCGAAGCCAAGGCCCTAAGTGGCCTGGGCATGATTGCGCTGACCCGCTCCGAAACACAGCGGGCGCATGAGTTCTTCGTACGCTCGCTTGAATTTGATCCGGATCTTCTCACTGCGCTAATGAATTTGGTTCGCTGTGCCTATGCACTAAATCGATTTGACGCGCTCGAGCAGGCTCTTCGCCGTTACCTTTACTCGCACAGCAACGATATCGAAATGCAGTATTGTCTCGCAGGATGCCTGTTCAAGCGTAATGACTACGCCGGGTCGCGCGAGTGGTTGCAGCGAGTATTGGCGATCAATCCCAAACACGCAGCGGCTCTCGAACTTGAACGTATGATAAGTGATGCGCAGGCGAGCGTGGTGTCGGCAGCGGCGCCGATGACTGCCCCTAGTAGTATCAATACTTCGGCTCGCAGCGAGCCGGTGATTAGCCAAGAGCAGGCTAGGATTGACACTCAGCTTGCCGATCTGGAGGAAGAGAAGCGCAAAAAGAACTCGATAAAAGTTATCGAAGATACCGCGAAGATTCTTTCCAGAAGCGATCTTAGCCCGCAGCAGCGCGAGCAGGCAATTTTGCTTCGCGCCGAAGCGCATGTATTCGGAGATAATGTCGAAGAGGCTTCGAAACTCTACGATCAAGTGCTTGCGACAAATCCGCGTATGCCGCGAGCACTTTGCGGGAAAGGGGCGCTTGCCGCCCACGGAAATGACTGGCAGCAGGCCTGGAAGTATTTTGAGGAAGCAATGCGGCTCAAGCCGGACTATGACGTTGCGCTCGCGGGACTCGGGCTTTGCGCCTGTCAACGTGGTGAGTCTGAACTCGCATGGAGCTACTTCAATTCTGCGGTACGGATAAACCCTGAAAACGGGCGTGCTCTTCTTGGTATGATTGAATTGGGGTACCAACTTAAGAAAGTGCCTGAAGTTGAGCGCGCCGTAAGCGCGTACCTCGAAATGCATCCGGCGGATCTTGATTTTGTGTACTCGCTTGCCGGGTGCTACTTCGCGCAGGGTAAACTAAAAGAGACGATTGAAGCAGTTGAGAAAATTACTCTTTTTGATCCAAGCAATCAAAAAGCGCTCGAACTACGCGACATTGTACGGCAGAAAATGGCGACCTGCGTGGTAACACAGCCGGCGTCGCGCGCATAAGGAGAGTGGGGGCGCTTTGAATATCTTGATGCTGAATCAGGATTGGTTCGCGGCGGAGTTCCGCGCAGCGGGTCATCACGTGGTGACCTGTGGGAACTCGAAGCATCTCGATCATTACCTCGAGTTTCCGCTACTGCATGTTGATTCAGTAATTGAGGTTGCGATGAAGGATCGCCACCCTGATATCATCATTGCGCATGACAATAGCGCGCCCATTGTGCTGCTCGGCCTCGATGAAACGCCGATCCCGACACTATTTTATTCCGTTGACGCGCACCATCATGTCGACCTGCATAAGCATCTGGCGCTTCTTTTTGACGAGACGTTGCTTGCGCAACCGGACTACACGAGCGAATTCGAATCACTCGGCTACAGTCCGAAGTGGATGCCTTTGTGGGCTTCGGAGTATGTTGAACCGTGCGAACAAAAAGATTTCGGTGCTGTGTTTGTAGGGTCGCTTAATAGAAAATTAAATCCGCAGCGAGTGGACTTCTTTGAAGCGCTTAAGAAAAAGGCGCCAATCGACGTGCGCTCAGGGGGATTTCGCGACTTCTTTTCGCGCGCACAAGTCGTGGTAAACCAAACGGTCAAACTCGACCTCAATTTTAGGGTTTTTGAAGCGATGATGTGTGGCGCCTGTCTTCTCACTGAGCGCACAAGAAATGGATTATTCGATCTTTTTGAAGATGGCGTGCATATCGTGACGTATGAGCATGGCAATGTTGATGAGGCAGCGGCAAAAATTTCGGAATTGCTGGCAAATCCTGCGCGTTGTAGCGAGATCGGCGCGCGAGGGCGCAAGGAGATTCTAGGCAAACACACGACAATGCACAGAGCACAATGGCTTCTCGAGATGCTCCCCAAAATTAAAAAGCGGCAATCAGCGATGCGCTTTTACGCTTCGATGGTGAATCTGGCCACGCTTGGGGCACGGCTTGAAGCGATAGACACGACACTTTCGGGAACTGCGTACATACAGGCTTTGAAATCGGCGGAACATGCCTTAGCCCACAATGAAGCGCTCACTGAGGAAGCTGCATGTTATTTGGTGATAGCCTGCAGCCGCTACGGTGCACGCTTAAGGACCTCGGCTGCCGATGCCTTACTCTCGCAAACAATGTTAAGGCATCCGGGGAATGCGACCGTAAAGCTTGCGCAGATTCGTAGCTTACTCAATCGTGGCGAGAAAGCTGAAGCGACGCGGCTTGCGCAGGAGCTTGCGCCTGGTCCTACTGAGATAACATTTGCAAAGAGCGAGGAGTTTATTGCCGATCTTATATTTAAGGTCGTTGAGGCAACTAATGCCAATATGTAAACGTGCTCTTGACATATGACAGGGATGCTCTAGCCTGACGTCATGAAAATTAATTATCTGCTGCTTGTTTTCGCTATCAGCTTGGCGTTTCCTCCTTCATACGTTTTCGCGCAAGATATAAATGATATTATTCCGGACTTTACCGAAGAAGAGCGCAAAGATCTCTCCCGATCCTTCGGTGTGTACACGAGCGCGTCGACAGTTTTTACCGGCCTCAATTCTGTTTCGGGTGGAAGCTTTACTTTTGAAGGGGCAGAAGGGGAGAAAGACTCGGAGCTGGTCGTCTATCGTTTGCCGGTGAGCTACACCTTTGGAAATGAGGGTGACCTCGCGCGCGTGATGTTGCGTGGAGTAGTTGGACATTTCGAGGGAACTTCCTCTTTATATGATTTTTCAAACACGCTCACCGAGTTGGCTCCGCAGCTTCCCGATGAGATTAATGCGATTCCAAATAATCCCGATTTTATACGTGAAGAAGCTACTAGTGTGAGTGGGGGATTGGGCGTGCAGCTTGAACCGCTCGAGGGGCTTACTATCACTCCCGCGTTCGATCTTATATGGACACATATTCGCCGAGAGTTTGATTATAATAATTTATTGAGTGCAATTTACGGGGCAAAGTTTGATCGCGAGGTATTTAATACTTCGCTTGAAGCAATATCGTATGTGCCGAGTCTTCGTGTCGGATATAAAGCGGCGTGTGGAGATAGCTTTACCGTGATTCCCTCGGTTGAGTATGCACATCTTTGGACCTACGATCTTTGGGGGAAAACATCACTCGCTGATTTTTCGACAAACTCGGGAGTTTTACGGACTACTCTTGAAGCGCAGGTTGCGACTCCTTGGGAGCTTGGCGGGCTGGCGCTAGGGCTTCATCCTTACATAGTTCGCACAGATGTCTCGCAGGCTGCGCATGAGGGGCTCGGTTTTTCATATTTCCATGATCTCGGCTTGGATTTTACCTTTGACACAGGCTCGGCGGGCTGGCCTGTTGCCCAGCTTCGATTTGGTGGTGCATATATTTTTGCCGAGGATTTTCACGGCTATCGGATTGGGGTTACTGCTGATATTTGAAAGCTACGGTTTCATAGGCTAGGGCTTCCGAGTGTTTCCCGTAACCTATTAAAGTTTCAGCGTTTTTGTTTCGACGCGAAGGTCGCGATGGACGCGAAGGATTCTTTAATACCTTCGCGTACTTCGCGTTACAATTTTTGATGCGAACACTCCGATGCCCTGTTCATAGGCTGGTCCTATGGCTTAATTACAGGATTTTTGATAGACTTGTAAAAGCTTTTTGTTAGTTGAAGGTGGTTCTCGGTCCCACTTTATTTGGGTATCTTTCGAGGATCACTGACTAAAATTATATACATTGGCGGTAGAAGTGGAGCATTGGCTCTTCATGGATCTGTGTATTTACACGGCACAGATCCGTGAAGAGTCAAACCCGAAAGGTTTTTAAGCAGTTAATTCAGCATTCAGTCGGGGTAGGATTGTACGTCGGGATTCCGGTGTACACTCCTACCTCGGACAACAGGGTTGAGGCTGTGGAGGCCGATTCTCAAGGAACTAAGGAAGTTTCGTCATCTGCGGTAGAGAAAGGAATCAGAGATGCACATTAACATAGAGGGGCTGCGGGACAGCATCGCGGGCCTCGTCGCAGAAAATGGACGAGTCCGATTCGGACGAGAAGCTGATCAAAGGCTCTCGGATAAATCATTGGTCGAGGAGTTCGCAAACGAACTCCTAGGAATTGCGTACGACCTCGACGAGGTTGGGAGGGACGAGCCCAATCTCGAGCCGACCGTTGGGCAAGCGGCGACATTGCTGACGTCGGCGGCAGGTTGTCGCATATTCAGGAGCGGCTGGCAGGTCGGAGTGCTGCCGGGAATGGCGGTGACTGAGGCCACCGTGAGGAGCTGGTCGCTGCTCACTATTCACGGATGGCTCACCACTCGCTCTATGGGGGTATCGGGTCGAGCCACGGTCCCTCCAAAGGCACGTCTTCTCGTCGAGAGGATGGCGCGTCTCGCGCGTCGGATCCTCCGAGAGGAGTTCGTTGGAGATCGGGCATATGCTGCCCATCTCGCCTTTCAACTCAGCGCCATCGAGGTGCTGGTTGAAGGCCTCCGACGGTAAAATTCTGGAAGTCTAAAAAGGGTTAAACATAACGGTTCGCGGGTTTGGCCCTTCTTCCATGAGTAGTCCTAAAAACTACTTTTTTCGTTGAACCTTCGACACATCTATTAATACCGGCAAAACTAGCTTATCTTTTGGCCTATTTGTCGCCTTCTTACTTGCAATTATGCGCTCAAGGGGTAGAACTCTTACCGCTGTGCCTAGCAGATCGAGCGTTAAGCTTTTTGCATACTCCTTATCGAAATCCTTCAAGCCATGCATCGTCAGTACGAGATCAAAAAGTCCGAAGCCTTCGCCGGCAATTCCTGGAGGGTTAAATCCAAAACTTGGAACATACGTGGCACCAACGGCATTTAATGCTTCAAAAAATTTTGGATCTGCAATATCCTTGATCCACAAGTCAACATCTTGCGTTACCACTGGCGCTCCCTGGAGGGCTGCTGCACTTAAACCCACGATCAAATACTGAACTTCGTGATCATTAAAGGATCTAAGGAGAGAGAGCTCCTTGGTCGAAAAAATTAACTTATCGTCCACGGCGCAACGCTGCCCTCAATCTTTCAATCGGAGACATCTCCAAAAGAATTAATGCATGCCAAATGTTTTCACCGGAGGCCTTAGGGAAGCGTTTCATGATCTTTTTAAGCTTCTCGCTTCGCAGCCGAGCTTTTAAAAGCTCCGGTGGGCCCCAACTAAGAAGCTCAAGCGGCGATACACGTAACTCTTCTGCCAACAAGATTAGACTTTGCGAGAGCAGGGTAGCATTGGCTGTCGCCGCGTAGTAAGCGGTTTTGCTGACACCAGCAGCTCGAAGCGCAGAGTTTAGACTCAGACCTCTTGCCAAGCAGATACTCGCAATTTTTTCTTTATCAACCCACATAGCTAGATGGTACTATTTTTTAGAACCGGTGGCAAACGGATTTAATGCGTGGTCATCACAATTTGATTAGGGCGCGGGGTGTGGGCGCCTGGAGCCAACTGCAATTATTCGGCAAGGACATAGTCAAAATCAACTCACTACGTACTAGATGAGCGGCCATACTCCGCCTAATCAAATTCAGCGATTTCCCGAATTAGCGCGTTACCTGACTAGGAATATTGCTCAGCAGTTCATCCCCGATAAATTTTACAAGGTCCGGGTAACGTAACGGCTTCTGGAAAAACTTAATTGCACCTTCAGCAAGAAGCGCGGAAGTAGTACCATCGTGAGAGTAGCCGGAAAGTAGTACAACTTTTACCGCGAGGTTCGCGCTCTTCAATGCGCGAAAAAGGTTCTCACCATCCATTTTGGGCATCTTCATATCCATCAGCACAAGATGTATCTCGGCGAAATGCTGCGTATACCAGGCGAGAGCCTCCTCAGGATCGCTAAAGCCAATTGAATGTACTCCGGAGCGCGACAGGAAAGTCTTGGCAAGGTCAACTAGAACCGGCTCGTCGTCGATTATCATTACCATGCCCCTATCAATTGGCGTCTGTCGGAGCGCGGGCGTTTGAGTCGCTTCAGCTAATTCGCCGTCGACTCGGGGGAAAAATAGCGAGAAAGTTGTTCCCAGCCCAAGCCGGGATTCGACATCTACCCAGCCATGATGCTGCTGCATGATTCCGTAGACCATTGAAAGACCTAGCCCGGTTCCTTTGCCCTCGCCTTTGGTGCTGAAGAAAGGCTCAAAAATCTTATCGAGATGTTCGGGTTTAATGCCACTGCCGGTATCAGTGACCGAAAGCACGGCGAAGGAGCCAGCGCGCGCCCCCGGATTAAAAAGCTCTGGGACAAGTACCTCCTCGGTCTTAAAGCGAAAAGTAATTGTTCCACCGCGCGGCATCGCGTGAGTTGCATTAATTATCATGTTCATCAATGCCTGCTGAATTTGCGCCTCGTCAGCCATTACCAGAAGGGTTTGCGCCTGTCCTTCAATAACTAAGCGCACATCTTTGCCGATAACTTTTCCGACAAAATCGATAGTTTGAGTGAGAATGCTCTGCAATGATATCTTTTTGAAATCTAGTTTGCGCGGCTTTGAAAATGAGAGCAGCTGCTGAATGAGTGAACCGGCACGCTCGCAACCTTGCAGCGCGACATGCACCGATGCCTTGAGCGGAACGTCAAGTTTAGGAGTTGTCTCCATAAGATGCAGATGACCAACCACCGCAGCGAGAGCATTATTAAGATCGTGAGCGACTCCAGCAGCAAGCTGCCCAATTGCCTCCATCTTCTGCGAATGTACCAATTGCTTCTGCAATTTTCGCGACTCTTCTTCGGCATGCTTTCTCGACGAGATGTCGGTCACGACGCCGAGAACGTAACGACCCTGTGCACTTGGAAGTTCAATGGGAACTTTTATTGTTTGCCCCCAAACCACTCTCCCAGTTCTTGGGTGCCGAAATGCACGCTCGGGAACAAGCAAAGGTTCGCCGGTACGCATGACCTGCTGATCTTCTCGAAGGAACTGCGGTACCTCGTCTTTATGCGGATGCACGTCGATATTCATAAGACCAACCATCTCTTCGGGAGTTCTGCCGTAAAATTCGGCGAAGGCCTTATTTACTAACACAAAGTGACCGCGATGATCTTTTACGAAGATGAAGTTTGGATTGGTATCGACTACCCAGCGCAAAAGCTCACGTTGATGGCTAACTTCTTCGGCGATATGCTTCTGTTCGGTAATATCGGAGACCACACCAAGCGATCCCATAATCTCGCCGCTTGAATCTCGAAACGGAGTTGCGTTTACCTGAGCCCAAAAAGAGCTTCCATCTTTTCGACGATGACGAATCTCGTACCTTTCAGAAGCGCCTTCAAGGCGCCGGGCGGTTTTTGCGAGATAATTAGTCCGTTCAGCGTCATCGATAAAAAGTCCAAACACTGACTTTCCGACCATCTCGTTTTGAGTAAATCCAGTCAACCGCTCCATTTCGCGGTTTACCATTAGTACGACATGATTCAGATCACAGAATATTATCCCCGCACCAAGGCCATCGAATAGAGCCTGGAAGCGGGCCTCTGACTCGCGAAAAGCCTGTTCAATATCAAGTCGGGCGAGATTCGGGCGGGCTGCCATAAAGCTTTTCTATTGTAGCACAGCTTCGTGGGAAAAGGTATGTCAGGAGGCACGGCAGCTACTACGCTCCTCGCGAACCAGGTAGCAGAGAATGGCTTTCCCGGCCGTTTCTGGTGCACTTGTTGGTAACGAAAGTGGTGTACTCAGCACAATTGGCTCGCATAGTTTCCAGCATAACTCTCCGTATAGCGGCGGGAATGAATATAATAGCGCTCCCCGTCGATAGCGTCGCTGGAAACGACATACGCCGTATAAAGCGTAGGGCCTTTCCCAAGAAAGCGGGTGATTGATCACTTTGCTTTATTTTGATTTCTGCCGACTGTGCTATCGAGGGAGGGCGTCTATGCGCAATACCAGAATACTTCAGCTAATCTTGGCTGTACCCTGCACATTTTCTTTGCTCGCCGAGCCCGGAATCGCGCAGACCGATAGCGAACTTACCGAGCTAGTTGAAACGCAAAATATTGGTGCAATCTCTGCGCTGGGGGCCTCGATCTTACCCTCGTTGGTTAGTCGTTATGAGAGAAGTGATACGGCAACTCGTACCAAAATCGCTGCGATTCTTTATGGACTAGGTTGGAAGTCCGAAGAGGCGAAGAGGGTATTGATGCAAGATATCAAGACTCAGGATACTTCACTTCGTCTGCAAGTGCAGTGGGCACTTGGAAGGGTGAGTAACGACGACGATGTCGTCGCTCGACTTCTTGAAAATATGCGAGACGATCCGAACCCGCTGTTTCGCGATAAAGCGGCCTGCGCGCTTGCCGACGATCAGATTCATCTTACTGAAAAACAGAAAGTGAAGCTCTATGAAGGAGTGATCGCCGCGCTTTCGGATCCAAAAGAAGATGTGCGACGGATTGCGGGACAAGTGATGAAGATCCAGACCGGCCAGTCAAAGGGATTCAATGCTCGAGGAAGTCAAGCTGAACGCGAAGTGAGCATCGCCGCTTGGAGAAAATGGCTGGAGGAGTATCGAAAGGCGGTCGCCGATGATAAGTAGAACTCTTCTCGCACTTTTTCTCTTGAGTAATTGGGGTTGGGCAGCTTCGGCCGAAGTTCCCGCAAACGGCTCTGTCCTAGTGTCCTACGGCTTTGACGACGACAACCTCGAGCTCGATGGCAATAAACTTTTTCTCTTTCAGAATGCTAGCGGTCGCGTTGGGTACTCATCCGAATTCGCACTGAGCGGCTACCAATCGATCGAGCTCCAAGAAGGACAATTCGACGAGGAGTTTACCGAGCTTCAAGGACGTTTCCCGGAGCAGTCCTCGGGAATCTTACGGTTCCATTTTGCGATATTGGTGGAAAATCCCGAAGAAGAGCTTAATATCGCCGTGGCCGGCCACAAGCACTTTAGGGTTAAGAAAGACGGAATCGCTTTTTGGTTACATACTCAAGACGGTGTGCTTATCCACGAGACCGATGGTATTCCGCGAAAACTTTTCTCGATTGAGCCATTTCAATGGTATTTTTTCGATATTGTTTACGATATCGATAGGGGGCGCTACGATCTGTATGTCGACTCGGAAAGCAAGCCCGCCGCTTTGATTGAGCTCAAAGATCAACCCAATGCATCGAACAATCCCCGCTCGGGAATAGATCGCTTCTCCTTTATCGGCGATCTTGGGGATCGCTCGCGGGTACACTACTTCATTGATGACGTGGTCCTCACTCAATACCCTTCGATAGCGTCCGCGCGACGGTCCACGCTCGAAGCGCAGGTGGCCTCCCGGGCCGAGCGCAAGCACCGTGATACCGCGCCTCCCGCGGAGTTAAGTACGTTCTCACCGCCACCTGCTCACCGGCCAAGGGCTCATGGTGCACGGCGCGGGTATCTGGATGGATTTTTGGAGATGCAGTCAATGCTGCGTCAAACTCCGCGTTGTCTCCCGGCGACCAGTCCTAATGATCTTGGGCTGGACGGGGATGCGGTCGAAAATCTCCTGGTTGGAGTAGAGGGGGCAAACCTTGAGGATCGACTTTCGCGTGCCCTCGCAAGCGAGGAGATTTCTCCGAGTCTCGTGCCGACAAAAAAGTGGGTCGCGGGCTGTGTTCTACTCAGAAAGCAGAGGCCCACGGAGGCGCGGATTGCTTTTGAATCGGCGCTGAAGAGTCAGCCTGACAATACCCTCTTTAAGGCCGCAAAAACGTTGGCGCTTGCCGCGGTAGAGGATTTTGAAGACGCTGATATTTTGCTATTGGATCTTGAAAAGGATTGGAGTTTCGATCCACGGCTTCCAGCACTCAGATCCTATGTTCAATCGCTCAAAGGAAAATTTTCGGATGCCAAGAATGCCTTAGCGCTTCTCTCCGATCAGCTCAAGACTCATCCCGAAGATCATATCTTGGGTGAGTTCCTTGCCGGGGATTCGACGGACCAGCTTCTCCAGTCGCTTCGCCGTGATTACCCGTCCGAGTGGAGAAAGCGCCTCGATGATCTCTTCGTGGCGCAGAACTATTACTACAACGTACTTTGGAGCAGTGACTTTAAGGCTGCGGAAAGTTATGCACATGACATCTATGCTGGCCTCACCAATCTAAAAATTAAAAGCCTGAGCTGGCTCGAGCGCGAAGCTGACGCCGCTTATTTCGCGGGCGACCGGCGCAAGGCAGCGACGCTTTACCAAGAGATTCTTTTACAAAGCTCCAAGCGTCGGGTGACCTGGCGAAAGCTTCTTGATGTAGCGCACCAGCTAAGTGATAGAAAGTTCGAGCAAACTCTCCGTCGACGCTTCGCCCGCGAATTGCAGTAGCGATTGATTCGGGTGCTTTTGAGACCCTTCGACAACATTGCTTTGGCTGAGCCTTGATTGTAATATCGAGCCCTGAGCATTTCGATGGAGCCGCTATGAAATTCCAATCATTCGTTGTTCTCGGATTCGTCATAATGGGTTCCGTAGCATGTCTTACTACGCAGGCCTTTTCACAAGCCGCGGAGAAACTCACTCCTTTCAGTAAATATGAATGTTTAAGATTTTTGGATGGCGAAACACAGGTTGCGCGATCAGGGCCGACCGGGCGCCAATTAATGACCAGCGCGCAAGTACGCTCAGCGATAAATGCCGATATCGGGCAGCTTAACGCTCGTCAGAAGACTTTGAAAAAACTAAGAAGAGAGCTCGCGGTTGGTTCGTTTAATAAAAAAGATCTATCGACGCTCAGCGGCCTTCTCAATGCCGCTTTTCTTGATAATGCAGTCGAGGCATCAAAACTATTTAACGATGGTAAATCACCAAAGCTAAAAACGAAAAAGCAAAGAATTCAGGCAATCGACGCGATCCTTCAAGACACCAGTACTGCCTTGTTGGGGGCAAACCTGGAGCTAGAAGCACTCGCGCAGTGCGATTCAGGGCTTCTTCCCGATGGGATCCCGGTCCGACTGGTTCCGTTTAACGAGTATGGCAATCACTATATGATTCTCGTTGTCGCAGATGTGCTACCGAATTTCAAAACGAAGGAAGGGTATGCCTATCTGTTTTGCGTAAAGCGTGACACGGTTGCTTTTCAGCTCTATTTCTCCAAAGACCCTTGCAGCATAGTAGCCGGTACTACTCGCTACGGAAGCTGTCCCTATGCCGCGCTCGATCAGGAGGGTAAAGTATTATCGGGAATCGTCGCAACGAGTTCACAAGGATCAGCTGATAATCAAGATGACATCAACAAGCTATTAATTTCTGCTTACGCCAACTGGAAAAGAAAGACGGTCGAAGTAAAACCAGCGAGCTCGACGACGGATTGCTATTCGTTATTTAAGTAGCGACCAGAAATGTCTTGTTTTGCTGCTGCTCCATGTCTGGCTCTGTAGTGCGAGGGGGCATCGTGCCAGAGAAACGCCGCAAAATACGCTAACCTAGTATTAGCCCTCCTGGCTGTCCAGGCGCTGACGGTGAAATGTAATCAGGATCACAGGCATTTCCAACTCCATCCTGATCGAGATCTGCCTGGTCTGGGTTTGAAACTCTAGGGCAGTTATCTGGCCCATTGCCTGTAAGTAAATTCCCGGCAGGTGGAATTTTCCCAAAACACTGCACGAGCACGGCTGTTGCGCTGTCGGCTATTCCGTCACTGTCTGCGTCAGCAAAGGCCTGGTTTCTCCAAACAAGCTTGTCTTTGGGAGCGCAGTCATTCGCATCGGGCGTACCGTCAAAGTCTTCATCAGGAACTGGGACATCGACCACAAACTCTTCACTAAGCGCGCTGCGGTTAAATACAGTATTCGTGAATGGGTCTTGGTTAAGTCCAGCCCGATCATAAGCCAGGATTCGAAAATAATGGAGGCCAGGTTCGGGATCGAGTAGTTCGAAATAGGGTGCGTCGATAACTTCGAATGGTGTGCCGTAGGTGCCAGGCAAACGTCCATGATAGATGCTAAAGCCGTAATAGTTAGTATCCCAGTCCCACGTTAACCACTCAACGGTAACAACTTGATGCGCACCATTCAAATTGTAATACACCCTGAATGTGGGATCGCGCGGGACTGCGGGCGGGTTGTTATCGACGAGGCTAAAGCTCGGCGAGTACGCTACTACACGTTTATCCCTGATATCTGAGATTCTTATTTTTACCTGCAATACTTTCGTACCATTGTGGTAGTTATCCTTAATGACATCTGTATACGCGCCTGAATTGATAATGCCTGCCGTCAGGTCGCCAATAAATGCTGAAGTATTTGCTTCGACCATATCGATCTTTACGGCGCTAACATCCGTCGAATCCCAGGCTACCCGAATTGTATCGAGCACATTCATCGTCGAAGAATTGTTCAATATGCGCACGTTTCCAATCGTCTTTGTCGAAGCAGGAATCGTCAACCTTCCCACCAAAAAGGCTTTAGAATCGGCTCTCGCCGTTGTCCCTGGTCCGGCAATCAGCAGGGGATTAGTACCGTTTTCCCACATATAGCTCCAGATCTCGTAGTCTCCACTAGCAAGGTCTCCAGAGAGCATTATTTTCACCTTATACTTCAATTCATTTAACCAGGTCGCCTGCATCACAGGAAACATATGAGAATCCAAAATGGTCCAGCTACCATTCGCTACCGAATGAAGGTAAGTGCCCACCTGCCAGAAACTATCGGCCATGGGCCCTGGTGAAAACCTGTACTCGACCGTGATAAGATCCCCTGGAATTGGGGCGCTCGGAGTTACAATAACGGGATGAATGGTCGGCGTTTTTGGCGTCAGGTCAACAGGAGATGGCGGGATCAATGCATCGGGTGTCGTTCCCGGATCGACCACCGCAATCTGAAAACCCGTGCCAGTGGAAGTAACATTGATGCTCAAAAAGGTCCCCTGACTGAGGTTGTAATAGCTCGCGTTACCCATACTCTCGAGATTTAGCGCCCTAACCATATAGGTCGCCGCCGAAGCCGCCGCAGGCCCCACAGTGTAACTAGTTCCAATAAGTGGTGCTGCGTTGAGGCGCTCAAATGGCCCCATGGGCGTCGCTGACTTATACACCGCGTACCCCAATATCTGCTCAGGAGAAGCGGTCCAGCTCAGTTTTAGGGAACCAGCATCAATCGATGCATTCAAATCAGATGCTGGCTTCACCTGCTGAAAGCGGAGAGTTGGATCGCCAAGAATATTTAGAACGAGGCTGGCGTTACTCGTTCTAGAGTTTTGTCCCAAGACAAAGGATTGTCCAAGACTCTCTCCAACCGACATCGCCTCTGCAATCGCTGCGGACGACCACCATGTAGCAAGTGTATGTGTACCAGAAGCCAATGCAGCCCTCAGGAAATTATCGCGAGTGTCAAAGTCGCCAAAGTAAGAGCCATGAAACTGCGAAAAGACGGATTTATAGTTTTTGCTGGGGAGAGACAACGTCGACAGGGGAGTGTCGTAGATACCCTGATAAAATCCTGCTCCCGAAAAAAAACTCAAAAGATAGGAATTTGCTTCAGCGTAATAAGGCAGCTCACCGTGAAACGACTGGCTATGACCAAAAATGTTTGCAAACATTTTCTGAGCTGCGGTGTCAAGTTGTGAGTTGAATCTATCAAAAAAAAGGCCTCGTTTAGGAATTCCTAAGCCGCCTTGGCGATAGTTATGATTCTTATTGAGATACTCTTTCAAGAGATACTCTTCATTTTTTGGTAGGAATCCAGTCAAATTAAAAAAATCGACTCGACCAATCGCTAGTTCCAGTTTCGAGGGAACCTGAGACTGATCGAAGACTCCGTCAGATCCAAAATTACGATTTTCTATGTGAGGCAATCTTTCAAAGCTTACATCGCCGCCGGTGAATACTTCTGGAGAATCGGTCCATACACCATCCAAATCGGCATAATACTGATCTGTACTCCAAGCCCCCTTGTGATCAGAATGCCCATCGGGTGGGGGATATATGCCCAGTCCAAATAGACCAGAGTAAGGAACTGCAATATGCCCTAACAAGAGCGCTGTCTTGAGACTTGTACCGTACAGCTGATAATCACTCTTTAATATCTGCTTTACCTCCGGAGCACTCATGGCCCGTGGAATGTCGTGCCGCAGTACTTGCCAGCCATCACCGACTAAGTCCTGAGTCAGTCGCCGAAGCTCAACTTCAAGGCTGGACGAGAAGGTACTGTCTACAAGCAAGGCAACTTTGCCGCGTTGGTCCTGCTCCGGTCTCTTTATTGCACCGTAGACCAAGTCAAAATCGAAGGCCTCGCCCGTCTTGACTCGCACTATTTTATACTGGTAAGCCACTCCCAATTGTACCGCTGAATCAACATAGCCAGTTGATGCGATGGAGAGCTCGGCAATCGGCGTCGTCCAGACCGTATCACCAAAAACATTTCGATATATTTGGATATTCTGAACGCCACTCGACACGTCGATTGCTGGCCAAGACAACGCGATTTGCAGCGGGCTCTCCGAAGCTCGCGCTACTGGCAAAAATACAGTGGAATTTTCAAGAGTGGGCTGCGCGTAAACGCTGGAAGAAAAGACGCAGCAGACTAAGTTTAATATCCCGAGTGTCCAAACCGAACAAAACCTAAACATCGAGCCCCTTTTCGCGATATCGAAGAGCACACATTTTACTTAAGGCGATCTCATATAATTATATCAGAATATAAGTATAATCGCAGTAGGAGATGAGTGATCAATAGGCCTAAAAATAGCTATTAAGAGAAAGGCTCCAGCTCGTATCGGGGTGCTAGAGACGAATTCTCAATTTAAGAAAGCCTTCAGGCGAAGCTGCTCGTAGAAGCCGAAAACTCATGTTCTTCGTAATTCGGGCGTCTACCCATGATAAAGAAGCCGCGATTTAGGAATGCCTCACGCGCCTCCTTCGCAACTGTTGGATCGCTGCTCGACTGCAATCTATTTACCTCTTGATATCCATGGTGTCCCTGAACAGCCAATGCCCCGAAGGCAAATATCCGAACGGCACTTTTTGAATCTTTTATAAGCGCGCGAATGATCGTCTCGTTGGCTGGATCGGGAAAATCGATAAGTGCCCGAGCAAGTAGACTTCGAAATTCATCTTTATCGATTTTCAAAATCCTATCGAGTGTTTGCCTTAAGAACACGTCTTCATGATGATGACGCGCGAGGTACGCAAGTATTGGAAGATAGATCCGCTCAGCGAAATGGCTGCGTCTATAGGACATGCTTGAATGCTCAACGTAGCCTTCATCATCAGGGATAGGAGCGGAGAAAAAATTGCTCTGCGTTGCGAGGTGAGCGGCGAATTTACTGGGCGGAACATCCATTAACGCGGAAATAACGAGAATCTCTTGTGAGATCCAGTCGGCGCTTTCTCCTCGGCCAGCTCTACTAAGGCTCTCTATAATGCGAGGAGCATTCTCAAAACATGAGATCGAACGCTGCAGGCGTAAGGCGTCTGAGATCGTTGAAAGCAGTTTGGTGTCATGAGATCGTAACGCCGCTACCGTGTAATCTACGACGGCGTCTCGCAAGTAACGATCGTTCGCTATCTGCCGACTCCAGCCCAGCATCGCACAGTGTCCACAAGGAAGCGCGGAATCTACAGTCGAATGCAAAAAAGCGCGGATGCGTCCGGGATTCTCGCGAGACCACATATGAATAAGGTTGGGCACGCCAAGGTTGGACCCCTCGTACTCTCGACGCTCAGCAAAGCTCATAAGATGCAATAATGCCTCTTCCGTCCCTGTTTGTTGATCCAGCTTCTTAAGTGCTTTTGCGTAAGCAACAACGCTCTTTTCATCGAGCTCAGGATCGCGGCTCATATCATTCGCAAACCGCTGTGCAAGGACTCGCGCCACGCTTGTCGAGTTTTCGAACCCAATGGCGACTCTTGGTAGAAGCGAACTGCTTATAGAAGAAAGCACTTCAAGAAATAGCCGCTCGCCCTCGTCGCCTAATTGATAACAAAGCACCCCGAGAGTTCGTGCCGACACGTGATTCTCGTTGCGCGAATTTAATGATCCAAGAAACGATACGAGTATTCCTTGCGTTGCCTCCTTGTCGTCTGGATTTAGTTCGCTCTTCAGCATCGACTCTAATAATCCCGCTTCACAAAGCGCACCTTCGCGCTGTTCGGAAAGTTTTCGAACAAAGCTTGCCGCGTATTCCGGAGTTGCCAATACATGCGCGGCTTTCCTAATGACTACATGGCAAAGATATCTGTGTCCTGCTTCCTCGCTTTCAAAGCAATGCACGAGCAACGAATCGCGAAAGAAGTCCGGTTGCGCTTCGACTGCCTTCACCAGGACATTCACTGCTGCGCGACCTTCAGCTTTATGGTCGGCCCATTTTGCAAAGTATGAGATCTGCGAACGCCTGGTCGTGGGGTGCGCGCTATGCGTTTTTGCAAATTCGAACATTTCAGCGGCATGCTTTGTGGTGAATAATCGCGGAGAGCTTTGCGAGATCAGCCCGGCGCAACACAGGCGAACTAGAAACGATGTTGAAGAGAGTCCGTTTACCAAAGCATCAACGGCGCCCGACTCGCCCTGCTGTAAGCTTTTGGCGATTCGATGAGCAAGGGCCTTGTAGCAGCGCTCGATTTCCCGGTGCGCTTTTCGATTTATCCAGCGAGCTTCGGCAATAAACTGTATATCGAGCGGTAGGTTTCTTAATCTTGAAAAGACTTTTTCCAACGATTCTATGACCTGTAGCCCCTCACGAATCGGCAGAGATTGTGCTTTTATGGCGCGTTCAAGAAGTGGCTCGACCTGCCCAAGTACTCGGACCACATCGCGATTGACAACGACGTCAGAAGTCGGTCTTCTACCTAATTTTTTGATTCTATCAGTTAAAGTGTTTTCCGAAGCGGGCGAGGGCGATTGGCTACTCATCGCTTAGTTGTACCCTAAAATGTCTCGCTAAGAAATAATAGCGAAGGCGCCTGGGAGACGCGGCTTATTATACGAGTTTCCTCCCATGAAGCTTGTGAACGAGGCGTCGCCGCTTAGTTTGCCGTATTGATACTCAAATTTGAGGGCGCATGTGGTGTCGTCATATTGCCAGTGCTTTGAAATTCGTATGCTCCCGCATCGGCGGCTCCGCTGCGAGCTTGACCGCGAAGGTCGTAAGGAACAAGTAAGTTAAGAGAAGGCTCGAAATTACCGATGTCAATAGCGCGCGAGCCGCTTTCCAGGGTGTAGGTGCCATTACCCGTACCATTTACCTCAGTAGACTTATTATCTGAATAGCCGATTTCGAGCACTTCGTTTGAAGTGCGCGGGGCGATTGTAGCGAGCCCGTCGAAATCGCCTGGGAAGCTATTCTGTCGAATATAATTACCGTAGTAGCCGACTGAATACACGATTGACCAGTTACCGGTCTTATCGCCCACCGTATTGCTGTCTTGATGTGTGTCGGTTTTTACGGCGTATTCTCTGTAAATATTGAATTTATGACTCCAGTTATTCTTAATTATCGGCGTTGAATCAGCGCTGTTGTAGCTGTACGCGAAACCGCTTCGCGCTCCCACAAGGGTATTATGCCAAAGAATGATCTGAGTTGTTGGTGCGCCGACGCCGCCACCCCCGGCAATATACATCATCGGTTCGTTTGTTGTACTTGAACTTTCGAAGAGATTTTGTACCAACGCAAACCCGTGAGTAATCATCGAATTATTCGCGAGGTTTATACCGTTATGCCCGATAAGGCCATATACTGTATTAAATGCGAAGATACTGTTGTCGGAGAGCTGTCCCAGACTGCCATCACTTTCGCTAAAGCTATGTCCCGAGAAATTTTTATTTCCGAAAACAGCGTAGAAATTACTGCTATTCCAGAGGTCGGCTCGATTTCCGCGGATTAACGCAAAAGGAGTGGTCTGATTATAGGTTACGAAGCGGTAGCCGGCAGGGCTTTTGTAAACCTTAAGTTCATTGTCGGTCGCGTAAGCGAGTTTAAATGACCAGATCGCTGATGGAGCGCTCAGATCAATACTGTTGTTATGCAGCCAGAGTATATCCGTAGCGGACCTTCCGGTGATGAGGTTCGCGGAAGCCGAGGCAACGGTGAGCCCTTCGATCTTAAGATGTGTTGCCTTAAATGATTGCCCGAACCCGGTGGAAATGACGGTCGAAGCCCGAGTTGCATTTGACGCAGGCTTAATCGTGAGCCAGATCTTCATTGCTCCCAGATCGGCCGTAACGGCACCGGGAAAGTTATAACTCCCACTCGCAAGTACAATAGTTCCACCTCCAGCATCGCTGCGTCCAAAGTTCGAAGAATGATAAGCTCTAATCGCTTCGGCGGCTTTCTCAATAGTCCGAAATGCGCTTCCATTTTCGCTGGCCGTCTGGGTGACATATACTTGACCCGTGGTGTCATCGCCGCTCGCTGCAACATATGCGTAGCCACTTCCATACTGTCCTTTCTTATCATTAACATAATGGAGCGGACCAAGACGCTCGTCGGGCTGGACAACACCATCGGCGCTGCTTCTCGAGTCGAGCACAGATGACTCATCGCCAACCCAGGGGAAAGCTTTGAAATTTACTGCAATAGTCTCGCTCTGGCTTAACGTATCGATATCGAGAGTGCCTGCATAAACCAAAACTGGGTTCTTATCGCCACTTCGCGATGAGATTGTCATTGCTGTGGAAAGCGCCGAAGAGCTATGCCCGCTTTGATCCTCGGCATTGAACTTCACTGCGGCTACCGGATTACCGTATCTTGCAAAGCGATTGAAGGCCACGGCTTCGACCAGAAAATCGCTGTTCATTTTTTCGTACCCAGGCCAGGCCCAGCGCCCGATTACTTTGGGATAGGTGAGCGTGGAGTTATTAGTTACTGCCATGGCAGCCGCCAAGCTGTTTTGTAGGCCGACTCCACCCGGGCCGCTATCTGTATAGAAACCTCGTAGAATCGTTACCGTGGGCTGCGTGCCTGAGGTTCCCACTCCACCGGCGCGATCGTCATAATAAACGAAGTCCGAAAGGGCGATCGTTGTAGTAAATACTCCATTCGCCTCGACCTCGGCTCTTAACGATTGGTTGGGATAAGGCAGGCGTACCCAGCGTGTTCCATAGACGGTTCTTGTAATTGTGCCAAGCACACCATTAGAATTGTACCCCTGTGATACGATGGTCAGTGTAATGGTCGGGCTAAGCGGTACGTTGTCAGCTCCTAGCCCGAAATTGTAGCTGCCTCCTGTCCGAAAACCTTCAACATCCACTTCTGCTCGCCAGCCGTCACTCAGAATTCGGACCGCGCGAATATCTCCTGGAGTACCGATCGCATATCGAGCTGATAGCATGAGCAGGAGAAGCACAATTCCGTAATAGTTTTTCACAGCGTCTCCAAGGAAGTTCTCATCCGGACTTTTCGGTAGCCTTCGTCTTCAATGCATAACGTACTTTTAGTGCTTCTGTATAGGTGCACGGGGTGAAAGCAAGATCAAACATATGGGATAATGCTGAAATTCATCCGTTCTGCCGGCAGATTTCAAATTCAGGGGCAGCTGATTCCAAGAGACTTGTTCGGATCGTCATGAGCTTCGCATTCACCGCTGCCTTTTCGGCGGTAGGGGGCAGGGCAGCTTGTGGACTCATCTACTGTTTCGCTAGTAATCTTATACCCAGAGTATGTATCCACGCCACCCGGTGGAATCCCCCAGCTGCCGTCGGGGGCGACGGTATACCCCGACTCCCATTTTCCGTCCCAAACTTTGGTTAGAATCATACATGGCAACTTGAAGTTTGAAGTCCCTGCTGATTTAGCTGTAGTCGTAGTAGTAGATGTTTGGGTAGTAGTGCTTACCCCTGATCCCTGCGCAGCAGTTGTCGAAGGGAGCGTGGTAGTAGGCGTGCTTGTCCCCGAGCAGCTAATAGTAGTCTCGGAGATACTCGATTTGACGGTCAATGTGCGAGAGCCGCTGACTTCGCGGCATTGACCGAGGTGCGGGGTGTCAATGACAGTTTGAGAATCCTCTCTTTCTACTTCAACTTTGGATCCACATAGCGTGCCCGTCACCACTCGAAGAACATCTGTGTTATGCCAATCAAGGTAGGTTTTATTGGGATCGCCGTGACTACATCTCATGCACACAAAGGTTCGTATTAGCTTCTGATTATTACGAGAGAGAACTCGATCGCACGAATGCCCTTCACGAGAGCATGTAGTATTGAACAAAATATCTGATGGACAGTCTCCACTTACGAGATCGGTGGGGGTAGGACTCGGTACCGGTTCGGCAACAAGCAGGTGCGGAATAAAAATCACGAGCAACATGAGCCAATTGTAAACCATGATAAAACCTATCAGAGAAGCTCTTTACTCGGAGTTTTGACCTGAGAGCATGTTGCTGCATCCCAGTCCCGTCAATAGAGTTATTCGACTTGTTCGACAAAATGGAGCATTTCCTACTCCTCATTATCCCCAGAAATTGTCCCGAGAAATTGTCTCGGAGACCGCGCGCGACTATTTTGTGATGCTCTATTCGCTCGCGATTTCAATAGCTTAGCGGATTCGCGCGGTCTTAGATTCATTGTATTGAAGGGAACTGAGAAGAAACTCATTGCCCCATCACGCTGCCATCGTCACAACTGGAAATTCTTAAGCGACCTTCCCAACACGGAAAGGGCGGCCGGATTTGGCGTGCCCTCGCGGAGCTCCTGTAGCAGTGTAGAGAGCCGCTCGAAACTGGGGCTGCCTGAAATCATCGTAATGACATCTTCGCGGCGCGTTGCTCCCTTTTCAAGCAACGAACATGCAATCACCGAAAGCGCGCGACGGATCTCGTCATAGGAATTAATTAGGAGCTCGTTGTCCCAGCGCGACTGCGCCTCAATCGGTGTACCCATGACCACAAAGCGACTAATCCCTAGCGTTTCAAGTATCTGTGAGTAGATCTGCCCAACTAAGAGTACGTCTTTCTTCGAAGTTCGCGAGGTAAAGAGCATTTCCATGACCGGTATAATCAATGGCAGCACCGCAAGACTCTTTCGCTCAAAATCGCCGAGCTTCAAATCCTGATCGCGCTTTAAACGCTCTTCGTAAATCTCTTTCTCGCGCCCGCCAAGTACCTGCTCGATATCCATCACCAGCGTGGCAAGCGGCTTCTTATAAAGAGTCACCAGCTCCGATAGACTCTTTGCATGATCATGTGCACTTACCATCCAACCTGCCGAGGCACGTAGCGTACGGGCAATCTCGGTATGCAATGCTAAGAAGCGCGAGTTGTGCTGGGCGTTATCAAGCCCTCTTAACTGTGCTCGAATATCGCAAAAGGGAAAGATCATTTCCGCGGCAAGCGCGCAGCAGATCACCCATTCAGGATGCGCCGATTGGTTCACTGCCAAGCGGTGGATAAAAGAGATGCTTACGGCATCAATAACTTTATTCGAAATCTCGGTAACAATGATCTCGCGCGCGAGCGGGTGCTGAAATACTTCGTCAGAATACTTTTCGCCTATTCGTTTAGGGAAATAAGCGAGCAAATATTGCTTTAGCAGCGGATCGTCAATGAGTTTGGAACGAGCTAAGAAATCCTGCGACCACATTTTTACTACGGCGTGACATACCGCGACTTCGGGGCGCACTAGCCCTTCCTTCTTGCGCGCACGATCGTCGAGCTCCTCGTCATCGGGAAGCGCCTCAAGGTCTCGGTTAAGATACCCAAGCTTCGACATCTGTTTTAGCAGCTCTTTCACATATTCGATGTTGCGCCTGGTCCTGCTTACACCAAGACTAAGCGCCAATGCATGACTCGCGTTGTGTTCGAGCACGAGATCACATACTTCGCCGGCCATATCACGGAGCACGTTATTGCGCTCGTCGATGGTCAACGCCCCCTTGGCGATAAGTCTTCCGAAGAGAATCTTGAGATTTACCTCGTGGTCCGAGAGATCAACTCCTCCGGAATTGTCGATTGCATCGGTAGTAATTCTCCCACCACACTGCGAAAATGCAACTCGCGCGCGTTGGGTAAATCCAAGATTGCCACCTTCTGAAACAACCTTCGCGCGGAGATCCTCGGCGTTTATGCGCACTCTATCGTTGGTACTGTCGTTGACATCGCTGTTCGACTCGGAAGCGGCTTTTACATAGGTACCAATACCACCGTTCCAAAGCAGATCAACTGGCGCTTTGAGGATACACGAGATAAGCTGCTCGCCATTTACAACTTTGGGGAAGTCGTCGGCGATGCCAAGTCGCACTCGAATCTCAGAGGTGAGTGTAATCTCTTTATCAAAGCGCCCATACACGCCGCCGCCGCTACTAATGAGTTCACGACGGTAGTCCGACCAGCTCGATCCCTTGCTCTCAAAAAGGCGCTTTCGTTCTTCGTAAGCGCGCGCAATATCAGGTGTTGGGTCCAAAAAGATAGCTCGATGATCGAACGCGGCGACAAGCATCATCTGCGGCGAGAGCAACAAGCCGTTGCCAAACACATCCCCTGACATATCGCCGATGCCAACGACACTAAAGGGAGAGTTATGATCGATTCCCGCTTCAGCAAAGAGTCTCTTGGTGCACTCCCACGCACCGCGCGCGGTAATCGCGTATTTTTTGTGGTCGTACCCGTTGGATCCGCCTGACGCAAAGGCATCGCCTAGCCAAAATTTAAATTCATCTGTTGCAATCTTATTGGCGATGTCGCTGAATGTCGCCGTGCCTTTATCTGCAGCTACAACAAAATAGGGATCTTCGCCGTCGTAGGCTAGCACACGCGCTGGTGTCACTACTTTGCCTTCGATTCGATTGTCGGTAAGTGAGAGCAGCGCACGGATATATTCACGGTAGGCGTTCTCAACTGCGCCTTTTACTTGAGCTGGATCCTCGGGCAACGTTCTTACAATAAATCCGCCCTTTGCTCCCGAGGGCACAATTACTACGTTCTTAATCTTTTGGGTCTTCATCAAACCGAGCACTTCGGTTCGGTAGTCATCCTTTCTATCGCTCCAGCGCAGGCCGCCACGGGCAACCATACTGCTTCGAAGGTGAATGCCTTCCACGATTGGTGAGCTTACGAAAATTTCGAACTTCGGTCGCGGCTGCGGTAGAATTTCAGTTTTCTCTGAATGCAGCTTTAGCGCGATTGCATTTGAGTGAGTGTAGAAATTGGTGCGTACGGTATTTCCGAGTAATATTCCTAGACCACGAAGGATACGGTCCTGATTGATATCGTGAACGCCCGCCAAGATATCCTGGTAATCCTCCTCGAGTTCATGAATCGCGGTGAGCCGTGCCTCGCGGCTCTCTCCGCGATCAGGGTCGAACTTCAGGGAGAAGATCTGCCAAAGTTTGAGCGCCGCCTGTGTTGTTCCAGTAAGCGCGTTATAGATCGCATGGCGCGTGGCAAACTTATTCGCCTGGGCAAGGAAGGCGCTGTATGCACGAAGAACCGCGACTGCGCGGAGTTCCAATCCCGCGCCTAGAAAAAGCATATTTAGGGGATCGTTCACCGTCTCATTTCGAAACACCGAAACTAGAGCGGGCGCGCCAATCTTCTCAAATCGCGTAATATCGAGCTGCAGCGTGCCTTTCGGTTTTACTTCGAAACGATGAAGATACACCGCCGCGCTTTCGCGCGGGCTTATTTTAAACGTCCGCTCGTGCAATACCTCAAGCCCCGCATTCTCGAGTATGCCTAAAGAACGCCCCAGCGGTATCTCTGCACCGGGCGAACCAAAAGCACCAGAATAGAGAGAAAGCATGCCCGGCGCAGCTGTTGTGCTCGGTGAAAGGCACAGTGAGATTGGCGAGCCTGGCGAGAGCGCTTCAATCGCGGAGATATCAGCGAACATCTCACGCGCCCCAGTAAGCGCGATATAGTCTTCGGGGAACGCCTCTTCAAATCGGCGAAGAATAACAGCCACATTATCTTGCCTTCCTTTCGCGACGAGAAGCTCGGCCACATTCTCACGCCATCCACGCACAAGCGCCGCGACTTCTTGGCGAATATTCTCCGGAACAAGCACCGGCATCGTGTTGCCTGATGGTGCCGCGGTAAAATAGAACTTTGCAACTGCCTTGTCGGAAACATCGAGGAGATACTCGCTCGACCCGCGTGTTGCGGTCATGAGGTCTTCAACGTACTGCTGCAGTTTCTTACGAGCAGATGTATTAAAGCGGTCACGCGGCATGACTATCAGAAAAGAAGCGCCAATTTGCGCTGGGTCTATTAACACCGAAATGCGTACGTCGCCTCTGCCGTGGGTACTCAGTGTGTCGACAATCGCGCCATGAAGAGTGTCCACATCGAAGCGAAAGGCCTCCTCTTTGGGCATATGATCGATAAAATTAACAATATTCTTGTAGTGGAAGCTGTTTGGCGTCGCCTGTTCCAATTCTATTAGCTTTGAAAGTTTGCGTCGGATAATTGGAACACTCGATGATTCCTGTCCGCGAGCCTTTGAGGTAAGCATGCCGATGATCGTATGGAACGTTCTCCCGCGCGAGTCGGAGACCGGTTCTTCAACCACAAGATGCATTAATCTCGATCGGCGATGGACAATGCTTCGCGTGCGAAGCCTTGTGATGCCGATAATTTCGCCTCCTTTCGCTACACGAGCAATCTCGCGGCGAGACTCTTCGATGAGTGCCGCCTGAAGCGCCGGAGTCTTGTAAAGTCCGAGCATCGTCGTGGCCTCGAGATCCTGCTTCGGCGTGTCAGTCCATTCAGCGTGCCCAAGAAACACAAATCCACCATCAGCAAGCCAGCGCAGAAATTCTAAAATCTCGCGCCGTTCTATTTGCGGCGAGCTGGAACTTCGCGGTGGATTTTCAAGAATGCGTCCCAGGGTATCGGCGCGGACAAGCATTCCGGTGAAATCGTCGGTAACCACGGCAAGTGCCTGAAGCGCTTCGCGCAGCATCTTTTCGACGGTCTCCCGTTCCTTCTCAGCAATGCCCGCAATCTCAAGATAGGAAAGAGAAACATGATTATCTTGTAGCCGCACGATTGGATGGAGCAGCGCGGTAATCTCGGCACCGAGCTCACGGATCGTTTCAGTTAAGGTATTAATTATAAAAGGACGGTCGAGATTGACTACATACACTGCGAGAGCATTACTCAGTGGCGAAGTTGCGACATAAGGAGTCTGCGCAGCACTCATAAACTGACATAGAGCCTTGGCGGCATTCTCAGTCACAGCAACAAGCTCGGCCGCCTGCTTACTCTCAAGATACCCGGCAGGGGCATTGCCAAAGAGCAGCGTCGCAAGGGCCGACCGTTCTAGTATCTCGTTTGCCGCGCTCTTGGGATCAGGCGAAGCGCCCTTTAGTAGTGTCTCTATTTCTAACAGCTTGCGTTGGCTTCTTGTCGAAGGATTGGATTCTGTCATAAGTGTCAGTCAGTAGATGCGTCTATAATACGAATAGTTTCAGGAAGTTAACAAGGGAGAAGGTAGCTCACGGTGCAGTGTCAAAGAACTCGCAAAAAGTGCGAACTTTATCGGCAGCGCTGTACAAAAACTGAACTAAATTTTGACGAAAATTCTCTCTTTTTCAAACAATCAAGGAATTGCGTACGTCAATATTCCCACAATTGAGAGAATCTTTTGCAATTGTTCTGAACTCTTACCACATGCCATGAAGTGAGGAGTCAAATTTCCCACAAAGTCATGTTCTGCTGGTACGGGAATTGCCAATGCTATGACACGATGCTTGTAAGCCAGTGGTTTTGACGGTTTTGCATGGTCGCTTTTAGGGAAGTTGTTTTACTGGCTTTAAGCATCACTGTTCGGTTCGAGGTTGTAGAGGGGGACGGAACCCCTCGGTTAATTGTTAAGGTTTGCTAAGGAGAGCTGCAGCATGTCTTTTAGGGAATTCGAGGGCAAAGTAGCGCCCGCAGGTTCACACGGTCTTAACGTTCGTCAAACTTCCTTTCTCGGCATCGTCAGCGAATGTCGTGAAATGCAAAAAATATTTGGAGTCGTCGAGAAAGTCGCCAAGACTGCTTCGACAGTGCTTATTCTCGGAGAAAGCGGTACGGGCAAGGAGCTGATTGCTCGTGCCATTCATCGACTGAGCGGACGCGATGGAAAACTTGTACCAGTAAACTGCGGCGCAATTCCCGAGGATATCCTCGAAAGCGAACTCTTTGGCCATGAAAAAGGCGCATTTACCGGCGCGGTATGCGCACGCATGGGCCGAATTCAGCTTGCGGACAAGGGCACCATCTTTCTGGACGAAATTGGCGAGATGAGTCCAAAACTTCAAGTAAAGCTGCTACGCTTCCTCCAAGAGAAGAAGATTGAGCCAGTCGGCTCGACAAAAACAATTGACGTTGATGTACGAGTCGTCGCGGCGACAAACAAAGACCTTCGAGAAGAGGTGCGTGCTGGTCGATTCCGAGAGGATCTGTACTATAGACTTCAAGTTGTTCCTATCGAGCTTCCCGCACTACGAGAACGCGGTTCAGATGTTAAAATTCTGGCACAGTATTTTCTTGAACGTGCGTGCCGTACTCTCGGACGTGAACAGATTCGATTCTCCGAAGAGGCACTAAAGAATGTTGGCCTTTATGCGTGGCCAGGCAATATTCGCGAGTTAGAAAACCTCGTTGAACGAATCGCGATTCTCGCTGACAGCGACGAAATCTCATGCGAGCTCCTCCCCGAGTACATTCGCAGTTCAGTTCAAAACTGCAACATAGTCGAAGTTTCCGATGAGCTACCGCCGGAAGGGCTCGATTTTAACCAAGTTGTCGAGCATTTCGAGACGAGGCTCATCACCATGGCGCTCTCTCGAACCAATGGCAATAAGAAAGCGGCGGCTGCATTACTACGTCTCAATCGCACCACGCTCGTTGAGAAAATCAAGAAAAAAGGGCTCGCGCAAAAAGTTGAGATGGTCGCGGAACTTGAGGGAGACGAGGAGGCGTGCACATCCGAGAATGCTACGAGCGACATAAGCAGAGTTATTGTCTAAGGAAGCGGCGATGCTGCGAGAATCCCTCCTAAAGTGCGCTAATGACAACGCTAATCGAGCGATTAGCCATGCTGGCCGCAGCAATCGCGGGTCACTCTTTACGCTGCTGCGCACCTCGATTGTCCTGTGGCTGGCAGTGAGCGGATTGGTCTTCGCCGAACATCCAATAGATGTTGAGCGCCTCAGTGCAAACGGAGATCATCTCAAAGCGCTTGCCGCGTATGATAGGATCCCTTTGCGAGTACGTACCATCGAGTCGACGGTTGCCGCTGGCAAGAGCGCGTGGGCCCTTGGGCTTGCCGAACGGGCGATCAAAGAATTTGAAGCAGTCCTTAAAGAACCTTCGCTCAAACAAAGGATACGCGCGGAGCTTTTGCTCAATCGAGCAATAATCGAGTACCAGGAGGGGAGAACGCAGTCCGCGATATTCTTCGTCGAGAAGGCGTCAGCCCTAGGCGCGACAAATCCAGCGATTTCTTCTGCGATTTATATGCTGTGGGGCGATGCTCTCATGCAGGCCGACACCTTTGGAGCAGCCGAGGAGAAATACGAAAGGGCGATGCAGGACGCAAACAACGACGAGCGTTCGGAGATATCATACCGGCTAGGGCTTTGCCGCGAGCGTCTCGGGAAACAGCAGGCCGCCGAAGAAAGCTTTGAACGAGTCTCTCTTAAGAGCGAGCGTACTCCAGAAACGATTCGCCATCTGGCGCTTCTTGCGCTTGATGCCCAACGTTACGACGACGTACGCTTTTGGCTCGAGAAAGGCAGGAATGAGTTCCCTCAGCAATTTCTCGATAGCTGGACTGATTACGCACTGCTTAAGGCAGCATTACAGAAAAAGGACTCGGAACTTGCCAAGAAGATCTACTCAGAGGCACAAAAAAAGTATCCGCCATCGGATCCCTGGCTTGTCATGTTAAATGCGGAAGCCGAAGTCACGGCATGGAAGCAGGAGGCACCATGAGAGAGAGAAATACCGCTGAAAAAGTTGCCGCGGAAAGCGCTGAATCGAGACTTTCTCAGCTCTTCGAGCAGTTTACCGTTTCGGGAAAGAGGCTCGAAGAACGTTACGAACAGCTTCGCAAGGAGAGCGAAGCCTTAAAGCTTCAGCTGCGCCAAAAAGAACTCGAAATAAAACAGGCGCAAAAACTCGCAACACTCGGCGAAACCGCCGCGGCAATTGCGCACGAGGTTCGAAATCCGCTTGGCGCACTCAAACTTTTTACCTCTCTGCTTCACAAAGAGCTTCCGGGCACTGGAACTGCCACGCAGCTTCTTGAACAGATGAATAGGTCGATTTGCGCCCTTGAAAACGTCGTCAGCAACATTCTTCAGTTCTCAAGAAGTGAAAAGCCGCATATGGCGCCGCTGAACGTTCACGCGATTATCTCCGAACAAATTGAGCAAAGCATGGCAGGTCACTCTGCCGATGACTTTGCAACAACGACGAAATTTGAAGCCAATCCTTTTATTTTTGGAAATGAACACGGTCTTCGCCGAGTGTTCACGAATGTGCTTCTCAATGCGATCCAAGCTCAGAAGGGCAGGGGTAGCGTATCCATTCACAGTAAAGACTGCGCCGATGGTTCGCTGCGAATTACATTTCGTGATAGCGGTCCCGGATTTTCGGAAAGGATAAAGCAATCACTTTTTGAGCCCTTCGCCACCACAAAGAACGAGGGGACTGGTCTCGGATTGGCGATCGTCAAGCAAGTGGTAGAGAGTCATGGTGGTAGCGTGCATGCCGAAAATAATGGCGGCGCTGAAATTACTATTGTACTGCCGCGGCGTGCGGTCTCGATTAAATAAAGGTTATTATGGATAAACTTATTCGAACTCTCGTTGCCGATGACGACACTCAAATGCAGGTGGCGCTGCATGCCGCTCTTTCACGTATGGGGCATGAGGTCACTGTTGTCGCCGACGGAAAAGCCGCACTCGAGCTCCTGGAACAGCAGAGCTTTGACCTAATCATCTCAGATCAACGCATGCCTGAAATGACAGGCCAAGAACTTCTTGCTGCGGTACAGGGCCGCTTCCCGCAAACCCCACTGGTGATGATTACTGCATACGGCACAATCATGCAGGCAGTCGAAGCGATGCAGCTTGGCGCCGCAGACTTCGTGACTAAGCCATTTTCGGCCGATGACCTAGAGCGCATTGTAGAAAGGGTTCTAAGCGCCGAGAATCGAACGTTTCGAAGTGAAGCCAAACGGTCGCGCAAGGGCCGGCCTATAATCAGTAACGACCCTCTGATGATTCGTGTTCTTGAAGTTGCCGAGGCGGTGGCGCGAAGCGACGCCACGGTGCTAATCCAAGGTGAATCAGGAACGGGCAAGGAGCTTATCGCCAGGCTCATTCATAGCTCCAGCGCGCGTGCGCAGCGCCCTTTTATTGCGGTGAACTGTGCAGCGCTTCCTGAAACGCTTCTTGAGAGCGAACTATTCGGTCACGAAAAGGGCGCCTTCACCGGAGCGCAGAACCGCAAGATTGGAAAGTTTGAACTTGCGCATGGTGGGACAATTCTTCTCGATGAAATTTCGGAGATGGATCTTGCTCTTCAAGCCAAGCTATTACGCGTGCTTCAAGAACGTGAGGTCGATCGAGTCGGTGGTCGCGATCCGGTCTCGATTGATGTGCGAGTACTTGCCACGACTAATAGAAACCTTGAAGAGATGGCTAATTCCGGAAAATTCAGGGCCGATCTTTACTACCGCTTGAATGTAATTCCGATCACACTCCCGCCGCTACGCGAACGCAGAGGAGATGTGCGACTGCTCGTTGAGCATTTTATGCGCCAGTACATGGGGGACAGTGCGCCGGCAATTTCTCCTGATGTTTTGCAGGTGCTCTCGCAACATAACTGGCCCGGAAATGTTCGCGAGCTACAAAATGCTGTCGAACGCGCGGCAATTCTGTCACGAGGTGAAACTCCAAAGGAGGGTGATTTCTTGCTTTCGAATACTAGCCAGCCTCGTACGCTCAAAGCGGAGCTTGAAATTGTCCCGCCAAGTGAGGAGTTGCCAATTCTGCGTTCAGGCCAGACGGTCGAAGCAATGGAACAGACCCTCATTCTAGAAACCCTTAAGGCTACCGCCTGGAATCGCACTCAAGCCGCGAAGATGCTGGGGATCTCAATCCGTACGCTTCGAAATAAGATTAATGACTACCGCGCCAAAGGGCTTAGTATTGGCGACGGGGTTGACGCAGAGTAGGCCACGGGTCGGCGTGCTCATCAAACCGGCGCTGGATTTCGATCAAAGAAGCGCTGGTGCCAGTATGGGTAAGGAAGCGGTTGAGCACTTACTGAATCAAGCATTGCAACGTGCGACGGATTTAGCTGCCAACCCACTGCCGCGATATTCTCCCGCAACTGTGATTCGTTTCGCGCGCCAATAATAAGCGTAGCGACCGTAGGGCGCTGTAATAGCCAGTTCAGTGCTACTTGCGCAATCGATTTTTCACATTCCTTTGCAATTTTATCGAGCGCATCGACAACATTGTAGAGATACTCCTCAGGCACCTGAGGTCCGGCATCGGCAGCTGCTTTATTTGAAAGCCGAGTATCTTTGGGCAGCGGATTTCCACGGCGAATCTTGCCGGTGAGGCGCCCCCAGCCGAGTGGACTCCAAACTACTGCGCCAACTTTTTGATCAATAGCAAGTGGCATTAATTCACTCTCATAATCACGTCCCACCAAGGAATAATAAGCCTGGTGCGCAACGTAGCGTTGCCAGCCATAACGATCGGATACAGCAAGTGACTTCATTACATGCCAGCCTGAGAAATTGGAGCAACCGATATAGCGGATCTTCCCCGCGCGCACTAAATCATTAAGCGTAGAAAGCGTCTCTTCGACAGGGCTTACCGCGTCGAATCCGTGAAGTTGGTACAGATCGATATAGTCAGTGCCGAGGCGCTTAAGACTACCCTCTACCGAATTAATAAGATGAAAGCGGGAGGAACCTACACAATTGGGATCGCTGCCCATCGCAAAGGTGCCTTTGGTTGAGATCAAAATCTTATCTCGACGGCCGGCAATCGCTTTGCCGAGGATCTCTTCGGCAGCGCCGTGAGAATAGATATCCGCGCTATCGAACATAGTAATTCCCGCTTCGAGACAGATATCAACAAGCCGTGTCGCCTCTTTCACATCAGTGCTGCCGAACCCCTTAAAAAGGTCAGTCGTGCCGCCAAATGTGCCTGTACCGAGCGTAAGGACCGGAACCTTAAGTCCAGAACCACCGAGCTGTCTAAATTCCATAACGTGTCTCCAAACTGAAATTGTTCATCGTAGTGTAATTATTCTCTACCTCTCTTACAATGGACTAGAATTTAGACATTCCTCGCCTGGGGAGTAAGCAATCGCGAGAGTGTGCAATGCGATTGCTGATGAATTCGACTCTAAGATGTTCGAATTTTACGGGACGCACTCAGAAAGTGTCTTCGTGACTCTGTGCAGTAGCGCGACACTCAGAATATCGTTGTGCGACTTTTCGCTATCTTCAAGAAACGTTATCGATCGTACTCCGTGATACTGCGCAGCAATCTTGCGGCTGTGCTCAATCGGCACGATATCGTCTCGTGCACCATGTGCGAGCACGACGCATGTCTGGGGAAGATCCGCTATGCGGTCACTCACGGGAAAGTGCCAGCGCAGGAAGGGCAGTAATAACCCATAGAGCGGCATCTCGCTTACGACATCCCGCAGACTCGTAAATGGCGAAAACAACACGAGCGCTGCCGGGCTGTGACGCTGCGCGATGTACGAAGCTGGTCCGGAACCTAACGAGTGCGAGAACACAAATACCTGCTCAGCCGGAATTACGCCGTTTTCAGTGGCAAACTTCCATAGAGCCTCGGCATCTTTATAGATTCCCTGTTCGCTTACGCTTCCCGAGCTCCTCCCCGTTCCTCGATAAGACAGAAAGTAGCTCTTGAGCCCGATCGAGTGAAACCAAAGTGAGAGGTTTGAGATTTGCTCGATAGGTTGGGCGTTACCCGCAAAAAAGAGGGCAATTCCACGACTCTTGGCCTTTGAAATTGCTTTACCGCTGCTCCAAATCTCGATTTTAACTCCATCGGCGGCTTCGATGAAATCACTCTTGAGCTCATGGCGAAGGCTTGCCGGATCGCGGGGCTCAAGAGTATGCGAGGTATTGAGGGCAAGTGGTACGACGAGGTAATCCTGATAATACACCGTGAGCGCTGAGAAGATAAGCGCAGCCGAAGCGCCGCGAAGCAGAAAGGGAACCAGTTTGCCTGCTACCTTACCCATAACTAAAGTAAGTTATGTGCTGCCAGGATCACTTTGTTACTTCGATCGTCGGGCTCACCCCTCCGCCTGATCTTCCAATCCCGGAATAACCCCGCGAGGATCAAGTGGCTTTCCGCCTCTACGAATTTCTAAATGTAGATGCGGACCCGAGACAACGCCAGTTCGTCCGACACTGCCAATAACCTGGCCCGCGCGCACAGTTTCACCGGGTTTCACTACGATCTTCTCTAAGTGTCCGTAGTGCGAAGTGTACGTTCCAGAATGCTCGATCACTACTAAATTTCCATATCCTGCGTAGGGATCGGCGAAGACTACGCGACCAGAAGCAATCGTCCGTACGACCGCCCCGTCGGGAGCGGCGAGATCGATTCCGGCATGATGCTTAAGTACATGAAAGACCGGGTGCTTGCGCGCACCAAAGTTACTCGAAACACGAGTTCCTACTATCGGAAAAACGAAAGACGGTGCAGCCTCAGCCCGAGACGCGCCAAAAAGCGCCATTACCGCGCTAATACAAAGCGCAACCGTACTAGCGGCTTCGATTATTGAGCAATTTAAAGGTTTCATCTTCAATACTCGAGTCATAGCCCCGAATCTTTACCGTTCGCGAAGGGCTAGATTGTGACGTCTCACCAAATGCGACTACTTCGCTTGCTATCCACGCCCGTGTCCCTGCCGGAGTAATAATGCGATACCACTCACCAACTCTTTTCTCGACAACAAGCCGCGTTCCGCGTGATACGGTCATCGAAGGTGAATTGTCTTTGCTTGGCCCAATTCGTAAATTCGCTTTTTCCGCCATCACTGTCGCGATGAGCGGTTCGTCTTCCACGCTTCGTGGGGCACTCTTCACCACATTAACCTGCGGTGGTGGATTTACCACTTCAGCACGAGGGGGAGCATGACGTGCCGTTACCGTGGGCGCCGCAGCATACTTATCGAGCGTCGCCGAATTTTTCTCACGCAGCAAACGCGAAAGTCTTTCAACTTCAGTTTCGGCGATCATCAGGCGATCCTTTGCTTCTTGCAGCTCTCGGCTAAGCTGCTGACTCCGCAGTTTGAGAGATTGCATCTGACTTTCGAAGTTTGCAGAGTTTTTTCGCTCCTCTTTCACCTTAGCTGCCTGGACATCTTCCAGAGAGCTAATCACTCGTGGCGAACGTGAAGGTGGGGCAGTCTTTACCGGCGGCGCGGCCTTTGTGACACTTCTGACTGGAATAGGTTCGCCCTGGTCGCTCTCATTGGTTGAAAACGGCACCAATTCCTCTTCCTCAGCACCACGAGGCGCGCTGACTTCCGACTCGTTATCGATTATGCGCTCGGGAATCGGTTGCGGGGCAACTCGTCTTGGCGCCCCTTCGCGATGAAGCTCTTCGAGGAGCTTGGTTTCCTGCGCCAAAAGACGCGCACGACGCTCCTCGAGCTCCTGCTCCTTTATCGTATAGCCGGAAGTAAGTTCCTCGTTCGAGCGCTCATCCGCAACCGCAGACGTACGCCCCTGCGCCGGCGCCTCATCAAACTCATCTACTCGCTGCTGTGCAAGAAGCGACAACGGCGCCATCAGTACCGCAGTACCAACGATTTTTAAGACTCCATACTTATTCATAATGCACCCACCAAACTTTCCGGTTCTAACTCATGTTTCTGCTCAGATTCATCATCAATCTTGAGCCGCGCCTCGCGAATTCCCTGTAAAAGCTGCTGAACTTTTTTCGGCGATCCAATACCATCAAGCGACGCTTCGAACTCCCCGGTCGCCGCGGTTCCGATTTCGACTGTCCCGACATCGAGAATTCTCTCGAGAATGGTCTGATCAACTTCCATGCTGCGAATATCAAAATGTCGGAAGCGCGTAATAGACTGGCGGAACGATAAAATTCCTTCGCGCGACTCAACGCCATCGTCGTCAATGGTGTAGCGGCAGTTGTAAATTCGAATCGCGGTGAGCACAAAAACTGCGGCTGGCAACAGCCAAAATACGGGAAGATGCAGCACGAGCGCATAGCCGTCAATCGAAAACAGACGCCCTGCAATGACTGTTTTTGGGAAGTAGCTGGAAACCACAGGCGAAAGTACGCTGGCCACGATAAAAAAGGTCACTCGCGCGATTTCGGCGCGCCATACGCGCGTAATCGTAATCGGATTTTCGAGAACCTTGTTCACTTCCGCATTCTCCTTTAGCGCAAGCCAAGCCTCCGCTCGATATCATCAAGCCCGGTATTGTTTTCTTTCTGTGAATCATGCCCCTCTTTCCCGACCATCTGATCGAGCAGATCGTCTTCAGTAGGCGCTTCAGCCTGTCTCGGAGAATCCTCCGGAGCAAATTGATCGTCAGGAATCACGACTTCGGGATCGGTAAGCGAAGCATCGGAGCCGTGGTGCCGTGCCACTGAGCTGACACCACCGCCGGAAAGCCTGAACGCAGCAAAAAGAATCGCTGCTAAAATTATCGTGATCAGATGTGTCTTGTTGGTAAACGGCGCCAAGAAATTTTGCGGACTAATTAGACTCATAGAAGGATTCCCCTTTATTATGGTGCCTTATAATACTTCCAACGACCCTGACGAATCTCGACGATCTCCTGATGCGCCGGGCGATAATAGTGCCCCTCAGGATCGAGACCTGGCGGCACATCTATTACATCGACCATGGGCTCTTCCCACACGAACTCCGTTACTCCCGGCGGAGTCGGCCCGCAATTGGGACAGGTTGCAACCATACTGTTCCCCTCGCTGCTCACTCTCGAAGAGGTGCTGCAGCCGGTACAGAAGAGCAGTGCACCTACCAATACTACTCCTAATTTCAAGATACCACACTTTCGCATACGTACTCCTTCAAAATCTCATTTAGTTACGTTGGGGAATTCATTGCCGATTCCATTAACCCCGATACAATTTGAGTGACACCATCGTCCTCCGCCGGTGCCTCGACCTGTTCATTCGCAATGCGATGCATCGAAGCTGCACCACCAGGCGCGCGAGCTACCACGAACTCAAATGCCTTCCAGAAGTCGCCGCCCATCTGCTGCAAGCAATCTGCGAAGAGCTGATTGTCGTCACCATTATTTGTACTGGCCCAATAAAACGCAGGCTCGAGAGGAAGCACCAACGCCGCTTCTCCGATATCCGAGATAAGGTAGAACTGCGATTCAACACCCTTGATTGTGCGAAGCTTCAAAATCACGTTGGACTGTTGCGGGGTCAGGTTAAAGGCCTGTGCCGTAAAGTGAAACTTGCTTGGATCCTGGCGCAGGAACACTTTGTGCGCGCTGTTTTGCACGATTGCCTGTCCGCCGGATCCGACATAGAAGTCCTCACCTGACTGCGATGCAGCGATGACGATACCTTTTCTCTTTCGGTACAGTCTGAACGCGGTTTCGATAGTTCCCGCCGCAGTCTTACCAATTAGATCATGGGCCTCGTCAAATACCAAGATTTTACGAGCATCAAGCTCTTTCGGATCGTTCATTACCGTATCGGCCCAAAGCATCGCAACCTTCAAGAACACCCTTTGCAGATCAGGGTTACGGCTGAGCGCTTTCAGATCGAATACCAGGAACCGCTCTTTAAGCTTCAATGAACCGGGTCTGTCAAAGAAACGTGCATAGGTACCTTCGCCGTAGTAGTCACCCATCAAGATCGCAATCTTCTGGCGTCGAAGGGATGACTCTTCGGTTTCGTCAACGCGCTTCGGTGCACGAAGCACCGAGACAACATCACTCAAAATGAACTCACGGCGCATCTGACCATTGCGATAAAGTCTATGTGCTTCAACCAGCGATTCGATCACTGCTGCGCGCTCGAGCCTTTCAAGGGCACGGCTTCCTTCCGAAGCCATATCAGCAACAATGTCCGCGCACATATCGACAAGATCCTTGTAATCCTCGTTGCGTGCGTCCGCGGGCGTTTCACCAAGGCGAGCGAGGAAGTTCATTGCCGGCGCTTTCGACGGTGTTGCTTCATAAATGCGCCCGCCAAACAGCTTGGCTACTTTCTCGAATCCGCAAGGCTGGCCTACCATTCCTTTATCAAACACGAAAGTAATAGGTTCGCGATGTACCGTCCGTCCGTCGGCAAGCGTCGCAAAGTGTCCGCGATTCATCGTAATCAGAATATAACAGAGCAAATAGCTCTTGCCGGCGCCTGACACTCCACTAATAAGCATGTTCGGAGCGACGTTCGAGTCGTAAAGATCGAAACCTACAAGCTCGCGGTTCCAAAGACTCGGCATGACAAATTGTGCGCCTGCGCTTCCGCGCCAGTTGCCCCACAGCGGAAATAAACGCACCGCGCGGGACGAGGTTAGTACTGTGGTCCATCCGGCTCCGTCCGTGCTTGGATCGTAGCAGCCAGGCAGCGTATTCAGCATCATTCCAAGATCGGAAACTTCGTGCACCATCGCGCGCGAGCCGTGAAGCTGCGCAAAAGTCGATACTGCCTCAGCTGATGCGCGTACCGCTTCATCCTCGTTCTGGCAGATAAATGTGTGGTGCACGCCGGCACGCACAATCTGCGACGAGCCGCTATAAAGATCCTCGCGCGCAGTGCGAATCATGCGAATCTGATGCATAATTTTCTGGTTCGAGCGTCCAAACTGCGTGCGCTCACGGAAACCGAGAGTGGTATCAAGACGATCGAGCCGCTTGATCTGTTTTTCCTTCGAGTCCTTTGAAATTGTGACGCTAAGAATACTTTCATAAGGAAGTGATTGAAGCGGCGTGATCATCAGCGGCAAACAGGCCTTGGGCGGCTTTACCATCGAAATGGAGCGGTACACCTTTCCATCTTTTTTAATGATCCCATTTGCCGGATGGCTGACCGAAGTTTCTGAGAGCTGGTTCGCGAGTAGATCCGTTGGATCGAAGGTCGGCACCGGTACTGCCTTGCTGCGCCCGCGACGAAACTTGCCGCCCTTGACGCTTCGTCGATTGAGCAGAGGATAAAGCAAATCAATAATTCCCTGGCCGTCGATTTTCCGCGCACGGAACCCGATATCGGTTAGCCTCGAAGCCTTGCCTTCCATCTCCACGGAAAATTTGCTTGCAAATCCCTGGTACTCGTTACGACGCTCCTCGAGTGCGACTCCGGCGGATCCTTTTGCCAAAACTTTGATTGAACGGACAATATTCTGAAGGATTCCCGATCCTTTCCAGGGTGGATCGTAACGAAACGCGGCCACCAAGCGCATCTTTCGCGGCCGACGGTGCAGATGCGCGCGACCAGATGAATAACGTAATGAACGGATCCAACGTCGTGCCATCCATCCCGCGGCACCGTTCAGCGGATAGCCATACAGGGATTTACGAAGAAGGTCATCGGTATCAAAAGTGGTGATCCATGAGAACTGTGCACTCACAGTGTGCTCGAGAGAATCAATCAGCTCCTGTACGCTCGACGAGATGTTAAACGCCTCGGAGTCGGAGATCTTAGTTATAATCAGCGGCTGAAGCTCCCAGAGCGACCAAAGCGACGCATCAGAGTGAACGAAAAGTCCATATTTTTCGTCATAGCGCGCGTAGGGCAGGAGATTATTAAAAAGCGCCTCGTCTTGATACAACCTTTCGCGTGTTAACCTATTTATGCTCATAGCATTTCCAACCTTCTAATAACCTGGACCCTTCGATCCTTCGTCGATAACCGCTCCCGGCACAAAACTTGGCTCAAGCGGCTTCTCTTCAAAAAGCTCCGGAGCAACCGGTGCCCCCGGTGAGGGCTGAATACGCACTACCCGGCTCACGTGATCGACAACAATTTCCTCTCCCGCTTGCTTGGCGATCTGCTGAGCCAGCTCCTCAATAGTGCCGACAGCGTTTAGCGATACCTTTACCGACTCAAGCTGGCTCGGACACTCGGCGCGATAGCGCACTATATTAGCGAGCGACATCATCGCCTCGGGCAATGAAGTATTCTTAAGCTGCAGACTCACCACCGGATCGATCGGTGCACTTTTTGAAAGCGCAAAGCCATCCTTCATTGGCACGACATCTGGCAGATACACCCAGCGCACTCGGCTGTACACCGGTTGCGGCGCAGTATGACGATACGAAACCGTAAAAGTTTTGCGCTCCGGGTTCTTAAGCGGCACTACGTTGGTCGAGCATCCGCAAAGCGCGCTGAATGTCGCTACTGTCGTGACGCTCAAAGTTAATCGTACAAGCCTCTTCATACTTCTATCTCTGCTCGCCATACACGTATGGATAATTTCCAGCACCGCCGCGAGTCGTTGCGTTTAGCTGCGCCTCAAGTTCAAACGCGTCGGTCACCGCCGGACGATCCCCTAATACTTTAAGATAATAGTAGTGTGCGGGGACCAAATCCCCGGTCTTATTAAGGTGGTCGGGAATCCACATCAACCGAAACACCGCGGGTTGCACCACGGGCGCCTGCGGCTGTGGGGCATGCGCTGCCTGGTAAGAACCCATCGTCTCGAGTGCTTTGCGTGCGGTGTCTTCTTTCTTTGACACATCGTTAAGCGCGCGATCGCTGCGCTCGCCAAGATAGGCGTTTGGCCCCGGCGGCTCGTAAAATGGATTTAAAAAGTTACTGATGGTGTTGCAGCCAGTAAGCGCGAGCAGCAGCACGATGCCGGCCGCTGTCTTGACTCCTGATTTTAATACGACTCTCTTCATAGTACGCACTCCTTTCCCAAGAAACTAATCAAGCGAAGATATGTTCGACGAAAGATCCTCATATTGCTCAAGCAGTCCGGGAATCTTAAACGAACGTGAAAAAATCGCGGTTGCCTGACGCCCAGAGAGTACCTCTACATGCGGCACAAGTTTATTCACCCTGCTTTCAATCAATCGGCTCCATGTTTTCGAGGCACCCGAGAGACCCTTACCGGCGGCATACTCAGTTTCATTTCCAGTTATCGATACGGTGGAAGCTCCTGTCGCGGCATATGAGCTCGAAGTCGAATTCGCGGCTGCAAATCCCTCTCCAAGGCCTTCGATCGCGCCGGCCATTCCGGAAGACGCAATTGCCTTGCCAATTGGATCAATTAGAATACCTTCCATTCCGCGCACTCCATCTTCACCGACAACCCAACCGTCAACGTCGATCACCGTGCGGCTCCCATCGGGATAGCGGATATTGAGCGAGGTCAAGCGGAACAGCGCTCGTTGGTCCGAGAGCGATCCCTGTGCTGCAGCGATAAGCCGAGCCTCGCCAAGTGGTAACGTCGATCCGTCTGGACCAATGACATCACCTGCAAGCTTAAACATCACCGGATATGGCGTACCATCTGTCGGCGCATTTACACCGGTTAAAAGTTCGATTCGGACCGAGTCACCTGCACCGATAAAAGCGACTTTCTGTGGTGGTGGTGGTGCCGGAGGCGCGACTGCTGGCGCGGGCACGCTAAACTGTTCGATCGCTGGTGGAGCAACATCCCCGCCGGAGAATGGAGTCAGCGCCGTCGGATCGCCATCAACGGATCCGTCGCGCCCGCCGATTGACTCAACTGGAACTGAGCCGGCGCCACCTTGCGGCCCACCCATCGCCGATTGCACGTGCTCCTGTTCGGACATGCGCTCAAGCATCTTCTTTAGAATTTCGCTGGTACGCGCGACGTTTTCTTCCATCTCTTTACGCGTGCCATCGAGGTCGCCTTTCAGCGACATCGTGTCGGCTTTCAACCCTTCGACGTCTGTTCGAAACGCCCGTATCAGATCGCGATACGCTTCCTCGGGGCCGGTCGCACCAGTTCCGGCAGGAAGTGCTTTACTCTTCTTGCTACCGTTTCCAGGAGCTTTAGGGCCCGGATTGTAAAATATCGCAGCGAGCAGCGCGAACACCGCCACGCCAACCACGACCTGAGTCTTTCTGTCGTTCTTCAGCAGAACAACAAGGTCATCTACTTTCTGTTTCATACCACCCTCGTAAACTCTCCGTTACTGCTTCCGCGCGCGCGTAATGATATACACCTTAGTCTTATGTTTCGCCGAGATCTGCTGTTCGATAGTCAGGGGAATCGGCGCGAGCTCCCAGTACTTCGCCGAAATCGCTCTGGTCCCGTCTATTCTAAATGCCGCGGGATTAATCTTTTGTGTTTGTCCCAGGAGGTTTTCCGCATCTATTTCATAAGCCCAAAGATTTGTGCCCATATAAATCCGGGTAACAGTGGCGCGGACAGTCCCGTCGTCCAAAACTAACTGGCCTTTATAACTATCACTTGCGCGGTAGCCCGGAATCGATGACTTCCCAAATTCTGAGGCAAGCACCAGTTCCCGCATCAAACCACTGACTTGAGTAGGCGGAGCATATTCGAAACTCTTTTCACGATATGCCGGATCGGTCTCTTCGGAGATAAATGCAGGGCGCTGATCGCGAATCGTGAGCATGTCATCGCGCGGTGCCGCTGGAGTTGAACGGGCAATGCGTAAAGAGTACGAGCGCCCATCTTGGAGCCGCACGATAATTGCCTCGCCATTCTCGGAGATGCTGTCACCGGCAAAAATTACGAGATCATTATCTTTATGGTCGAGCGAGAGCGAGGAAACCTTTTTTCGAAAGCCTCCTGAAATTGCACCGGGGAACTCGATCTGCGTCGGCTCACCTGGATTGACGCGAACATCGATCTCTCCTTTTTCATATTCAATGTCACGTGCCGCGCTTGTATTTGCGCACAAGAATATCGCACCCGAGAGGACCGTTGCGCTGAAGAGCACGCCACGAATCACCGCTCCTACTTTTTGTTTACCGTCCATGTACAACATTGCCGACTCCTTACTAAATCAAATATCCGTTTTTACGGTCTCAAAGTTAACGTTTGAAATTACTATACCGAAGGGGTTTAAGGTGTTCCGCGGAAGCGTGCTCATCGTCACCGCGTACACTGTTGGAAGTGGCGGAAGATCTTTGCCCGCCACATATTTAATGCGGGTACCTTCTATTTGCACCGTCACATCGTTCCCGCTTCGTACGATCTTCGTCTTTGTAGGATCCATAAAGAAGATCTGTGTACGGCTGGTGTTCTCGATGACTTTGAGTTCGGTACCGATCATTTCCACTTCGAATCTGCTCAGCATCTTTCCATCGAGCATTTCACGCGCCTTCCTAAATTGCGGACGGGCCGATGCCGATTGATACGTCGCAACTAAATTGAGGAAGTCAGTGGCATTCTCGATAAATTTATCATCCGGCACGTCAGTTGCCGGGTAAGTTCCGGGAAGTGGTTGCCGCGGCACATTTAAAACTATAGTGCGCTTGGCATAGAGGAACACCGAAAAAATTAACAGAATCAAGGTCGCCGGGATCTGCATGAGTGCAAGTGAACGCCACTGCAGCGCCTGGTCACGATAATTTTCCCAGAGCTTAATTGTGTCGCTCTCGCGACGCGAATCTATGATGCCGCTATCTTTTACAAGCTTGGTCGCAACTTTTGATGCCGTCGACATAAAAACCTCTTATACCTTTACCTTTTCATCAGCTTTCTTCCCGGTCGCGTTCGCAGCCGAGGCTTCAGATTTGCTTTCTACTTTCTTTTCCGACGCCATGCCGACCATTGGCCTTTGGAATGGAAAGCCTGTCGCGGCCTCATCCTGCGTTTCGTCGGGTGGAAGTTGAAAAATTGGATCAATTCCTAGCTGTAGTAGCTCACACTCTGGTTTAAGTGCTTTTATTGGTGTTGCACTCCAGAAAGGTTGCAGCGCTGCAGGAGTCGGAAGCCCCGGTGGTGGCAGTCCCATCGCCACCATGGCCTGGTTTCTAAGTCCACGCTCCTCATCTTCGTAGCGGCTGCGGAGCGCGGCCATCGTGAATGTCGCAGATATCCAAATTGCGAGTAGTACCGGCATGTACCGTGGAGCAGGGCCGTGAAAAATAAGCTCCTGCGCTACCATGAAGGCCATGAAACCGGCCATCCATTCGGTAGCTTTCGCACCGCCGAGAGTCCAATCCTCGTTAAGTCCTTGGATTACTTCACCATTGTCCATGGTCGCTTCCCACCTAATCCCTTCCTATTTAATTATCTTGATTGATTAGCGCTTTGCTTCATCCAAAAGCCGGGTGTCAGCGCTAAACTTTACGCCACCCTTGGTCGCTCTTGGCTGAGGATCAAGCACTTTCTCAAGTTCATGGGTTCGGTCAATTAGGGTCGATCGCCACTCCTGAGAATCAAGGATCGCGTTTGGATTCGCTACCTTGAGCCCCTTGTCAAACTCATTTAGTGCAGCGATGAGCAACGCGCGAGTTTTGGCGTAATGTC
>CAZEAC010000029.1:0-50237 GCA_964510065.1 uncultured Bdellovibrionales bacterium | reverse complement strand
CCTGCGTCACTTATAATCCGATAGAAAACATTTTCGGTCAGGCTCCTGAGAGAATCAGGGGGGGGATCCCCGGTACTGGTGATGTTGCAGCCACCGATTGTTTCGCAGATCAGCGTAATGCCGTTTCGTTGGTTCAACAAAATATCCTTGAAAGCGTAATCACCCTTGGCAAAAGTAATTATGGCGCCGTCACTGGCAGAATTTATCGCCGACTGCACGTCGGAGGTAATGCTTCCCGAAGTACAATTCCAAGACATTCCCGATCCAGAACATACACACCAGCCGATAGGAGGACTAAGAAGAGCTGCCATAAAAAGTGCGGCAAGAAGCGTCGTCAAAACGCGAGCCATGATTTCCCCTCCCGTAACTTGGAAAACTCTACTATTTTTATGAAAATACTCGAGAAGGCGGATTGTCGGAAGGGCCAAGGAGAGCACATGGTTATTAAAATTCGCGGACCCTGGCGCGCGTTTCTGTTCACCCTGTTGGGCGCGGGGTTCGGATACCTGTATGTAGGAAATCTACGATGCGCGCTTCTCAGTTTCGCGCTGCAATTCTTAATAATGTGCGGGGCGCTCGCTACCGGCATGTTGGACGAGCCCAAGGGGCTCTACCTGACAATCGCGGCTCTGATTATGCTCGTGTTGTTCGCGGCAATTCATTCAATGCGTATCGCAAGACGAATCGGATCGAGCAATCTTAAATGGTATCAGCGTTGGTACTACTATTTTGCCATCCTCATGATTCACGCATTTTTCTATCCGGACCTTCATGATTCTTATGCAATGTTTAGGGTCCCCTCCGAGTCGTCGATGCCCGCAATCATTCCGGGCGATTACATAATGGTGAGCAAATTAGCCTACGGCGAATCCGACCCGCACCGTGGAGATCTGGTAGTTTATGTAAATCCCGATCCCATCGAACTGCAAGGCCGCGGCGTTCGCATCGTCAAACGTATTGTCGGGGTAGCCGGGGACAGCATTGAGGTAAAGGGTCTCGAGGTATTTATAAACGGTAAAAAACTCGAAGAGCCGTATGCGCGTTACCTCGAGGGCGGACTTAGTGCCGATGTGGGGCCACTCACCGTCCCCGCGAACAGCTACTTTATGCTTGGTGACAATCGTGACCGCTCCCGTGACTCACGCCATTATAAGAGTCATTTCGTAAACAAGCATCTTATTGTAGGCAAGGTTCTCTATATTTACTGGTCTTTCCCGCATTTTGAGCGCACCGGAAAGAAGTTGAATTTGTAGTTTGCATGAGAATTTGTCTGAGAATTTGTCTCAGAGTCGGCGCGCGAGTAGATTAAAATTCTCTGACTTAGAATCCAGAAATCTCGTCCGATGCGCGCCTTCCCTGAGGGAATCAGGGGGGGAATCAGGGGGGGAGGGAATTAAAGGAGTTCCCTCTTGAAATCTCTTACCTTTCCCATAGCTTATTACCCAATCTACTGCCTTCCGTTCCCGTCCTCGTTTTTTAGAGCACCTAGCGCCAGGACTTTCCATAACAGTCTGTGTGATTTCAGTCAGCATGTAGTAGTTTTAAGGCCGCCACCCGAGATTCAGAGAGCCCCTTTAAAGTGTGGCCTGAGAAACATGCACTACTTTTCTATTGAGGTGACTTATGACTATGACCATGGCAAGTCCTACTAGAGTTGCGGAAATTACAAGCAAAGTGACTCTTGGTGAAATTAACACTCAAGCCAAAAATGCATCCTGGCGGAGTTCTGGTCGCGCTGAGATGAACTACATGGACGACTTTGGAGCTGTGAAACCGCAGCAATCCTATAGAATAAGAATGGGAGAACTCGACATCACGGTTGCTTATGGACTTGCCAGGTTTCCATGCGGGGGCCTTGCGGATGAGTTCCAAGTATGGACGCTCGAAGCTCGAGATAGAGCGGGAAGTCTTTTCCTTGACAGCTACCTTGATAACCGGCGTGGCGGGGTGGGAAAATCGGTAATCAAAGAAATTTTTGAGAATGCACGAAATTCGCCAAATCGGAGAGATTAGCGCCACGAATCAGCGGCGCACTCAATCCGTAGGGGCCGAAGCCTTCGCCTCTACTACCTGTCGTAGCTTGAATTATTCGTGGCGCAGGCTCCTAGGAAGAGATTTGTCTCATGGTCCGCGCGTGATTAGATTCAATTTTCCTGATTTGCAATCCCCTTCTTTTCGAGACTCCGAATGCTACTTTGTCCAATAAGATTCTTCAGTTGCTTAACAGACTGTAAATTTACTAACATTTCAAGTCCAGAAACTTCGTCAGACGTGCGCGCGTTCCCTGAGGGAATTGAGGGGCAAATTAAGGGAAAGCCGCCCTACGCCGCAAGCTCCAGCGAATGTTGATCTTTCAGCATCGCAAGACAGCGTTGCATCGCTTGATCGACCTGGCTGTGCTCCAACGTTCGTTCAGCATCTTGAAATGTGAGCCGGTAACTTACACGCCGATAAGGCTCTGCGTCCTTTCTGAAGTCATCGACAATCGCGACCGCGACAAGATTCGGCAGCTTTGCTTCGAGCAATATCTTTCGCACCTTCCCCGCAAACTCTTTTTCAGGAATCTTTAACGTGATATCACGGCGCACGGAAGGTAGGTCCACCGGCCGGAGAAACTCACGAGGTTTGACGAGCCCGAAAAGCGCAGGAAGCAATATCTCGGCATGAATAAGGGGGACCTTGAATCCCAGGCGATCCTTAATCAACGGATGAACTAGCCCAAAGATTCCGCAATCGCTCCGACCCACTTTGAGCGCGGCCTGGCAGCCAGGGTGATACAATGGATGCTCCGTTTTCGTCACCGCGAGCTCGACACCAAGTGCGGTAAAGATCGACTCCAACACTCCTTTCATATGTGAGAGCAACGCACGCAAATCATCACCCGCGCGCCATTCGCCTTCGTTCCACCGTCCGCTTACCGAGAGCGCGAGCACGTCTTGCTCAAATTGGTAGGGCGAGGCCCCTTGTTTCGGTTCGAGGGAAAAAAGTCTGGCGAACTCGTATACCTTCGGCGAAAGAACGCCACGGCGCGCACTTGTCTCGGCGAGCCGGTAATGATGAAAGAGCGTGGTCATGCGTACATGCGAGTTGCTCTCTTCAATCGCGTTCTTAATAGTAACATGGGCGTCTTTTCGCTTCGGATCGAGCTCGGTGATGATCGCCACCTCCTCGGCTGCGTAAAACACCTTACTGATTATCTCGAAGAACCCGCTACCATGGAGCACCGGATCGACACGTTCTCGAAGATTTTCCTCCTCATTTCGCGGCGGTGGCTCGGGATCAAGCGCGGGAAGTTCGAGCTTGACCTTATTCAGGCCATGCGCGCGCACAAAATCTTCGACCAGATCTTCGGGATTTCGCACATCAAAAAGCCGCCACGAAGGCACGGTCGTTTTAAACTCTTCTTTCTCTTCGTCAACTTCGACTGCATACCCAAGGTGCTTAAGGCGCGCGGCAACTTCGCTGAGAGCCAGACGCGGACAATTCACTTCAGCGCGTATCTTTTTGAGACTACTACTGACCTTACGCTTTTCAATCGGAGCGTGTTCAACAAGGGTGAATCCCAAAATTCGCGCACCTTCTTCTCCGCCCGCTCCCGAGGAGGCAAGATATGCTGCTCGCTTAAGTCCAGTCACCACGGCTTCGATGTCGGCGCCGCGCTCAAACGAATACGACGCATCTGTGGAAATACGCATTGCTCGCGCCGTCTTTCGCACCGAAACCGGATCAAAAAGCGCTGACTCAATTAGGACATTTCGCGTGGCGCTCGTGACCATACTATTGGCGCAACCGATCACGCCGGCGACCGCGATAATCTTTCGTGCGTCTCGAATAACTATCGAATTCTCCGGAAGCTCGTAGCTCTTTCCGTCAAGCGCGTCGATTGTCTCCTTGGCGCCGAGCATTTCAATTCGAACCTCTCCTTCAACCTTTTCACGGTCAAACGCATGCATCGGCTGCCCAAGTTCGAGCAGCACGTAATTAAGGATATGCACAAGCGCATGACGCTCGTTGTCTATCGCACCAAGGGCTTGTGCGATATCGGCACGAAGCTTTAGCTCCTGGGGAAGCTGCATCTCAAGAAGGCCATAGCGCAGACAAAGCGGAGTCTGTACTTTCACCGGAACCGACGCCTTACGGTCACCAAGCTCCGAGGACAGGGCCGGGTGCTTGAGCGGCGTCAGAAGCCGTGCCGAAAGTTCACGCGCCACACCGAACGCACAAAGATGATCGCCTCTATTCGCCAAAGTCTCGATCGTAAAAACCGGTTTTGCGGCGCTCTGATCAACATCTTTTACCTCGAGCCCAACATCATCAAGCAGCTGCCGAATCTCCTGTGCGTCTGAACTGGGCAGATCTATTATCTTCTCTAATATTCCAAGATGAAGCTTCATCGGTACTGTCCCTTAAGAATTCTGACGTCGTTTTCGTAAACTTCTTTTAAGGTGGGAATATTGCAGAACTGGCTGGCAAGGCGACTCGTACCCATGCCGAAAGCAAAGCCGCTTACCTTATCCGGATCGAGCTTGAACTCCTTTAACACATTTCGATGCACCATTCCGGCGCCGGCAATAGTGACCCAGCCTGACCCGCCGCACGCCGAACAACCAACACCTTTACAGATCGCACAATCAATTTGCGGACCAATACTCGGCTCGGTGTAAGGATAAAATTTCGGTACGAACCTTACTTTTCGCCTTTTACCGTAAAGCTCCTTAAGAATATGTGAAATCAAACCAGTCAAATTAGCAAGCGTGAGCCCCGGTTCTATCCACACCAGTTCGAACTGATGAAACATCGCCTGATGCGAGGGATCCTCGGTTTCATTTCGATATACCCTGCCGAACGACGCCACCTTAATTGGCACTTGGCCCTTCTCCAACACTCGCGATTGCACGGATGTAGTGTGAGTTCGAAGCACATGCCCAGTGTGCGTGTAAAAGGTGTCCTGCATGTCCCGCGCTGGGTGATGTGCCGGAATATTAAGCGCGTCAAAGCAGTAGTATTCAGTTTCAATCTCAGGCCCCTGAACACTCTTAAATCCGAACGGTCTTAAGATCTCCGCAATTTTCCTCTCCACCATCGTCACGGGATGAACCGAGCCGACGCCGGGGGAACTTCCAGGAAGAGAAAGATCGTAAAATTCAGCGGAGAGTTTAGTATCTCGGAGCTTTGCCTCGAACTCCAACTCTTTCTGTGCGACAAATTTATCAAGCTTGTCACGAAGCGCGTTGAGCTTCTGCGCTGCAGCCGGTTTGTCGGCAACCGGCACATCCTTAAGCTGCTTGAAAAGCGACTTTATTATCCCCTCTTTGGAGAGCCAATCACGCCGAACTAACTCCAGATCATCGGCCGAGGCGACGCTGGTAAGTACCTGTTCTAAGCGCTGCTCTATCTGTGATATTGAATTGATCTCGAGGTTCATCTCGCTCAACGGTAAAAAAACTAGGTGAAACGCCATAAACAGTAGCGAGCCCGCACCATAAGATCAATTGGTCGGGTTCGCAAAACGTCGTTATAACCATTTGGAATTATTTGAATTGCAAGGACTTGTCGAATATTCTATCAATTTGTTCGTCTGTTACTTCTAGTTACTTTTGAGACTCTCTATATTTTTGAGGCAGGTATGTTTAAGAAACTCTTCGTCGCGCCGCTGGTTGCAGCCCTTCTTGTTCTTCCAGTTGTTGCAAAATCTGAAATCGATCCGAAACAATTTGAGGGCGCAATTGAGAAATACATGGCCACTGAAAAGGGCCAGGTCGCGATCGGCAAAGCCGTCGAAGAGTATTTCAAGCGCCGCCAGGAGCTCGCCCGTAAAGAAGCCGAGCAGCGCGCCGCTTCCGAAATGGAAGATCAGTTCAAGAATCCAGTGAACCTTGAAATCGGTTCAAGCCCAGTCAAAGGACCATCGGGAGCAAAAGTTACCATCATTGAATTTTCTGATTTTCAATGCCCCTACTGCAAGCGCGGTCGCGATACTGCCGAAGCTGTACTTAAGGCATATCCAAATGACGTGAAGTTGGTATTTAAGAATCTTCCACTTCCTTTCCACAACCAGGCAATGCCTGCAGCGAAGGCGGCACTTGCCGCAGGTAAGCAGGGCAAGTTCTGGGAATTCCATGACGCGCTCTTTGATAATCAGGATAAACTTTCAGACAGCTTCTACCTTGCGAAAGCCGGTGAACTTAAGCTCGATATTGAGAAGTTTAAGAAAGATATGGCCTCACCTGAGATCGAGAAGCAGATTAAAGATGAAGCTGCACTGGCGAACGAGAAAGGAATTCAGGGAACTCCTGGTTTCTTCGTTGGCGGTGTCGCTGTGAAAGGTGCATATCCGGTCGAGCATTTTAAGACCATTATTGACCGACTTTTAGGCAAGAGCGCTGCGTAGCAAGCGTCTTATAAATGATACGGGGAAGTTCCCTCCCCAAGAAAGGAGGGAACTTCCATATCTCTTCTCTCACGCAATCCGGCATTACTAGTACCCTCCGGCTTAGGCAGTTCGGCAATTTACAACATCGCCATTGGAAGTTGCAGAGAGCATTCACCTTTTCGCAACAACGCACACGCCGAAAATCAGGTACTTACCATTTATCTCGCTCCCGCCTTCTGCTATTCTTAACGGCCAAGTATGGCCAGCGCATCAAACAAGGCACAAAACACGACAACAACTACTCAGAATTCGGGCAATTTTGGTATTATCGCCAGCGGCGGTCCTGCCCCCGGAATTAATGGAGTAATCTACGCAAGCGTAATCGAGGCAACTAATCGTGGCTACGCCGTAAAGGGACTAGTTAACGGATTTAGAAACTTAAGTGAGGGAATTCACGACTCAGTAATCGACCTTACATCCTCCTCGGTTGCGAACATATACAACACCGGAGGCTCGATTCTCGGAACCTCCCGTTTCAATCCATTTATCAAGGAAAACACTAAGAAAGCATTTCTCGATGGGCTTCGCGCACAGAAAATCGACAAGCTTATCGTCATTGGCGGAGAAGGAACCGCCTACTTGAGTTACTTAATCGGCGTGACTGCTCCAGATATTCGCGTCGTACATATTCCAAAGACAATCGATAACGATCTGATTCTTCCCAACAAACATCCAAGCTTCGGTTTTGAGACGGCACGTTATGCCGGAACAAAAGTACTCGACACACTGATCGTCGATGCGCGTACCTGCAACCGTTGGTTTCTCGTGACAAGCATGGGCCGAAAAGCAGGCTTCCTCGCGCTTGGTTTGGGGCTGGCATCAGGCGCTGACATTACGCTTATCCCTGAGGAGTTTGCCGAGAAACAGATTACTGCTGAAGAGTTGGCAAAAATTGTCTTTGGAACTATCAAGCGCCGCTGCCAGGACGAGAAACCGTATGGCGTCGCGCTCATGGCTGAGGGAATTCTTGACACGCTCGATCCTGATTCTAGCGACCTGCTTAAGAATTGCCCGCGAGACGAGCTTGGAAGAATTAAATACTCTCAGATTGAGCTTGGTGATGTGATCTTGCCGTATCTCAAAAAAATGTCCAAAGAAAGCGGATTTGATCTGAGCTTTTATACTAAAAACATCGGCTACGAGCTTCGCTGCCATCCGCCAATTTCATTTGATATCGAGTATACTAAATTCCTCGGCTACGGCGCAGTGCAATATCTGTTAGATGGCAAGAGCGGCATCATGATCACACGCGATTTCGATCATCTTGGATTCGAGCCTCTTGCCGAGATGTTACAATCGGATGGACTTATCAAAGCGCGCAAGGTCGACCTCTCTTCTGATTTATATCAGGTAGCGCGCCGTTTTATGATTCGGTAACCTAAGGAGCCTCTGAAAAACTATGCATTCCGTCCTCGCTGGCCTTTCGGCGATCTTTGCGAGAAACCATGCTGGGAAAATACTCGAAATAGCCCTGCTATTCCTGCGTTTTTCCCAGCATGGTTTCTCGCAAACCTCATCCAAAATTCCAGCAAATCCAAAACGCCTAGTTTTTCAGAGGCTCCCTAAGGCGTGACCAACCAAGGAGCAACGAGCGAAGGAACTCAGATCGTTCGTGGCACAGCGATTGTGAGCGTGCTCACCCTACTGAGCAGAGTATTCGGCTTCGTGCGCGAATTGCTCACCGCGCGGCTACTAGGCGCAGGATTTTTTTCCGATGCGTTCTTTGTAGCGTTTCGGCTGCCCAATTTGTTGCGCAGCTTTGTCGCCGAAGGTGCGTTGACTTCAGCGTTTGTTCCGCTTTTCGCCGAACGTCTGCATAAGGGCCGGGACGATGCCGCGCGCGCCCTAAACAATATCGCCGGATTCTTGCTTGTACTTACCGGCACTATTTCACTCCTTGGAATTCTCTATGCCCACGAGCTTGTGGAGCTTTTTGGATTTGCCGACGACAAGTCGGAACTCTGTGCAACTCTGACCAAGATAATGTTTCCCTATATCATGTTGGTCAGCATCGTGGCGCTTTTAAATGGCGTGCTCAATTCTTTAAAAACCTTCGGTGCTGCAGCCTGGGCACAGATCGTCACAAATATCGTCCTGATTATTGGCGCGGCAATTGGATTTTTCTTCGATGTGGCGAGCGCCGCGAAGATATTAGCCTGGTCTTTGCTCATCGGCGGCGTAGCCGGCGTGGTCTATCAATTCCCGGCTCTTCACCGCGCAAACATTTCTTTGCGCCCACGTTTCAAGCTGCTGTGTGCCGACACTCGCCAACTTACCAAACTGATGATTCCAGCGATCTTTGGCGCCGCGGCCTACCAAATCGCCATCTTCATCGCCACAATATTTGCCTCTTCGTTGCGCGAAGGCTCGGTGTCTTGGCTGTTTTATGCCGATCGCTTGGCTCAGCTGCCAATGGGTGTATTTACCGTTGCCCTCGGTACCGTGCTTCTCCCTTCACTCTCGATGGCGCACAGCATGAACGATCAGAGCGGATTTGAGAGAAATCTTATGCGCTCACTTTGCTTTACGAGCGTCATTATCATGCCTATCGCGACATTGCTTTTTCTCTTCGCCGAACCTTTGATGGTGCTGGTTTTCGAAGGTGGAAGATTTACCCGCGAGTCAAGTATTAATGCAGCACTTGCGCTTAAGGCAATGACTCTCGGGCTTTGGGCCGCAAGCTGTCATACAATCGCCGTGCGCGGCTTTCTAGCGCGCCGCAATACGCTCACGCCGGCACTTCTCGGATTCTTCTCACTGGGCCTTGGCGTCGTGCTCTCACTTCTCTTGATGGGATCCCCTGCCTCCAGCGAAGCTCAGGGCTCCGCGGCGATCTCTCGAATACAGCAGATGCTGGCGGGCTTTCTCCCGCTCTATAGCTTTGGCCACGTTGGGCTCGCGATCTCTTCAAGTCTCGCCGCATTGATATCTTTTCTTCTTCTTTACTGCTTGCTTGCACGCAAGCTTCACGCATTTCCGACCCGTATTTTTCTTTTAGCATCGCTTAAGGCTTTCCTTGCAACTGCGTGTAGCGTGTTTCTCATAGTCGCCACCGAGCTCTTTTCTCTCGCGCCTTGGCAACAGATAATGTTCGGCATCCCGCTATTCTTGCTGCTTTTTGTATTAATATCGTTGGTGCTTGGTAGCGTCGAGATTCGAGAAGCGCTACAGACTGCGAAAAAGCTTGGGCGGCTACGAACGTAAGAGTACTACTTTTACCTACGCATGCTTCCTATTGAACTGGCCAATAGCCTGAACTACAACCAATTGAAGGCGTTTCACGACAAAATTGCAGATCTCTCTTTATTTACGCATCCGCTTCGGTATCATCGCCATAACAAGGTGGCATGGCGGACGGTTTGCGTTATCTCGTCATGTTGGTGTGGTGTAGCTCAACTAGTTTTTTAGGCGAATACTTATGGCAAGGCTCAGGCGTCCTCGGCTCGACAGGGTCAACGTGTGTTTCATTTTCGCCATTGGACTTGTCGTTGGCGCGGGCTGCGCACATTCGGCACCGCTAGGCACGCCTCCAAATAACGGCAGGATTCTTGCGGAAGGGCATGTTCCACAGCAGTGCACCGAAGCAGACGCGCCATTCAACTCAACCGGTGCGACCTACGGCTATTATTGGTCTGAAAATTCTAAACAATGGATCTCTGCGCCTTACTGCTATGCACGCTGGGGATTGATGGAGGCCTCCGCCTCGCAAGTTATCGCAGCCGGTGACACCGTCACCGTGAGCGCAAAGTGGGATGATGGCAGCATGGCCGGACACATCGCTGTTCAGGGTGGAATGAACTGGAGCTATCCGGGAACACTTGTTTCTGGATGTGGCTCAAAGGACATTAGCTGCACGGTTAAGATTGGTGATGAAGATGCGCCGCCTACCGAGTGGGCATGGCATCAGTTTCATATTGGCGCTCCTGGCCGAGTTTTTATTTTGCCGCCAAGCTATGCGCCGCGATGTCAGGCCGATATGCCGTGTCTCGATACGGCAACAAATGCCTGGGCGTATGTTGGTGTCTCCCCGGGAGATCCCTGTAGTGCGGGAAATCCAGCGCCAGGAACCGCAGCAGCGGTCGCATGCAAAGCTCTCGGACTGACCTGGAGCGTTCCAAAAAATCTTCAGTATCAGAGCTGGTCGACCACGGATGGCGTTATTCCGCCAAACCTGGTCAAGCGAAAGACTTTCACTTTAAATCTCAAGCTCAAGAACGGAAACGACCCTTACACAAGCTGTCCTTCCGGGAAATTTTATAAATGGAAGGTGAAAACGCCGCCTGGACTTAAAAAGGCGCACATCGCGGGGGAAGGATGCGATCCATCCCTTTCTGCTAGCGAAGAGGGCGTGTACAAGGTATCCGTCGACGAGTACAGCACAAAAACCAATAAGAAAACCGGCCGATCAGTGCAGAATGCCGATGTCGTGGTGCAAGATTGGTTGGTGGTAGGCATGGGCGACTCGAACGGCTCAGGCCAAGGAACAGATCTCAGCGCGGATGCGTATGCTTACGAATTCAAGCAGTGCGATCGCGGAAACCGCTCGTACCAATACAAGATCGCGCAGCTTCTTGAAGAAGCCGACGAGAAGACTTCCGTGACTTTTATCCATACGGCCTGTTCCGGCGCCCGTACTGTCCATCTCACCCACAAAAAATATGTCGGCCAAGAAGTCAATTTCACGAACCCGTTACCACCGCAGATTCGGCAGCTTCAGAAACGAATTAAGACTGCCGACGGATTTCTCGAGGTCGACGCACTGATACTCTCCATCGGCATTAATGACTCGCTCTTTGGCGGCATTATTGGAAACTGCCTCACGACGCTTGCACCGAATGTCAATTGTCATACACGCAGCTACCAACTCTACAATAATCCCGACACCGGAGGAGAACCCGACTTAAAACTCACCTCGTTGGGAACCCCGGGGAGCGATACAATGGAAAGCCTGGTCGCCAAGGCGATGAGTGATCTTCCCGCGCTCTACAAGCCGGTGGGAACTTCCCTTAAAGCCCTGAACATACTTCCGAAGCGGGTATTTATCACTTCATATCCTGACGCGATGACTGATGATAACGGAGAGATCTGCAAAGGATCTTTCATCGGCCTGACTGACGCTGATTGGCAGTGGCTCAGCACAGTAGGGTCAGTGCTCCGTGGTTATGTTATGCAGACTGCCGCGCAGCGAAAGTGGACTCCTATTGGCAGTATTGGCGACCCATTCCAGAAGCATGGCTACTGTGCTCAAGGCACCTGGTTTAACTCGCCCTTTAGCTCTGGCCTCAATCAGGGCAATATTTACGGGACGTTCCATGCAAACGAAACCGGGCATCAAAAGATGGCCGATGAGGTGTTCCCGTACCTTTGTCAGCAGATGTACGGCAACAACGATTGCAAAAACGCAATGCCAAGAAAGCCAAGGAAATAGCTCTCGGTGCTTTATCAGGTAAAGAAAAGCGGAAACTTTTTCCCTTTTCCCGCGAACACCTAGGTGTAGGCGGAATTTACTGATGACAGACTCCAAGCATAGGATGCAGTATAGCGGCTCTTCACGTTCAAGCGTCGACTATTTGCTCCTTACCCGCGAACTTTACGAATCAGCAAAATTTGAGGCGGAGGCTACAATTCGGAGTGCGCGTCAACGTTGCGCGAAGACACTTACCCTTAGCAGGAAGCGATTTAAAAAGTATGCGCAACACGCGCTGCAAAGACTCGAGAGAAAGGCGTTACTAGCCCGTAGTATCGAAGAGTACGCGCGTCACGCCGAAGATAAACACCGCGAGCACCAAGAGACGCTTGACCTCGCCCTGGCCATTGCTCGTAAAATTGTCGGGGCAGAACTTCGCTGTTCGTCGCAGGCGCTGCTTGCACATCTGCAAGCAACCATTACCAGATGCAGGCATTGCCGACCGATCGTCGTCGAGCTGGCCCCTTCTGATTTCGCACGTCTTTCGACAGCACCTTCCCAATTCCCGGACTTTGTCGAGCTGCGACGCTCTACACTGCAACCGGGAGAGGCTCGCATTGAAACACACCGCGGCACAATCATGCTAAGCATTTCGGACACTCTTGAGGAATTTGGCTACATGCTCAGGCAAGAAATCGGCAAGGAATGTTGTGTATGACGGCGAATCTGATTGCGCTCATGCAAATAATGCCTGATCCGATGACGATTCGTACTAAAGGAAGCGTCGTTGCTGTTCTGGGTCACCTGATTCAGGCCAATGTGCCGCTTGCAGCTCTTGGCGATTCTTGCACCATTGAGCGTGCGCCCCTTCCCCCACTTATGTGCCGAGTTATTAGCTTTAACGAATCAAGTACAACTCTCGCCTCCTTTGAAGACACTCACGGCGTAGTAACAGGAATGGCCGTGCACACATCGGGTCAAAGGCTATCCCTGCGGATCAATCAGGCTATAATTGGGCACGTGGTCGATTCCTTCGCACGTCCGCTCGACGGAACCGAACTTGAAGGCATTACCAACGAAGTTGAGCTGGAGCGCTCACCACCAGACCCTCTTTCGCGACCGCTGATCACCTCGCAGCTTCAAACTGGAGTGCGCGTCATTGATTCATTCACGCCGCTTGGCTACGGCCAGCGCCTCGCTCTTGTCGCGCCGGCCGGGGCCGGAAAATCAACGCTGTTGGGAATTCTTGCTAAAAATAGCGACGTCGATGTGGCAGTAATTGCGCTCGTCGGCGAACGCAGCCGTGAGGTCAATGAGTTTCTGATTGAAGCCCTCGGCAAGGAGGGCCGCTCGAGAAGCGTGGTAGTAGTTGCAACCAGTGACGAATCCGCGCTAAAAAGGGCAACTGCTCCCTACACCGCGACAGCGATTGCCGAGTATTTTCGCGATCAAGGGAAACGGGTGCTCCTGCTCATCGATTCGCTGACTCGCGTCGCGAGGGCCATTCGCGATCTCGGGCTTTCAAGCGGTGAGCTTCCTGTGCGCCAAGGCTACACCCCTTCGGTATACAGTGCCCTTCCAAAACTGATGGAGCGCGCCGGCACTTCACCACGCGGATCGATTACCGCGATCTATAGTTTGCTCAGTACTGATGAAAGCGAAGTCGATCCGCTTGCCGAAGAAGTAAAGAGCCTTCTCGATGGTCATCTCGTGCTCTCTCGTGCGCTTGTCGAGGAGGGAATTTTTCCGGCGCTTGATCCGCTGCTTTCTTTATCACGACTACAATCGCGACTTCTATCGGCATCCGCACAACGCGCGCGCGCCGGCGCAATCGCGCTTCTGGCCAAACTAAAACGTGATCGCGACATCGTGCTCCTTGGAGGCACCGCCGATAAGGCGCTGCAGGCTGCGCTCGACCTCGAGCCGGAATTGAAAAGGTTTATGGGTCAACGCTGTCATGAGGTATCGCGAGAATCTGACGCGCAACGGCTTGAGAGTATCAGCGCGAGGTACTGCGCGCTGGCGAAATAACCTCGTAGAGTGACAAGAAAGCTTTTTCACTTTCTCGTCACCGTACTAGCATTTGCCTAACGAATCAAAGCAATCGTTTCGCGAAGCAGGTCATTGGCAGCATTCAGTGTCTGCGAGCTTGCCTGGTAGGCACGCTGGAACAGCACGAGCTCCACAAACTGATCGGCAATATCAACCGTGGAACGTTCAAGTCCACCGGGGTCAAGCTTTCCTAAGCCGCCGGCGCCCGGCGTATGCAGAATTCGCTCACCGGTGGTTTCACCCTGCACAAAGCCACTGCGGCCAGTTCTCTCAAGACCGTCAAGATTGGCGAAATCAGCAAGGACCAGAGTGCCAAGAAGAATATTTTGGCCTGAACTTAAGTTCGCGTACACTTCGCCAGTCTTTGAAAATTCGTAGCCGGTAATGTCACCAGCGGCAATGCCGTTATCGACGACACTGTTCACGATGGAGGTCTGGCCATACTGGGTGAAACCACCAAGGTTGACAGTAAAGCTCCCCGCGGCGGCTCCGTTGGAATAGGCTACCGGATTTACATTAAGAATTGCTGCGGCTTTATTAGCATCGTCAATCGAACCAGCGCTCGAAAAATTAAGCGTGGCCGGGCTACCGACTTGCACCGGCTGTCCCGCGGTGCCGCCGACCTCGCCACCATCAACATATGCCTGGGCAGTCCAGGTATTGGTCGCAGTTTTGAAAAATTCGATATATATCGAGTGCTCATTACCAAGCGAATCGACAGCTTCGACGACATTAGTAAAATTTGCCGCCTGCGAAAGCTCAGTAAAAGTTGCCGGAGCGGCTGGTATCGCGGTGATATCAGAGGTGCTTCCAAGATTTCCCGTAAGCGTCACTTCTGTGGTGGCAGTTCCGCCCGAAGCAACACTCAACAGATTTATGTCACCAAGAGTCGTTGTTCCCGGCGCGTAGCCTTGCACTTGATTGCCATCGGCATCGACGAGATATCCCTCTCTGTCGAGGGCAAAGTTACCGGCACGGGTATACATATCGCGCTCGCCATTATTAACGATAAAGAAGCCATCACCACCGATTCCCACATCGAGATTTCGGCCAGTGAATTCTATGACTCCGGTCTCGTGAATCGTCCGTACCTCAGAGAGCGCTACGCCGGCGCCGCTTGCGATACTGTCTTTTCCCCCGGCAACGATGTCAGCGAATTCACTTCGCGAGCGGCGAAATCCCGTGGTGTTTGCATTTGAAATATTATCGCCGACAACAGAGATAGCTTGGCCCTGTGCGGTGAGGCCGGAACGGCTCGAATAAAGCGAAGACTCAAGTCTCATCGTTACTCAGATAAAATGCGAAACACCTCTTCGCGGATACAGCCTGCGATGACGCCAGGCACAAATTGCCCACCGCAAGCCGCTTGCTTCATGCAAAAGCTACTCAATGCAATCAGCCTGCCAACCTCAAAAGCTAGTATGATACTGAATTCATTATAAAACCCGGTTAGGCTTTAACGCGTGGATATGCTAAGTTTGCCGCCCCGGCAGTCGCAGTATGCGGAGGTTATTGTTTGCAGTGATTCGCGGAATTGAAAATCATAGCGCTAAGAGCACAAAGTATAAGTTGAATAGGGCCTGCATCGGCCTTGAGCTTATCTCCTACACAATGCGATCTGACCCAGTCGTTCGGGGTGTACTTTCTCTCGAGAGGATCGAGAAAATCTGTGGGCCAGAGCCGCGCTATCGTTCTACTGTAACCCCGTCGAAGCAGAGAAATGGAAACGCCAACAGCAAATAACGCTTGTGCGTTTTAACGTTTAAAACAAAATAGCGATTTGATCGCAATAAGTACGCTACTGCTATCTTTCACTCTTGACGCAACCCCACTTACCCCCTATTTAGTTTAGTTGTCTTAAACTAACGCCCACTGTTGCGGTCCGGGAGAGGTTTTTTTTGCTTTTTGCCCGCCGAAAGTGAGGAGAAGGAGTCAAAGAAATTATGAGTAACTCGAATGCAGCCAATAGATTTTATCCAGAGCGGGAAGAAGATTCGGAAACAATTTCTCCCGTAAAGGCTGAGAGAAATCTATTGGCAGCCGTTCTTGCTCGAGCAATTTGTGATGCGTTTGGGTCGGCGCATTGCGAGAGGCATATCGTACGAAGTGCCCGTCAATGGCTGTTTGGTAAACTTACGCCGAAGCGCCCCTTTAGTTTTGCATGGGTAGCGCTGCACCTCGATCTCGAGCCCTATTCTTTACAGGAGAGCCTCCGCGGATACGAAAATAATCCGATGGAGATCCAGGAGCGCCTGACTCTTCTCAAGTAACAAAGCCAGAAAAGCGGCGTCCTTGAAATGTTCAAGCGCCTGACTTTTGGTGTGGGTGAGGCGTCGTGCGCCGCCACCAGCACACGCCAGAAAGCAGGCGCTTACTATCTTCCACATTCGCGACACGGCCCGCTATAGTAATCAACATGCGGGTCGGCGAACGAGAATGGCTAGAGACTGATGGTCTTGGCGGCTTTGCAATGGGCTGCGCCGACCTAATCCCGCGTCGGCGTTACCATGCTTTTTTTGTAAGCGCCGTCGAGCCTCCAACGAAACGCTTCGCGCTACTCAATGCTGTAGACGCCTGGATTGAGTTTGGCAACGATCGAGTTCCAGTTTCTTCTTTTCGCTTTGCGCCTGGCGTTCTACACCCTGATTTAGGGCGAATTCTTAAGAGCTTTACGCCCTACCCCTGGCCCACCTGGGAATTTGTCCTCACCAGGGACGCGACGGTTACGTTTGAGTTTCTTATGAGTCGCGGCAGCCCGCTTAGCTGCTTTCGCTGGAGCTACCACGGGAAAAAAGCACCGGCAGTCTTGTGCGTTCGACCGCTCCTGTCAGTTCGGGATTATCATGCCCTGCATCGAAAGAACAACGCGTTTCGATTCGAAGCGCACCGATCGGGCGAAGTTCTGAGCTTTCACCCCTATCAGGGCACGCCGGGTCTATCAATCTTAAGCAACGGTTCATACGAAGCACAGCCTAGCTGGTACGAGAATTTTCTTTATGATTTCGATCGCGATCGCGGATTTGAAGCAGAGGAGGATTTGGCGAGCCCAGGGATACTTCGATTTGATCTGCAAAAATCTGCCGCAGCCATCCTCGCCACTCACGATGCCGCAGCAACGAAACTCTTTACTGGAAAGGTGCAGGCGCTTGCATCTTTCGAATCGATCGCGAAGACCGAACTTGTACGACGAAACAGCTTTACCAATCCGATGTACCGGGCCACTGAGCACTACCTGGTAGCGCGCGGAAAGGGTCGCAGCATTATCGCCGGCTATCCGTGGTTTACGGACTGGGGTCGCGATAGCTGCATCGCACTTCGCGGGCTCTGTATCGCCACGAAAGAATACGCCTCCGCGCTTTCGGTTTTGAAGAGCTGGGGCGAAGTAATTGACCGCGGCATGGTGCCTAACCGATTTCCTGATAATGGCGCCGCGCCGGAGTACAACTCGGTTGATGCTTCGCTCTGGTTTATCATGAGCGCGATTGAGCTTCTCAATAAAGCAAAATCCGAGGTGAACAAAGCAGATCGCCTTCGATTCGTCGAACAATTCGGACTAATTCTAAAACATTACGAACAGGGTACCCGTTACGGCATTCGCGCTGACAGCGACGGACTACTTTTCTCAGGTGAGCCCGGCGTACAGCTTACCTGGATGGACGCAAAAATAGGCGATTTTGTGGTCACCCCGCGCGCGGGAAAACCGGTGGAGATTCAAGCATTGTGGCTCAACTGCCTTAAATCAGTCGCCGATCTGCTCGGTAACTCTGGTACACAGTGGTCAAGCCTGTATACACGCGGACTTAAGAGTTTCCAACAGAAATTTTGGAATTCCAATCAAGGCTGCCTCTATGATGTTATCGATGTCGATAACCGGATCGGCTCAGTTGATTACCGCGTGCGGCCCAATCAAATTCTAGCAGTAGGAGGATTGCCGCTCTGCCTCGTTGAAAAGAAACAGGCATCGATGATTGTCGAACGGGTCGAAGCTTTGCTGTTCACCCCGCACGGACTCAGGACACTGGCACCAGAAGAGCGCGGCTATGCGCCGCACTACAAGGGTGGAACCGAAAAGCGTGACATGGCATATCACATGGGCACTGCATGGCCCTGGCTCTTGGGCGCCTTTTGCCAAGCCTGGACACTGGTTCACGGCGAGAGCGCAAAGACTTCACGCGAAGCGTATGAAAAATTTATCGCGCCTCTTGTTCAGCAAGCGATAAGCGATCATGGCGGTAATATCCCCGAAATTGCCGATGGCGATGCGCCGCACCGATGGCGCGGCGCACCCTTTCAAGCCTGGTCATTAGGCGAAGTGCTGCGGGCCACCGTTTTATTGACAGGGAAGTAAGCTTCGTCCTAATCAGACGTTTACCAAATTCAAGCCGTAGTGGTAGGCTCTGGCTCAATATCCTATGCAACAAATTCCGAAAGCCACCGCTGAGGCCCTGCGCATAAAAGAGGACCAAGAACGAGAAAAAAATTGGAAGCGCTGGGGCCCCTACCTTTCAGACAGACAGTGGGGCACGGTTCGCGAAGATTATTCGCCCGACGGATCGTGTTGGAACTATTTTCCCCACGATCATGCGCGAAGTCGCGCCTACCGTTGGGGGGAAGATGGACTACTCGGGATCACCGATCGTGAATGTAGACTCTGTTTCTCGATTGCACTGTGGAACGGCAAAGACTCGATCCTCAAGGAGCGTCTATTCGGATTGACGGGCCCAGAGGGTAATCATGGCGAAGACGTCAAAGAATGTTATTTCTATCTAGAAAGCGCGCCGACGCACTCCTACATGCGCGGGCTTTATAAATATCCACAGGCGGAATTCCCTTACGCTAAATTGGTTGAGGAGAATAAACGGCGCAAGCGGACCGAGATGGAGTTTGAGCTCATCGATACCGGCCTCTTCAACGAGAACCGCTATTTCGACGTCATGGTCGAATATGCAAAGGGCGGGCCGAACGACATTCTTATTCGAATAACTATTTCCAATCGCGGATCTGATCCGGCGCCGATTCACCTGCTTCCGACGTTGTGGTTTCGAAACACCTGGTCATGGGGCCGATCGGGCGAAGGATATTCTCCTCGCGGGCGGATTCGTAGACGCAATCAAACGATACTGCTTACCGAGAGTCAGAATCTCGAGCCATTTTTCTTCGCTGCCGAGTCCACTGATGACGCCGCAAATCCTCTGGTCCTACTCACTGAAAACGAAACGAATATCTCGCGTCTTTTTGGTTCTTCGATGGCGAGCCCCTTCGTAAAAGATCTCTTTCATGATCACGTGATTAAGAAGAACTTTGACGCGATCCATGGCAATGCCGAAGGCTCAAAAGCGGCGTTCCACTACCAGTTCACGCTTCAGCCGGGCCAGAGCGTACAGCGCCAATTCAGGCTCTACGCCGAAAAGGAGGCGCCGATCAAAGTTTTTGGCGAGAGCTTTGCCGCAATTTTCGATCAGCGCAAAAGTGAATTGCAGGCATATTACAATGAAATTATTGATCCGAGCGTCTCAGAAGAGGAGCGCAAAGTAATCGTCCAAGCCTACGCTGGGCTTTTATGGAGCAAGCAATTTTACCACTACTCTATTCGTGAGTGGCTGGAAGGCGATCCAACGCAGCCCGCGCCAGCGGAAACCCGTAAGAATGTGCGAAACTTCGACTGGGCGCATCTTTACAACCGCGACATCATCTCGATGCCGGACAAATGGGAATATCCCTGGTATGCGGCTTGGGATCTTGCGTTTCATATGATCCCCTTTGCAAAGGTGGATCCTGAGTTTACTAAGCAACAGCTGATTTTGTTTCTGCGGGAATGGTACATGCATCCGAATGGCCAGCTTCCGGCATATGAGTTTGCCTTCGGCGATGTCAATCCGCCAGTACATGCGTGGGCGTGCTGGCGTGTCTACAAGCTTACCGGGAAGAAAGGCTCGCGCGATCGGGTATTTCTTGCGCGCGTTTTTCAAAAACTGCTGCTGAATTTCACTTGGTGGGTAAACCGAAAGGATATTAAGGGTAACAATCTCTTTGCTGGCGGCTTTCTCGGCCTTGATAACATCGGGGTATTCGATCGATCGCGGCCGGTACCTGTCGGCGAACATCTTGAACAGGCAGACGGCACGGCATGGATGGCGTTTTTTTGCGCAGAGATGCTATCAATCGCGACTGAGCTGGCCTCATACGACCCCGCGTACGAAGATGTTGCTTCCAAATTCTTTGAACATTTTATCGCCATTACCGATGCGATGAATAATTTCGGCGGTACCGGAATGTGGGACGACATTGACGGTTTTTACTACGACCAACTTTATATTGACGGCAAAGCCACTCCGCTTCGAATTCGCTCGATTGTTGGAATCATTCCGCTCCTTGCAGTTGAAGTCCTTGAGAACGACGTCATTGAGCGACTTCCCGGGTTTCGAAAACGCATGAAGTGGTTTTTGACAAAGCGCCAGGATTTAGCGCGCAACATTTCGTACATGGAACATCTTGGACTCGATGCCGATGGACATCGACTGCTGGCGGTGCCGTCACGCGCGCGGCTTACGCGCATGCTGCGTTACGTGCTCGACGAAAACGAGTTTCTCTCACCGTACGGTGTGCGCTCGCTATCGCGCGTGCATAAAGATCATCCCTATGTATTGCAGGCTGGTCACGAATCGTATCGGGTAAGCTACGATCCAGCGGAATCGAATACCGAGATGTTTGGCGGCAACTCAAACTGGCGCGGACCGGTGTGGTTTCCAGTTAACTATCTGCTGATAGAAGCACTCGAAAGATACCACTACTATTACGGCAATAGTTTCGTGATCGAGTGTCCAACTGGGTCCGGGCGCTTTATGAACTTAGGCCAGGTCGCACAGGACCTCTCCAATCGCCTTTCGGGGCTTTTCCTCACTGGCGAGAGTGGTGCGCGGCCCTCGCATGGAGGCGACGCACGTTACAAAGACGATCCACACTGGAAAGAGCTGCTGCTTTTTTATGAGTATTTCCATGGCGATTCTGGCCGTGGCTGTGGTGCGAGCCATCAGACCGGTTGGACCGCACTGGTAACTCGCTGCATTGAAAAGCGCGCGCGTGCCCGCTCAGAGGCCGAGGATACGGCGCGAACGCTTAGTAATTACTAAATTCGTTGGCTTTTGGAATTAGCACCAAATGAGTTGCATTCTGGAGCCAAGAAATATAGCCGGCCAGGACGGCCGGACAGGCGCGGCAGCGCCTGGAGCGGGTTCGACGGAGGGCAGGAGCCCGCAGTCGAACCAAACACCACAGACTAGCGAGGATTCGCGGCACTGCTGTTAGAACTTGGCTCGATGGTCTGAGGCGAAGCCTCGCTAGTACTCTGGAACAAGAGTAACCTTGTCCTTCCCTCAGCTCCATCTCTGTGCTCTCCGTGCCTTTGTGGTTTATCTTACTTTCAAAAAGACCACAGAGGCACGGAGAGCACAGAGATGCGGGCCTTGTCACCATCATATCCTACTGATTGCACTGGATTTTATCCTAGGCTCTTAATTTCTGACTTAGTTTTGATATTCAACTATACTTAGGCATTACTAATTCCGTGATCTTTTTAAAATCTCCACTTTGGTAGAGGGAAGCTGGCTGTCTTCAGTGCGGGCGCACTTCGCGCTGAAGACGGTCTTACGACTGGCTTCAGAAAAAGGTTAAACAAAGCGGTTAAAATCAAAAACTATGCACAAAGAAACATCGAAATACACCTGGAGGGGATTCGCGAAGGTTGCTGCCGTCGCCCTGGGCGTCTGCGTCGTCGGCGCAATTATTTGGTTCCTGGGATTCACTCAGGTCTACGAGGTTCCACAGGATCATCGTGGACTGGTCATTAAGGACAGGCTCTTCGGCATTCTTGGGAATGGCTACAAAGTAGTCGCCCCAGGAGTCTACCCAGTGACCGGCTTCAAGAGGACAACTCAGGTCTTTCTGGTGAAGCTTGGGGCAAGAACTCTTGACTTCGAAGTTCGGGTACTCAGCACCAGCGGAGGCATGCTCGAGAAAGCAAACGACTTTGCCAGAGATCTCCCGGCTGTTGGCAAACTGAGCGAAAAAATTCGCGGAAACGTAAAACCAAAGAACATATACGGTACGATGACCGTAGAACTCGGCGAGTCCGAACTCGCCGCATTGGCTCCACGCATTGTAAAGGAGACCAGAATCAACTACGACAGCGATGCACGGGCTCGCCTTGAAGCAGCGCTGAAGAAGCACTACAAGGAAGCCGATGCCGAAAAGCTCAAGGAGCTCTCGGCGGCAGTTACTCCCGATCTCAAGAAATCGCTCGCTGAGATTCCGTTAACCTTGACAGCGCTCAACATTAACGAGGTGCGAGAGACAAGTCTCATCGCGGAAAGTGACAACGGAAAGCTTGTCAATAAAGTCACTTCATGTGAACGGGCAATATCTCCGCTTCCGGTGACCACCAAGTTCCTGGTGCGCTATGCGCTGTATGGAATTGGTGCAGCCGCCATGGCGCTTGCGTTTCTTGCCATGCTCATTACCATGCCGAATAACTCGAAAATGGTAGGCTGGCTCGATGTCCTTGGCGGTGTTGGCGATATCATGGAGATCGCCTCGAGCTTTGATCCGTAAAGCGCAACGATGTGCGGCCCCCGCCGAGTTTTGATAACTCTGCGGGGTGGACTTTGAGAGGTTATTATCCAACCTGATCCAGTCGTAACGACCATCTACTTATCGAAGCGAGATTTTAATTCTTCGAGTTTCGCGATGGTGCCCATGTCAAGCCAGAACTGCGCGCCAACGTCATACGCCAGCACACTTTCTCCCTCACGAGCGGCGTTGAGAAAGGCACGAATCGTCGAGAACTGGCCCTGTTCATTCTGCATATGGTGAAAAATTCTATCCGAAACCACCTGTATGCCCGTAAACGCGCGCGGAATCACACTTCCAGCACTTTGCAGCATCTCACCAGACGAATTCTCCTTGCTTTGCCACCCTATCAGTCTATTCGCCGAATCAAATAGCAACGGTCGAGTAGTCTCGCGCGTCATCACCGCAAGCGTCGCCACCGGCTTCTTCTCCCTGTGATACTCTAAGAGTTTCCCGAGATCGATCTCAGAATAGATGTCGGCATTATGAACAAAGAATGCTTCGTCACCATCAAAGAACTTGCGCGCTGCCTTCAGCCCCCCACCCGTTCCCAATATTTCATTTTCATGTGAGAAGTGAATCGTGATCCTGAACCTGTTTCTGCTCTCTACAAACTCGCGAACTTTGTCGGCCAGATGATGCAGATTGATTACTACCTCGCCAACACCGAAACTCTTCAAACGTTCAATCACATGCTCAAGCATAGTCTTGCCGCCAACTTCAACCAGGCATTTCGGGGTAGTCTTCGAAAGCTCGCCCATGCGAGTGCCAAATCCTGCCGCAAATACCATTGCCTTCATGTGCCGCTACTTTTTTCCTAGGTCACGATGGATGACCGTCACTTGTACATCACCACGTTCACGAAGATATCGCGCCAGCGTTTCAGAAAAATATACCGAGCGGTGCTGCCCGCCAGTGCATCCAAACGCCACCATCAAATTTGAGAAACCGCGCGCCATATAACTTTCGATCGCCTGGTCAACGAGCGCAAAGCTGGCCTTTCGAAAACGCGCACCACCATCAAGCTTATCTATAAATTGAGCCACTTCCGGGTCGAGCCCGCTTTTCTCTTTGTACTCTTGCTCGCGACCGGGATTCAACACACAGCGGCAGTCAAAGATAAATCCTCCGCCATGTACCGAGGTATCTTGCGGAACCCCTTTCTTGTAAGAAAAGCTGGTAATATTGATCGTTAAAGGAATGGCGTCCCCGCTTGGCGGAATTCTGCCAACCACCAAGGCATCGCGCCGCGCAACAATCTCCTCCAAGACACGCCGAATCGCGGGAAGTTTTAGAACGCTTTCGAAACTTCCTAAGAACTCCTTGAGGTTATCAACGGCGAGCGGAATGCTTTCAATAAAGTAGCGCTTGCCATACTCAAGCCCCTGCCGGCCATAGGTACCGAAGCGGTGCATCAGCTGAATCAGCACAAAGTAACGAAACTGTCGCTCGAACTCGGAGCAGTCAATCTTCACTAGTTTGGAGGCTTGTTCGATATATTGCGAAAGCAATTTCTGGCGAAGCGCCGACGGAAGCGGCGCTTTGGATTGATAAAGTATAGTTGCGATATCGTAGTGCAGAGCTCCTTTTTTCCCACTTTGATAGTCGATGAAATAGAGCTTGTCGTTATGCACCATGATGTTTCGTGATTGAAAATCACGATATACGAAATACGAGCTCTCTACCGAACAGAGATATTCAGCAAAACGCTGAAAATCATTCTCCAATTGTGTCCCCTCAAAAGGTACCTTTGTCCGAATTAGGAAGCTGTCCCTAAAGTAATGCATATCCCAAAGCATCGCGTTTCGGTCATACGCTCGGCTTGGATAGCACAATGAAAAATCAAGCGTGCGCCCAGCTTCTATTTGAAAGCGAGGGAGCACAGTCACCGCTTCCGAGAAAAGTTTCTCTAGCGCCACGGGAAACTCTCCACCCAATCCGTGTGACTTCGTAAGTTCGCGGTACCTATCGTAGAGCGTTACCTCACCCAGATCCTCTTGAAGATAGGCAAGTCCATCGCGATCTTCAGCCAGAATCTCCGGCACCGGCAGTCCAAACGAACGAAAGTGTCGAGTAAATTCTATGAAAGCGCGATTTTCTTCGCGAATATTGTGAAATACTCCAACCACACTTCGCGCCGTGCCGCGAAGTCTCACGATTCGGCGCTGTGATGCGTGCGCCCCTACCGGCACGATCTCGGTAGGTTCTTCGCCAAATCGCTGCTTAAACAAACGGCTTAATACCTCACTCATACCGTCCACTATGACCCAGAAACCAAATAATTTCAATTGGTTACTAACGCATTCTTTTTGAGTGCTTACACCGGACACCAATCATCAAAACTGTCGACAAGTCTTAACCGCAACTATGGCTCGAGAACTTACAAATACCGAGAAGGCCGCGCTTACCCTTCTTACGCTGGGACAGGATCTCGCATCTGAGGTGCTCAAAAATCTTAACGAGCAGGAAGTTAAGCGTATTTCTCGCGCCTTCATGACCGTCTCCGAGGTCGACCGCGAAACTCAATTCGAAATTGCGAAGGAGTTCCGCAACATGATGAAAGCTGGCGATACCCTGCTTGTCGATGGACGAAGCTTCGCCAAGGGAGTTATCGAGGGTGCCTTCGGCCAGCAGGCTGGTGAAGGACTGCTCGAATATATCACCGGTTCAAGAAAGGAACCGATCTCTTCGATTATTCAAGACGTACCGGAGAAAATCTTAAACGGCTTTATCGGCACCGAACATCCGCAAACAATCTCGTTTCTACTCACTAAGATGAATCCTGATCAAGCCGCTACGGTGCTGCAAAAGATGAGCGAAGAAGCCCAAACCGATATTGTTATTCGAGTCGCTCATCTCAACAACGTTAAAGCCGACGTCATCGACGAAGTTCGCGAAGTTCTCCGATCGCAGCTCAAGGGCTCTGGTCTCAACGAGGAAGAGGAGGTCAGTGGTCCAAAATCCGCGGCCGATATCCTCAACTTTGTCGACCGTACCAACGAAGAGCGCATTATTACGGAAATCGAAGAGATGTACCCGGACCTGGCCGAACAGATCAGAAATCTCATGTTCACTTTCGAGGATGCAAAAAAGATCGACGACAAAGGTATTCAAGCAGTACTCAAAGAGGTACCACGCGATCAGCTGGTCATGTCGCTCAAAACCGCAAGCCCCGAGCTCCGCGATCTACTCTTCCGCAACGTTTCTCAGCGCGCTGCCGCTATGATCCAGGAAGATTTGGCCGCGATGGGCCCGGTCAAGCTCAAAGACGTCGAAAAGGCACAGCAGGGAATCGTCGATATCATCAGGCGGCTTGAATCAGAGGGCAAGATCGTCATCGGCGGAGGCGGTGCTGACGACGCACTGGTGTAATGCGCGAAGCAGGAAACAGCATACTGCTAATTTCTCCGAAAAGCTTATTTCTTGGCTTGTAGCGTTCTCAGCATTTTTGGAATTGGAAGAAAGGTGTTCGCCCCTGTCGCGCCTTGAATCATTCGTGCACTGAGATCGAGGTCAAGCTGCCTCCCAACAAACGAAGCTCCCAAAAAATTAGCAACAAGCGTCCGCGCTTCTTCCGAATCGGCTGCAAAATTATGCCGCGAAACTCCATTCGAAGAAGATTCGCTGCCGCGTAACAACCGCAATACTTCGTCATCTATGCTGTGCACGTTTTCCGCTTGCAGAGCGCCGAATCCAAGGACTTTATTCAACGCTCCATCAGTGCCATAACAGAAGAAAACTCGATCCCAAGGAAGCATTGAGTAGCCCGTCGGAGGCTGCAGCAGATGAATACCAATTTCAAAGAGATCGCCGAACTCGGATTCTTGAAGGGGCTGCATTCCACAGCAAAACAATTCAGGAGAATCTTCAAAGCGGTGCCGCTCAATCACTTCATCGCGTACTCGGCCGCCAACAAGATTCCAAATACTTGACACGAAATTGGTACGGTCGACTTCACCACTTTCTTCATCGTGAGTTTCATGCGGCAATATTCGAACTGAAGTGTGCGATATCCACCCGCCGTGACAAAGATTTCGAACAGGAAGATCTTCATTGCATGCGGTAAACGTTTCAACAAATCCTTCACCCCAAGAAAACTCATACTTCGCGGCAGAGCTCGTGCACTCATCGTGAGTAATCGCCGGTAACGAGGGAAGCGTGCCTTTGCATCGATCCCTTACGCTTTTCGGATTTGGAAATTGCGGCAATTCGTCTGGTGTCGGATCAGGGGAGAAATGCGATGAATCAAATGGATCGAACTCTGGAGATGGTGCCATTACCTGCGCACTCCTTGACTGCGGCCTTTTAATATTAAAGTAGCCACAGGCGGGAAGCAAACAGAAAAATTTGAGCGCAATCTAAACTCGAGATACTGTAGAGCCACTTGGTAAGTGTACGTTTTTACCCGACAAGGACATTGCGATACTGGAGGAAAGCAAAATTACATGGCGAACAAAGTCCTACTCAAAGACCAGTTGTTTAACAGTGAAAAAGTTCGAAAGTTAGCGGGCGAAATACAGCGAACATATCGTCCTTTCAAGTCAGACAGGTTTGCGGATGAAGTTATTGCAAAGTTTCCTGAGCTTGAACTCAAGGCGCGTATTTCATGGATTGCTGTGTGTCTTAAAAAGTACCTGCCATCCGATTATACTCGGGCCGTAGGTGTCATCCTCGAGGCATTACCAACGCCAAACAACCCGGATTTAGGCGATGATGATTTCGGCGAATTTATCTATGCACCGTACTCTGAGTTTGTGGCAAAAAACGGGTGCATTCGAAAGCACTTGCAGCTCTCGCTTGATACCCTTTATCAGTTGACGCAGCGCTTCTCGGTTGAGGATGCAATTCGCTATTTTATTAACGCATTCCCCGACGAAACTCTCAGAAGACTTTTACTTTGGTCAGGAGACTCGCACTACCATGTTCGCCGGCTGTGTAGCGAAGGAACCCGCCCAAAACTCCCATGGTCGCAAAAAATCAATATCCCTATCGCCGCGCCACTTCCAATACTGAAAAACCTTTATGCAGACAAAACCCGTTTCGTTACCCGTTCGGTGGCAAATCATGTAAACGATATATCGAAAGTTGATCCGAGCCTCGCGCTGGAAACGCTCGCGCGATGGAAAAAGTCAAAAAAGCAGTCTAGCAAGGAGATGAGTTACATCATTCACCACGCGCTCCGTACCCTGATAAAACAGGGCAATCCAGGCGCAATGAAATTAATTGGGCTTAATCATGCACCTCGGGTACATATTAAAAAGTTTACCGTACCGAAACAGGTCAAGATGAACACAGCGCTAGAGTTCTCTTTTTCGATAGAGTCTCCTGAAGAGAGCAACGTCATCATCGACTACGTTATCTATTTCCAAAGTAAAGTTGGAAAACTATGCAGAAAAAAAGTCTTCAAGCTGTCAAAAATTAAGTTGGCTCAGAATACCCCTGTTGTGGTCTCAAAACGCCACGTACTTCGCCAGCATATGACAACAAGGACGCTCTATCGCGGCAAACATAGAATTGAGGTACAGGTTAATGGCAGGCTCTTTGCGGGCAGGGCTTTTATGCTGCGATGAAAACGCTCGTCCCTTCGCCATTGATTTTCTATAGCATTCTAGCCCAGAGCTATGGCTCTCGCCTTATTCCTGAAAGTGGTAGCGACACTGCTTTAGCGCTATCCAGCTCATTATATTGTAAGATCAAAATCCCCACGCATAATCCGCCAAAGATCCCAAAACCGAAAAAGCACACGTCCCTGCTCTTTAAGTCGGCGAAAAGCAGTGCTGTCAGGCCAGCGAAAATAATTACCCTCAGCAAGATTTTGTGACGTCGCCGTTACCTGTCCGCTCTCAATTTGCGCAATGACTTCCGGCAACAAGACTCCTGCTGCCTGCGTGGTGAGATAATAATTCAAAAATACCGAACTGATACCTTCGGTCGGGTAGCTTTTCTGTCCAATAACTCTTCCCGTATCAATTCCCTCGTCATCGATAAAATGCAGCGTTACGCCAGCCTCCGCGCTCGATTCGGAAAGTTCCCAAAAATAGGGCTGAATGCCGCGAAAACGTGGAAGCAAGCCGGGATGGATATTAATGACACCCTGTGTCGGGATAGATATCAACGGAGATTTCACGATTTGGTGCATCAAAGTAACGATGAGATCGGGTCTGTGATCCTTTATGAACTGCAAAGTCTCAGCAGCATGCACATCGCGAGTAACATGGAACGGAAGCTTTCGGCGCGAGGCGATTCGACGCAAGCGATTAAAGAGCGGTCCACGATGATACAGTTTCGGCACGAAGCTTAGCGCCATCATCACAAGTACTTCGAGGAGCTTCTCTATTATAAACATTCGTGATAAACGCGGGATAACCTTACCGGCGCTTTCGATATGGCTTTTGCCACGCATCACCAGCTTCACTTTCACGAGCGAAACCTGATCTTGAGGTCGCAAAGTAATATAGTGATCTAGTATGTGATTATGAAGGCTATAGTCATTGAAAATAAAAGTAACTCGCATACCGACTACACACGATGCTCGGGTGGGGGCGGCAACAATCCGCGTCGATCAAGTGTCAGACTTCCAAACTGATTATCAAGAACTCCGTGTCTGTCAAAAATAAACTCCCAGCGATGCCCGCCCTTTTCGCTGATCGACACGCTATCGCCTCTCTCGATCACGAGAAACCCCGCCTTCGTCACTAATGAGGTAATTGCCATTTTATGATTAATAGGCAATCCCACCGAACCCAATTTCATGCAGATACGCATGAGGTCCCAGGTCCCGGTCTCCGTGAGGCGATCGTGCGCCCCCTTTCTTTGACTCAATATATAACCTTCCGCCCTATCACCTTCGGCTGCGAAGAAGAAGCTCCTCGAAGCCAATATTCCGGCGCAAAGCATAAGCAGTCTGGTCACTTCGCGCTGAGGAAGTTTAATCGTCGGGAGCGAAAACTCGCGAATATTGTACCTGTGTCCCAAATCACGCAGTATTGCGCAGGATTTTATTGACTCATCCGAATGCCCCGATGACGGACCGGCCCACGACCATTGCCACTCTCCTCCTTGCCAACGGCCAAGATACTGCACGGCGAAACGCCCCTGATTCTTTGCGACTAGAATGCTTCGCGCGGGATCGATGCGCCAACCTTCTTGGCCCAAAAGAGCGGGTCTGCCAAGCGCACTTTCTAAATCCTGTTCAAACAGGAACGCGCGCGCAAAGCCCACAAGCGCAAATTCATTACAAAGTTTTTTAAATTGTGGTGAGAAGATCTGTACTGCTGGTTCCGGCATACTCAGGTCGTTGTACTACAGCTTGTTTCGAATTTCCAGACAGGGCCACGTTCGATAGAGTACCTTGATCCGCCAATTTGGGGTTATTCTGATCTTATCGAACGCGCGCAGTCGACGATTTGATGCTTGGATCATCGGTAAGCGCGAAGTAATAACGGCCCTTCTTAGTAAGCCTTACTATACTTCCCGCAGCGCTACTGGCGAACGTGAGCTTCTTTTTATACCTTCTGGAGATGGCGCTTTTGAAATACAGATCGACCGATACCCCCTCGAGCGCAGTCCCCAAGCTACCCATAACAGTCGCGGTAAAATACTTGCCTCCGTCATTAATCAGAGTCGATGCGATCGAAGCAGCGACCTCGCCCGGAAGAGGGGTCGCAGTCGGTGTCGGAGTCGCCGGCGTGCTTGGTGATCCGGAGCCCGGACTGCCGCCGCCGCCACTGGGATTTTCGCGTGTCGCCGCGAGCGTCGGCGCATAGGTCAGATGTGAGAGCGCATTATTGGCAGTTGATGTTCCTGTCGCGACACCATCATAACTAATATTTGGGTTTGAGAAGTAGTTGATACGTGTCCCAGGCGAATACGCCATTACTGTTCGATATTGTACGGCGCTATTCCCGGTGAAACGCCAGCCATTTGAATAGGCGTAAAGACCCGAGCCACCATTCGCAATATCATGGTCAGATCCGAAATTGTGACCAACCTCATGTTGAAAGGAGTAGTTGCTAATGCAACCGCGTGCCACAACGTTGTAGCCATAGCCAATGTAGCCAATCCCGCAGTAGTCGCCGGTTTGCGTAAATACTGTAATTACATCTGCGTAGTAAGTCGCGGCAAGCGTCGGCGCTTCGTCAAAAAAGCCATCGTTGGTCGTGGTCAGATGATTCAGATCAGTACCGAGCGCTCCGGTCTCTGAGCTGGTACTCTGAGTGACGTGCGCAAGACGGAGCTCTAGGCCCATGCCACTATTAGTGTACCCCTGATTTGCAGATGCAATTGCATTATTAGCCTCAGTCGCCATATTGGTGGCGCCACCTACTGCCGTATACGCTTCCGCTGAGTACAGCATCAATACGTCAACGACAATATTATCACCTGCGACGCTCGACGAGGCGAGATCAGCCGCCGCCGGAGTCGCTACCGCATCATCATGTATCGCTCCCGAACAGTTCAATCTCTTGGTCTCATCGACCTGCACCAGGGTGAAGTGTCGGCGTGTAATGTCGGATTTTATCGTGTACGTTCTGTCGAGGTCGGAATTACTGAAGGTGAGGTGAAGCGCTGGCAAAGCATCGTGGTCACCAAGACCCGCCGTCAGATAGTACTCGCCCACTTTATGATCAAAATAGCTGTCGCTTTTCTCGTACAAATTTCCACTACTACTTGCGGTTTCGACCTCGGAACTATCAGTTCGAGTGCTATTTTCGCGAGTGCGTGCGCGGCGCCTTGCTATAAGCTGCAAGCCGTCAGGGGTGGTAAACTGAAACTTTCCGCGGAACAGCGCCTGGCGGTTGAGACGGTGAATCTTATAATGAATCTCGCTTTCGCCCTTGCTTCCCGTCTTTGTACCGGGCACCAAGAGTGTCGAGCTTTCGGCCCAGAGCGGTCGTACCGCAAGGAAAATGAGCAGAAATGTAGACCACAATAGAGGCGCGAAAATAGGCGTTGGAACGCCAGCGACTGTTGACCCGCAACTCTCACCAGAGTTGCGGGTTAACGCCTTTAAAGGCTTCGGAGCGAAAATCTTAGAAACTTCCATAGCCACCCTACGTAAAATCCGTAGGAATGGATCGACATAAAATTGGCCGCTCTTTATATATGGCGGCTTAATTGTAGGTGGGAAATTAAGGAAGTGAGACGGGGAGCTACCTGCTATCCTTTGGTTTCTTCATTGCGCCGACCCCGACACTGCAACATGCAGGTCGGGGTCGGGAGCAATTCTAAATTGCTTAGTCGCTCTCATCCTCGTCACGCGCAAGCGCATAGTTCGCGAACCGGACCATCTGCCGAATGTACGACATTTCATTGTCGTACCATGCAGCAGCATGGACAAACCGCGTGCCGACCACTTTGGTGAGCTCCAGGTCAACAACACTTGCAAACGTGGTACCGATAATTTCCGCGCTCACCCACTCATCGTCGCTTACCGAGAGAATGCCGTGCAACGGACCGTTGGCGGCGGCACCGCAAAACACTTCATTCACCTCGTCCGCAGTGACATCCTTGGACACCAACGCATGAAGGTGCACAATCGAACCATCGAGCACGGGAACACGGTCGGCACTTCCATGGAGCTTTCCAGCAAGTTCGGGAATGACCTCGCCAAGCGCCTTGGCCGCACCAGTACTGGAAGGAATGATGTTATTCATTGCGCGACGCCGGCGCTTATCGCTGTGCACACCATCGACCAACCGCTGATCAGCAGTTGCCGCGTGCACCGTGAGCATATAGCCCACTTCAATGCCGAAGTTATCGTTCAGCACCTTCGCGAGCGGAGCCAATGCATTTGTCGTGCAAGAGGCAGTCGAGACCACCGAATCGTCGATCGGGCGAAGGTTCTCGTGATTAATGCCGTACACAAAAGTCGGCACCTTTCCTTTTGCCGGCGCCGAGAGAATCACTCTCTTCGCGCCGCCTGCAAGGTGCAGTTTCGCCTTCTCTGGATCGGTAAAAGCACCGCTGCACTCAAGAACGGTAGTGACCCCGTGATCACCCCACGGAACCCTGTCGGGCTCTTTAAACGAAGTAAGCTTGATCGGCACGCCCTGAATCTGGACGCCGTCGGAAGTTGCAATTACGCCGTCAAACTTGCCATGGACAGTGTCATAGGTGAGACAGTGCCTCAGTGCCTCCGGTGTCATGAACGGGTCGTTCAAAAGTCCGACCTCGAGTCCTTCCTGGCTAAGGAGCCGTAGCGTATGGCCACCAATTCGGCCCAGGCCATTTATTCCAATTTTACTCATTGTTTAATTACGAAGACCGAGCAAAGCCGACGAAACGCATCGCGGCATCACCAGGGGAAAACCTTAGTGAACCTTACATAGGTAGCTCCCATCTCCGAGTTCACGACAAAACCGCAGCGATTGGTGCCCAAAGCAGACACGTCTTCAGCAGTTACATCTCATCAATTCAGAGCTGGGGGGGGATCCAACTACTCAACACAGAATTAGAATAAAGAACGGAGCACCAAACGTAGCGGACACAACGCGAGAAATCAATGGAAAGTATCGCTTCATACCAATTGTGAGAATTATGTTAATTAGTTTCTGTCCACTTGATAAAGAAATGGCAGAAACTATCGGCCGTAGTCTGCGTATCTCCTCGACAATGCTGGCATGCCACGCGAAGGCGGATCTAAAAAGGTGGCATTGTGGGACAGGTACTAACTAGTACTCCGTAACCAAAATAACCTATCCTCAGTCTCGATCCTTCCTCGGTGCGCTCTGAGTCTCTGTGGTTTATTTTACTTTCAATAAAAAACCACAGAGACACGGAGAGCACAAAGGTAGGAGAAGTCAGAGAATTCAAGTTGCAGCCGAAACTTTTTACCTTTCCTCTCCTATTTTCCTAAAGCCCAAAAAAGGTCGAACAGTTTTCTCTGCATCTGAGAAAATTCCTGGCTGCGAATAATAACGGCGAAATTCTCCTGCTTTGACGAAATGATAGCTATCTTGTCATCGTAGATATACATAGACACCGGGAAAGCGAGATCTTCACTCACATGACGAATTTCACGCAAGTCTGCTCGCTTGTTAACATATTTCTTCGCCAGAGCATTGACGCGCCTCGCTTCCCTATCTTTCTCCCGAGTCCGTATTGCTCTTAATGGAATCTTTTTTTTAATTCGCTTCAACGTATACTGATTAAACCATTGGTGCCCCAGGAATTCCTGTATGTCACTAAGCGAGAGAAAGGCTCGTAAAATTCCATCCTCAGTTGTTAAGGTATCATCAAGTGCAGCTCGAGCTCCTTCTGTCCCCTCAAACAATTCAAATGCTGGCGCCGCTCCGGCCGGTTTTAACATACTGCGCAGACTCTCGACCTCCAGCTTGATCCTTTCATGTCGCTCCTGGAGCGACGCGATATTGCTGCTCACGTAATTTACCAGCGCGCGCGGGTCCTTTATACCGAAATACTGAACTTTGCGCCGAACGGTCTTGGTAACGAGCCCTTTGCGTAACAACGAATGCAGCGCAACATAGGCAGTGCCTCGATTCAAAGCCGCCCGCCGTGCGAGAAAGCTGGTGGGGCGCAATCCACACGAAAGCATGGCATAATAAATAGCCTGTTCCTTATCACTGAGACCTATTTCCGAAAGGAGAGATTGTAACATAGTAACGCCCAATACTTACTTGCTGCTAGTTTATTTTAGCACATTTATTGACGCTCTGCTTTAGTAAGCTCGGCGTAATGCCCTATTATATAGGCACTTGTTAGTAATAGCTCCCTCATATGACCTTACTTTATATGCTTAGTGCTAATCATTCTCATCATTATTTGAAGCCTACAGCGCTTACAGTAGCTTTCGCTTTCGTTATTGCGAGCTTTTACCCTATACGTGAACTTCTGGCAGCTCCGGAGAACATAGCGATAGGTCTCATGGCGGATCTGAGCGGTCCAAGTTCCGCAAATGGCGAAGATTGCCGGCGCGGATTCGAAGTTGCCCGAAGAGCTTTTTCTCAACACAACCTGGTTGGAAAGCATACGGTGCGTTTTATTTATTCTGATCACCAAGGCGACGCCAAAACCGGTCTTACTGAATTCAACCGCCTAGTGGATTCAGAGAAGGTATGGGCGGTTGCGACAAATAGAAGCCAGGTTGGAATGGCGCTCAATTCAGTGTCGCAGCGAAAACAAATTCCACTTCTTGGGACTGTGGGACACAGTGAATTTGTCGCGAAAAATCCCTACGCATGGCGCTTTTTTCCATCGGCCCGCTTGGAGGGAGAAGCGCTTGCCACATGGGCTCTTAAAAAAGGAAAGCGTCGCGCCGCCATAATATCCCTTGAAGATGAGTGGATGAAGTCGCTAGCGGATTCTTTTCAAAGCAGCTTTACGACATTAGGCGGCGATATCGTTTTTCGTGAAGATACTCCGCAAGGGTCGGATATTTCATCTCTGGTAAGTAGGCTTACGTTGTCACGGCCCGACATTCTCGTGGTAAATTTCGCGATCAACGAAAGCGGGCAAGTCCTGCGAAGGATCCGCGAACAGGGACTTACACAACCAATCCTTACAAATGTTTGGGCAGCCAAACCGGAAGCGATTGCCTCAGCAGCCGGCGCTGCCGAGGGTATTGTGTTTGCGGAGCCAGATCTAAGATTACCAAAGTTTATCTCGACCCTTCGCGAGGCCTTTCATGACGAAACAGCCACTGCGGTAACGTTCTCGTGCTACGCCTCACTCACTGCGGCACTGCAAGCAATCAAAACTCTCGAATCGCAAGCCACTCGCCAAGACTTTGAGATGTCGCTACGTGCGCTCAAGCGAGTGTCTTTGCTCGACGCGGATATCGACATTATCGATCGAGAGGTGCGCTATAAATTAGAGTATCGCACAGTGCAAAACGGGGTAATTATACACATTGGGCTACCGACACCAATAAACTAGCAGATCCGTCGTCAGCGAACATTAGAAACATCCCCACCGACACTTTTTTAGACCGCGGGGAATTTAAGACATAATCTACATACTCTTTGTCGGTCGCATTGGTAACTAATTTTTTAAAACTTTTGGTCGAAATGTTCGGCAACGTTGTGTTGTCGATTTTAATTTCACCGCGTGGTGGTCGAACTTTGGCGGATGAAACTGTTAACGTACAGCCCGTGCTATCAACCGCCGGGCAGGAAGGAACACTATTCGAATTCGACCATACACCACTCGTTCCCGTGGTGGATGCGGTTGCGATGCCGGGAGTGACAACATCTCCAACGTTACCGATGAAATTGCCGGAGCTGGCTTCCATGCCACCTTCCATGCTCATGTAATCAGTAATTACGGTTTGAGCACGACAATCTCCGGCGAGCGCAGCACCGCCAATAATCACTACGAGCAGTAGTATCGAAAAGTATATTTTGACCAATTGCATACAACACTGCCCCCGCTGCAAGTGCGTAACCGAATTTCTTTTTATCATCAAAACCAAGAACATGCTCAAGATAAATTTCTACGCAGAGTACCGTCTCCACATATTCTTGGATGTCAAGCAGTTAGCCGCTCGCATTTTCGTAACGTAGAGTTAAGAAGCATCGCTGCAATTCGTATGCCACCCGGAAAATTTTATTCTTGCAATCGACATCGTAATTCCGTCGATACGACATTCAGCGCTATGAATTGAATCTAGCTGTCCTGCCCTGCTCTCGGATCGATCGCGCTACATTCTTATTGAACTGCTGAGAACATTGCAGCCTAAACAGCCACTAGAATATTGGCGGACTGGTTCATACATTCGATATTCGCAATTCAATTTTGATTCGAACAGAACTCCACTTGCCATGGCGCACAGTTCAAATTTTCACAAGGAACCTAGGTGGCGTAATTTTGATAGACTTTCAAGGACTAAGATTCTTTGTCCAGACACCTACTCCTCGACAAAATTTCAATCCAGTTCACACCACTGTTTGCCAAAAGCTATCGGTCGATCTTCAGAAATAACAACGTTTAGTTAACGATTGCGGGCACTTGAGCTTGTAATTTTTAAGCAGCGCGCTAAGGTGCAAAAAAGCCCCCTTTTCAACTGTAGGTATTATGAAGGTATACTGTTTGGTTTTTTTTACAGCGGTATGTGTTGCGGCATGTTCTGGAGGAGGCTCAGACGGCGCGGGCAGCAGCAGTCGCTACGGAGCCGATAGCGCAAACTTCGGATGTAGCGGTGGCTGTTTCGGAAACTCTCTCACGCCGGCAGACGTAACCATAATTCTCCAGCAAGGGGTCGCTGCGGCAGCAGGCCTACATTCACCAGCGACCATTGCAATCACTGATAGAGTTGGAAATGTTTTAGCGCTCTACGCCATGGCGGGAGCTCCAACAACTACGGCTATCGGCGCGGGAATCGGCGCGGCAGGTGGACTCGAAGGGGTCGCTGTCCCCGCAGCTGTCGCGGCGATTTCGAAGGCGGGAACCGGAGCGTTCTTAAGTAGCCAGGGCAATGCATTTACGACCCGCACTGCCAGTCAAATAATTCAAGAGCACTTTGACCCTGGAGAAAATAATCAGCCGGCAGGGCCACTCTTCGGCGTTCAGTTTTCTCAACTCATGTGTGGTGATGTCACCACAGTAAATCCCGCACTTCTCGGTGGTATTCGAAGTGGAAGTAAATTCCGTGCTGGCGGAAATGTTGGTCCGAGGCCACTGCCGCTTGGTCTAAGCGCCGACCCCGGCGGAATTCCAATATATAAATCAGGTGAAGTTGTTGGTGGCCTTGGTGTTGAAGCTGACGGCGCCTACCGGATCGATCGCGATATCGGCGGTAATGACGACGACATAGAGGAAAGAATAGCGCTAAGCGCGGCACGAGGCGGCTTCGAGATCCCTTCCGAGCGCGTAGGCGATCTCCTTTTTGTCGCAGGCCGAACACTACGCAGTATCGACCTCAGCTATGATCAGTTAGATGCGCTGCCTCAGACACTGCCAGATCTCGCCGCACACGGCAGCTTTGTGACACTTCCCTTCTATTCCGACGGCCAGGTACATGGTGGCGCGGTTTTTGGGACCTCTGGGTCCGGGGTACTGCGCGGTTCTCGAATGGGTATAGCCTCGGCGATTCTCGTCGATGGCGCAGGTGGCGAACGTTTTCCCACCCGTGCAGGGACGCCGCTCGCGGGTGGCGGGCAACTCAGTCCAACCGAGGTCGCCGCGCTGCTTGATTCGGCGCTGCTCACGGCGCACCGAAGCCGCGCGGCAATCAGGCGCCCTCTTGATAGCGACGCACGGGTAAGTATCTGGGTTGTCGATACCGCCGGGGTTCCGCTGGGCATGACCAGAAGCGAAGATGCTCCGGTGTTTGGTCTCGACGTTGCGCTTCAAAAAGCACGCACGGCGGCTTTTTTCAGCTCTAAAGACGCTGCTGCCAAGCTCGATCAGGTGCGCTTTCAAAATGGCATCGGAAGTTTTGAAAACTATGTCGCACAAAGCGAGGCCTTGCTTGGGCCCGGCGTCTTTTCGGTTGGGTTCGCGTTTACCTCGCGCGCAATCGGAAATATCGCCCGGCCATTTTTTCTTGACGGAATTGAGGACAATGGTCCGGGTCCACTCTCGCTCCCTTTCCCGGGCCGTGGCGGAAGTTCGAGAAGCTGGAGTCCGTTTAACGTAGGATTGCAGCTTGATATCGTATTTCAGAGGCTTGTGCAGCCGCTTGGCATTCCGGCAAATCCGCCAACCAGTATACCTGATTCCTGTACCGACACTTCCGCGCTGGGTAGCCGACTGCGAAATGGACTGCAGATTTTTGCGGGCTCAGTTCCTTTATACCGAAATGGAGTGCTCGTTGGCGCGCTCGGTGTGAGTGGCGACGGAACCAGCCAAGACGATCTCATCGCCTTTTACGGCGCGAGCCGCCCTGGGCTCGATGCTGCAGGACACAACAGCATTGGCGATGCGACTCTCGGCTTTAACGCTCCGCAAGAAATTAGAAGTGACACGATAAACGCCGAAGATCCCGATGCAAGACTGCGTTACGTAAGCTGTCCCGAGGCAGCTTTTATAGGTAGCGATGAACAGGACCTGTGCTCAGGATTATGAAGCGCGTAAAATATTTCATTCTTGCCTTGCTTGCACTCGCTGATTTATCCGCGCATGACCTCGTGTATAGCCAGGAGGTTCTACAGAAAACTCGTCAGCGCCCCGGAGAAGAAGCAGTTCCGACATCGTTTCCACCATTTGTGTACGAATCGCTACCCGATATTGAATCTTCGGCGTCGGCGTTCGTGCCAGTGCCTGATCGATGGCGTCAGTTCTATGTCGGCAAATGGTATGATCCTTACAATCAAAATGTCTTGAAAGGTGACCTGCCACTTTTCGGCGAGCCCGGGCATGAGTGGTTTTTCTTTACGGAGCTCACCTCAGATCTGCTTGTAGAACGGGCGAAGATTGCGCTTCCTATGGGCAGCTCGACTACTTCGGGAAGCAACAAGAACGACACTATAGGAAACGGATTGCTTTCAATTGTCCAGGAGAATGTTGTTACTACATTCTCACTCATCCGCGGTGACACTACCTACAAGCCTCCAGAATATGAATTCCGCGTCACCCCGGTCTTCAATCTTAACCATACTGAAGTTGAAGAGCGCGGCGTGCTCAAGATTGATCCAGCCGGCGGTACAAGCCGCGACGACGGTCATGTCGGATTTCTCGAGCTCTTTGCCGATGTGCACCTTGCGAATATTAGCGAACGGTATGATTTCATCTCTTCTCGATTTGGCATCCAGGACTTTCAAAGTGATTTCCGAGGGTTCGTGTTCAATGATTCAGCACCTGGTGTACGTCTCTTTGGCAATTACGACAATAACACCGTACAGGGAAATCTGGCCTGGTTTTCGAGGCTTGAGAAAGATACTAACTCCGGAATCAACACGTTTGATTCACGCTACGAAGATGTCGTGTTAGCGAATCTCTTCTTTCAGGATTGGCCGGTACATGGCCACCAAGTCTCGGCGAGCGTCGTACACCGAGAGGATCAAGCCGGCGAGCGCGCACGCCACTTTGATGAAAACGGTGTTCAACGGCGACCAGCAGCGATAGGTGATGAACGGCCCAAGAACATCTCCAGCACGTATCTTGAGGTAGCGGGCGATGGCCACATTGAGCGAGTAAACACCACAAGTGCTATGGTGTATGTATTTGGATCCGAGAGCCATAATCCGATTGCAGGACGGGGTACAGATATCTCAGCATGGATGGTCGCGCAGGAGCTTTCTTATGACATTGACTGGATGCGCTTCCGCCTCTCGGTAATGTGGGCAACCGGCGATAAGGACCCATTCGACGCAGATGCGACCGGTTTCGACTCAATAAATGACAACCCGAATTTCGCTGGCGGCGACCTCTCCTACTTCCAACGCGAGGGCATTCCGCTTATTGCCGGTGGTGATGTTTTCTTAGTAAACCGAAACAGCCTTTATCCGAATTTCCGTGCCGGCAAGGAAGAGGGTCAATCTAACTTTGTAAATCCTGGACTTCGCCTTTACAATATTGGATTTGATGCGGATATCACTCCCGAACTCAAGCTTGTAAGTAACCTCAGCTATTTGCAATTCGACGAGACTGCGACGCTTGAGACGGTGCGACATGATGGAAGCTTTAGTCGCGAAATCGGATTTGATCTCTCGCTCGGGCTAATTTACCGCCCGTTCCTAAACAATAATGTGCAATTTCGAGTTGGCACGGCGGCACTTTTCCCCGGAGACGGGATTAAGAATCTTTACGGCGACTCTATGCTCTACCACGGATTTACTAATTTAATTTTACAATACTGATGAATCGGCATTTGTACATTCTCGTATTGATTTTCAGCCTGTGCTTGCGCGTGGCGGCAGAACCGCCGCCACCTGCCCCGATTCGATCCGGGATGACTGATGCCGAAACCTTTGCGACCAGCGCCGGCTGCATCGACTGCCACCGCGGTATTGACACGACAAGTATGCACCGAAACCCCGCAGTCAAGATCGGCTGTACCGAGTGTCATGGTGGCGATGCCTCCGTGCGTGCCGAGGGGATCACCAATGCGAGCGCTGCATATCGCAGCGCGTTGCGCTCCGCGCATGTGCAGCCGCGCTTTCCCGATCGCTGGCCAACGTCGGCGAATCCCGAGGGTCCGTACAATCTTACTATTAAAGAATCAGCTGAATTCGTGAAGTTTGTAAATCCTGGCGACCTTCGCGTTGCGTCGGAAACCTGTGGCGGCTGCCACGCCAAGATTGTTGACGCCGTGCGAAAGAACCTCATGGCGACTTCGGCGATGCTCTGGGGCGGAGCCTCCTACAATAACAATATCCTTCCCTATAAGCGTTATGTGCTAGGCGAAGGCTACTCACGAGAGGGCGAACCAGTAAGTGTCACAGATTCTTCGAAGCTTACGCCTGAGCTTATTTCGCGCGGGGCTCTACAAAAACTATTTCCGCTGCCGGTTTGGGAGGTGACCTCGCCCGGAGATATTTTCCGCGTATTTGAGCGCGGTGGCGTTTCAATAAAAAGTCAGTTTCCTGAGATAGGCATTCCAAAGGCAAAGGAAGATCCCGGCAAACCGGATATTAAGGCTTCCAATCGCGGCCCCGGAACCGGCAACCGAATATCAGTGCCGGTTATCAATATTCATAAGACAAGGCTCAATGACCCTCATCTCGCGCTTATGGGCACGAACGATCACCCCGGCGATTACCGAAGCAGCGGTTGTACTGGATGCCATGCGGTATACGCAAACGACCGAGATCCGCGCCATTCCGGTCCCTACTCGAAGTTCGGTCATGAGGGCAAAAGCATTAGCCGGGATCCCACAATTAGCCGTGAACAATCGGGACATCCGCTCACTCATGAATTCACACGGGCGATTCCGACGAGTCAGTGCATGGTCTGCCACATGCATCAACCTAATATGTTCGTGAATAGCTTTTTGGGCTACACGATGTGGGACTATGAGTCAGACGCCGCCGCGATGTGGCCGAAAAAGCAGAAGCACCCAACGGACGCCGAAAAGTGGACCTCACTGAATCACAACCCCGAAGAGGCCGCGACGCACGGACTTTGGAGTGATAAGGAATTTCTAAAGAAAGTAAGTGAGCTAAACCCCAAGCTTCAAAATACCCAATTCGCTGATTATCATGGTCATGGCTGGAACTTTCGAGCAATTTTTAAGAAGGACAGGAAGGGAAATCTGCTTGATAAGGATGATAAGCGTATTTCCTGGAGCGATCCCAAGAAATTCCAGAAAGCAGTGCACATGGCGGATATTCATGTGGATAAGGGAATGCACTGCGTCGACTGTCACTTTCAGCAAGATTCTCACGGCGATGGACATATCTATGGCGAGGTCGCGCAGCAAGTCGAAATTCAGTGCCAGGATTGCCATGGAACTGTGAAGGAGCGCGCGACACTGAGAACATCAGGACCAGCCGCGCCTCCAGGCGGCACCGACTTATCGATTACTCGAAGCGCATTTGGGCAGCTTCGCTTTCAATGGCGAAACGGCGCGCTGTATCAGCGATCCAATCTAACCCCGGGACTTGAATGGCGTGTAAAACAGGTTCGAGATAGTGTTGATCCAAGTAGCACCGAATACAACGCAAAAGCCGCGCGGGCAAAGAATGTTCAGCTGCTTTCGAAAGACCAGACAATTCCGAGCTTTGCTTCCCTCGCCGAAATAGATTCGGCAAAGAGCCTTAAGAACCTGCTCGCGCATAATGATGAAAAGATGGCCTGCTTTACCTGTCATAGCTCTTGGATAACAAGCTGTGGCGGTTGCCACTTACCGATACAGGCCAACTGGAAGCAGGAGAACAAACATTACGAGTTAAAGGAGACGCGAAATTGGGCGAGCTATAATCCGCAGGTAGTACGAGACGACGTGTATCAGATCGGCCTACATGGTCCCGCCAAAGGGAATAAGATCGTCCCGGTACGATCGTCGAGTGCGCTGGTGCTTAGCTCAACCGACATCAATCGACAGAAAATTTATATTCAGCAACCACCCACTGCCGCGTCCGGTCATAGCTCGCAAGCCTTTGCGCCACATTTCCCACATACCGTGCGTACAAAAGAGACCAAAGATTGCGCCGATTGCCATGTTTCTCGCAACAACGATAACAACGCAATTATGGCGCAGCTGCTGCTTTTTGGCACAAACTTCATGAACTTCGTCGGCTACAATGCCTGGGTTGGAACAGGCGAAGACGGTATTGAGGCGGTGCAAGTTACCGAGTGGGACGAACCGCAGGCGGTTATCGGAAGTTATCTGCAACGCTATGCCTACCCTGATTGGTACCGCGAGCACCAGGAGCGTGGAAAGGAGCTTCCCACTTCGTATCATCATAGCGCCGAAGGTGGCGCGGTTACTACCGTCCAGCTTCGCGGTGAATACCTTTATACCACCGCCGGGCCGGGAGGCTTCAGGGTATACGACGTATCGAACATAGCGAATAAAGGATTCTCCGAAAGGATTGTCACCGCGCCCTTCTCGCCGCTCGGGCAAAACACCCATGTTTCGTCGAAAGATGCCAGATCCTTTGCGCTCCCGACAACCATGCCAGTTGCTCCGTTTCGAGCGCAGCTCGCTGAAAATCTCGAGCAGCCGCTTCATCCGATTTACCACTATGCAGCGATCGCCGATTACGAAGAGGGGCTTATCCTGGTAAATGTTGATACGTTGCAAGACGGCGAGCCGAGAAACAATTTTCTAGAGCGCGCAATTACATGGAATGAGGGCGGCGTGCTGAATGGCGCCACGCACATTATGCTCGCGGGGAGTGACGCGTATGTCGCCACACCAAAGGCAATAGTTTCGCTGGACCTTGATATTCCTTTAAAACCGAGGGTGCGCGCTATAATTCCCTTTGACAATCCGAGCGCGAGCGCTATTCAGTTCCGCTATCTATTCGTGACGGATCGCGTCGGACTGCATGTCGTCGACATTACAGATCGCGATCGTCCACTTCGAGTTCATGGAGCCGACGTCGCGCTCAAAGATGCAAGGAATCTTTACCTAGCAAGAACCTATGCGTATGTCGCCGGCGGCAAAGAGGGGCTGGTGATTATTGATATTGAGAAACCCGAGCTGCCTCGAATTTATCAACGCTTTACTGACGATGGAAAGATTAACGATCTCTACGATGTCAAGGTTGCGAGCACCAACGCAAGTCTCTTCGCCTATCTTGCAGACGGCAGCAATGGGCTTAAGGTATTGCAGCTTACCGACCCCGAGCGCGTACCGGGCTATTATGGTTTTTCGCCGGAGGTGAAGCCACTTACGATTGCGTGGCGTAAGACCGGCGGCCCGGCACGGGCGATCTCCAAAGGACTTGATCGCGACCGTGGTGTTGATGAGAGTGGGCATCAGGTAAGTATTTTCGGACGAATCGGATCACGGCCATTTAATCGAAGCGAGATGGAGCGGCTTTATCTCAATCCGAGTGGTGCGCTCTTTACGGTAGACTAATACCAAGCCCGCGAACCCTTCACGCCTCCAGGTAACTTGCTTTTCTCACGGTCTGTGCTCGCATAAAGCAGGCGGCGGCAACCGCGCGCGAGGGCTTGCTCCACGAGAATTCACAAGTGAGTAACAAGTCTTGACTACACGTTCCCATCGGTTGCAATATGCCGCCTGGGTAGATGTCCGTAAACTCGAGGTTTTGGCCTGTTTTTCTCTCTGACCAGAATCTCTCTTTGAACCGTGGCTCGCGTTTGCGATCTGGGCTCAAAGAGAGAGCTTTCTCTCAGAAAGGAAAACGTATGACGCTATCACTCACCGCAATTACCGTAATTTCAATTGCAGTCCTACTATTTGGTTGGCTGTTTCTGTTCGCAGCCAGCGGTCTCACCGATCAGTGGAACAAGGTATCTCCAACTCGTGCTCGCCGTAACGTCCGAGTGGAGTTCGCGACGGTCGTTTCGATCTTGTTTAGCGCGAATACCTTCTTCAGCTTTTGGCTGTCGTTTCATCGCTAAGATGGTGCTGATTATGTAACACGAGTGCCGGAGAGATTTTTCTCTCTGGCACTCGGTTGATAGAGTAAGGTTTAGAAATACTTTACGGACATCTACACGTTCACTGCCGCGACTGCTGTGTTTTTTATTCCACCAGAGCTAAAAAGCAAGAGAAATCCTGCGATGAGTTGATGTATCGTAGCATTCACAGAGCAGAGTATGCCCGCAACGTCGATCATTTTTCCCGCAAAGCTAAAACCCGGTGACCGTGTCGCGGTAATTGCGCCTTCACTAAGCGCCAAAATCATTCCCGCGCATGTACTGTCGCTGGCTCAAGAACGCGTTCAGGCGCTTGGGCTGCGGCCAACCCTAGTACTGACTGACGAGTGTGATGAATTTCGCTCATCTTCAATTCAATCTCGAATTGGCGCGATTCACGATTCGTTCAGAGACTCAGAAATCAGGGCAATCTTCTCCATTATCGGTGGCTATAACTCGAATCAGCTGCTTCACCATCTGGACTATGAACTGATCCGGCAGAATCCCAAGGTAGTTTGCGGATATTCTGACATAACCGTACTTACAAACGCGATCCTAGCGCGCAGTGGACTCGCTACCTATTCGGGACCGCACTATTCAAATTTTGGCAGCACACTTTTCGGCGCCGACGCCATTGAATCCTTTCGCCAGTGTATTATGAGCAACTCGCAGTACGAGTTTTCTCCTAGCCAGTTCTGGATTGATGAGAAATGGCTTAACGTGATACCCAACCCGTCTCGTCATAAAAGTAGCGGTTACGAGTCAGTAGTGCCCGGAAGAGCAGAAGGAACGATTCTCGGCGGCAATCTTTGCAGCTTTATTCTTCTTCATGGCACTCCCTATTGCCCTCCTCTCGCCGAGTCCATCTTATTCTTAGAGGACGATCACGAAAGCGGCGTGGGGATGTTCGATAGGAATCTCCAAGCGCTCATCCAACAGCCTGACTTCCCACAGGTTCGTGGAATCGTACTAGGACGCTTTCAGCAAGGTACGCAGATGTCGAAGCAGCAGTTGTATAAAATGATATTAAGCAAGCCCGAGCTACAAAGGATTCCTGTCATTGCAGATGTCGATTTTGGACATACTTTTCCGCTCTACACCTTCCCTATAGGAGGCACCTGCGTCATAGAAAGCGACGCGCGCGGGTGTCACATTAGAGTGCTTACACATTGAAGAGAAGTAGTGGTGCTTAAAACGCTGCTCGCTTTCGAAGTCGTGCCGCTTGGCAAAGTATGCTATGAGTGAATAGACGCTCGTACTATGAAGATACAATTCCTCGCCGACCGACCAGAACTTGTGCCAATTATAGCGCGATGGTACTTCAACGAGTGGGGTCACCGCGAACCAGGCAACTCTTTCGAGCGTACATGTGAGCGTCTCAAGGGAAAGTTGAATCGAGATAAGCTGCCAATACCAGTAATTGCGGCTGAAGAAGACGGCACACTGCTCGGAACCGCACAGCTAAAACTACGAGAGATGGATATTTTTCCTGAAAGAGAGATCTGGCTGGGGAGCGTCTACGTTACACCTGCCGCGCGAGGTCGGAAAATTGCAACAGCACTCGTGGAGAAGATTGCGAGCCTCGCAATCGAGCTCCACGTGCAAGAGCTTTGGTTGCAAACGGCCGCAGCCGACGGGGGGCTCTATAAAAGACTTGGTTGGGAGATATTTGAGCGCCTAGAGCACCACGGCACGCAAACCACGGTGATGTGCCGTCGGCTTGCCGTATAACGAAACCGCGCAAAAACACTCAAAAACTGAATAGATGCAGCTATTAAGCTTTTATCTATTTGATCCGATCTACTCACGGTAATGCAAAGAACTGGAATCTTACTGCGTATACTTATACTTGCGACCTGCAGCGGCGCGACCGACGTATGCGCACAGGCAATTCAGTCGCTTCAGCGCGCGAGCCTTTCGCCTGATGGAAACGCAACTGGCACAAGTTATAGCTACAATCCAACCATGGACGGCTCGGGCCGTTATGTGGTTTTCACCTCAACAGCCGATGACTTCGCCGCGCCGGGAAAAGTAACCGGAAAATATCACGAGCATGTCTACCTGCGTGATACCTGGAGCGGAGTTACCACGCAGCTTGACGTAACCAGCGATGGCAGAACCGGCTCGCCCGCTAACTCTTTTAATACAAACATCAGAACATTCAAAAGCAGCTTCGATTCTCATTTGAGTCGCGACGGAAATTACGTTGTGTTTGCCTCCACCGAAAGCGATATCTCTCCGGATGGTCAGGGCGAATCTTTCGGCGGTTGGTTTTACCTGAAAAATCTTACTACCTCTGTGATACAGAGAATCCCCTACTCTACCGCAAACGATCCAAGTAAAGCCGAGTTCCCTGCCTACAACGCGATTAACGCCGACGGATCGAAGGTCGTCCTCATAACACTCATGGGTAACTCCGATGACGTCACCGGCGAAAGTAACGTTTGGGAGCTAAGCCTTTACGACAGAGGCTCCAATACCACGACACTCCTAAACACCGGTATTGCCGGTAACAAATTTAATCCAGGAATTAGTGACGACGGAAATTTCATCGTATTTGAAAATCAGGTCGGAAACTTCAATGGACCGACCTATTCTTACCTTTACGATGTGAGTCTTGCGCAGGTAACCGCGCTCAATGGCGGCAATATTGCTCAGGCTCCAGCGATAAGTGGAGACGGAAATTTTGTCGCATATGCCGATACAAATGAATGGTACCAACCAATCAGAGTGCTTGACCGAGTACATGGAACCGAAACTGTCATTACACGGGGCTACAATGGCGCGGATCCTTACAATATAAGCGATTTTCCCTCATTGAGCGTTGATGGCCGCTACATCGCCTTTCTTTCAGCAGCAAGTAACCTGGTCGCCGACGATCGTAACAAGCTGGATGATATCTTCGTCTTTGATCGGGCGACTTCCAAGACTTTACTGGTAAGTGTCTCCGGGGCCTGCGACAAAGTCACATCCCAAGAAGAGTTTAATACTGGTCCACCAACCATCAGCGCCGACGGGCGCAGAATTACATTCAGCGTGCTGGAAAGGCTCATTCCCGCAGATCGCCGTGACAGCGAAGGGAACTTAATCGAACCGGCCGACTCAAATTCATTTGAAGACGTATACGTTGCCGATATTGACTATAGCGCTGCGCCCGAGAACTTCAGCAAAACACTGACGCCGGCAAAGCCCCTGGTGAGCGTCACCTGCACCGGTAAAGCCGCCGGCATTCAGCTCGAAGGCGTACTGAAAGGCCCCAGCGGATCGGTCAAGGGCGTGCATGTCCACGGCACTACCGCAGTAAAAAGCGTGACACAGCAGGTGACAATCAAAAAAATCAATCCGATAACCGGCAGAGGCAGCACGGTAAAACGGCTCACGGCACGGCGAAATCAGATTACCTATTCCAATTTAGGCCCTGGAAGTTACTCCGCACAGGTCCAGGCCGTTGCCACGCTGAAAAACGGCAAGACCAGCAAATCAAAGACGAGTCTGCCGGCACTTTTTGATATTACTGAATAACGCCGAATCGATGGTCTGCGTACCGCGCGAATGCCTTAGCTCCGGTGAAAACCGGAACTCATAGTTTCGGAAAGGTCTCGAGAAGCCGTGCTGTACCCCTCAGCGGTATTTCCATAGACGCTCGTTCGAGTCGCGCCCAAAAAGTTACCTTCGGCATGATGATCTTCGCGGAACGATTCATGACCGATTCCCACATAATAGAACTCAAGCTTATACTTTTTATAGGCCGCTACGAGCTCTGCCTTACATCGCTCACGAAGATCGCGACTATCGTTGTCTTTACCGTCTGTAATGAGCCCAATGAAGCACGAGATCTGACATTGTGGATTAGCAGCTTGTAGCATATCAACGCGCCTTGTTACTTTTCCGACAATATCAATCAACGCCAGATAGAGCGCGGTCTGATTATGTTGAAATCGAGAAAAAGTGAACTCATTCCAACACTCAGCGTCGCCTATCGGTTTTGCCTCGTGAAGAAGCTGCACGCCCTCTTTCTTTCCAGAAAATACAGCTTGAAGCAGCTCTAGGTGCGTACCTTTCGGATTTAATTCGCGCATGTAGCGCATCATCTCAGGCTGACATTCCTTGCCGATGAATTTACCAAAAGGCGCGACACTACCGGAGACATCAATAAGAAACGCTCCAGTTCTCACTAGATCAATGCCAGGACGAAGTTTGAGACTCGACTGAGCCACAAGCGCCTGATTCTGGCCCACAATAGCGCTCACTTTTTCGCCAAGTCCGTGTAAAAGCCCCATACCAACTCCCCATTGTCGTGAATTGCTTTCGTGAATCGCCAGTCTATCAGGAAACAGAATCCTAGCCAAAAGGAAAAAGTAACGCCCGATATTCCGATGTGAGTGGAGTTCCGTACTCACAATTCTCGAAGGCTTCAGCGTATTTTATAGTCCGACCACGCGGGATTCCGTAACGTTCGATTAACTCTTGTCGAAAAAAGTCGGCCGACTCGCGGAATCTACTATCCCAATGCTGCCGCAGCCATTTCTTACGTGGCTCTTCTTCACGAGGAACCAGATGCAAGTGTTTTTGATTAAAAGGAAGCCACTCATAGACCTGCGAGGTGTGGCAATGAAGCGCTTCAAATTTTCGCTCGATTACCGAATCAATATCAACAAGCACGTCAGGTTCAAACGCGCTTGGTTTTTGAAAATTATCAAAGAAATAGAGAATCACCGGCATCTCCGACAGATGCGCCGTCGCTGGCACTACCGCCGGAACGGTCAGCAAATACGATGCGTCCTGCACAAGCTGCGAAGTAACACGGTGATCCGGGTGGTAATCATTGGGACGATGAGTAAAAAGGAGATCAGGTTTGAACTGCCGAATTATCGTTATTAGCTCATTTCGAATTTCTAAGGTTGGCTGAAGCGCCCCATCTGAATTATCAAGTGTGACATATTCGACTCGCAGCACCGCGCCTGCAGCGCAAGATTCTTCGCGCCGACGCTGTGCGAGTTTGGGGCCGAAGTTAGTTTGGTGCCCGGCAGCTCCATCGGTAACGCTTACCATCTTTACCGTATGCCCAGCATCGGCATAGAGCGCGGCTATGCCGCCACATTTTATATCCGTGTCATCCGGGTGCGCGCCTATCATCAGCACCCGTAATTTATTCGTCATATCTCATTATACTAATGACGGAGAAATCTTGAATAGTAATTTATCTTTCTGAATCTTTGACCGGAAACCATACTGCCGTGGCCAAATTAATTAGCCCGGGGAAGGTCACTCGCATTGCCTCTTACTACTCGCTCAGCAAGGAGTCAGCCGGGGGTCTGATTATTAATTTCAAAATCTCGGCACGAAGGTCGCCGATAGCTGCCTCTTCGGCATCGCTCGAGGCGAGTATTGCCTGAAGCGCGGCGATGGTACGCTCTTTAGCCTGAATGGACTCTTCAAAATTGAGATTTTTATCGTATTTCATGGCGCAGTATCCTTTCCCGAAAACCTATCGTGTTTTCTCCATTCCCACCCAATTATCGGAGAGGATGTGCACAATGCTTCAGAAAAATTGTGACGAATTCCTAGAATCGTAGCCCCGACTCAACGACAGGGAAAAAGTTACCAATATTAATGAGTTAGAAGCCGTGAGAGTAACTACTCATTAAGGAACCTCTGAAAAACTAGGCGTTTTGGATTTGCTGGAATTTTTGGTGAGATTTGCGAGGAAATATGCCGGGAAAAACGCAGGAATAGCAGGGCTATTTCGAGTATTTTCCCGGC
>CAZEAC010000028.1:0-54785 GCA_964510065.1 uncultured Bdellovibrionales bacterium | reverse complement strand
AGCTCAAGATTAACCGTGGCAAAAGCAAAACGGGTAAGGCAAACCAGTGCAAGTTCAAACAGACCACTCCTCAACTGAAGCCCTTCCTCGCAATGATCAGCGTTACTTCGAATTTGTGTGGCATTTAGCGGGCAAGATAATCAGAATGGTCGCTAAGAAGCGAAAGCTCATATAATCGAAGACAGAAAAGATCTTATGTATATCGACTTACCAATGACTTTGTAATGAAGGGAGGCTCCTATGGCATCAACTTCACAAATAACTGAGCACACCTGGCACGTTCTCCCTTCAGCTGGGTAATCCTTCGACTACTCAACACGGACTCCCATGATCAATCGGTCCAGCGACAGCATGCCGTGTCGGACATGCAAAGTTGATCTGTCGAGATAGAACATAAGAGAAATCAAAGCTAAAAGTAATATGATGCGTGCAGTTAAACCCAATCGATCTAACCACGGCCATTTCCAGTCCGGCTCTGGATTGTCCAAACTATCCGTCGCCCCTCTAGTAACTGCATTTAAAATTTCACGCAAAAATGACACCTACCTAACTCTCCACGTGGCATTCACTGTAGTAAGCGTCGGATGAAAACATTGCGCTAACGAGTTCGCGAACACTATCACGCACTTGGCACCAGTATTCAATGCGAGTCTCGTTCAGCGTTTTATAGTCTGTCACGCTCACTGCGCTAATGCTCTTGATCCGCCAAAGCAGACAAAAAATGACAGCGCACTAATCATTGCGATTGAAAGGGCGCCAACAACTGTCCTAAGAGCCGGTGGATCGGGACAATTAAACTTAATAACCAAACTACTGCCCCAAACAAAAAGCACATAGATGGTCACTATGATGAAAGAACCGCAGAAACCACTGTATCTATTTGGAAACGCTCTGTTTTATTTTTTGTGGATCAAAGCAGCTCATTCGACGGATATATTGGTCGAGTGAGGTTAATTGGCGTATGAAGATTTTAGTAGCCAAAAGCAATGAAGAAACGGGCGCAAGCCTTGTCGAATACGCACTTCTTGTAGCGTTGGTCGCGGTAGTTTGCTTTGTCGCGGTTCAAGTTATGGGACGCCGGGCTTCCAATAAATTCTCGGAAATAGGAAACGAAGAGTGGTAAGCATCGCGCTGCCTAGTCTTAACCTGTCTTGAAAGAAGATTAAAACCGTCGTTTTACTTACCGGCTCTATACGCTGCGTATTATCAGGTGCGCACTCCTAAGCACACATTTCTCGTTTAAATTGGGAAGCGTCCAACCCTCCTAACTACTCTTAACTACATACGTTATGTCTCTGCGCCTGCTTTCATTCGCAACAATGCTCCTCGCCCTTGGTGCGACTTCGCGGGCGCGCATTGAAATTGAGCAGCGAGTGCCTAGGGCTTTCGCTCAGCAAGAAGAAAAAATGTTGTATCTGCCGAGCGGTGCCGGCCTTCAGTTTTTAAGCTTTGGTTACCGGAGTGCCCTTTCTCAACTACTGTGGTTCAACACGATAAGCTACTTCGGTAAACATTTTCGAAGCGATCAAAACTACCAGTGGCTAAGCCACATGTGTGCATTAGTCACGGATCTTAATCCCGGAGCGCACCATGTATATGAGTTTTGCAGCATGATGTTGTCGTGGGAGTCACGTCAACCGGAGATTGCAGTGAGCGTTCTAAATAAAGCGATACTAAAAGATCCGAACTATTGGAACTATTATTATCTCCGCGGCATAGTCCGAATGATCTTCTTACAGCAGGGAGAGCTTGCTAAAGATGACTTCGTTCGCGCGGCAAAGTTGCCTGGCGCGCACCGTCTTGTGGCAAGGCTTGCTGCTAAAAAGTTAGCGCTACTTGAAAGTAACGAGACGGCAATTGAGTTTCTACGTGAGCTGATACGTGGCAGCAATGACCCGGCGATGCGCGCAGCACTCGAGCGCCGGCTGGAACAAATAGAGAACGGCACTTTGCCGATGGAGAAGGGCGGCAATAGCCCTCTGCAGGTACGATGACAGCAGCGCTCACCATTGAAAACTTGAGTTATGCCTACAAGGGGAACTGGTCGCTTCAGCGAACACTTACGTTGAAGCCCTTTAGTCTCGAAGTCAAGGAAGGCGAGACCTTTGGATTCCTCGGACATAACGGAGCAGGAAAGACCACCACAATCAAATGTCTCTTAAATTTGGTTAATCCCGCTTCAGGAACCATAATAATATTCGGCAAAGATTTTCGCGATCCGCAGTCAAGGCAGGCAGTTGGCTATATCCCAGAACAGCCCTACTTCTATGATAACTTAACTGTTCGCGAGACGATGTGGCTTTATGGTGTGCTCAGCGGACTGCATGGCGCGGCACTCAACAGGGAAATTGTGAACTGCCTCGAGCGAGTGGGGCTCGCTGAGCGTTCCGCCGTCACGCTTCGGACGCTTTCCAAGGGACTTCTTCAGCGTGTTGCTCTCGCGCAAGCGCTTCTTAGTGCGCCACGACTGATGATCTTGGATGAGCCGTTTTCAGGGCTTGATCCTTTGGGCCGGCGCGAGTTTCGCGAAATCTTCAGTGACCTCAAAACTAAAGGAGCAACTCTGTTTATGTCATCGCATATATTAAGCGACGTAGAATTCCTTTGTGATCGAGTATCGGTATTGGCGCACGGGGAGCTCAAAGGAGTTTTTGAGGTACAGGACATTCCGCGTTTGACCGCGGCGAAATTTGAATTAGTGCTCCACGATGTTGCTCGTGTCCCGGATGAAATTCTTAAGCTCGCCTCAGAGACAAAACAGCAGATCAAACATCTGCATATACTATTTGACAGCAAGGAGAGATCTGAGCGGGCGCTGCGCATGGCGCTCGATTGTGGCCTTGCGGTTGAGTCGTATCAGTTTGTACAAGGCAGTCTCGAGGAGCTTTTTGTAAAACTTGTGAATGATAAGGCGCCTCCTTTAGGTTGATTCACGATGCTGAGACAGGTCTTCGCAATTGCCATTACGACTTTTCGCGAACTCGTGCGGAGCAAAGTCCTCTATGTCGCCCTTTTCTTCTCGGCGGCATTGGTGCTTGTTGCCGCGCTTTTTGGAACGGTGACGATTGGCGACCAGGCAAAGGTTATTAAGGACTTCGGTCTCTTTAGCATTTCTATCTGCCTAGTCGGATTCTCGGTGATATCTGGTTCAGCGCTTCTTGCCAAAGAGCTCTCTAAGAAGACGATTTACAACCTCCTTGCCAAACCGGTATCGCGTGGTGTGTTTCTCTGGGGCAAATATTTGGGAATGCTTTCAACCGCGCTCATGATGTTAGTTTGTATGGGCGGCGCTCTAAGCATTTTTCTATTTATGTTCGAGCCGGAGTTCGACGCTCTAATGTTCGTCGGGTACTTTTTCGTTGCCCTTGAGCTTGTGCTGGTCTGCGCATTGGCGATGATGTTTTCGAGCGTGGTAGTTACTCCACTATTGAGTGGGCTTTTTACTTTTGGAGTGTTTCTTGCTGGTCGGTCGACAAGCTATCTGGTTTTTTTTATCGAAGAAGGCCAGGTGAGTGGAAGTTTGGCAAGATTTCTTCGCGCACTTTATTGGGCCGTGCCGAATTTCGACCTGCTGAATATGGCAAATGATTTGGTGTATGGCCGTGTGGCTTCAATTTCGACAGTTGCATGGTGTAGCTGTTATGTGTTCGGGTATGCGATAGTGCTTTTGCTTGCGGCGCAGCTGCTATTCGCACGACGAGAATTTAATTAAGGAATGAAATATGCAGAAAGAATCAAAAAAATTTCTCTATGACGTGCTCGCAACTCCGTCGCCAACAGGTTTCGAGCAGCCGGTACAACGCATCGTTCGCGATCGCATGGCGAAATATGCTGACAGTGTCGAGACGGATCTCCACGGAAATGTAATTGTCGGAGTAAATACAAAAGCGACGCGCAAGGTTATGCTTGCCGGGCACTGCGACCAGATTGGTTTTATGGTGAAGCACATTGCCAAAGATGGCTTCGTGTATGTCTCGTCAATTGGAGGGATCGATGCTGGAGTGCTTCCTGGTGCACGTGTGACGATACACGCGAAAAAGGGCCCGGTTCAGGGAGTCTTTGGACGAAAGCCTATTCATCAGCAAAGCAGCGAAGAGCGAGACAAGATGAAACTCGATACCGAGAAGTGCTGGATTGATATCGGCGCCAAGGATCAAAAAGAAGCGGAAAAGAAGATTACCATCGGCGATCCTGCAACGTTTTACCTCGAAAGCTTTGAGCTCAGTGATGATCTGATTTGTGCTCCAGGCCTCGATGATAAAGTCGGACTCTTTGTTGCGATGGAGGCGCTTCGCCTTGTTGCAGAATCGAAGAAGAAGCTGGAAGTTGCGCTTTACGCAGTGAGTACCGTCCAAGAAGAAGTCGGACTTCGTGGTGCCAAGACCTCTGCATACGGTATAGATCCCGAAGTTGGAATTGCGATCGATGTAACCTTTTCATCCGATAATCCGGCGGCAGAAAATAGCAAAGCTGTACCATGTAAGCTCGGCTCGGGGCCGGCGATTTGTCGAGGGCCAAATGTAAACCCAGTGGTTGAGCAGCTCCTTTTTGATGTGGCGAAAAAAGGGAAAATTCCGCACCAACCCTCGCCCGAGTCGAGATTGCTAGGAAATGACGCCAATGCAATTCAGGTCAGTAGGGCTGGAGTTGCGGCAGGAAGCATCGGGATCCCAAATCGCTATATGCATACTCAGATTGAGGTTTGCAGCCTTAAGGATTTAGAGGCCTCGGCAAAGCTATTGGCCGGGTTTACCCAGGCAATATCGAAAAAGACCAGCTTTATTCCACGTTAGCGTTGTCAGCGGTAACTACTCATTAAGTGTGGGTGGCTTTTTTCGCCACACTGTGACCTCTGTGACTCTGTGGTCTTTAAAGTATTTAAACCACAGAGACACAGAGGTCACAGAGTGAGGGAAAGAATACCCGGGGTTAATGAGTAATTACTTTTCTGTAACAATTATTGCCCTCGCTTCGACATATTCTCGATACAAAATTCGCTTGTGGAGCGGAAGAAGTTCGCATATTGAATAGCCTACATTCCATGAGCAGTTCTGTGGATTGAAACAGTAGTTTAATTTTGACCGTTTGGAGAGTATTTCATGAATAGCAAAAAGAAGCTTTTTACTTCGCTTACGACGGCGGTTGTCGGGACTATCGCAGCAGGGGGATTTCTTGTCGCCCCAATCAGCGCGAGCGCGGATGAACATGGCGGCACACCCGCAGGCGAGAGCGGCTGCTCTGGCGAGAAAGGCTGTGGCGGCGAAAAGAAAAAGGATGCTACAGACTCTGAGAAAAAATGCTCAGGTGAAAAGAAATGCTCAGGCGATAAGCAGGAAGAGCAGGGTGAGCATGACGGACACGATGGGCATGAAGGGCACTCACACTGATTTTGTGGTCTGCTAGTGCAAGGGCGGTGCGCGAGTTGCGTGCCGCCCCTTTTTTCTTTTCGCGAATTTGTAAAAGTGTGCCATGAAAAATTTTGACCTTCCCTGGCTTGGTGGCGGCGCGGGGCTGCGGAATGAGCACTTTGACGAAATTCTGGAGAAACGTCCGCCTTTTCGGTGGTTTGAAATTATTACTGAAAATTTCATGGGATTTGGTGGACGAGTTCGTGAGCTATTCGAGGAGATCTCAAAACATTATAGAATTATCGGTCACGGTGTATGTATGTCGATTGGCTCGACTGATCCGCTCGACATGGACTATTTAAAAAATTTGAAGAGCTTCCTGGATAAGGTCAAAAGCCCTTGGGCCTCGGATCATCTCTGCTTTACAATGGTTGACCACACCAATCTCAATGAACTTATTCCTCTCCCTTTCACGCAAGAGTGCGTCGACAATGTGGTTTCACGACTTAAGATAATTCAAGACGTCCTCGAGCGACCCTTTCTCGTTGAAAACGTAACGCGTTACATGACCATTTCCGATCGCGAGATGAACGAAAGCGAGTTTATTACCGCAGTGCTCGAGGGAGCCAATTGCGGCTTACTTCTCGACGTGACCAATGCGTATCTCAACTCGAAATTTCATGGTTATGACGCTCTTGAGTTTATCAAGTCATTACCACTTGAACGAGTTGGCCAGATGCATCTTGCTGGTTGGGAGGCGGACAGCGATGGCACAATTATCGACAGCCATGATGCTCCGGTACCGCCTGAAGTTTGGACGCTTTTTAAGGAAACAATAAAGCTCACTGGGCCAAGCTCGGTGCTTGTTGAATGGGACAATCAATTGCCATCGGCAGAAAGGTTACTTGTTGAAACTCAGATGGCTGACCAGGTAATTAGCGAAGTAACTAAGATGGCAGCATAATGGCGCTCGCAGCAGTATTATCGGCGGTTCGAGAGCTCATCCTTGAGACTGATCGCATTCCCGAAGACGAGTTTGGAAGACGAGCGGAATATCGCGAACGGTTTCCCGCACTTTCGCCATTAGAGATAGAAGATCTCGCTAAGATTGTACCGCAGAAAATAAGGACGTATACCTCGACTATCTTTAACGGCGAAAAAAATATTTTGCGCGATCTTTTCTCGGGAACCATCGCACTGCTTAAGTCTCAGTGGAAAAAGTGTTACGGGACGCCATTCGATCTTTTTGAGTTTACAAAAGATCTTAACAGAAAATGCCCCTGGCATGGTAACGCGACTGTGGTGCTTGCCGAGGGGCTTGTGCGCTATATCCAAGAGCATCGCCCGGAGATTGTGAGAGAGGCGCCGGAGATTCTCGATATCATGAAATTCGAACTCTTCTCAATGAAAATCCGCAGGCTAGCGGAGGCTCGACATGAGCAAGTTCTGTCGTCTCGCGATTCGCTATCAAAGCTTACAGTGGCTGAGCTCATGGCATTAAGGTTCAAACTTAATCCACCCTATGCGTTTGTCCGCTTTGATCACAATGTAATCGGCGAGCTGCAAAGCTATTACCGCGATGATTTCTTTCCGGCTGTGCTTGAGCGGAGGCCACAATATTCGGTGGTGTCGCGAAACTCGCACAATCGGCTTCGTTGGCGCGAGCTATCGGCGCAGCTTTTCGAATTTCTGAATTCTATCGGTCCTTCGGAGTCGCGTACGCTTGAGGAGTTAGCGTTGGTCTTCGCCGCCTTAAATCCGACACTACCCTCCGAACAGGAACTTTTCACTGGATTTATTACCCTCATTCTTGGTTTAATGGATGACGGCGTAGTTGTTGTCATTCATTAGAGAACTGCAGCATGGATACTGTATTAGGCTTCGATATCGGAAGCTCATCGATAAAAGCGTCGCTCCTTGATGCGAGAGACGGGAGCTTGATTGCGTCGGCGTCATCTCCAGACACGGAACTTGCAATAACGGCACTTCGTCCGGGCTGGGCAGAGCAGGACCCCGAGCTTTGGTGGGAGCATTTGCTAAAAGCCACCCGAATCATTGCTACGCAATCGGCCAAAGCTCTCGCATCAGTGCGCGCTATAGGAATCTCTTATCAGATGCACGGGCTTGTCTGCATCGACCGCGATCGACGCGTACTTCGGCCGTCGATAATCTGGTGCGACAGCCGTGCGGTTGAAATTGGTGAGAAGGGTTTGAAAAAAATAGGAGAAAAGCGAGCGCTCTCCGAACTTCTCAATTCGCCGGGCAATTTTACTGCCTCGAAGCTTCGTTGGGTTCAGGAAAATGAACCTGATGTATATAAACGGATCTGGAAGTTTATGCTTCCCGGAGACTATATCGCGCTTAAATTGACTGGCGAAGTCTGCACAACCCCTTCGGGCCTTTCAGAAGGGATTCTCTGGAGCTTCACTAAGAATGAGCCAGCAACCTCCGTACTCGATGCTTATGACATTAGTCCCGATTTGCTTCCCACCGTGCATCCAACTTTCAGTGTGCAGGGGCAGGTTATCTCGGATGCGGCGAGTGAGTTGGGAATTCCGCCGGGCACTCCGGTAAGTTATAGAGCGGGGGATCAACCGAACAATGCGTTTTCGCTGAATGTTCTCAATCCCGGAGAATTTGCGACAACCGCCGGAACGTCGGGAGTGGTGTATGGTGTTGGGAGCTCGCCTAGCTTCGATCTACGGTCTAGAGTCAATACATTCGTGCATGTTACTCATGGTAACAACTCACCCCGCTACGGCACTCTGCTTTGTTGTAATGGTACCGGCATTCTCTATAGTTGGTTGCGACGTGAGTGTTCAGGAGCTGAGTCTTATACCTCCTTAAACGCGCTTGCGGAGAAAGTTCCGGTAGGTGCTGATGGCTTACATGTGTTTCCTTATGGCAATGGCGCCGAGCGCTCGCTTGGTAATCGCGATATTGGAGCATCCTTCGAGGGAATAAACTTCAATCGGCATACCCGGGCACATCTTGTTCGTGCGGCTCAAGAAGGAATTGTATTTTCGCTGCAGTATGGACTTGAGATCATGCGCGAGATCGGGATTCCAGTAAGTACGGTACGTGCCGGACATGCCAATCTGTTTCTTAGTCCACTTTTCCGTGAAGTTTTTAGCGCAGTTACTGGTGCGTCCGTTGAGCTCTTTGATACCGATGGTGCGCAGGGCGCGGCTCGCGGTGCAGGTGTAGGCGCAAAAATATTTACCGATTTCAAGAATGCATTCTCCGGTCTTAAGCGGCTTGCGGCTGTTTCACCGGATAAGTCGCTTCAAAGCCAGTATCAGGAGATTTATCGCTCGTGGCGCCAAATTCTCGATTCGAAGCTAGACCGATAAAGATGAAACATCTTCTTTCCTGGCAGGACTGGCAAGATGAGGATATTCGCGAGCTTGTCGAGCGCGCGGTATATATAAAGACCCATCGTCATAATTTTAACGGTGCCATGACGGGGCGCTCAATCGCGATGCTTTTTCAGAAGACCTCGACCCGTACCCGCGTTTCCTTCGAAGCGGCGCTGACTGAAATGGGCGGGCATGCAATCTACATCGATTGGATGAGTACCAATTTTCAGCTGAGCGATCTTGAGTTCGAAAGTAAGTACCTTTCGCGAAACGTCTCGCTAATTATGGCGCGAATGAAGCAGCACGATGACCTCGTGCGCATTGCAGGTGGATCGGAGGTGCCTGTAGTAAACGGTTGCTGTAATCTCTTTCATCCATGCCAGTCATTAGCAGACCTTCTTACTATTCGAATGGATAGCGGCTCGCTCGAAGGACGAAGTCTCTGCTACATCGGTGTGCACAACAATGTAGTCAACTCTCTGATTGAAGCTACGGCCGCGTGTGGAGTTACGCTTGTCTTGGTAACACCAATTGCAAACGATGGCGCTCAAATTGAAAAAGTTACGCAGCGCGGATTGCAGAGAAAGACGCTGCACTTTGAAAAAGATGTACGCGCCGCCGTGAGAAATGCGGACTATGTTTATACAGATACCTGGGTCGATATGGAATTCTTCGACAACCCAGCGTTTGCCGCGGAAAAGGAACAGCGTGTAAAGTTGATGATGCCCTATCAAGTGAATCTCGAACTCTTGAAGGGTACTAAGGCAAAGGTCATGCATGATATGCCAATTCATGTTGGCTATGAAATCTCGCGTGAAGCTGTACAGTCAGAGAGGTCTATTATTTTCCAGCAAGCGGAGAATCGACTTGATGCGCAGAAAGCCGTGATTCTTAGGCTCCTTGAGAGGATCTAGTACTCTGTTAACGAAATCTTCTCACTTCTCCCTGCCTCGGTGTCCTCTGAGCCTCTGTGGTTTGTTTTTCTTTATAAAAACCACAGAGACACAGAGTGCACCGAGTGGGGACCGAGACTAATGACAAGTTATTTCGTTAACAGAGTACTAGTATTTTACTTGCGTGAGAGTCTAAAAACTGCCTCAGGGTAGAATTCTTCGCTCACCGAAAGCCTTTGCAGTCAGTTCCTAAAATAGAGCTCGAGCTCGATGCTCCGAGGATGGAACGGCTTATGGTATCGTTCAAAGTCTTTTCGATTTTGGATCTTATCGGCAATTAACATGTATTGAACCTCTTCGAGTGGGCTAAGACGAATTTCTTCAATCCTGTTTATTTGTCTCTCGGAGAGATAAGCATTGGCGACACTTCGGTACTCCATCACCAAGAGCAACGCGCGAGGACTGAACCGCTGAAGCATTTCCGGTCTTACCTCGCGAAGCTCCTGATCGCCCTGAAAAAGCGGATGCAGACAGTAAGCCTGCATGGCAGCCTGTGTGGCGGCGATAGCGTTGAGGATGCAGAGCCCCTCGTTAATATGGTTAATCAGCAAAACGCCGGATCGTCGTGCCGTCCGATCGCCGTAGTGAAAAGAAACCGCTTGGTAGTGCGGATCGGCAGTAAGTGCCTGCGGAAAACACCAGGCAGCGTTTGTGTTCATTAACAGTCGACGCTGTGCAGTTTCAGTAATCATAAGCGTCAACTGCTCGCTCAGCGTTTATCGTTTATCAGTGGTGGAAGGCTGGGATTTATTTGCATGCTGCCTCGGTATTTTTCGGGAACTCTTTCCAATGAATCGACATAGTGTTGATTTCCCTGCTCGTCAACATAGCGTACCAGGTCGCCCGGTTTTATTAGGAGAGTTGGAGTGGGTGTGGGAGTCTGTTCAATAACTGCTACTTCATGATCCGAAGAACTCTTATTATCATCGGAAGCGGTGTCCATGTTCATGAAGAGTTCGATAAATCTTTGATCGTTTGGAAGCTGGCTTAATATCTCCTGTAGCAGCGAGGAGAAAAAAAACTGCGCGACGTAACCAAATGCAAAGAGTAGGGCGAGGCTTAGTACGAGTGTTGAAAGCGCTGCTTTGACACCACCGGCGGATTCCGGCGCCCATGCCGATAGTGGCCTCCCAGCACCATCTCTCATTAAGCCGCAGAGAATAAAAAGCAGGTCAAAGATCCAGAATATGCCGAGCCCACCGAGAGTTAGAAAAAATATGACAGCCGAAAAAGGACGATTGAGATAGAAGCGGTGTGCACCAATAAAGCCTAAGAACAAGCAAAGAATAAAAGCAACGAGCCTACCTCTTTGTTGTGCCTGTTCCAATTTCTCATTCATCGCGGATTACAAACGGCAATCGGCTTCAATTGATCGTCGACGGCAACCATTACGACTTCTGCGGAAGTAACCTGAATTGTTCTTACCGAGTCGATCCCCCGTAACACCGAGACATCAACTCGTACAGTTATTGACGAAGTTCCGATTTTGACGGTCTCGGTAAAAAAACTCACTGCATCTCCGACAAATACCGGTGCTATGAAGTTTACTTCACGCATAACTTTCGTGACGTAACGTTTCGGTGCGATAGTTCTAGCATGCTGGCCGGCGGCAAGGTCGATAAGGCTAAGGATGTGACCGCCAAAGATACTGCCGAGGTGGTTTGTGTCGCGGGGCAACATTACCATGCGGATAACGGGGGCCTTCTCAGGTTGTTCGGCTATTGAAGAACTGTCTTTTGATGTGGAATTCATAGCATTATCAAAATAGCGGAGATAGCTTTCATCCAGTATACTTCGAGCGTGCGTGCCGAGAAAGATAATATCCTCGTGAATCTCTCATTGCTTTGGGGAGTCAGTACCCTTGCGCTGCTTCCAGCAGGCATATTTACAGGGGTTTATTCCGGTACGTTTATCGTGTTGTTTGCTCTGCAAGTTGCATTATTCGCCCTCTTGATTTTCCATGCACTGTACTTGCTTTATGATATGGCACGTGCACGAAAGTATGGAGCACTTCATCTCGTCCTTGTTGGAGGCTTTTTTACATCGCTACTCATTGTTGAAGGCTTGCATCCGATAACTTCACGTGATGCGCTGATTCATCACCTCGCGGTCCCAAAGATGTGGGTTGAGGCAGGGCGGATTGCGCCGATACCATGGCATGAGTGGTCGTATTATCCGATGCTGCTCAATTTGGCTTTTACTGGATTGGTCGCGGCGGAGCTTCCTAAGTTAAGTTTCGTTTATTCCCTTGGACTGTTGATATGCTCAAGCGCAATGGTTGGTCTGCTTGCAGTACGGCTCTTTCAAAAAAAAGAGCTGGCTTTGCTTGCGGCGACAATTTTTTTTACCATTCCGAATTGTCTTAGTCTTGCTTCCTCTCCGCTTGTCGATCTTGGACTCACCTTCTTCGCGCTTGTTGCTTTTGAAAGAATTATTGAATGGCACGCGAGTCAAAAGCCCTGGACTATCGTACAAGTGGGCGCAGCCATCGGACTTCTCCTTGGTACGAAGTATAATGGCATTGCCTTTGCGTTGGCGTTTGTGCTGCTTATGCCAATTCTTTTCGGCAAAGGAGCGCGGGCGCAAACAATTGGCCTTGGAGCAATGGTGCTCGTCGCATTTTTTGCTTTTATTGTATTCTCGCCATGGATGCTGAAGAATTACCTTTGGACCGGAAATCCGCTTTATCCGCTTTACGGTAATTTTTTCTCGGGAAGCCTCGAACCAGGCGCCGTTTCCGGATTGAGTTCGATCACACACCGTCGCGTAATTTACCAAGAGTCTTGGCTTACCATTCTTGCCACCCCGCTTCGTATGATATTCCTCGGTCGAGACGGTGATCCACGGTTGTACGATGGCGTTCTTAGTCCTTTGCTCATTTTCTTTGTGGCCGCTTTTGCACGTTTCAAGAGAGAGCCCTGGGTACGTTACGGTATTCTTTTGATTGCATGTTATTTCGCCTTTGCGTTACTTGGCAGCTCTTGGCGCATTCGTTACCTAAGCCCGATATTCGGTATTGTAGCGCTTGTGGCCTGTTATGGATTAGCAATACTTTCGCAGTACCTTAGGCGGTGGGGAGTAGCTCTAATCTTGTGTGCTCAACTGGGATGGTCAGTTTTGTACCAATGGAACCTCATGCGTCGTTCCGACGCGCTTGCGTACGTGCGAGGGAATATTGATGATCGAGACTACTTGACCAAACATCTCAAGGAGTATCATGTCATCGAGCGAATTAATGCGTCTCTTCCCGCCGAGTCGAAGGTGTATCTTTTGCAGACCAGCAATGCTTTCTATTACTACAATGTTGATTACTTTTCTGGTGGTTATTTTTCGGAAGGGCCGTTAATCAAGTGGCTCCGCGAAGCACGAACAAGCGAAGAGCTTCGTGAGCAATTTCAGAAGCGGGGGATTACTCATATTCTCGGACATAAATTCCGAATCGATACGGGCGTATTGTCAGTGCTCACAGATTCTGAAAGGGCGCGGATGGCAGAGTTCGAGACCCGATATCTACGGGTGCTGTTTCGCGAGGATGCGTATGTTTGCTTTCAGCTTACATGAAGCCTCGCGAGGCACTTTTCCTTACTATTAAGAATTGAGACAGACCGATCCATTGGTAAATTAGTTGAGTAATTACAGCCTGTTAGGATGGCAACAATAATTTCCTTGCCTAAAGCCGTGTGCTGTGAAATAATCCCAGCATAGGTTATGAGTTCATCTGTTTCCACCGAGTCTGTGCTTATTCGTTGCATCGAACAGCTTCTTCGTCCGCTGATACGCCTTTGTGTGAAGAATTCGGTAAAATTACAGGAACTGCTTGAAGCCGTGAAAGTAGCGTATGTTAATGAAGCAGCCCTTGAACTACGTCGTCAAGGTGACGAGCCGAGCGCAAGCCGCTTGAGCGTTATGACCGGTGTGCACCGCAAAGACGTGACACGAATAACAAAAAATCCTGATTCGTTCAGCCCGGGGCAAAATGCCATCGCGAAAATTATGGTGCAATGGCAGCACGCTCCGCGCTTTAAGACCAAGAGTGGTTCGCCGCGCGTGTTGAGTACGGAAGGGCGGGCGAGCGAATTCGCTGAGCTTGTGGAGTCAGTAAATGGCGGTGACTTGAGCGCATACGCGGTGCTTTATGAAATGGAGCGTATGGGCATTATCGAGAGACACGGCTCCAGGGTGAAGCTAGCGTGGCGTGATTATGTACCGGAAGTATCTTTAAAAGACGGTCTCCAAATGCTCGCGGCTGATACTCGCGACCTCTATAAAGCCGTAGAGGAGAATATCTTTGATCGCCAAGACACTCCAAATCTCCATCTCAAGACTGTCATGGACAACATTGTACCGGAAGCCATACCGGAAATTAGGAAGTGGCTCGTTGACGAAGGAAGCAGATTTCATCAAAGAGTGCGCACGTTTCTTGCGCAATTTGACCGCGACATTTGTTCGACACTTCGCAGTTCGGGTGAGAAGGTTCGTGTCGCATTTGGAAGTTTTAGTAGCCTGGAGAAGCTCGTATGAAATTAGATAGATTAATTAGAGCAGTTGTGCGCACGCTGTGCGGACTCTCGCTTGCAGTGCTTGTGAGTTGTGGTGGGAGCACCAGTGGGACAGGCGGAGTGACCATTCAAGGGCAGCTTCTTAGTGCAGACGGGCAGCCACTGCCTGGAGTTTCAGTAACGTCGCTGCAATCCGGAGAAACTACTACCACTGACAGCCAGGGCAACTTTTCGCTGCAAAGTGAGCGCTCGACAGTCCAAGAAATAGAATTTGATGGGCAGGGAGTCCGCGCCACTGGGCGAATTGAAAACGCCGACGACAGCGCTTCAAGGATCGAGGTAACTTTCGAGGCTTCCGATGATGGTCGTAACGTTCGACCTAAACGGGTCGAATCGTCGAGGGAGGACGACCAAGGCAGTTCAGGCAGCGGCGGTGGCGGCAATGACGACGGTTCTTCGTCGAACGGCGGAGGAGACGATCGCAATGACGACGATCGAGGTGACTCGAGCGGATCCGGCGGCAATGACGATCCGAGCCCCACGCCGAGCACGAGCCCCTCGCCAGCGCCGACTCAAGATGGAGGCGATGATTCAAGTGGCTCCGGCGGTGGCAATCCGCCTGAACAAGAAGGCTCCGGTGGAGGAGATAGCCAGGGCGATCGAGAAGACGATCAGCGTGGGGCTATATCCGCGCTTACCGCGAGCTCTCTCACGGTAAACGGAGTCGAATTTTTAGTCGATGGATCTACGGAAATTCGGGGAAGCGATGGTAGAAGCGCGACTCTTGCTGACTTCCAAGTTGGTGATCGCGTTCGAGTGAGAGGGCGATCACGTTCTGGCACTATGTACGCAGAGCGAATTGAGTTCGAAAGATAGTCTCGTAGTTTTTTATTTATGTGTATTAACTTAGGAGGATACTTATGAAGACGTTTTTGTCCTTGTTTGCGACAGCTTTGCTAGTGACGAGTGCTCCGGTGCTCGCGCACGATGGAGATATCGACGCGCGAGGTGCCCTCGTCGCGCTCTCTGCAGATTCGGCGACCGTTGGCTCAACAACATGCATGGTTACGAGCGCAACCGAATTTGAAAACAGCAATGATCAGCCGATAAGTAGCGCGGACTTTAAACTCGGTGATTTCGTAAAAATGCGCTGCCGACGCAGTGGAGATTCTCTTGTAGCAAAAAGGCTCGAGTTGGAACGAGAGCGTTCAAATGTAACTCCATCACCTTCTGCATCGCCATCTCCAACATCTTCGCGTCATGAAGGCGATGATGATCACCATGGCGCACGTGGAGGCGATGATGATTCACGTAGCCAGCTAAAAGCTCGATTCACAGCGCCAGTGGGCGTAAGCACGACTGCATACGGCAAGGTCCAATATAAGGTCGAAAAGCGCAAAAAGCGATTGCAGGTCATGGTGCATATACCGCTTCCAAGTACAAACCCATCAATCCTTGATCAGACTGCAGCGGCTTCAGCGGTAGCACTTGTGAAATTCAGCCGTGATGGCGCGGCGTTTGCGCAGTGTGTCTTGATGCTCGATGACGATAGTGATGATGAAGATGATGATACCTCAGCTGATGCGGCCGAGTTTAAACTCGATCTGTACTCCAAGACTAATCGCACATTTCGAGAGAAAAAGGGCACTTGTGATACAGATCTGTCCATCGACGGAATTCAAGCAGGCATGCCACTTCTCGAAGTTGATGACGTAGTAGCGATATCGCTCGAAGGCGGCGCGAATTTCCTCGAAGCGACTTTACGTTTGAAGAAGTAGACTGCCAGGTGCGGGGATGTTCTCACCATCCCCGCACTTTTTTTAGAGGATTTCTAGGGCTCTCGCTTCGAGGTGTCGCGATCAGTCTGTATTAGAACGAATCCATTGCCATTGAAATTGAGCGCTCTAGCTTAGCTCCGGCCCATAGCTACAATAGAAACAAACCGATCATTGAGGGGCACGGCGCATGGGTGAGATTGCGACAGGTACACTGTTATTTGGCAAAGTTGTAGTTGAAGCAAGACTTTATCATAGTGAATCGATCGAAATTTATCGTGCGCGGAGTCTCTTAAGCGAGGAAAAACCGATTGCGCTCAAACTTTTTCGTCGGACTCGCGCCGGTGCAAAATCTAAGGAGTTAGAGTTCCGTCGCGAAGCCTATATCGGCGGGCTCTTTCGCCATACGAATCTTATCCATACGAATGAATTCCTCGAGAATGATAGCTATCTCGCATTTACCATGGAATTCGCCTCGCGAGGATCTCTCGCTGATGTTCTCCGGATTCGAGATAAGCTTGAGTTTTTCGAAGTTGTTCGTCTGATGTCTGAAGTTGCACTAGGTCTTCAAGCATGTCATCAGCGTGGAATTATGCACCTTGATGTAAAGCCTGAAAATATTCTTCTGAGCGGCGACAGCAGTGCAAAGGTTGCGGACTTTGGCATTGCTCGTACTTCCGTGGAAACTCAATCACATGACGCAATTTCCGGGACTCTGGATTACCTTAGTCCCGAGTTTGTGTTGAACGGTCGCGCAGACGCGCGAGCAGATCTCTATGCGCTCGGTGTAATCGGCTATCTTACAATTACCGGAAAGCTCCCATTTTCCGGTCACTCTGCCATCGACATCCTCTGTAACAAAATACAACATCAGCCCATAGATCCGCGTTATCTTCGACCTGAGTGCTCGGAAGAGCTAAGTCGAATTGTGATGCGCTGCTTACGCGGTGCACCGGAAGAGCGCTATAGCTCGGCGCAGGAACTTGGTATCGACCTTATTGCCAGCCAATATCCTTTCGAGGTGCGCGAGTATATTTATGGCGCTGAGGTGACTAAAGCTATTGCGGCGTAATACGCGTTGCTTTGGGTGGTTATTTGAAGCTACGTCTTTTTGCGAGTTGCCCATAACTCCATTGAAAGACAATGTATTCTCTTCGACTCGCACTTTCATTAATTAGGGTTCCAAAGCTTTTTGCCACGCTGTTTCTTATGCCGCTGCTCCTGAGCCTACTGCTTGTAGCAGCGCAGCTTTTTGTCACTGCAGTCTTTTTGCAAAGTAGAGATGACAGCCAGAAAGCCGCCGAGGAGCGCTTCCAGGCTCGTCGGGATTTTAATATCGCACGAAAGCTGCTCTATGGAGACGCAAAGCCGCTCCCCGCGGTTCGTGTGTGCCGGTGGACTGTGAGTCGAGGCGAATCCGGAAAGTGGCGCGAAGATCCGCCAAGCGAAGCATGCAGGCCAAAACGCCTAGATGTGGCGCTTGTTGTTCCCAATCCGGAGCAGTTTAATACCCAAGAATACGAGCGAATTTTAAACGGTAATGTCGAGACGCTACATGTCTGCAGAGGCTGCAAACCCGATATTATTATTCATCAGGTAGCTCCAGGCACAGACCAGATGCGGGTCGATGTGCTCAGTGTTTGGGGATTGATAATCCTAAATCTTGTCAAATTCGATGGGACGCTCCAAGAGCGCTATCTTGATGTCGCGCAGGACGCTGAAAAAATAGACGGTCTTCTTGGCGATATATATTTTAATGCGTCAGGCTTAAAGAATGCCTCGAAGATCTCCAATTCGGAAAAGGCGCTTGCGCTGATCTTTAATGTCGCGTCATTAACGATGATAGCGCTTTGGCTTGCAATTAAAGCGCATCGCCGAGTCTTGGATTATTTTTCAAAAAATGGTGCGCTTTTGCCGATGGTTGCGGCCTGTGGCAAGAGCTCCTTTTATCGGGCGTTGTGGCTTCTCACGCTCTTTCGAGTAGCCGCGTTTCTGCTTGCCACCGTTCCAGCGACGGCATACGTCTTTACGTCGCTCTTTGATGACGTTAGTGCCGCGGGGTTTTTAGACGGCGTGCGTATGGTCGATCTCTTGCTTTGGATTACCGCTATTTTTTCGAGCTTCGCGATGGCGACGATTATCGCATCGCTTGCTGATCTCAAGCAGCGCCATTCGATCTTTAGTATGCTGTATGTATATACACCGTTTATCTTGGCATCGCTTGGCGCGTTAGTGTGGGCACTTACCTTTTTCGGAGAGGGAGCGGCGTACGGATACACAAGAAACTTGCTCACTTCTCTTCCGATCGTGGGGATGGCGCCAACAATACTGGCGCCAAAGCTTCAACCACAGAATTGGACGCTATTGTTGCAAGCGCTCCTAAGTCTCGGCGTAGTTTCGATTCTCTTGCGCAGAAATACACGCTGGTTTGCCGCGCATCTGGAGGAGCTATGAAGGGGATGCGCCTTGCTCGAGCAACCTCACTATCGATAGAGAAACTTGTTGTCAATTATGGCACGCAAGTTGCGCTCGATATTCCGGAGCTCGCGATTTTCGGAAATGTAGTTGCGTTGATCGGTCACAACGGTGCCGGGAAATCGACGCTGATAAAGTCGATTCTTGAACTTTTGCCCTATCGTGGCCGTCTCAAATTGCACTACCAAGATAATGAAGACGAGCTGGCACTTATACCAGAGAAGCATATGGCATTCTGCCCTGAAACCGGCGCGGTATTCGGTGATATTTCCGTGGAAAGTTACATAAAACTTTGGTGTCGGATTAAGCAGCGAGATGCAAAATTCTATCGGCATGAAGGTTCGGAGATTCTTGAGCTGTTAGAGCTGGCCCCGCTGCTTCCGAAACTTGGGCGAGAGCTTTCAAAAGGACAGCGCCGAAGAGTTCAAACTGCGATTGGCTTTCTTACTTCACCGAAGTTATTTCTTTTCGATGAACCTTTTGATGGTCTAGATATTCAGAAGTCGCAGCAGCTTTCTGATATATTAGCCGCTCAGAGCGAGAGAATGTCGATGTTTATTTCATCGCACCGGATGGATGTGGTTGAAAGACTTGCTGATAGCGTGATAGTCTTAAAAGACGGTCTGGTAGTAGCAGCTGGAAGTGTTCCATATGTTTGCTCGGTACTCTGTCCGCAGAGTATTCTGGTGAGTAATTTGGCTAGCATCGAGCAGATGCTGCACTTGCTTCGGGAGAAGTATCCTGACGCGGTAGTACATCGGCTTGGCGAAGAGATAACTCTCAATGGCGCAGAAATTGCGATCGATGAGCTAAGCGGATTTGTTGAGGCGCATGATCGAAACGGTGCTCGCGTAGTTGAGAGCAAGGCCGGCCTTGTCGAGGCGATGAGTTATCACCTGAAGGGGTAAGCGCTACTACCTAGTTTTCTTCGGGCGCTGTTCTCTTCGCCGCCGCGGAAGTTCGGGGGAGAAAAGGGGATAAACTCTACTACCTATGATTAATCCATTGACTAAAGATGAAATTGACCGTGAAATCCGTACGCTTGAAGGTTGGACAGTACTTAATGCGAAGCTTCACAGAGAGCTTGAATTTGCTGATTTTGTTGAAGCTTTCGCTTTTTTGACAAAAGCGGCTATTATATCTGAGAAGCTCGACCACCACCCTGAATGGTTTAATGTGTATAACAGGGTGATAATCGACCTTGTGACCCATGATTGCAAGGCGATTTCGGCCCGCGATATTGCATGGGCCAGAGCTGTTAATGCCGCTCTGACTTCAAAGGGGTAGTTAAGTAGTTCTCATGCTCGGATTTATTGCAAAGAAAGTTTTTGGCACGCGTAACGATCGTGTCTTGCGTTCAATAATGCCACTCGTGTCTCGAGTGAATGAATTGGAGCCGAAGCTTCAACGGCTTTCGATTGATGAGCTCGCTCGCCAAACTACGACTTTTCGAGAAAGGCTCGATCGAGGTGAGGCTCTCGACTCGCTTTTGCCGGAAGCTTTCGCGGTGGTTCGTGAGGCGGGCAAGCGTGTGCTGAACATGCGCCATTTCGATATGCAGCTCGTGGGAGGAATTGTACTTCATACGGGAAAAATTGCCGAAATGCGAACCGGCGAAGGAAAGACACTTGTAGCCACTCTTCCTGCCTATCTCAATGCGCTGACCAAGAAAGGTGTTCATGTCGTAACGGTCAATGATTATCTGGCGCGTCGTGACGCCGAATGGATGGGTCGACTTTATCGTGCGCTTGGACTCACCGTGGGTGTGGTCTACGCCGGCATGCGTGAGCAGTCAAAACAGGAAGCTTATCAGGCTGATATTACTTACGGTCAGAATAACGAGTTCGGTTTCGACTACCTTCGTGACAACATGAAATTTGATGTCGCGGATCAGCTTCAGCGTGGGCATAACTTTGCAATTGTTGACGAAGTCGATTCGATCTTGATTGACGAGGCGCGGACTCCTTTAATTATTTCCGGACCTGCCGAAGATCCCACTGACAAGTATTTGAAAATCAATAAGGTTATCCCGCATCTTCGAGAAGGCCAGGACTACGAAATAGAAGCGCGTACCAAGCAACCCTCTTTAACCGATGCCGGTATCGCCCGTGTCGAGGAGCTACTTGAAGTTGCGAATCTTTACGATCCTCAAAATATCGAGATTCTGCACCATGTTTCGCAGGGCCTTCGTGCGCATACGACTATGGTGCGCGACGTTGATTATGTGGTGAAAGACGGACAAATAATAATTGTTGATGAGTTCACTGGCAGGTTAATGCCCGGAAGACGTTGGTCGGATGGGTTGCACCAGGCAATAGAAGCGAAAGAGGGCGTGCGGGTAATGCGTGAAAATCGCACGCTTGCGTCGATTACATTCCAGAATTACTTCCGAATGTACTCCAAGCTTTCCGGGATGACAGGAACCGCAGATACAGAAGCGGTTGAGTTTAAGAAAATTTACAACTTGGAAGTAATTGTTATTCCGACCAATAGAAAGATGGTTCGTGACGACCAGTCCGATCGTATTTTTAGAACTCGAAAGGAAAAATACGAAGGCGTTATTGAAGATATCGAAGAAATTCATCAGCATGGCCAACCGATCCTTGTTGGCACTACGAGCATTGAGCAGAGCGAATTGTTGGCTCGGCTTCTGCGCGACAAAGGCATTAAGCACGACGTACTCAACGCCAAGCAGCACGAGCGTGAAGCAGAAATAGTTGCCCAGGCGGGGCGCTTCGCTGCGGTTACTATCGCAACAAATATGGCAGGTCGTGGTACCGATATTCTTTTGGGTGGTAATCCAGAGTTCCTCGCGCATGCCGAGGCCGGTACAAAGGATCGCACCGATCCGGCATTCCTTGAGGCGCTTAAAAAATATGAAGAGATCTGTGCTGCAGAAAAGGCGCGAGTGCTTGTGTCCGGCGGCCTGTTTATCATGGGCACTGAGCGGCATGAATCTCGGCGTATTGACAATCAGCTGCGTGGACGTGCTGGACGGCAGGGCGATCCTGGAACTTCGCGATTCTATGTGTCCCTCGAAGACGATTTAATGCGGCGCTTCGCTGGTGACAAAATTCAGTCGCTTATGAAGCGGCTCGGTTGGGAAGAGGGAATGGCGATGGATGGGCGCATGATCTCGCACTCGATTGAAACGGCGCAAAAAAGAGTCGAAGGATTTCACTTTGAAAGCCGCAAACATGTCACCGAATACGACGATGTAATGAATAAACAGCGCCAGGTTATTTATAATCTGCGCTCAAAGATATTGGTGCATCAGGGCGTTCGAGACGAGATTAACACGATGATCGATGACTTACTTGAAGATGCTGTGCTTCAGGAGTGCAGCGATAAAGTAAAGCCGATGAACTGGGATCTCTCGAAACTGGACGAACGCACACTCCTCCTTTTTAAGGAGAAGCTGCCGTTGCCCCAAGAGTTCAAAATTGATGCTCAGACAATCTTTGATGCGCTGAGAAAGTCGGCGCGTGAGCTTTATGCCCGTCGTGTCGAAAGTCTCGATCATAACCTTGGTGAGCTTAAAAAACTATTTACTGAGGGGCAGAACCCATTCGATTTTAGTGTGGCCGAAGTAGAGCATGACATAATGCTTTCGACCCTGGATAATATTTGGCTCCATCATTTGCAGGCGATGGACCACCTTCGTGAAGGTATCGGTCTTCGTGGTTATGGCCAGAAAAATCCGCTCCATGAATATCAGAAAGAAGGTTTTGTACTTTTTGAACAGATGCTTCGGGGCTTTAAAGAAACGGTAGTGCGGCAGCTCTTCCATTACGAGCTCCCGGAGCCGAGACAATATTTGGCGTATCTCGAAGCAGAAAAAAAACGACGTGAAGAAGTGGCGAAGCAGATGAAGATGACTCACGAGGAAGCGCCGCCAGAAGAAGCCCAGGCGGCGTCTGCAGCTTCATCCTCGAACCAATCCGCGCGCCCGGCGCAGCCCCAGACGAAAGATCCAGAAGCAGAGCGTGCCAGGCTCCTTGCGCAGCGAAAAGCCAGACGACGAGCGAGATAGGAGACTGCATGCAGCCTATCTCGCTTTACGTACATATTCCCTTCTGTCTGCATAAGTGTCCGTATTGCGATTTCAATACCTACGCCCAGCCGAGCTTCCCTGAAAAGCAGTATACTTCGGCACTTTTGGCCGAGCTCGATTATCGCTCAACACTTCCGGAGTGGCGTGGAAGAATGGTACAGAGCATTTATTTTGGCGGTGGTACCCCATCTATTTTTTCCCCGCATTCGATATTTAAGGTTGTTTCGGCCATTTTAAGAAGCTTTCCAGTAGATGATCGTGTCGAAATCACCCTTGAAGCAAACCCTGGCACGCTTTCGGCCGATGCAATTGGCGGATTCAAGGAGGCCGGGGTAAATCGACTTAGTCTTGGCACGCAGTCTTTCAACCCGGATACGTTACGAAAGCTGGGGCGAGTGCACACCGCTCAGGATACCGATTCTGCGCTTGAAATGGCGCGGCTAGTGGGAATTACCAATGTAAATGTCGATCTCATTTTCGGTGCACCATCGCAAACATTGAGTGATCTTCAAGCCGATCTTTTGGAGATTGGCCGAGTGAATCCAGCGCATGTTTCTCCATATGGACTTACCATCGAGAAGGGCACGCCGTTTTACAATAGCTTTAAGAAGGGTTCACTGCGCCTTCCAAAAGAGGCGACTGTCATCGAAATGATGAAGCGAATAACCAATGAGCTTCTTGGTTGCGGTTTAGTTCGGTATGAGATTAGCAACTATGCTCAGCCTGGGAAGGAGGCGCGGCATAATCTCGCCTATTGGAATGGCGCTGACTATATTGGGCTTGGCGCTGGTGCTCATAGCTTTTCACGCGAAATTGGCAGTTTTGGAAAGCGCTGGTCGAACTACGCGCTTCCGCAAAAATATATCGAAGAAGCTTCGGCGCATGGACAGGCTGAATCATGGTCAGAACTTCTTTCGCCAAAGGGAGCGGTATTTGAGTATTTCTTCCTTGGGCTTAGAAAGATTAAGGGTGTGTCGCTTGCTGCATTTAAGCAGCGCTTCGGATTTGACGCCGGGCAGGCCTATACTGCCTTATTCCAGGTGCTGCAGAGTGAAAGTTTGATTAGCTTAGCAGATGAACATGTTGCGCTCACCGAACGTGGTTTACTTCTTGCCGATAGCGTCATTGAAAACTTCGCTGAACCGATGCTTCCGGAGGCGCTTACGGATAAACTTGAGTCAGTGGGACTTGAGTCCGCGGGGTCGTCTTCCTCTGAGTTAGCTTCCAATGTGGTAGCTTCCAATGAATAAAAAGTGCCGACGCTGCTCAAAGGAGATTCCGGAGCAAGCCAAATTCTGCGCTGAATGTGGAGCTAAGCAGAGCGGTCCTGCGTCCGCACTTTCGCTGAATGGCTATGCAATCATTGGCCTTGGCGCGGCACTGCTTTGGATTGTTGGATGGAACACCCAGAAAAGTATCGCGGGAGAAGCGCCTACGAAAGAGTTCCCGGCTGCGGCTACCGCAGTAAATGACGTAGAGCTCCATGCACTTCAGCAGCGGGCTAAGCAATCGCCTGATGATATTAATGTCTGGCGCTCGCTTGTCGAAGCGCTTGTGAATAAGCTTTCGAATGAGCAGAATCCAAAGAACGAAGAGATCTTCGATCTGATTGACGCGCTTCGTGAGATTTTGCGAATTGAGCCGAATGATGCACGAGCATTGCAGGCCATGGCAGAGTTGTCCTTTCGCCAAAAGGTGTACGACAAGGCTGCGGAGTATTATGCCCGTTATCTTACGCAGGCGCCCGAAGATAATGCCGCGCGTGCGCGTTACGGAAGTGTGCTCACGCTTTTGGGCAAGGTCGCGGAGGCTGAAAAGCAGCTTACTCAGGTCTTGAAGACATCGCCCAACGATTTCATGGTGAACGCCTACTATGCCCTACTCCTTGCGCAGAAGGGGGAAATCTCGAAAGCCAAGAAGGTAGCTCAGGCCGCGCTTGCGAATGCGCCGTCTGAAGAGGCGAAGAAGGAATTTTCAGGATTTCTAGATCGGCTGGAATCGACTCCCGAGGGTACTAAGCTTATGCCGGCTCCAGAAGCAGAGACGGTAACTCCGTTGGACGGATTCTTCAAAGCGAACCCGGTTGCTGGGCCAAAATTCGTGAAAAGCGAGTATGGCAAAGAGGGTATTATTAGAGTGTACTTTCATGATTTCCCCATGTCGGCCATGCCACCAATTGCGAAAGAGAAGTTTTTTGGTTCGATAAAGGCGTTTGTCGCAAAAGAAATATCACCAGTGCCCAAGAAGATGTTGTTTATCGATCAGGCAAGTGGCGCCGAGCTCGATACTCTTGCATTCGACTAACGAATCAGATTACGCGTAATGTAGAGCAATTGCCCAGCTAAGAAAGAGAAGCAGCGCAAGCGGCATACGTCGCAGAAATTCCCGAGTTATCAGTCTTCCTTCGGTCGTGAAGCTTCGGTAGATACAGGCGAGCGAACTTAAGACCCACCCCCAGAAGAAAATATGCGAAAGAAATTGTGCCCAATAGTTTGGCTCAAAGGGTACAGTTGTGCGCCAGCGAGAATTTCTTAACTCTTCAGTCATTGATTCGGGAAGTCGATTGAGTGCGGATCTGGTTTCGAAGGCACTTGTGCGCAGAGCTTCTTGGGCAGCGCCTTGATTTTCGGAGTTTGAGCTGTCAGCGGCGATAGCTTGAAGTTCGCGTCGTGCCCTTTCTATAAATGGATTCCCCGGAAAATGCCAACGCAAGGTTTCTCGTAGCGCCGCAATCTTTAGCTTTGAGTCCGACGCTTTTAAGGCATTTTCAGCCGCCCGAGATGATTCGTAATAAGCGCGTGCCAAAGGAAAAGAAAGCGCAGCTACAAGAATAGTTAAGGCAAGAAAAGTTCGTTTCATCGAGGAAGCTCCTTTTCGAGCAGCGCGATTCTTGAGTCTCCCGGATAAAGCGCTTTAATCTTCGTCAATATCTCAGCTGCTTTCGCATACTCTTTCTTTGAAACTTGGAGCTCAAAAAATCCAGTGAGGCCGGGAAAATTATCTGGCCTGATTTGCAGCGAGCGCTCAAAAAGCGATTGCGCAGCGGTTGTATCACCCTTGGCAAGTGAAATGCTTCCCAAAGCGTTTAGGCTCGGCACAAGAGAAGAATTGAACGTAAGGCTTCGGCTAAGCCACTCCGAAGCCGATTCGAATTTGCCTTGACGCATCAGAATTGCGCCAAGTGCATACATTGCTTCTGGGTAATTAGGAGCAATCTCTAAAGCATGCGTAAAGCACTTTGTAGCCTGCTCAATTTGCCCTGACGATACTAAGATTGCGCCATAGTTGAGCTGAGTTTTTGCACTCAGTGGAGAGACCGCGATCTGATGGCTTGTGAGGCTGTAATCGTCGCGCCAGATTGGAGAGCGCATTGCAGAAAGTAGTCCAAGGGTAACTGCAGTAACAGCAAGTATGCTGGCCTGTACTGTCTTACTTCTCATCGTCGAGCTAATTGAAGCGACGACGCAAAGCAGTCCAAGTAAGGGTAGGTAACAGAGCCTTTCGGCGAATATCGTTCCGATCGGGAAAAGGACATTTGAAGTCACAAGAAATGCCGCCAAAAACCAGGTTGCGCCGAACGCGAGTCGCCCGCGCGCGCGGACGCCCAAGTAAAATGTTGAAAGAAGGAACGAGAAGGGCAGAAAATAAAGATAGCTAATCGGAATTTTCCAAGAGGTGATTGGCACGAGCGGAGTAATATGTGCGAATGAATAGTCGGCGCTCTGTTCAAGGGGAAAAACTCCTAAAGCTGCGTAGCGCCCCAATAGATTGACTGCGTTGAGTACGCGCACCGCAATGGGAAGGCTGGCGATGGTGTTATCGAGATGGTCAATCTCCTTAAATACGCCGAGAAGTGAGCCCAACGCCTCCACTCGAAGCGCAAGATATGCTGATATCGAAAATAAAATAGCTAAGCAGCTTGCAAGAGTAAGTTCGCGGCCACGGTAGTAAAGTGCCAACGGAATTAGAAGCGCAAAGACGAACGCACTTTCTTTGGAAAGAAGTGCCAAGAAGAGGAGCAACGCGCTTCCTATTGTGTTTGCAGACAGCGCACACATGACCGACAAAAGTCCGAATAAAGCACAAAGTAGCTCCGAGCGCCCGCTTACGTTAGCGACCACCTCGACACAGAGCGGGTGTACCGCGAAAAGTAGTGCTGCCGCTAATGCATATCCGCGGGAAAAAAGCCGCAAGAGTAGAACATACGCGAGCAGCGCCACAGTTGCGTGGAGCAGGATGTTGGTTAGATGATAAGGAAGGGGTGCAAGTCCAAAAAAGCGGTAGGTCAGAGTATATGAAACCTCAACCAGTGGCCTATAAAGATTTCCCGGGTACATCGGCGCGCTAAATGTTTCCGGAATCTGCGCAAGCGATCGGATTCGTGAATTCTCAAGAATATGAATCCGATCGTCAAAAGCGAATTGGTTGCCTAGCGAGGTGCTAAAAGAGAGAAGGGCAGAAAGAAAAACCAACAGATGGGAAACCTTGTTCATCACGGCTGGTTATAGCACCGCGGAGTCCAAAGCTCACGGTACAAACCTGCATTGCTGTATCTTCTCATTCGTCCCGGGCATCTTTGATGACTCTTTCCCCCACTCTGCGACCTCCGTGTCTCTGTGGTTTAAATACTTAAAAACCACAGAGACACGGAGGTCGCAGAGTGGGGGAAGGAATGCCGGCAGCTTATGAGCTAATACCGCAGCAGAGCTCTAACCTATTGATGTTACGCATGAAAATGGCGCTGTGTTCTGAGGCTTTCTAAGCAGGTATTCTTGGGACACCCAATCTTTCGCGGTAGGCTTCATATTGTTACGCGCTCTTAGTTTGGCAAGCTCTGAGTCTGGGGGGTGTCCAGCGATAATATTCGAGGCTCTCTGGTATGCGAAAAATGCGATCACATTTTCTCTGGCGCATCTTAGATATCTTCAAGGGGGAGCGATATGACGAAGCCGCGTGCACTCGTATCCTCTTTGATCGTTCGAAGCCGATCGCCGAGCGCGCGGCCGCTGCGGAGAGCCTCTATACTGGACAGACTAGTACGGCTGCGGCGGCTCTGCTCAAAGTTGTGCTTGACGATGCCGAGGATCCGCAGCTGCGTGAAGAAGCCGCCACGACTTTGGGATCGATGTATAACGTAAAGGGAATTGATCATGATACCGTTAAGAATGTACCCTCGCCGTATCGTGAGGAAATTTTAGCAAACATAACTCGATGTAGCTCAAGAGCTAGCCTTAAGGACTCGAAGAGCTAAGTTGGAGTATACTTTTAAAACACTCAATCTTTAGATGATGCTCACTGTCTTAATAGCTGGAAAGCCAGAAAGCAGAGTTTGAGTTTCTAGCTTATAAGCTGTGTATCGTAAAAAGTATGGATCTCGAAACGCTCCGTGCAATGTTTAAATGTTTTTCAAGCGAAGAGCTTAAAGATGCTAGATCTTGCGAAAACGCTTTTGCCAATGAATGCGAAATCGTTACTGATGTAAATGATTGTACTTATGTAATTCGAATACTTAAGCTGCAATCTCCCGAGAACGCTGCCTTTGAGGCCAAACTTCAAGAGCGTCTTGCGAAGGCAGGCATCGGAACGCCAAGGTACCTTACCTTACAGTCGGGTGAAATCGTCGGAAAATTCAAAGAGCGCTACTTTGCTATCTCTCGCTATATTCAAGGACGTGTCCCCAGTAACGTGACTGCTACTCTCGTTGAGTCGTTCGGTTACACTCTCGCGAAGTTTCAAATTGCACTTCGTGGAATTCCGGTTCCGTCGAGCTCGCTGCAATGGCTAAAACCTGCGAATGCTCATGCACAGTTCGCTGCTTACTCCGGCGAATATCAGCAAGCTCTCGCGAAACTAATGCAAAAATCCGAGGAGCTATTTTCCCTAGAGCTGCCGCGCGAAGTTATCCATAGTGATTTCCATCTCACAAATGTCTTTGCCGAAAATGACGTAATTACCACAGTCTTTGATTTGGAGACCATCGAATATTCTTTGCGGATTCTCGATCTCGCAAGAACCGCGCTTAATATTTGCGTATGCTCTGATATGTCGCCTGCGGAAGTCACCGCGCACCTCTTTCGAGGATTTAACTCAGGAACTGACAGAGTGCTTTCGAAAGAGGAATTAGAAGCATTTGGTCTGGCACTTATGTACACCACGGCAGTCTGCGCGACCTGGTGCGCCTGCTACGATTCACCTGAATCAGCTCGAAAATATATCGAGAATATCAGCACGAGATTGCGTTAGTACGTGCGTTTTGAAAGCAGATAGTACAGAAAAAACGGACCGCCAAGAAGCGCGGTCACCACTCCAACTGGAATTTCAAAGGGGGACACCAGAGTGCGTGCCACGGTATCGCAATCGACAAGAAATACCGCCCCGACAAAGAGCGTCGCCGGAATAAGGCTTTTATGCAGCGGGCCTGCCACAAGCCGAGTAAGATGCGGGACGATTATACCCACAAATCCAATTGGGCCAGCGACGGAGACAATTGCTCCCACCAAAAGCGAAGTGACTATGACAAATAGTCGCGCTGCTTTCTCTGGGTCTACCCCCTTTGAAATAGCAATAGTTTCGCCACACGCCAGAAGATCAAGCTCTTCGCGTTTAAACCAGACTAAAGATGCGGCAAGCGCGGTGAGTACGCCAAGCATACAGAGCTGCCAAGATGAGGCGCCCTCAAGGCCTCCCATGAGCCAACGCGTGATCTGAAACACCCGAGAAAAGTCGCCGAGATACTGTAAGAAAAGCACGAGGCTTGAAAAGAAGAAGCTCAACACAACTCCGCTGAGGAGAAGTGTAGCGCTACCGGCAATTCCTCTCCGGGCGATAGAAAGTAATAAGACTACGCAAAGGCAAGCTCCAAGTATACCAGAGAAGACAGCTCCTCCGGGAACTATCTCGACGCCAAGCTGAAGCGCAAGAAAAAGCGTTACACCAAACGCGGCAGCGCTTGAAACTCCCAAGGTATATGGGCTTGCCAGCGGATTTTGAAAGAGACTTTGATACACCAAGCCGCAAAGAGAAAGTCCAGCCCCAACCAGAGCGCCGAGTGCGACACGAGGCAGTCTAATCTCCCAAAAAATCTTGGCTGATATTGAGTCTTCGAATAGTTCATGTAAGGCGATGTCAGCGGAGCCAAAAAAAGGCGCACTCGCCAAACTTAAAACAGCTACAATGATAAGAAATGTAATTCTCATTGCTTTCATTTTGACGCTGCCGCAAAGGAGCTGTTACCGAATGTATGAATGGTAAATGGTTGCTCGTAGATTGCCTCGAGTGCGCCGCCCTGTATAAGAGCCATTGTTGAATCAATACCGACGCACTTCCCCTGTTTAAGCGCGATATAGCGCGCGGACTTTCCCAGGACAAAATTGATGTCGTGAGTTACCGCGATAATGGCAATTTGTAGCTGAGAAGTCAGCTTGTCAAAGAGAGCAGCAAGCTGAAACTGGTGCCGGGGATCAAGATACGTCGTCGGTTCATCAATAAGCAGTATCTTAGGCTTCTGCGCGAGCGCCCCGGCAATAAGCACGCGCTGCCTCTCCCCGCCGCTTAGTTCGCGGAGGAGGCGGTCAGCGAATAATTCGCATCCCGCAAGTAGTATAGCGTTTGAAGCGTTTGTGACGCGCTCCTTTCTTGAAAGATTCAGACTAAATTGTGAGAGCTCGACAAACTGGCGCACGGAATAGGGCACCGAAAGCTCGGCTCCCTGTGGCACATAGCCTATTAATGAAGCAATCTCGCGCCGTGAAAGTAAATTAATATTGCGCCCAGAGATTTTAATGTCGCCGCTAGAAGAAACGATTCCTAGAATCGCTTTCAGTAGACTTGACTTCCCAGCGCCGTTATTTCCTAAAATAAAAAGCATCTCGCTAGCTCTTAGCTCGAAAGAAATCGAATCGAGCAGAGTTTTCTTTGCGCTTCGAACGGAGATGGAATTGAGTGAAAGGAGCGGTGGCTGCATTGCTCTAACTGCCTTGATGTATGGCCAAAACGAACTCCCTCAATAGCAGCGGGTAGCGCGGAGAAGGGATTGAGGCGAAATCCTGAGTAAATACGTAGATGCGTCGGTCTTTTACCGCGCGAAGCATAGAGAGCTTGGCCCACGCTTCGAGGATCTCCTGTGGCGCAATGCGGACGCCGTCAGTTTCCGATCCGATCTGAATGATAATGTCCGGATTGAGTGCGATAATACCTTCCTGAGAAAGCATCGGAAGACTCGTGGTTCCACGTTCAAAGATATTCTTGGCACCGGCTAGAGCGAGTAGATCGCTATAGAAGCCGTCGGAGCCGGAGATAAACAAATTCGCAAGCTTTCCGTCCTGTGCATTTCCGCCAATAGCGACGAGCACGCGGGGTCTATAATTCAAGCGGATTGACTGACGAATCTGTTGAGTCTCCCGTCGTGTCGCCTTGTTTAGAGTCACAGCTTCTTGCTCCTTTCCGCAAAGCTTTCCGATCGTTATCAGGGAGTCGTCAATGCCTGCTACTGATTGATGATCGACGAGCGCTACCTTATAGCCAAGCTGTTCGAGTATTCGTTTCTGTTCGGCCTGCTCTTTAAGCACAATAACTAAAGTTGGCGAGAGTTTTGCTATCGACTCGTAGTTAGGATCGAGAAATCCTCCCACCGAAGTCTTTTGTTGCGCTTCTTTTGGAAAATGACAGAAGCGAGTCACTCCGACTAGGTTCTCGCTAAGGCCGAGCAGATACACAGACTCTGTAATGCTTGGCGCCAATGAGACAATCCGCGAACAAAGAGATTCGGCAAATGCACAATTCGATAGAACGAGGAAAGATAATAAAACAAGGAGGCGATCGAGAAAACTCATACGCTACAGTTTTAGACGCACACCGCCAAATACGGCGGCTCCAGTCGTGCCATAACCGAGAACCTCCTGATAATTCTTATCAAAAAGGTTTTCGACTCGGAAAGTGGCTTCAATGTGCTCGTTTATCTTTAAAGAGGCAGCGATATTCATAACTACATACCCTGCGAGTGTTTCACGAGTCGGGGGATAGGTCGAAAAATCATTGTCTGCGCGTGCTCCTATCGCAAGCGTAGAGAGTGTAATTTGGGATTTCTCGCAAACTCTGTAATTGAGCTCCAAAGCCAACTTATTTCGAGCACGCCGTAGAAGTGGGAGATTTGTCGACTCGTCTTCAGAGTCGGTATAAGTCCAGCTGACTCCACTTGATAGATCTTCAAGTATTCGAGCGCGAAGCGAAGTTTCAATACCACGTGAGCGTGCCTCTTCGATATTTTCCAAGATGAAAGTCGAAGGATTGAAGGTGATTAGGTTATCGAAGCTATTCCAAAACATTCTAGCTTCTGCTTGTATCAGATCTGAGAATAAATTCTGTTCAATACCTAGGTCAAATCCCACACTTTCCTCGGCATTGAGGTCGGGGTTGCCGTAACTTGAATAGAGTTGCACGAGCGAGGGGGCTTTGTAGCCGGTGCCAGCGGTTGCCTTGAGTGCGGTGCCGCTCTCTTTGAAGTTTAGCACGGGAGCTACTCGCCATGTCGTCTGAGTGCCGAATTTGGAGTGATCATCGATCCGTGCCCCAAAGGTTGAAGAGAATAGGTCGCCCGCGTTGAGAATTACTTCGGTGAAATAGCCTTGAGAGTACGCACTTCGACTATCAAGCACGTCATCAAATGGTCCGAATTCGCCCGTGGAGTGATAGTGAGAGCTGGCCTTCTCTTGTTCCGTTTCGACACCGACAATTGCTGAGAACATATCATTAAAGGCGAAATTATTTTGAAGAGTGTATGAGAAAAACTCACCGTCGTAGCGGCTTCGAAGGCTGTCGAGAGGGTGCGTCGGATCCGGATCGTTATCGTCTTTTAGCAGATGGTCGGCGTAGGAAAATCCGAAACTCGGCTCCCACGAATTATCAAAGAGTGCTGCCTTTACCTCGCTTCGAAAAAAGAGCTCTTCATTATTTACTCGTCGATTTGGATCGTCACCGCGTGCACCGCCTTCATTGTCAATTTCGGCGCGTGAATTGTTTGAGCGCAGCGACACGGTTCCGACTAGCCAATCCAATGGCTTCACTTCCGCACGTCCAGCAAAAGAACTTTCTTCAAAGCCGTCGTCTTCTGAATTTCCGTCTCTCGAGTCGGCGGCGGAAAATCCCTCAAAGTCTTTTCTGCTTCCGCCGAGATTGATTGAAAACAGATCACTTCCATAACCGGATCGAATTTGTTCAACATAATGATTATAGCTGCCGCCCTCGAACGCTCCTTCGAGAGTCGTGCCTATTGCCGCGCGCTTAGTGATGATTTGAATTACACCACCAATTGCGTCCGAGCCGTAGAGAGTGCTCTGTGGGCCACGCAGCACTTCAATTCGCTCTATTTCATCAACGCTCAAATCGGAGAAATTAAAGGCGCGAGTTGGTGAGGCTGGATTATTTGCTTCGACACCATCGATAAGTAGCAGAGTATGTTCCGAATTCGCGCCGCGCATAAAAATAGCAGTGTTACCGCCCAAGCCGCCGCTTCTGACAACATCAACGCCCGGGATCGCGCGAAGAGCTTCGGCGACCGTGGTGATTCCCTTGCGCTGTAGCTCCTCAGCAGTAATTACAGAAACTGCATTTGCGGTCAGAGTTCGCTCGCGCTCGATTCTGTCTGGTGTCACGACCATTGAAACGGTGGGAGACTCGGCGTGGATCGAAAGCGTACAATGTACTGAAAACACAAAAATGGCGCACAAGGGCGACCGAAAAGACATAATGCCTCTCCATAAGAAATAAATGAATATTTTTGCTGCCCATCCCATTCCACGAGGACGAAGCAAACTAGTACCGCATGCAGGTAGGTCTTCTGGCTTTCGGCAACAACTTGCTCACCACACCTTCCCGCGTCAAATCACGCAGTGGCTGACTGTGGCGTACTACCGAATACAGCGGCGGGCCCGCGACGGAGTTTCACCGTACTTCCCTTGAACCTGCAGGCAGATGCTAATACGGCCCAAAGGAAAAGTATAGTTCTCCAGAGGTTTCCTATGCTTTCTAGCTCTGTGCTCTCTATGACTCTGTGGTTTTTAAGAAAAATAAACCACGGAGTCATAGAGAGCACAGAGATGGAGGCGAGGGAAGGAAAGGTTACTTCGGTTACAGGGTACTAGTACACTGTAAACAAAATAACTTATCCTTGCTCTCGGTTCTAACTCGGTGTTCCCTGTGCCTCTGTGGTTTATTTTGCTTTCAAAAACCACAGAGGCATGAAGAGCACAGAGATGAGAAGAGTCAGAAAACTTCGTTTGCAGTGTACTAGTCTAAGTTTCAACTTTTTTTATTTACTGGCGAGTGGCCGTCCGCAGTTTGTAAACGTCGAGTTATGCGGATGGATCTCCTGCAGGAGGTTGTCCGGTAAGCACTCCCCGTCGAATTGCCAAACCAAGCCGTCTGCTGTCCTCGCTGCTGCCAAGCTCTTTGGGCGAATGAATCTCCGCGATCTTTACGATTAGTTCAAATGCCTTGCCAAGTTGATTGACTCTAGCTTTGCTGTCGATTGTCTGCCAAGTGCCTGCCGGGAGTATAAAGCTACTACTTTGGTCGCCGGCGATAATCTCGACTCGCTGATCTTTCCATGGGCTCATTACTTCTAGACTTACTGTTCGGAATGGAAATCGCTTTGTTACTTCAACACTCGGCTCGACTTCGATTTTGCTTGCCCTAGTTGAAATCCAGCAGTATCCCTCGACGCCATCGCCGCAAATCTTTTGTTGATCTTCGGTGCTAAGGGGTAGATGTACTTTCTCCGCGGAATCGCGAAGGGCTACTTCGGAAATTGCTTCTTTATTGATTTGATAAATGGTAATTGCCGGTGAGTCGACAATTCTTGAAAGGGGATTGCCAGGAAACTCAGCAAGCTTCGAAAGTTCCGGAGCAGCGGCATACGCACTCGGTACGACGACCCAGTCATAGCCTTGCTGGTAGAGATCGAGCATAGTGCGCGTCTCCAGTTTCAGAGGAGCAATAGCTGGCAGAACTCGCAGCGAAGGTGCAAATTGAAGCGTACCCTCAAGTGCCACTTCAAGCAGGCCCTGACGGTTCGTAGTGATCCACGTTTCGGCGTCTCGCCGCGAGTCGTGCCGGGTTGCGGCAAGCTGGCGGCTTTGAAACGCATTCACTATTGGCTCGGCAATAAAAATAATTGGAAGCGCGAGCCAGAGGAGCATGTCCCTTTCCACAGACGAGCGCAGAAAGTGTGCACAGAGGATCGAGACAAAAGGAAGCATGACAAGCATGTTTCTTGGGAAATGCACCTTTTGGCAGAGCATGAGCACAAGATAGAGAAGTGGAAAAAAGATAAATACGACAAGTTTTTTTTGAGGAGCGCGAAGCAGCGCAAGCAATCCGAGCAAAGCACCGATCGCGATTAAGTGCCCGAGCGCGTCCTTTGCGATCCACGAAGAGTAAAAGAGTGCTTGTTCAAGTCCCGGCGAAGCTTCATTGCCGACATGGCCGGCGACGGCGTAATGCCATACTTCAAAGCGCACGTGTTGTAAAAATAGCGCCCAAGAGCTTACCAGATAGGGAGTCGCAGCGACGAAGCTAATCAGCGGTAGGAATATTGCGAGGAGCAGCCTAGAAAAAGTGGCCCTCCGTGAAGGAATAAAAAGTAGAAGCAATGGCAGCGCAGCGATCGGAGCGCAGTTGTATTTCGTCGAAACCGCGAGCCCACTTAGCACACAGAGTGCGACAAAGTTTCCGATTGAGAAATTATCGAAAAGTCTCAATGCGCTATAGACGCTCCAAAGGCAGAAAAACGCCATCAGCGTGTCTACATTTACAAGGCATGAGTATTCTATAAGCGCGGGGGAAAGCGACACAAAAAGTGCCGAAAGAAGTGCCGCGCGCCGAGAAAGTAGAAGAAGCTTGGCGGTCAAATAGCTCAAGATGATAATTCCCAAGCTGGCGATCAGCGATATTGAGCGAGCCGCTACAATTATTAGTGAATTTGATGTGGAAAAGGCGTAATCGGCAATTCCAAAATTATCGCGAGTACGAACGTCCTGCGCTGATTGAATCTTACCGCGGAGCTTTTCAATCTCAATGCTTAGGGCGACCGCAGGCAGTCGTAAATAAAAGTGAAGCGATGGCTTATGAAAATATCTAGGATTCAAATCCTTATTCTTAGCCATCTCGATAACGCGGTTCACATGGTGCGCCTCGTCTTCATCGTAAAGATATGGCAATCCGTTATCGAGAAAGGGGATCCGAAGGTAAAGCCCAAGCAGCATTATCGCGCTGAGAATGAGCGATACCTGCATCAGGCTTGGCGGATTGGCCTCTTTTTTCATGGTCGCAAAGGTTCCCTTTCGAGTCACTCATATCGTATAGTAAAGAGGCTATGGCTGTCCAAGGATCTGTTCTTGTCGCGGAACCCCCGGTTACCAATCGAGGATTGCGATTCTTTTCAAAACTTCTTTTCTGCGCGGTAGTGCTGCTCATCTTTATGGGGGCGCTGGTCAAGAGTCATGAGGCTGGTCTCGCGGTACCGGACTGGCCGACAAGCTACGGCGAAAACATGTTTACCTTCCCACCTTCCAAGTGGATTGGTGGAATTTTCTATGAACATGTACATCGTTTGGTTGCCTCTGCGGTCGGTGCGCTTACCCTCTCTTTCATGATCTGGTGTTTGGTTGTCGAAGAACGGCGCTGGGTCCGTGCGCTCGCTGTTTTGGCGTTGCTTGCTGTAGTGACTCAAGGAGTTTTGGGCGGATTGACCGTTATTTACAAACTTCCCGACGCGATCTCAGTTGCACACGGGATCTTAGCGCAGACATTTTTGTTGATAACGCTCGCCCTTGCCTATAGCTACTCGGAGGAGTTTGCCGAGAAGCGAGAGCTTGATTCTTCGCCGCGTATATTCAAGATAGCTATCATTGCTTTGATATTTCTCTTCGTACAACTTCTCCTTGGCGCGCTGACCCGTCATGCCGAAGCGGGGCTCGCGCTTCTCGATTTTCCAACCATGGGTGGTACGTACCTGCCGAGGTTGAATCAGCAGACGGTAGCTAGTGCGAATGAAGTAAGGCAAGCCCACTCGCTTTCGCCAGTCTCGCTCTATCAAATTACTTTACATGTTCTTCACCGAATGATGGGAATGTTTCTGCTCCTGTTGGCAATTTACCTTCCCGTAGCTGCGAGGCGTGCATCAGCGCTTCGTTTTAGACGGCATACATTACTGATTTCTGCTCTGGTGTTCGCGCAGTTTGCGCTCGGCGCCGCAGTAATTTTGACACTCCGGATGCCGTATTTAGCAAGTCTGCATGTGATGCTTGGTGCGATTATATTGGCTGCAACCGGATTATTGGTGCTCCGTGCTGCACCTCATAAATGTTCGAGCGCGCGCTGAATGAATTCCGGCCAGCGGTAGTGCCCACGTAGTGGAATGCCGCCTTTAAGCTGACTTGCGATTTCGTCATTAAATGTAAGAAAGAGATGAATACCTACCGAACCACCGAGGCTGAGTGGTGAGTCCTTGGTGATGTGCCGGGGGCTTAAGACGAGATGTTTCTTATGATAGGAGAGCGTTACCACTTCATCTGCCTCTTCAAGGACGGTGAGCAAGGCCGTCGCGACCTTTGCAAGCCTTTCGGCGCAAGGGGCTTTGATGATCAGGCTGTCCCATGGGGTCCTAGGCGAACGGGAGAATGTCGCACCATCCACGGAACTAAAAAAGGTCTCCTGATCCCGTAAGATTGGATCTACTACCGCAGCATCAAGAAGTGGTTCGGGAAAGAGATGGAAATGGTCATGCTCTGGAATGCTCATCGCATCAAGTGGGTGTCCGCGAGTGCCGGTGAGTTCCAAGGTGTCACAAAGCATAAAAAGCGTAAGCAGATCAGACGAGCTGAGAATTCGGCCGCGTGTCTTCCCGGGGTGCCGGGGAATGCTGCGTGTCTTTCCCTGATAAATTATCGGCATACGAGCGGAAAAATCGTCATGGTCTTTCGGAAGTAAAAGACAGCTTCCCGGCTGACCAGGATATCGATTCGGTAGTAGATAGTACTCACCGAGATCAATCATTGATATGTTTTCATGAGAGTGTTGTTCGTTATCGTGATCGATAATCCTGGTAATATTTTGGCAGAGCATGCAGCTCTCAGGTTTAAGAAAAAATGGATAGCGATCGGTACGAAAAGCGGGATGATACGGTTCGTCCTCTAGCATGCGAACTCGTCGCGTTTCATAACCGCCGCCACTTCGTATGCTCAGCGGATAGTGTACTCCGGCAACTTCAATCTCTTCCTTGCGGTATGTAATGTCTTCAAGGATATCGAGCCCAGTCCCGCAGGCACGAAGCGCGCGGCTCCAACTAAGGAGAAATGGAGCCCAATGGTCGGGCGTGAGTATTTTCTGCCAGCGAGCGATCAGAGAAGATTCTTCGGCGGAGATCCCGCGCGCAGCCTTCCCGTGCAGATGTGACATGCGCATCAAGAGAAGCTCTTTTGAGCCAAGAATTTTTCTTATGTCTTGAGTGATCTTAAATTCAAGGGAACGACTGCGGGCGGCGCCAGGCTTGGATACCTCGGCGTGAAGTTCATGCTCAGAGTGTGTGCGTAGTCCTGAAACCTTCATAAAACCCTGTGTCCCTTAGTCCTACCCTGCCATGAGAATGCAGCAGCGGGAATTAGCTAAAATTGGGTACAAAGTTAGCGTGGTCGCAGGCGCTTATCATATTGAAAATACTGGAAAATAATGTCATCGCGCGCCATTTTTTGAGGGCTTCCCTCGAATGGCTATTCCGCCAAAGAGTTGGCATTTCAATAAGAACTCCCTAAAATGGCCAGCCATGAAAGGCGATAAAGTTGAAACATTCATGCAGCTCGCAGGCCAAACTCTTCCTACAGATATCGATAGTGGATCTGAGGCTACACGAAAATTAGGCGCGCAGCTCCTGCTCTCTGAAGTATTGGAGTACGTGATTAAGGGGCTTGGAGTCATTCCCGAGATTCATGGAAAGCCGCTCACCGATCCGGAAGCAGTGCACTACACTCACGGCAAGACTCCTCAACCTGTTGAGATGCTCGATGGATTAGCCGACGTCGCCTATACGATGTATTGGAATGCATTGGCTTTCGGCATGCCGCTTGAAGAGGGTTACGATCTTGTTTGCGATAACAATCTCGAAAAGTTTGTCCGGCTTGATGATGAGTGCGCTGTTGGCGTACTGCCGGCACTTGAGTGGCACTGTGGTCGTGATATCCGGTGGCCCGCCGAAGTCACCACTGTGCAGGTAGTAGATGTCAAAGGAGCGCGTTACGCCGTCGGAAAGGATGCGCGAGGCAAAGTAAGAAAGCCTTCGAGTTACTCGCCAGTGGACCTCTCAGAACTTGTGAATATTTCAGTCCGCAAAATTGCGAATGGCTAGCTCGTAATCTTTTTGGATTTTCCTTGGCGCTATGAAGACAATTCATAAAGCATACTCGTTCGATGTGATCGAAGATCAATTTGCTTATCCCAACGGAAGAAACTATACCCGCACTCTGGTGCGTCATCCGGGAGCGGTCGTGATCCTCCCTTTACTGGATGATGGAAGACTCTTGGCGATTCGCCAATATCGCTATTCTCTTGGTAAGACCATTCTAGAATTTCCGGCGGGCACATTGGAACCGGACGAGCTTCCCGAAGAATGTGCAGCGCGCGAAATCATCGAGGAGGTGGGGATGGCTGCCGGGGAGATGCTAAAAATAGGCGTGCTTTATCCGGCACCTGGTTTTTGTAACGAGCAGCAACATCTTTATTTTGCCCGTAATCTCAGCCCGGAAAAAGCGCCTGGCGACGAAGACGAATTGATAGAGGTTGTCCCCCTTACGGTACGCGACGTTGAGGTGATGATAATTTCAGGTGAGCTTTCGGATGCTAAGTCAATTGCGATATTCTACAGAGCGAAGCTTCGAGGCTACTTATAGCACTCGCGCAGATCGAAGTTACAACATTCAAGCAGAAGTCGCCGAAGTTTTTCAAAATACTCACTTCGTGAGAGTGGAACAGACTCTCTTGAAGGAAGCGAATCTGCGCCGATGGAGAGAGCAAGTGTTTCGCTTGTGGCACTTAAGGTAAAATACTCGGTCACTACAGGTGCAAAGCCAAAGACCATGTACCTTTTGCTTTCGAAAAACTCCATCCCCAAGTCAATCCGTTTGAGTCTCATAGGAACTAAGCGCCCTATATCCCTCATTGCAATGGCAAGAGGAAGGTAGTCACTGAGTCCGCCCTTTTCGTGAAGTCCCAGCTGATGAACGATATGATGGCTGCCTTCGAAACGCGCGAAAGCGCTTTCGACGCGAATCTCGAAAGTATTTGGTATTTGCTGTGCGGGTATTTCACCCTGACTAAAGTAATCTCCGGCAACGCGAAAGAGCAGTTCGTATTGATTTGATTGCTTCCCTTCGCGCCAGCGTCCGGCATCGGCACCTCTGCAATCGTGGACTTCTCCCTGTGAATAAGCGGCTTGCGGGAGCAGTGAGCGCACCATCGAGTCGGCGATAAGAGAAAGACCTAGTGCTGGCATTGGAATCGAAATCTGAATTTCACTATGAAAAGTTCCGCGGAACAGGTTTTGTCTTATCGTAGCTCGATTTTGCATGTGGTACGAAACTGATTGTTATAGATCGAAACAGTAGAGCCGTAAAAGCACTTTAGCTTAGAATTCTCACCGCATTTATGGTAACGTCCCATTCCCAGAGAGGTTGTTTATCGCCGCAAAATCCTCTGGGATAGATTCCTTTAGGATTCATTCGCGGGAAGTTCTTACCCGATTTCACCAGTCATTACTGCTTCAGGATTAGGTTTTTGTCCCTGATTTTTCGTGCCCAGTGTGTTTGACGCGAAAAAAAACACGCAACTTTTGCCGTACTTTTGCGAACAGCCTTGTGAGCCTTTGGCATGAAATAGATTTGATTTTGGGAGCCCCATGCTGCAAGCGTTTGTAGTCGACCGAAGCGTTGAATCGAGGCAAAATATTGTAACACGCCTTGAGAAAGTGCTTGAGGACGGTGGCACTGAAGCAAATCTCATCCCGAAAATTACGATCCGACCTGTCGCAAGCGAAGAGCTCCGTTTCCACGCTGCTCCTGAAATCTGTATCGTCGGGCCGGAGATAATAGGCGCCGATCCGCCTGAAATTGCGCGCATCAGAAAACTGCTTCCGCAAACAGTTATTGTCGGCGTTTTAGATAAACAAAGTGACAATCTGTCGAGCGTTGAGCAGCTCGTACGGCTTGGCATTGACGATCTCATCGACCAACAGCTTTCCGGCGCACATTTTCTTCGCAAGCTCATGCTGCTGCTGAGAAAAAGTCCGACTGAACGGCACGGTACACTTGTAGTAGTGACTGGCGGTAAAGGTGGCGTGGGAGTTACAAGTCTTTGTGCGGCGCTCGGCGAAGCGGCTATGGAGGCTGGAAAAAGTACCGTACTTGTCGATTGTGATCATGACACTCAGGACCTAAGTCGCTTTTTACAGGTGCGACCATTTGTCAACGAATCGCTGCAACTCCTTCTCGAGCATAATCGCCCAATGACCGAGGAGTCGGTGGCTGAGTGTCTTGCCCCGGTGTGGGCCGATGAGAATGGGCTTCAACTTATGAGTCCCTGTGCGAGTGCTGTCTCTTTCGAAAGCGCTGGCGGCCGCGTAGTACGTACACTCTTGAGCGTGTTGGAGTGTGTTGATGCGCGCGCAGATCTCGTGATAGTTGATTGCGCTGGTGCTCGCGGGTTTCTCCTTGAAATGCTCTGCCGCGCCGCGGACAAAGTAGTTCTTGTAGCCAATTCTGATCCGGCCTCATTCTTTGCTTCCTTGCAGAAACTGCAGCAGCTTAGTGCCATCGCGAATAGCGATTTGAAACCGGTAATAGTCTTAAATTCAACCGGAAGGGACGGCCTCTCGCCACGTCATTTAAAAGGCGAGTTCGAAGCAGCCTGCGCCAAGCTCTCCTCGTCTATAAGCCTTTGCACGATTCCCTATTCGAGAAGGGGCTCGCGCTGGCCCGGGGCAGGTACAACTTTGTTCTCAGAGGGAGGACGTGGAATAGAGCTTGGGATTCGGCAGCTGCTCGAACATCTGGGGCTAGCCGAATCTGAATCGAAGACTGACCTTAAGTTCGGTACGAAAGTGCTAACTCTACTCGCAAGTGCCGTAAGCACGAAGAAGATTAAACTTAGGCATGGTGCGCCACCACCGATCTCAGCAGGAATAAAGGTTATCGAAAATCGTGAGCTACTGGCCTTGCCGACACCTTTAACAGAGGCACTTCTTGAAGCTCCAGAAAGCTTTGTGTCGGGAGTCGGAGCGGAGAAGATTTAAGTTACATTACATGGTGAATAATTGGAGACAATATGATGAGGAAGAATGAAAGAAAGAAGAGCAGACGCGAGCAAGGCTACACTCTTTTAGAGTACTGTGCAGGCGCTGCGATTATTATTGGCGTGGTCTGGGGCGCACTCAATACGTTAGGCGGGAACATGGCCGCTCTCATCGGCAATATTGCGACCTGGGCTAGTGATCGTGGTCAGGATATCAAAGACGGTAACGTTGGAATCGCAGCTGGCGGCGCGGCAACGGGCGCCCCCGGGAATGGTGGCGGTAGCGGAAGTGGTAACGGCGGGTAACTAAGATGGTAGTAAGAATCGATTCCCAGCGTAAATCGAGGCGAGGAGCAGGTGTGCAGGTAACTCCCGCACTGCTCCTCGGTTTTGGCGTTGTCGTCGGCGCGATGATACTGCGAGAAAATCGGGCAGGCGCAGTACCTGATAAGATTGTTCCGACAATCGTCGCACAATTTGATACGATTGATATTCCTGTTCCAACGCGCTTTATACCAATAGGCACGAAAGTCTCTGCTATCGAATTTAAGAAAGTAGCCTTTCCGCGGCACCAGGTGCCGCATGGTGCGCTTATTTCCGTAGAGAACTTTCTCAATGCAACTGCGATCACTCCGCTCCCAGCGAATCTGCCCCTTTTTGAGCAGAATTTGAGTTTGAGCGCTGCGGCAAGTAATCCGGTGGTTGAGCGGATTCCGGCTGGAATGCGTGCGATGACGATAAAAGTTGATGCAACTTCAGCAGTCGAGGGATGGGCTGGATCCGGATCTATTGTTGATGTGCTTCTCATCGAAAAGAGCCGAACTTCGGTGGTTGCTGAAAAGGTACAAATCCTTTCGGCGGAGCGATCGGTATCTCCGGTGGACGGAGGCGTTTCACCACAAATTCCGAGTACGGTAACGCTGCTGGTCACCCAGGAGCAGTGTCTTGCGATAAATACCGCTGTGCCACTTGGTCGAATTGCATTCGCGCTTCGAAACGCCGGCGATGATTCTTCGTGGAGCGACATCTCTTATACGGCGGAAAGATTAAAAGGAGCTCCATCCTCGCCGCGTGGCGCCGCGACGATTAATGGCTACATTGCGCTTCAGGATGAAAAGGGGGCTCGCCAACGTTATGCACTGAGTGAGGGCCGCTGGATTCGAACCGAGGTAGTGCCCGAAGGCTTCTTCGCAACTCGCGAAAGGACCGAGCAATGAAGAAAGTCGACGCTCTCTTTGACGATAGAGATCGAGAACGGACTCAAAGTGTCGCGGGATTTCTTGGCGCTCCACGTGAAAATCTCCGCGAGCCGCTTTCGCCGGGCTTATCTGGCGTACTTCGGGAAGTTCAAAAGGAATGCGGATTTCAACAGGGTGATGTGATCGATAAAAAGCTTCTTGAGCAAAGCATCATTGCCGCAGGCTTGCGCTTAGGCTTCGAGTTGAGCGCCTCGGAGCGCGACCTCATTTTCGCGCACCTCGAGGACGAGCGCATGCCGTTTGGGCTTCTTCAGGGCCTGGTTGATGACCCCTCTATCTCTGATATTATTGTTACCGATTACGCCAAAATATCTGTGCAGCAGGGCAGGCGTAATATAACCACTTCACTCTCATTCCCTTCAAAGGAGGCCTATGAGGCGTTTGTCGAAAGACTTCTTCTTTCGGCAGGTGCAAGCTGTTCGACCAAAAAACCTATCGCAGACGGCATGATTGGCGGATTTGCTCGAATTCATGTGGTGCATCAATCGCTCTGTGAGACTGGCCCGTATCTCACGGTTCGACTTAACCGGTTTGGTTCGGTCCGTCTTGCCGATCTTGAGCGTTCGGGCCTGGCCCCAGCACTTGTGCTTCAGTACCTTCGTGCGCTGGTGCAATCGGGAATTACAATTATGGTCGTTGGCGAAGTCGGCACGGGAAAGACGACGTTAGTGCGTGCGCTCGCTGCGAGTATTCCTCAGGATCAGTCGATTTTAGTGATTGAGGATACGCCCGAGATAAAACTCGAGCATTCGCAAGTTCGCTATATTAGAACTCGCGAGCAAAATACCGATGGCGCGGGTGAGGTAACCCCCGCCGAATGTATTCGTGGCGGCATGCGCATGGCGATGAATCGGATTGTTTTCGGCGAAATCCGCGATGCGCAGGCTGCCGAGGCGTTTGTCGATGTATGCGCATCAGGACATTCAGGTCTCTCGACGATTCATGCACGAAGCGCTCAGGAAGCGATGACCCGTCTTGAGCTATTTCTTGGACGGGCGCAACGCGGTGTCGAGCGTCTGGTATTGAGTGAACAGATAATCACCGCGGTTCAAGTAATTGTGCACGTTGATATCTGTCGCAAAAGTTGGCGTCGAAGAATCATTGAAGTGCGAGAAATTGGTCCAGTTGCGGATGGCGTCATTCGTCAACGTGAGATGTTTCGCTACGAAGTGCACAATGAAATTCCAACTTGGCGCCTAATTAATCGTGGAACAGTTCATCGTGAGCAGCTCGAAAGCCAGGGCGTATTACCGCTTCTTCATGAAAGCGCAACTTCTTTGGAGTTGGAGCCGGAGGTAATCCTTGCGCAGAGTCGGAGGGCCGCATGAGTTTCGGGGGAGGTTCGCAAACATTGACTGCAGGTTCGTTGAGTGCGTATGGGAGCCGCAACAGCGCATCAAGGCTTCAGTCAAATCTCACGCCATCATGGCTTCCTGAGTCTTACAAGAGGCTGTTTCTCTTCGCCGGTATCGGGGCTCGGCAGGTGAACATCTTAATGTTGCGGAGCGTTGCAACGATCGTTGTTGCGGGAGTGCTTGCAACGTTTCTCGGTTCCTGGAAAATAATTCTGCTTATTCCAATCATTTTTGCTGTCGAGTTGTATCGTTTGGCGTGTCGTTCGCACTCTCGAGCCGAATCTTTCGAGAGAGATTATACCGCGCTACTCCTTTCGCTCGCTTCTTCGGTTCGAACGGGGCAGGATCCCTTTTTTGCGCTTACTGAGGCACATCGGCTTTTTTCAGATAAAAGCGAAATTCATAAACAGCTGCTTCAATTTCGAGACGCCGTCGATTCCGGATTCTCCGAGGATAGTGCGCTCGCACAGTTCGGCGCCGATATTGATCATCCTGATATCACACTTTTTCGCACGGCCTTCGTTCTGGCGCGGCGTCAGGGCAGTTCAATTGCTGAATGTTTGCAGCGTCTCGCGCGAGTCACCCGACAGCGCCAATCGTTTCGTCGCAAGATAAAAGGCGCGGTGGCGATGCAGAAGCTTTCTGCCCTGGGCATTGCGGGGTGCGTGGTCTTGGTCGGCATTTTTCAATGGTGCGCGAATCCGGATGCTCTTCGGCAAACTATGCAGCACCCGCTTGGACAGAAGCTGATATTTGGTGGTTTGAGTCTAGTGCTAATCGGTGTCATTTGGATGATGCGAATGAGTAGGACCAAGATATAATCGATGCAATACTCAACTGCGCTCACACGATGGCTCAATTTTCTGACGAGGCGCAGATCGAGAAGTGCTCGAGACGTCTTTAGAGATCTCCAAGGACAAATCGAAATTGAAGGAGAAAACATTGACGACATCGCCTTACTGGAGAAAAGTGATGCATTCGCCACGCTTGGCCTGTTTGAGAAAGGGGCACGCGCGCAATTCGTCTCCTCCGGGCGACTCAGTATGTTGTTCCCGCCAGCGGCTGTGGCGCTGCTTTCTGTAGTAGGAATCATCTCAGCGCAGGCGTTCTTTCCGGTGTTGCTTATGTCGCTTGGACTTTCGGTAGTCATTCGTGGAGTTCATCAGCGCAGCGTGCGCAGCCGGTACCACCGCGCGATTGAGTTTCATTTACCGATGATAATGGAGCGCTTGGTCATGGCGGTCCAGGCGGGACTCGACATTCTACCCGCGGTTAAAGTGGTACTTGATAAGAAGGGCAACGGAGAGCTTTCCGCCGCAAACCCGCCGGAGCGGCTCCTTCTGAAGGCCTATCGCTTGTCGAACTCCGGCCTGGCGTTTGAAGATAGCCTTAATCAGGTTGCTTCGCTGGTCGAAAGCAGTGCGCTTCGTCATGCATTTATTCACCTTGGAGTGGCGCATCGCGAGGGTGGTGAGTTGACTGCTCCTCTTCGCGAGCTGAGCGATTCGACACAGCTTTATTTCCAGGAATCTACGGAGGAGGAAATTGCGAAGCTGCCGGTCAGGGCGACATTGCCACTCCTTTTCACCTTCGCGGGATTAATTATTACCTTCCTTGCTCCGCCGATGGTACAGCTTCTTGAATTTTCCAAAAAAAGCGGAGTCGCCCCATGAGAGCTTTCGACTACCGAGCTAAATATATGGAGTCTGCCAACACCACGCTACTTTTTGTCACTATCTTCCTTCCGGTTGCACTGCTTCTTTTTTCGCTTGCCGTCGATATTGAAAGTTACTTTCGCGAGACTCGAGCGGCACAGGAGCTCGTAGACGACGCAGCTCTTTTTGGTTACCGATTCTTTCCGCGGAGTGCTCTCGCGAAAGATCGAACTGAGGCGTATTTGCGGGGAAGAAGTGCCAAGGGGCGCACCACGGTATCCGCTGGGTTTGATACACTGCATGTCCAGTATGAAGGTCGAGTGCCACTCTCGTTTATTAGTTATTTCGGCTTTAAGACAGCTTTCCCTATTCTTGTTAGTTCTTCGGCGCAGGGAGTGCCTAAAGACATTTTGATACTCCTTGATACAGCTTCGTACCTAACACCGGCGGTAGTTGGTGGGAGCGCCTGGGGAGATGTTGCGGATTGGCCGGCGGCGACATATTTCTCGATGGCAAAAAAAGTAAACGCCTCCGGCGCAGCTCTCGATCCGCGGCTGCTCACACAACAATGCTTCAACTCGTACTTCTCAGAGCTTAAACTTGTCGCGCTCGGCCTTTATCGGGCACTTTCGAGCTTTCATCTTAACGCGGTTGGTGTCGGATTTTTTCCGATAGTGAGAAACGGCCTTGATCTCGCACGGCCGGTGTATTCGTTAAGCGAACAAAGGGTAGGCGAGGCTGATTTTCTTGATTTCGGAAACGAATTCGTCTCAAGCCATGAATGTTTCGCGGCCTCCGACGCCGAGGTGCAGACCTCTCATTACAAAGTTCCTGGTAGGACAAGTGAATTCCCCGGAAGCTGGCGTGCCCCGATGGGACGTGCGCCTTCACCGATTGATCCGCTGACGAAAGGGTTTAATCCGGACTACCGCCCGTTTTTAAGTGTCGATGAAGCGGTATGGTCGCAGGCCGCACGTCCGGCCGATTTCCAGGACACACGTTTGCTCTTCGAGTTCATTCGGACGTCTTTGTATGGGGTTCCGGCATTGAGCGCGAGGAGAAGTTTGCAAAGCAAAGCTCCTAAGCTTGCGTTCGTCGTGACGGGAGCACTCCCCTCGATTGGTGGCAGGCGTTTCGGCACCGACAGCTCCGTGGCCTCGCAACTAATTGCTGAAATTGCAGAGATGAATGAAGCTCTACAATCTTCATCTGTGGACTATTCAAGAAATCAAGAGGGGCTTCGCGCCGTACTATATTATGTGCTGCTACGAAAAGTAGGCGAGAGTGCCGATGATACTGAGGGTGATTTTGCAGAGTTTCTAGGGCAGCACAGCACTCAAAACCTCTCGCTTCGTTTTATTTCTGGGGTGAGCTCGCCTGAGCTTACCACCGCACTTGTGCGTTCGGTTGTAGCGGAAGGAGGAGGGACATTACTTGCACGCTGAGAGCTTAAGGAAGGTTCGCGAAGAGCACGGCATTGCAATGCTTGAAGCGAGCGCCATAGCCGCGGTAATGATTCCGGTATTTTTTGCGGTGTACGGACTCGCTCAGTATATCGGAGATATATCTGCGCTTAGTAGTGCTGTTGAGCAGGCGCTCTCGCTTAATGATCGTGCACCGACGTTGCTTAGTTTGCGTGAGTCGTCAATCGACCGCCGCGAAGATACCGCCGCAATTCGCGATATTGTTCGATCGAGCGAGCGGTCGATCATAGAGATGCTCGAACGCCGTGGCATTGCGAGCAGGGATTTTTCTCTTCGCACTTTCGTCGGACGTAGGATCGATGGAACTTCTCAAGTAGCGTATTCTCGCGATGCTGGCACATATACGCCAAGTTTCTCGGAGCAGGCACGCAGCGAGCTTATTCAGCAGCTACCAGCAAGCGGTACTCTTTCAGCCGGGGCATATGGTATCGGTGTGCTTCTCGAAATTCGTGTCGGTGGATTCGGTCTCGCCGTGTTTCTCAAGAGCCTCATCGGTACGGAACGAATATCAATCTCAAAAATTCAGCGACTGCGACGGGAGGTGGCATGGCAATAGTAGGAAAATGGCTAAGAAAGCTCGGGAGGTCGGGGCGAGGTGCGCGTTCGACGGTAAAGCGGCTATCAAGCTACATCAGTCGCAAAGATCTCGAGCAAATTCTCTTTTCGACTCCGGACCGGCGCTTGGTAATAAAGGCAGTTGCTGATCGGTTTGCGATTAGTGAAGAGCGACTTCTTGAAAAGCTTAGTGCTGACTGTGGATTCGAATTTGTAAAAAGACTCCCCGTCCTTGACGAAACGAAGCTTCCCCCGACGCTCACTATCGCCGATTTGCGACGTGCTGGGGCGACGCTTTGTGTCATTGAAGAATCGCTCGAAGCAGTTATATCCGTAGATCCGTTGATGGTCGAAAGGTTGCTGTTTGAAACCGAGAAGCTTCCGCGTTCGGTACCAATCCGTGTTGCGGCATGGAGCGATATAGAAAGAGTGTTGAACCACGCCGAGCAAGAGTCTCGAGAAAGGAGTAGAGCGGTGGAGCTAGAAGCACGTCAAAACGCCGCGCGTATAACTTCAAAGATTCTAGAGGTGTTGATAGCTGAGGCCGAAAGCTATTTGCAAGCGCAGCTCGAGATTGCAGTTGATGAGAAGCTTTATTATTCGTTTCCATCAAATGGCAGTGGCCGTGCCCGTGGAACAATAGATTCACGCGCGCGTGATACTCTTCTTAGAGGATTAGATCTCCTTGCGGAGGCCGGAGCACAGCTATTTCGAAAGGATGCAACACTCATCGAAAGACTCGAGCTAAGCGTCGAGCAGGGAGAGGGCGGGACCCGATATGAGCTGCGCTGGAAAGCTCCTTGGATTGCCGCGCTTCCTGCGCCAGAAGTAGAAACACAAAATCTTCCCGCGGCAGTTGTCGTGCCTTTTTCCGAGCCGATGCATGCCGCGCTTGAGGGCGTGGTTCTCGTGATTGATGATAATGCCACGTTCGCGAAAGTCCTCGAGAAATTTCTTAAAAAGCAGGGGCTTCGAACTCGGCACTTCGAAGATGGTCGTGAAGCGGTTTCGCTTCTCAAATCGGGAGAATTTAGGCCCGACGTAATCATTTGTGACGTGCATATGCCGGGATTTCGTGGCGAGGAGTTTCTGCGGGCGGTGCGTGTCGAAGCAGCACTTGAATATATACCGATTATAATTCTCACCTCTGATAGCGACCCGGAATTAGAGATTCAGCTCGTACAGACAGGGGCCGATGCTTTTGTGACTAAAGACGAGGACCCGCGGCTACTTGCGGCGCAAGTTCAACGACTCATTCGTCGTTCAGGACGGAGAGCGGCTGCATGAGCTGGCTGGTACTGAGCACCTTAGCATTGTTAAGTGTCTACGGGCTGCTCGTTGTCGCCGATCTGCGGCGAATTTTCGAACTTGATGGATCGCAGCGCAATTTCACTAGTGTAGGCAGCTTGTTTCGCGAGCGCCTAAAACATGCGCTGCTCAGGAAGCAGCTTGCTGAGCCGCTCCTTGCCATGCTTCCTTCGGAGAGTCGGCTTCCTGATGTAGAGTGGTGGTATCGCGAACTTCAAAAGCGAAAGGGGGCGATTGATGCTGTTGCTTTCCTTGAGATTGCTCTGCCAATAGTTCAAAGAGGGCTATGTTCGCGAGGAGTTGCCGGGCTTCTTTATCCACCAGTAGTTTCCAATAGAGCTGCAACGTTTACTAGCTTACCGGCCTTTGGACCCCGTTTTGAGAGAAGTGTGCGTTCGATTAGCGACCCATTTCGATTAAGTGGCGAAGCGATTGAGCTTCGAGACGGTGCCGACAGCTTCAGTTTCGCCGGAGACCTTTCGGTGTATGGCTTTCGCTATTCTTTGCTTATGGTGGTAAGAGCGGGGAGCGCTTCAGAAGCTACATTTGTCTTTTGGTGTGGATATGACGGCAACTCACGTCCCACGCCTGAGATGATTACGTTGGCGAGAACGATGGTGGGAGAGCTCGAGTTACGCTACCGCATGCTTCAAGATTTAATGGTGCTTTCGGCGCGAGTGAATGAAGCCGAGGGGCTGAGCCAAGAAAAAAGCGAATTTATTGCGCATATGTCACATGACATCCGTTCGCCGTTAAACAATATTCGCTCGATCCTCAATTTGCTGCGTCTGGAATCAAACGATATTGAGCAGGCTGAGCTTTTAGATGGCGCGTTGAAGAACTGCGAAAGTTTAACTGAAATCGTTGATGACATTCTAGATTTTTCAAGGCATCGGGCCGGAAAGCTTAGTGCGCGGCGCGAAAAATTTGATCTTCGCGAGTTGGTGCTCGAGATTCTCGACAACTTCAAACCGAGCGTGCGTTTCAAAGGGATTGGTCTCGACACAGTCGGACTAATTTTGCCGGCATACGTGAATGCCGATCGCCGTCAGGTCAAGAGAATTGTCTCTAATATTATCTCAAACGCCGTGAAATATACCGAGCATGGCTCGATTACCGTGTCGCTCGAGCAAACTCCTGATCGTTATGCCGCGCTTGCAGTATCTGACACTGGCATCGGGATGAATCAGGAGCAGCTTTCCAATCTCTTCATCCCCTTTGTGCGGTTCGAAAGAGGCATCGAAGGGATAGGACTTGGACTTACCGTCTCAAAAATCTTAGTCGGTCTTAATAAAGGAATTCTCGATGTATTCTCCACCAAAGGAAAAGGCAGCCGCTTTATCGTAAAATTGGAACTCTCGGAGCAAAGATCCCCCGGGCTTCCGCAGCTTCATGCAATTGATCGGCAAAATGTTCTCGTCGTCGACGACGACCTTGATTTCCTTCAATCATTAGAACGGGTACTGCAGTCCGAAGGGTTCCGCGTACTCAAAGCCATGAGCGTAACGGAGGCGCTGGGCCTGTTTAACTTTGATGTTCCTGATGTAATTATAAGCGATCTGGCGGTTCCCGGTGGTGGCGGGCGAAGACTGGCCGAGCATGTCCGTCGAAGTGGACGCCCGACGCGCTTCTGTTTCCTCTCCGGCGCGCAACCTCCCCGAGAGGCGCAACATCTCGCTGATGGTATTTTCCTGAAACCGCTTGATATCTCGGAATTTTTGAAGTGGCTGCATGCGGTAGAAGGCGAGGCGTCAAGGGTGGCCTAGTACACTGTAACCGAAGTAACCTTTCCTTCCCTCGCCGCCATCTCTGTGCTCTCTGTAACTCTGTGGTTTGTTTTTCTTTTAAAAAAAACCACAGAGTTACAGAAAGCACAGAGATGGGAAAGTAAGAGTATTTCGGTTGCAGTGTGCTAGCGAGGATTCGCGGCACTGCTGTTAGAACTTGGCTCGATAGTCTGAGACGAAGCCTCGCTAGGTTTATTATGGAAAAGCCTTGAGAATATATTTTGCGGGCTTCTTCGCACTCGCGTCAAAAAAATCTTCTCTACTTCCAAATCTCGTACTAGAGTACGGCTAACTCAGCGTATTTTTACATTCCGAGGAGCGATCATGCTTGCTGCACGTAGTACCCAACCTGAAATCCATGTAACGTTTGAGCCCCGAGTTTCAAAAGAAGAGCTTCTCAATCTGGCAGATCGATTTGTTGTAAAGCAGTCGAGAGTGCCGCATTTTGGAAAAGTCGGTGGGTGGGAGACTGGAGCCCGTTTCCGACAGATCGATCAGCAGCGTGCATTGCGAGAAAACCGCGAGGCAATCGAGTCCACTATCGCGAACGAATTGAGCTCGGTTGCCACTCTTGAAAGGGCGCTTCTTAACACTGGTGACCCTGATTATAAGCGATCGGCGCTTCAGGATTCGCTTAGTCATTTCGTAGGCGGACATTTTCGAAGAGATGGCAAGCCGTCAGATCGAGTCACAGAAGCCTATAAACCGGCGTATCGCGCGGCGCATGTACTTCGTCGATGTGGTACGCAGCTCGACGCAAAAATTAACCAAGTGTGGCAAGCAGTTTCTGCCGAGCGAGCGAAGGCATTTGTGCATGCGCTTAACCCGCATGCAAATGGTGTTGCCGGCCTGCGTATTCCTCTGCATCGGATATGGCACCCATTGGAGCAATACTGTCGTAGCGAGCTGGGAGTTAATGTTGACGGGGCTACTATTTTGCAAGCCTTTGGCAGGGCCGAACTCCCCGAGTCCGACCTTACTCGTGCTCTCGCAGGCGCGCGTCGTGCGTTTCGACACATGCTCAAAGTGTCGTCTACCTTTTGTGAAGCTATTGCTCACGTTTCCGCTGAAGCTAATTACAGTTCGGTGGCTTCGCTTGCGGAAATTAAAGACAAAATATGTGAGGCGTTATGTAGTTATGATAGTCGAGCAGGTCTCGATGATTTCAGAGCGTCTGTGAAAGGAACACATGCCGAGCCGCTTGCAAAGGAGCTCGAGAAACTTATTGAAGCAAACACAAGAGCTATTGAGGGCTTAAGAGCTGAAGCGCTGCGCATCGAAACTCTCGGGCTTCGCGCCGCGCTTGAAGGATTATTTCACGGTGATGGCGAGCAAGACTTAAGACCATTGATCACTTCGGCAGTGAATGTTGCCGATAATAAATTTGCAGGACTCTCAGGTAGATTATTTGAGACAGTTCGTGAGGAGATGATCATCGAACTTCGCACCTCACGTTTCAAAAGTCACAGTGAACTTCTTACCCGCTGTATAGGTGGCGGCCTATTGTGCAAAGGGAGCACTGATTGTTTCTGGGCCTTTGCCACGCTTCATGCGATTGATCAACTTGTGCTGCGCTCTGTTTTTAAGCTGATCAAACCCTTTGAAGATCCGCGTAATGCGGGCTCGCCGATTATTACGGCGTAGCTGATAACCCTCGGCTTCCAGTGCATTCTCTTGGAAGTCGCGAACGAAGCCTTGAATATTGAATCGGATTAAATCTCAATCGAAGGTTTATTTGCTCCGCAGAAAATCGATTTGCGTTTTGCTTTTGAGTCGATAAGTACGTAACTACTTATTAACTCCGGTTTTTCTTGATAAAACCTCTCCCCACTCGGCGACCTCTGTGGTTTAAATATTTAAAAACCACAGAGGTCACAGAGAGGGGCTAGGATTGGGAACGAGCAATGTGGCTAAAGGCATGTCGTAAATACTTTTTCTTACGCGCCCGCATCAGGCTTCTCAAGTTTAAAGAATAAGTGAAACTCAGTTCCTCGGTTAACACCAGAGTTTTGTGATCGCACAACGTATCCACCTGAGAGGCCACGCATATACTCGGCTAAAGTGTAAAGCCCCCACCCTGTACTTGTCGGTGCACCGTCAACGCGGAAAGAAACATCCGGTTCGAATATCTGTTTTATTTTTTCAGGAGGAATCCCAGGACCGTAATCGCGTACGCACACATGCGCAAGTGGTCCGCCCTTCGTAAGGGTAGGAAATTCGCTCTTAAGCTCATCGCCAATGTCAGTTGGTAGCTTTTCAAGCTCAGTTTCTTGCAGCGTGACCCGCACAGCTCCACGCGAACGGTCATTAAACTTGACGGCATTTTCTATCGGCTGCTCGAGTATTCCGCAGAAAGTTGTCTGAAGCGGTCCCTTCACCATAAGTGTTCGATTCGGAACTTCGAATTCTACCGCTTCAGCAATTGAACCACGGTCATTACGTATTCCATTCAAAATTGCAGTAAGATCAACAGTGCTTATCCGTACTTGACGCAAGGTGTTACAAAGATGAAACTCCTGCAGCACTCCGCCGAGAAAATCGCGATAGCGCCCAAGTACTTCAGAGACGCGCTGCGCGCTTCTCTTTTCCGCACCTGCCGCATGTTTTAATACTTTTTCGGCTTGCATCGCGAGTGCATGGCCTGCCGTGGACGCTCCGCCGAGCCAGCCAGCTAAAGAATGTCGACGAAATGCAGCGAGTTCGGAGTCGCCGGCTATGTGATCGAAACGGTAATAACCGCAAAGCCCCTCTAGTACCCAGCCTCGTTGTCTACTCTGATACTTGGAATTGACGTACCAGCGCGCGTATTTTGTTAAAAATTTGTCAATCTCTTCGCCAGCGCTTGAAAGATGGTGCACAAGGCGCGCAATCTTCGAGATCTGTTCCGACGCATTGTCTAGTTCGAGCGGGCTAAGTCGTAACTTTCGCTCGACGAATCGTTGATATAGTTCTCCGCCCCTTTCTTTATGTATCTGCAACACCATGTCCAACGCACGGATTAGCGCGTCAGATGTTTCTGATTTCAAGACTAAGGTTACCGGCCAGGCATCACGTTGCACCGATCTCTCGCGTTTCGCCCTTTCCCCTTCATGGGCGACAAAAGCCTGAATACCAGCTGCATGCTCTCCCGAAAAGAATGCCACGGGGGGAAGTGGTAAGCGCGCCTTGCGCAGCTCTTTTGCGACCTCGCGCAACACTGTATCACCGTTGTGGCGTTTTTTTGTGAGTGGGTCGGACATCGCCAGGTCGAGCACAAGCGCATCGAAGGGTTCGTTTCGCTTTGCAGCGCTGACAATGGTTTCTGCGGCGAGTCGGGGATTGCTCTCGACGGTTACTCTGGTTCGATCACCATTAGGAAGGGTGCGTAATACACCACTCGCATATTCGAGGTCGCGGTGGTAGTCGTCGAGAACAAAAAGCCGCTTTCCTCTTAGGGCACGGCAAGCTCTTCGAAGTGGGGCATTTAACTGCTGAGACATCACTAGGACTATACGCCAGCGTTTTCCTCTAATCAAAAAGTTCTGGCGGGTAGCAGGGCATCGGAGTGTTCTCGCTAACGTATTGTGACGGCTCGATTTATTTTTTCA
>CAZEAC010000027.1:43171-58778 GCA_964510065.1 uncultured Bdellovibrionales bacterium | reverse complement strand
TGTTTTCTCGCAAATCTCATCCAAAATTCCAGCAGATCCAAAACGCCTAGTTTTTCAGAGGTTCCCTAAATTCTCTATAAATGAGGTAATCACGAAACAGCAAAATTTCAATAATGATTATTTGGATTTACGGTCGTGAAATACTTAGAAAAGAAAGACAGTCCCTGCAAAGTTTTCTAGGGAACCTTGGCAAGACGTGCGCAATCGCGACTCATCGCTCCCGGGAGAACCGCTTTTAAATTCAAGTAGAGTAGCGACGGGTGGGATCGAACCACCGACCTTGGCATTATGAGTGCCACGCTCTAGCCATCTGAGCTACGTCGCCTTAAAGTCCGGGTATTTTTGCAGAAAATCGGGGGGTATTGCAACTAGTACGCTGGAACCTAACTTTTCTGACCTTTTCCTACCTCTGTGACTCTGTGGTTTATTTTACATTCAAAAAAAAACCACAGAGACACAGAGCTAGGAAACGAGAGTATTTCGTTTACAGGGGACTAGCTCTTTTTGGCCCCCCACCCCTTCTAAACCTCCCCCTCGCAAATATGCTCCAATCCTGGTATAGAGCGGCCAATGCGACAATTAATAGAATGTGTACCCAACATAAGTGAAGGGAGGGATAGCGGAATTATTAAGCTAATGGAGGCTGCTATCTCCAAGTATAACGTGGCGCTCCTCGATACCTATAGCGGAGCTTCGACAAACCGCTCTGTCTTTACCTTTGTTGGCGAGCCGAGCGAAGTAAAACAGGCAGCAATTTCGCTTGTCGAAGCGACAGCAAAACATATCGATATGCGTCAACATAGTGGTACACATCCACGAATCGGTGGCTGCGATGTACTGCCATTTGTCCCCTTTCACAACACGACCCTGGAAGACTGCACCGAGATCGCGCGCTCCGTAGGAGCTAGCATTGCTGAACAGGTACATGTTCCCGTGTATCTCTACGGTGCGGCTGCTACCTCGGAAAAGCGCAGGCGACTTCCCTATCTTCGGCGCGGCGAGTATGAATCGCTGGTGTCGCGATTGGGAGAAAGCGAATTACAACCTGACTTCGGCACTCTTGAAAATTGTGCAATAACTGGTGCTACGGCAGTTGGCTCTCGTTTTTTTCTTTTAGCCTTCAACATTAATCTTGAAACTCGCGATCTCGAAATTGCGAAACAGATCGCCTACTGCCTTCGAGAATCGGGCCCTCCCAAAGGAACTGCGCTCACATTTCCTGCACTTACTCTTCCTCAGTGTCACGCAATCGGGTGGCTAGTGCCTGAATTCGGCTGCGCACAGGTCTCCACCAACCTCACCGATTTTCGAGTGACTTCGATGCACAGAGTTTTCGAGGAAGCAAAGAAACTCGCTGAGAAATTGGGGACAAGAGTAACGGGCTCGGAACTCGTCGGCCTTGTTCCTGAATCTGCGATGCAGCAGAGCGGCGCTTTTTATCTTAAAGACAGCGCCCAACCCGGCGATCCTGTTGCTGCAGCGATCGGCGCTCTGGGCCTTGCCCATGAAAAGCCCTTCAATCCGAATACAAGAATTCTTGAGCGCAGGCTTGCCTCGGTAAGGCCTGATTTACTGCATTAGACCGGAAACTGTTCAAAGCTTTCTTGCGCGTAATTGCTCATTAACTCTGAGCATTCTGTCCCTAACTCTGCGAAGACTCTTGGCTCACAAAAAATCTGTCGCGCCGATTAAAAGGTCGAGAACCCGTCACCGACCGAGTGGCTAAAATAAGATCCGAACTGCTTATTGCGCTGGCCTGATGAATACGTGAAGAGTGCATCAATCCGCGGATCAAAGGAGTTGAAAGGGATCGCAAATACCCCCTTCTTTCTTCCAAGCCAAGGGAACGCACGTGCGCGCTGGTAAAACACATAACTTTTTTCGTACGTCTGGCCACCTTTTTCGACAACTTTTATTGTCCATACGCCGCGTGCGTTTCCACCGGTGTACTTAAAGAGCCTTTGCCCAAAGCGGTTTGCGGAGCGTGGCACACGAGAAGCAATGAACTCGCCATTACGATACAAATAGACCTTATTGATATCCCGGCCAACTAAAAGCCCAGCGAAATGCACATAGGCAGGCCCACCTTCAATCCATTTTCTCGTCTTTGTTCCGGGCTGCGCGATTTGCACAGCGACAAGCTGAAGCTGCGGATTAAATGGAGCCTGGCGCATCTGCTTGCTTCTCACATAGCGGCTCTCCTGGAAAACCGGGCCAAGAGAAACTCTCATCCAAGAATTATATTCACTTGCTGCGACTCGTTCTCGAAGCATGGTCTCAGTGACATTTGAATCAAGCTGCTCAAGGAAACGAAACGCTTGCAGCGCATCCATGCTCTTTTCGCCGCCCGAAAGAACGAAGCGCAGTCCACTCGCGTAGACAAAAAGGGCGTTTCGCGAAGCCACAAACTTTTGCGGAATCACTTTGGTTAAAGCGAGCGCATTCGCTTCGGCAGTTCGAAGCGCCTGCATTGACGCTTTGCTTTTCAACGCATTCCAAGTGACGCCGTCTTTAAGCGCGCCAGGGAGCGCGCTCTTCTCCTTTACGCCCCGTTTGTCTCGAATTCCCGTAGATTCGTTTCGTTGCTCTGTACGTGAGATTGATTGACGTGAACTTTCCTGGAAATCAGCTTTTCTCTCGGGAGAGCGAAAGAGCCCTTTTATGCTCTCCAAAAGTCCCTTCTTTGACTGCGACTCCTCGCTAATCACTGCTGCACTCTCCTCGGTCAGACCGTTCTTCGCCTTTTTCAGGCCACGTTGAAAATCAATTATCTCCGGGATGAAGAAAAGACCAATTGCAAAGAGCAGCACCAATATAAAGAGCGCAATTCCCTTTGCGTTCCCGCCGCCGAAACCGATTCCTTTCGCTATAGCTGCCACGAACGTTCCCTTTCCTAAAAATACAGCTTCGTATCAGTTATGCGCCGCTTAAGGCACAAAGTTACCTAAATTATAGGTGGATTAGCGCCGCTATTCAAATTGTCGAGGGGCAGCTAAGGACGTCGGCTGCTCCACGTAAACCTCTGAAACTGCGGTGGTTTAGTTTCAACACGATAGAAGGGACGGTAACTACTCATTAGCCCCGGGTACTTTTTCCCTAACTCTGTGCCCTCCGTGTCTTTGTGGTTTAACCTCCTTTTTTAAAAACCACAGAGACACGGAGGGCACAGAGTCGGGGAAAAAAAATACCAGGAGTTAATGAGTAGTTGCTATCGAGCGAGGATAACCCTCTGTTACCATTGCAAAATTAGTCGCAATTACGGTGTCGCGACTTCGAAGTTAAGAAGATCGGACATTATCGTCCCGACGATATAATCAACAATATCTTTTACCGAGATAATCCCAACCGCCATATTCTCACTATCGACGATGGGAATATGCCGAAATCCCCCCTGTGACATAAGCGTGAGCGCGAACGCGATGGTACCATCGGGAGGCTGCGTTACCGGATCTGCGGTCATAAATTTCGAAATAGGAAAGCCCTTATCGGCATCAAAGTGCGGCGCCGCTTTTAACAAGAAATCTCGCTCCGAGAAGATTCCTCGAAGCACTCCCCTTTCATCATTGACAACAAGACAGCCAACCTTGTTTTGACAGAGAACTTGAAAAGCCTTTTCGACGGTATCATTTTCATGCACTGAGAGCGGTTGCTTCGGATTAAGCACACCAAGACTCTGGCAGAGAAAATTCTTATCGAGCACACCAAAGCTGGTCTGACACATGAGCCGAAGCGCTTCGTTCACTTCGGTATGCATTTCAGCGTCGTTTTTTTCCATCTTTTTCCCCCTTCTCAAGAGCAATTTCCAATGGCTTCAATTCTTGAACTTCAAAGCTGCCCTTTTCGACATCGAACACTATAGATTTTGGACCTTTTAGCGGGTCTTTAAGCTCAAATTCGGCCGTTTCACTTACCTTGACGACAAGCCCCGGAAAAGCTTCGCTCAAAATATTCACTCGCGACCCCTCGACGCCCCGTCCTGACTCAAGCATCTCTTTTTTTCTTGCAAGCAGAGCGATTCGCCCATCCTGCACAGCTTTATGTTTCGCCGCGAGCGCCCGAAGCTTATCGCGATGCGGGCCACTCACAAATTCAATGCGTGAAGTATTCTTGGCATACGGCCCAAGATGCAGCTCCAATAACTTCTTCGCCTTTTCGTGGTTTTCAATATCGAGTAGCAATTTTTCGTATTGCGCCGATACCTCCACACTATTGCAAAGTCGAATTACAGTACGTTTGGTTGCCTCGTTACCGATGCGCTTGCACTCCACTCCCATCACCGAGAATATTTCCCCTCCAACAAGGGTACCTTCGGGCATAAGCAACCCTTTCTCAGTTCGCAAAATACAGTCAGTGGCTTCCTTTGATATAGAGATAACGCCAGCGGCCTCAATACGCGCTTCCTGGATTACGGCCCCATAGAAATTTTGTCCTGTCACTACCAGAGAGTTTCGTCCGCCAAATAGAAACCCTTTAATAACCACGTCACCTTGGGTACTCGCAATACGGGATTCGCGTACTGCCCCCTGGACAGTTACCCCTTTCGGTGCGGACAGGGTGAACCCCGGACTTACATCGCCCTGCACCTTAAGGCTTCCAATAAAATTTATGTTCCCAAAGCGGAAGTCGAGGTCTCCGGGAATCACAAGCTCCTCCTTTATCATGAGCTTTCCACTTTCTTCGCACAGATATCCTTCTAATTCGGAAACGACCGTCTCAAATCGTTCGTTGCCTTCAGATGCGGAGTTCAGCACAAGGCTCTTGTCGAGTGCTACCTTGAACGGCTCTCCCGGAAGAGCGGCGATCTTTTTGCCGAAGACATCAATGCCATCTTCACCGTTTTTGGGAGGATAGACTCGCGCAACAACTTGCCCCTTCTTGATGTTGTCGAAGAGATGTAGGTTTGTGAAAGATATTCTACGCTGTTTTTCTTCCTCTACTTCGCGGTATTTGGGCTTCAGCTCAAACTTTTTCACAAGGAGCAGAAGCTTCCCGTTTGCGCCGTTCTTTGCCTCCTGTCCTTTGGCGATTCGGCGCTCTTTACAGGGCTTTCCGTCTGACAGCCCCTTGGCGATATCATCAAGTACGGCCTTATCAAAATCCGCCTGGCCAATCCCTTTACTAAATAGTATCGCGAGCTCAGCGCCCTTTACTGCTTTTTTTCCCTTAGGGGTTGCGTCGAGAAAAAGCTTCAAGCCGTCGTCTGATAGCTTAAGCTGAAAGGAGACACCGCCATCGTCACCTTTATAGACAACCTTCATCAGTCACTCTCGCGAGTAGCCTCGTTCCAATAGTCCTTCACGCTTGAATTTAAGCGCGCGCCGATCTGAGAAATTACTTTGGACGCCAAAAAACAGGCGCCGCGCGCCGCACTTCGCGGCGAAACTCCCTGCGTTATCCCATAGAGGAACGCCCCAGCGAACATATCGCCTGCGCCAGTAAGGTCACGCGGCTCACAAGGGAACGCTTCGACATGAAACTGCTCGCCGTCAAACGACACGTATGCACCCTTCGGCCCTGATGTTACAACAACGGAAGGCAATCGACTCGCGAGCTTCTGAAAGGCCTCTTCCGCATTTGGTGTCTTACACCCCGCCAATGCCGACGCTTCGGTCTCATTACAAAACACCAGACTCGCATCGGCAAGCGCCTGATTCACCGCGTCGCCAAACACTTCAACGACAAAGGCTTCTGAGCAGGTAATCGCAATTTTGGTTCCAGCTTTCTTTGCGGCCGTAATAGCTTCACGAATAGCACCCTGGCCATGTTCGGGGTTTGCGAAGACGTATCCTTCGATAAACAACCACTGCGCGCGTGCAATTCGATCAGCATCGACATGTTTTGCACCGAGCTCCGACGAAACCGCGAGGCAGGTCCGCATTGTACGTTCCGCATCAGGAGTAACCATGATCAATGAGGTTCCCGTCATCTGGCCAACATTTATTAGATTTCCGACCTCTACACCAAGAGTGCTAAGCTCCTCTTTGTAAAAAAGGCCGTATCGGTCATCGCCAACACAGCCAATCAAGCCACCTTTGCCGCCTAGTTGGGCAAGGGCGATAATCGAGTTTGCAACGGATCCACCGCTTACTAATACCGGATTGTCCTGGGCCACCGCCTGCAGTAGCCGCTTTTGCTCGTTACTGTCGACAAGTCGCATCGTTCCACGCTCAAGCTTGAGCGGAACAAAGCGCTCTTCGTCCGCGTCGATGAGAATATCGACAACTGCATTCCCAATACCACAAACATCAATTGACTTCATAATCCAATTACTCCGGAGTCCGCACCTGAATTTTCAAAGGGAACTATTGCACGTGATAGCCTTTCAGACACCCCACAAAGTTCAGCAACTCGGCTCAATACCTTGTCTACAAGCGCATCAGGACAGCTCGCGCCAGCGGTGAGTAGTATCTCAAGTGGTCTATCCTGCTTCAAGAGCCATCCTTGGCTCACGATAACGTCACTTCGCGGAAAATCAAGGTGGCGAATCTCCTCGGCACTTATTATCTCGCCCGCGTCCTTAATATAATATGTGGGATACCGCGCCGAGAGAAGCTCATAAAGATGAGAAGTATTCGACGAGTTGTATCCGCCGACGACAATTGCTAGATCTCCGCCTGAGTCTATCAATCCCGACGTGGCTTCTTGGTTCTCGGTTGTCGCATAGCAAAGAGTGTCTCGGGTATCCGCGAAATGTTTCTCTAGATCCTCTTCGCCATAACGACTACGCATTGCCTCTCGAAGCAATTCGCTGATCTCCTGAGTTTCCGTCGCAAGCATTGTAGTCTGATTTACGACTCCAATTCTGGAAAGATCGGAGTTAGGGAGAAAGCCCTCAGAGGCGCGCCCCTCGAAATCCCGAAAAAAATCATCGATACTGCTCTCACCACGAATATAACGGGCCAATGTTTGCGCCTCGACACGGTCACGAATTACAAGGCTCGGCGCGCCAAGCCTGGCATGGGAAAAAGTTGCCCGAGTCTCTTCATGAGACTGCTTTCCGTGAATAATCACCGTATAACCGCGCTGCCCAAGCTGTTCGGCGCGTTTCCAAACTTTTTCCACAAACGGGCACGTCGCATTGTAGCGCGTAGGATTAATGCCCAGGCTCGAGAGCTTATTAAAAAGCTCGACGGTTGTTCCAAATGCGGGAACAATTACGATATCCTCCGGCCTTAATTCCTCAAAGGGAAAAAGCTGCGTACCCTCTGGTGAGAGGATAAAGCGTACACCTCGAGCCATCAGATCGCCATTGACCTGCGGGTTATGAATCATCTCACTCAGGAGAAAAACTCGTTTGTTTGGGTTTTCCTGCAACGCTCGGTAGGCGATCTCAATCGCATTTTCTACGCCAAAGCAGAATCCGAAGTGACGCGCAATCTTGAATTGAACTACTCCACAGTCGAGTACTGATGGGCTGCGATCACGTTTGCGCGAATCACTGGATTTTCGGGCATTTTTAATGCTCGAAACCATGCTCGATCGGTAATAAGGAGGTATGGTAAACGCCCGCGCCATAGGTGCCGGAGGTATACCATGGGTACAACAACGTGTCTAACTAACCGTACGACCGTGATCCTCTTGCCGATTCATGCGCCTCGTCAACCCCATTACTACCGCAAGAACTACAGTCAATCCTCCCGAACCAGCGAGAAGCGAATAATCCTGCTCACTCAGCAGCACATAAAGAAAGGCGTACAAAGACGACAATACGGATCCCACGATTAACCCTTTCTTGCCGGTTTGAAGCACCGCGGCGCTGTATGCAGTCACTAATGCCACGATCGCCGAGCTGGCGATCACATAGGCAACTATAAAGCTAAGGTGCTCGGCAATCGAGAGGAGGAGCAGATAGAAAAGACAGATTCCCGCCCCAACCACGAGATATTGCAAGGGATGTATAAACAGCCGGCCCATAGTCTCAAAAAGATAGAAAGTCAAAAAAGTAAGGAAGATAAAAAGCAACTCATACTTACTTGCTCGGAGGCTCATGCGGTACGCATCAACGGGAACCACAAAACCTACGCCAAAATTTGAAGCCTCCAGAGCGCTCGAGCTGACGCCTGAATCTCGCCAACGTTGCGGATAGCCCCTTCCCAGATTTGGAATATTCCACGAAGCCTCGAATCCCGTCGCATCAATTGTTCTCTCTCCTGGAAGATAGGCTCCACTAAACGCCGGATCAGGCCAGGTACCAGAAAGAAGAGCTGTTGATTGCGCCCCAAGCGGAAGGAAAGAAAGATTTGAACTTCCCCGAGCATTCAGCTCAAAGCTAAATTTATGCGTACCTTTTGCCTGCTCTCCAGACAGCTCGGCGTGAATTCCTTCAGAAAATATCGTGACTGCGCCAGTCTCGGGAATGAAATCCAAGCTGTGCTCGCCCCATTGAAGCTTAATATTCTTAGTGAGCGCACGCGGAGTACTCATGCCTACAATCAGCGTTGCCTGATCCCAAAGGATATCGTCACGAGGAATTTCGGTCTCGGGAATGGCAATATCGCAGAACTCGCCCTCTACCTGAACTTGGGCTGTATACAGCGGCACTTTGAAGATTCCTTTATAACGTACCTGCGTAGTAACTCGACCCTTTATATTGAGACTTGTCGGCAAGTAATACGCGTTGTGTGTCTCCACTACTCGCTTTCCCGACGAGTCGTACCCTCTTACTCTATAAGGCAGAGACAAAATCGGCCCTGCGATTCGCTGTCGGTCGCCCCACATCGAGGAGACTTCAGCTCGTGCGCTCTCTTTTGTAGATTCACGCTCATACATGAGCGATATAATTTTCCCGAGAGGAATCTGTAGCACAACGATAAGCGCGCCAACGAGAAAGGCCTTAATGAGAGCTGAGCTTTTAAATCTGTTTAATAACTTCATAAACATTTGCCCTACTTCACGATTACTATGTGAATAGAGTCTCACAACAGCTTGAATTGCAGATGAATTGCCCGTGAAAATTTGGTGAAATGTGATTTAGCGCTTACGTATCGAAGCAAGGCGCCGCCACAGAAGTCGGCTTACGTTCGCGATTGCTCGACCGCTTATCGCGGCGATGGCGCTGAGAAATCCCAAGAGTGCAAGCCCAATTTTCGGATTATGCAATGCCGAGCGTAACACGGAAATTGGATGGTGTAGAAAAAGTATAAATACCGAGAGACCATAAATGAGTAGTCCCCCTATTAATACATACAGAAAGACGCCAAGCGAAAAGAAAAGAAACTGCATCCCCAGACAGCAAAGAAAACTTTGCACTTCGAGTCGCTTACTCAAAAAGCCAAGAACAATTCTTGTTTCGCCAGTGCCTCTGCGTTCCTTTGTGCCCCTCGGGATTTTTGGAGTAAAGCGGCTCTCCTGAAAATAGGTAATGGCAAGAGGCCCAAGGTGAATACTTCGCTCGTACCAGAGCTCAATAGTATCTGCGCCATGCACTTCGCATACACACGACAGTATTATATTGTCGGATAGCGACAACGACTGTGAGATAAACCAGGCGAGATTAAACGGTCTTCGAAGTCGTATTAAAAAATGTTTTAGCTGCTCATCTGCCTTGAAGAAATCAATCTTAAAGGTTCCCGCCATGCGCTCCAAAACCCGAGGCCAGGCGATATCTTCAAGCCTAAGCTTCTTTGAGATTACAAGCGATGTAGCCGGCATGCCCATACAAGCAAGTTATGGAGGTTGCAAAGCAAATGGTGATGTAACCATCCGATTTGATTAGAACCCCCAAAAGCATTACAATTGCGGTCCTTTAAAAAAGCAATGGATCGTCAGAATAAAGTCAGACTGAGCATTGGCCTACTATGCCTGAGCACTCTTTTTCTTAGGGATACGCCTTCTTCTAAGCTATGGCGCAATGACGATCTCTCAAATTCTCAATTGCCCTCGCGAGAGAAGTTTTCTCCTGAACTCGCGAGACAAGAAGAGCAGCGATATGTGAAGGACCGTCAAAAGAAGCCGCCCACCCATATTTACGGAGGACTTCCGAGATATGCCAAGCCACTCATCGTGATAACAAACTCAGGCTTTATCGTGGGCTACGACCTCAACGAACGAAAGAACCCACTATATGTTTGTTACTTTCTACCAAAGAAAGGTCCGGTTGGTTGGCATGATGACAATACTCCCAAACGGCCATCAGGCTTCTACGCCGACCCAAGAATTCCAGGCATCCCCGGAAACTTCTTAGCGAATACCGGCTACCACTTCGGCCACCTTGCGCCGAACTATGCGATAGCTTCACGCTATGGAAGCGCGGCACAGGTAGAAACATTTGCCGTGTACAACGTCGTGGCAATGCATAAAGACGCGAACCTTGGCATGTGGAAGAAGACTGAGAATCTCGAATGCGACTATTTCGCAAACGCTTTCGATGGAACCTGGCAGATCGCTGGTCCAATTTTTGACGATAATCGCGAATTTGTTGGAAAGCATAAAACCGATCTCGCCGATGCATTTTACAAGATAATAATCGACGAAGACGGCGATCGCATTCGTTTACTGCCTTTTACTATTGGACAACACCCTAAAGGCGAACTTGTTGAAGCGCTCAACAGCGTTCATGAACTTGAACGCCTCACGAAACTAGATTATTTTCCCGAGCTTCCACCGCACATTCAGTACTCGCTTGAAAATACAAAACCGACGGAACTTTGGAATGCTCCGCGCCCGAAAAAAGGGCGACCTGCGCCACGAATCAGTGGTGCAGACAATCCGTAGGGGCCGAAGCCCGCGAGGCGCGCGAGATGCCTGGTGAGATTTGCGGGTTACGCATGTTTTCTGGATCGCTCCTGAAGGATCGAAATGACTTCTTCAAGCCTTAGCCCTCGCGAGCTTAGAAGCACGCTCAGGTGAAAAAGGAGATCCGCACTCTCGTTAAGAAGAGGCCTCACTTCACTGTTTTTTGCTGCGATAACTACCTCGGTAGCCTCTTCGCCTATTTTCTGCGCAATCCGGTCAATCCCCATCGAGAAAAGCTTTGCGGTATAAGAGTTGTCGGGAGAAGACATTTTACGCGACTCAATCAGATCTTGCAGTCGATTGAGAAACGAAACTCCGACGGGCTCTGTGTCTCCAAAACAGCTCTGCGAACCAGTGTGACACACTGGCCCTCGAACAGTTACTTTAATCAAAATCGTGTCATTATCACAATCATGCGCGATGTCTCGCAGCTCCAAGACATTACCCGACTGCTCTCCTTTCATCCAAAGCCGCCGCTTCGACCGACTGTAGAAATGCACTCGACGCTGCTCGAGTGTACGCGCGAGCGCCTCTTCATTCATATAACCAAGCATGAGTACCTTAAGACTTTCAGCGTCTTGAATAATTGCTGGCACCAACCCACCACCCTTTTGAAAATCGATCTTCATATTCTTACCTCTACTCCGCGGTCGCTGAGGAACTTCTTTAGACTGCTGAAACTTAACTTCCTATAGTGAAAAACGCTTGCCGCAAGCGCGGCATCTGCGCCGGCGTTAAAGACATCGAGAAAATGACGTTCGGTGCCCGCGCCACCAGATGCGATTACCTGAATGGGAAGATTCCTTGAGAGTTGCCCAGTTACTTCGCACGCAAAGCCGTTCTGCGTGCCATCGTGATTCATCGAGGTAAAAAGAATCTCGCCAACGCCTCTCTCGGACACTTCGCGAGCCCACGCGAAAAGCTCACGAGAAGTCCTGACTTTTCCGCCAGAGCTATAAACTGTCCATTGCCCGGCTTCGTGACGAGCATCAATTGCCGCGACAATACACTGCGAGCCAAACTCTTTTACAAGTTTATCGATCAGATCCGGTACTGCAAGAAAAGCGGAATTAAGAAATATCTTATCTGCTCCCGCTGAAAGAAGCTGCGAGACATCTTTCTGGTTGCGCACGCCACCACCAACGGTACACGGAATCGAGAGCACCTGGGCTATTCCTTGGACAACTTCGAGCATGGTACCACGGCCCTCTTCAGTTGCACGTATATCAAGGAGCACGATCTCATCGGCTCCCTCTTCGGAGTAGCGATACGCAAGCTCAACTGGATCGCCCGCGTCGACCAGCTCTTTAAACTGAACACCCTTTACTGTGCGCCCATTTTTAACATCAAGCGCCGCAATAATTCTCTTACTTAACATTGAATTGCTCCCACTACAGAGGCACTGATCTTACCCTCAAGAAGAGCTCTGCCAATTATTACCCCGTATAATGATAGGCTTGATAACTTCTCAAGATCCGACAAGGCCGCGACTCCCCCACTCGCGATTAGTTTTGCCTCGGGGAAGCATCCGCACAGCTGCTGATATAGTGTGATAGCTGGCCCTTTCATCGTTCCGTCATTTTCGACGCTGGTGCAGCTTACGATTTCCACCCCTCGCTCAAGCCAGTATTTGACAAAGTCATTCGCTGAAATTTCACAATTCTCTTCCCATCCCGACATAACTATTTTTCCACTGCGAACATCAGCAGCTAAAATTATTCGCGAGGCGCCAAAACGATGCAGCCATTCGCAAAAACGAGATTGTTCACGCACTGCAGCAGTGCCAATATTGACCTGGGCGGCGCCGCACTCAAATGCAAGCGCTATATCCTGCTCACTCTGCACTCCTCCTCCAAAATCTATTTGAAGGTTGGTGCGACTGGCGATCGCTTCAATCGTCTTGTAATTGATTATTGTGCGGTTGCGCGCTCCATCCAAATCAACGAGATGAAGCCTAGAAAGTCCCGCATCCTCATAGCGCTTGGCTATTTCAAGCGGAGTTTCGGGATATACTGTCGGGTCTGCAAACCTGCCCTGTACAAGCCGCACCGCGCAACCTTCCATGATGTCAATTGCCGGATATATAAACATAAAAACTTCTCTGCAAATTATAACGATAAAAAATTGCTTAGTATCTGAGCGCCCACTGCGCCGCTTTTCTCGGGGTGAAACTGCACTCCGAAAAAATTCCGTTCGACAAGCGCAGCGGAGAAAGTTGCTCCGTAATGAGTAACTGCCTCACTTTGCGAAGACAAAGGCGCGAAAAAACTGTGCGAGTAGTACACGTATGAACGGCTCGGAACGCCCTTAAATAGGGCCCCTCGCAACTCCTCAATTCGGTTCCATCCCACATGCGGCACCTTAGGGCCGTTTGCAAAGCGACACACCCGGCCTCTAAAAATCCCAAGGCACTCCGTGTCGCCCTCTTCCGAGTATTCGCAAAGCACCTGGAGGCCTAGACAAATTCCCAAAAGAGGTCGTACAAAGCCACGAAGTGCTTCGATCAACCCAGCTCGGCGAAGTTCGCGCATTGCCGCGCCTGCTTCTCCCACCCCAGGAATGATTACCTTATCGGCGGCCGAAAGCGTGCCAGGCTCGCGACTGACAATCGCCGAAACTCCGAGCCGCTTCAATGCAAAGAGAAGCGAACAAATATTACCGGCCCCGTAATCGACAACTGCAACTCTCATAATACCCCCTTTGTGCTCGGCAGCTGCGCGCTAGTACCTCTGCTAATCGCCTGCTTAAGTGTCCGTGCAAAACACTTAAAAATGCTCTCGCAGATGTGGTGATCGTTTTCGCCACTCGCTTCAACATGGAGCGTCGCGCCAAGCGCTTGACACATCGAGTAGAAAAAATGCTGTATCATTTCCGTCGGCATGGCTCCAATCGCAGGTCCCGAAAAACGCGCGCTCCATTTGAGATAGGGCCTTCCCGAGAGGTCGAGCGTAATCCCTGTCTTTGCTTCGTCTAGCGGGAGAACAAATCCATAACGCTCTATCCCTCGTTTATCACCGAGCGCTTTGCGAATTGCTTCACCTATTACAAGGGCTGTATCCTCAATACTGTGATGCGCATCAACTTCAAGATCCCCGCGAACATAGAGCGAGAGATCCAGCCCTGAATGGCGCGCCAGCTGATCCAACATATGGTCAAGGAACGGTACGCCGCTCCTCAAATCTGTTCGCCCCTGCCCATCGAGCGAAACCCATGCCACGATCTCCGTCTCAGAGGTCTCACGGCGGACTTCGCCGGTCCTCTCGGATGCACAAACTGCCACGGGAACCCCGAGCGCCTCAAGCACACTATTATTTTCCGCTCGAGTGCCGACGGTAATTCGTAAGCACCCTTCACATCCGCGAAGGGTCGAGCGATCTCGCACTATTACTCCGCGCTCAGAGAGCAGGCGTAGGCACGCGCTCGGATTGTGCGTCTTTACGAGAAGGAAGTTGGCGCAAGATGGGTAGATTCGCGCTACATGGGGAGAATTCACGAGCAATGACGAAAGTCGCTCACGTTCGACACACAATTCTCGCACCCGATCAAAGAGAGTTCGAGGTAAACTCCGCAGAGCTTCTAGTACCGCTCTTTGCGTGAGAGTGCTCAAATTATAGGGTAGCTTGATCTTCTGAAGAAGCTCAATCAGCGAACTGTCAGCAAACATCAATCCGCAGCGCGCTCCCGCAAGCCCCCATGCCTTAGAGAACGTCTGCAAGATTACAAGCCGCGGATAGCAAAGTAGATCAGGGAGGAAACTCTGGTCTTTACAAAAGTCGATATACGCTTCGTCAATCACCAGCACACCTGAAAACCGCTCCAGCAACTTTAGAATTTCGCCACGATTAAGCACATTGCCAGTCGGATTATTCGGATTGCAGAGGAACACAATTTTTGTCGAGTCTTGCACGGCCATCATTAGAGCATCGGCATCGAGCGCAAACTCATCGACCAATGGAACCTCGATTACCGACACGTCATGAATGCAGGCGGCGACCCTGTACATACCGTATGTCGGACACAAAACTGCAATAGAGTCCTGTCCAGGCGTACAGAAAGCTCGAATGAGCAACTCAATTAATTCATCCGAGCCATTTCCAAGCGCGATATTTGCTTCGGGAACTCCTCGCCACTCCGCGACAAGGCGCCTGACGCCTCGTGCGAGCGGATCAGGATAGCGGTGTAAGGCACTGGCAAGTCCGGCTTTTATCGGGGCACCGAAGGAGTTTTCATTCGCATCGAGAAATACTCTCGCGTCCCCCGTAAACTCATCTCGCGCAGTGACATATTTCTCAATGCTTCGCAAATGCGGCCTGATAAGGTCAATAATCGCGCTCATGAGACACCTCGTATTTTAATCGCTTCGGCGTGACCGCGTAGCCCCTCGGCTTCAGCCATGACAACTACTGTCGAGCCAATTGCGGCGAGCCCTTCAGCGTCAAGTTCTTGAAAGGTAATTTTCTTTACAAAGCTATCAAGTGAAACTCCCGCCTGCATGCGGACACCTCCCAAAGTTGGAAGGCAGTGATTTGTGCCGGAAGCGTAGTCTCCCACTGATTCTGCCGTGTAGTTGCCGACAAAAACCGACCCTGCGTTACGTACCCGTGTCGAAAGCGCTCTTGCATCTTCGACCGCAAGCAGCAGGTGCTCAGGAGCATAGCGGTTGGAGATATCGATCGCCTGATCGACGCTCTGTACAAGTATCGCCGCGCTTTCTTGAAGCGCGCCCTTTGCAAAGCCCGCGCGGGGAAGTGCTTGGACCTGCCTCTCAACCTCCGAGAGAGTTTCACCAAGCACACGCTCGGAGGTCGTGAGCAGGAGCACCTGGCTATCAGAACCATGCTCCGCCTGCGACAGCAGATCGGCGGCAACCCAT
>CAZEAC010000027.1:23951-43161 GCA_964510065.1 uncultured Bdellovibrionales bacterium | reverse complement strand
TTGCCGGATTGGCGCTTTCGTCCGCAATGACAAGAAGTTCGGAGGGACCCGAAAGCATATCAATGCCGACTCCTTCGCTTGCAACAATTGCTTTGGCCTTGGTTACATATCTGTTCCCAGGACCGAGAATTTTATCAACTCGAGGGACACTCTCTGTACCGTAGGCAAGCGCTGCAATCGCCTGGGCTCCACCCACTGCAAAACAGTCATTTAGGCTAAGAAGCTGCATACAGTACGCCACGCTCGGCTCGAGGGTTCCGTCGAACCGCGGTGGCGTCGCAACAACGATCCGTAAACATCCCGCAATCTTCGCCGGTACGGCCAACATTAGAAGCGTTGAAAAGAGAGGTGCCGTACCGCCGGGGACATAAAGCCCTACACAATCTATCGAGACGCTTCGCCGCCATGCCGTAATACCAACATCCACCACAACCTCTTTTGAGACCTCGCGCTGCGCTTCGTGAAAACGTGCGATATTCTGCGCGGCCTTCTTTATACTGGCGCGTAACTGCTCGGGACAGGATTCTGCCGCAGCGACTATCTCGGTGTCTGAATAGCGCAGCGCGCGCGCAGTCCCACCGAATTGTTTTGAATAGTCGACAACCGCGGCGTCTCCACGTTGCCGAACTTCCGTGAGAATCTTCCGCGTCGTTTGGCGCACCTCCTCATCTTCCGACGCTTTCGCTCGAAGAAATAACGAGGCCAATTGATTATCATCTGGGAATCTCAATACCTTCATAGGTTGCTCCTACATCAATTTTTCAACACCACACACGAGGATGCCCTCGGCCCCCAAGCTCTTTAAGAGCTCTATCTTTTTCCAAAACTCTTGATCCTCCACAACGGCATGAACCGAACTCCAACCCGGTTCCGAAAGCGGCAGCACCGTTGGACTTCTAAGTCCGGGAATAAGATCCGCAATTTCCGGTACCCTCTCAGTCCTAATATTAAGCAGAATATATTTGCAATTTTTGGCACGCTTTACCGCGCGAATCCGAAAGAGAAGGCTCTTGAGGATGGCTGCTGTCGGCTCCTGCAACGTCTGCGCCGCCACAAAGACAGCCTCTGAAGTAAAGATACTCTCAAGCTCGCGAAGTCCATTCATGAGCAGGGTTGAACCAGAGCTGACAAGATCGCAGACTGCGTCTGCGAGACCTATGCTTGGCGCAATCTCAACCGACCCGCTCATTTCGTGAATAGAGGCTTTGATTTCATTACGCTTCAGATAGCGAGTGAGCAACCTCGGGTATGCGCTCGCGATACGAAGTCCGTCAAGTGCACGCGAGTCAGAGAAAGCACTTCCCTTTGGGACAGAAATTGAGAGCCTACATTTCGAGAAGCCGAGCTTTTCCAGAATAAGCACCGGCGATTCGGCCTCGGCGATAATGTTTTCTCCGACAATTCCACAATCAATTGTCCCATCGACGACATAGCCCGGGATATCATCATCTCGAAGGAACAGGAGCTCCGCCGGAAAGTTCTCTGCGAATACCCGCAGCGAACTCCCGCGCCCTCGTTCGAAATCCAGGTCACAGGCCTTAAGTAACTCGAGCGAGTCCTCAAGAAGCCTTCCTGATTTTTGAACACCAATACGAAGCAAGGATTCCATACGCAAACCTCAATACATTCACCACCGAATACGACCAAACTGCGATGGCTACCGAAAAAAGAAACTTATGAATTTGAATCGCCCGAAGGGCGCAGAATTATTGCCGCGCTAGCGCGCGTGAACTGAAAAAGTGGAATGGTGGAAGAATTTTCCGAACATTTGCTCAGACTATAGCAAAATTATTTGCTGCTGTCAAAGCCACGCCGTTCGCGCTTCTGACGTGCACCATTTTGCACCTCAATCGTCAGATTATTTCCGCTTTGATCCGTCGCGCTATCAAGCACGAACAATCGTGCTTGGTTATCGGCATGAAGTGGAGGCATGCTAAGCGGCGAACGAGCAAGCGCCTTCAGAATTTCCTTAAACCTGTCCGAAAGCTTCTTGCCAATAAAAAGACCGAACGGTCCGAGTGCTCCGCGAAATTGATTTCCTCGCGGCGCACCAATAACTAAGTCAGCCTTTGAACTAGCGGTGATGATCTCGCCCAGATCGTGCCCGCCCGCAAGCTGCTCAGAAAGCCTTTCAGCTTCACGGGTCGCAGTATGGACCCCGAGAAAGCGGCCACCACTGAAACTAACCGCTACCATGGTCCACACGCCAATTCGAAGCGGAGTGTCCGAAAAACTAAACCAACCTCCGCGCCCCGAGCCATTTTTCCAATACACTTGAAATCGTGCGCCGCCCTTCTCGCCAGAAATAACAATGGCGTATCCAGGCTTTACTCGATGGCCATCGTCAATCTTGTTTAACAGTGTCATCTTCTGGCCGGCTTCAGGAAGCCGTTTAAGCTTGAACCAGAGAAAAAAGAGCATGTCTTTATCCTCAACGGGGTCAAGAAGCGCTGACTCGGCGACACGCACATACACCCCATCCTCACTGACACTGAGCGCCTGAGGAAAGATATCTTGTTGGGCATCTAATGTGCCGGCACCGATCCGGCCATACAATGCAAGCAATAGCACCGGTAGGCTAAACGCTACCAGAAACGCTATCGGGAGAAATAGCCCCTTTCCTCGCATTTGGTAACCATTCACGGGGTAAAATAGTTCATGACTGAAGCATTATAGGTACATCTTGCTTATCGCTACATGCAGCCGAGGTCACCCGGGGATCGAAGACAGCTGAACTCGTGAACGGTATTAACGCTCACTGCGCCAAAGCTCCCCTGAAAGGGTCTTGGTCTGGAATGGGTTCCAGTGATTCGCAATTAGCGTCCGCCCACGCAGAAAGCGGCTACTCTTGAGAGTCTGCCTCGTCCTTCGCGGCTTTCTTCTTGGAGCTACGCTTTGCCTTCGGCTTCTCAGCTTCGGCGCCATCGGCAGCCATTACTTCGCTCTGCTCAGCTGGCAATTCACCCTGTGACTCCTCCCCGTCAACCGCATCCGCTTTCTTGCCACGGCCACGACCACGCTTCTTATCTTTGCCTTCTTCATCCGCCTTTTTCGCCGGCAGATCCGCAACTATCCGTACGGTAATAGGGGCCTGGACTTCGGCGTGCAGCTTTAACGAAACTTTGTACTCGCCGGCTTTCTTCAAGGTATCAACAAGCTTAATCTGCGCCCTTTCAATTTGAAGCTCTTTCTCCTTAAGCGCCGCTTCAATATCACGGGCACCGATAGAACCGAACAATCTCCCGCCATCGCCCGCGCGAAGGGTGAACTCCAAGATTAATCCGTCAAGTTTCTTGGCGAGTGTCTCGGCTTCTGCTCGAAGCTTAATCCGTCGAGCATTAATTCCCGCCATTTTGTGCTTGAAAAGACGCTCGTTTCGACTGCTTGCCTCGACACCGATGCCACGTGGAATTAAGAAGTTCCGGGCGTAGCCGTCTTTTACTTTTACGATATCGCCGACATATCCCAAGCTTGGATAGTTCTCTTTTAATATAATTTCCATAAATAACGCCTTAAAAAATCAGTAGTCGACTTCACCCATATCACCCAGATCATCCGAGCTATCATACGTTCCAACGCGCCGCGGATTGCCCTTAAACTTTCTGGTCTTATCAGCGATGCGGTGATTTTGAAACTTGATAACAAGATCGGTGATGCGTAGCGTATTCGTGACGGTAGTAATAATATCGCCCTTCTCACTTTCATATTTGAAGCACACATAATTGCCAAATTTATGTTTCCCAACATGATAGGCAATTGTCTTCTTGCCCCAAGAATCAATTACGATATTGGAACCGCCGAGACTGCCAAGAAGCGCCTCAATCTTTTTGGACTCATCCTTGACCTTTCCTTCATCAAGATCCGGGCTGAACACCACTATCGTTTCATACTTTCGTGCCATAGTTTTCCACTCCGTTTAAAATACATGCGCGTACTATAAAGACCCAGTGTTATAAAGTCGCTGCGCAGACTCAAGCGAGCCTCGAAGAAGCTCCTCAACTGCAACGGCGCCCCGCTCCACCAGCTTGTCAGCGATAGTACTCTCTTCGCCGCTAAACTTTCCTAAAACCCAATCGCTGACTTCAGGCGCCGGCCCCTGTCCCTGAGCACCCATCGGCACAGGTCTTCCGATACCGAGCCGAACACGAACAAAGTCATTAGTACCGAGCTGCTGCGTGACAGAACGAATTCCGTTGTGTCCGCCATCCCCACCGCCTCGCTTTATACGCAAAGCGCCAAGGGGAAGATCAAGCTCGTCATGTACCACCACCAGCTTGTGCACCGCGATATTCCTGTAGCGTAAAAAACTCGCCAAAGGCTCACCACTTCGGTTCATAAAGCTCTGCGGCTTAAGCAAGAAGCGCCTCTCTCCCGCTATCGCTACTTCGGCCACCTGCAGATCATCCGAAGTCTTCCACTCCGCCAATCCGCTACAGCCGGCAGAATCGAATAACGACTCTACCACTCGAAAACCAAGATTGTGTCGCGTCGCTTCGTACTTTCGACCCGGATTACCAAGACCTGCGATAATCTCGATATCCACGAGCCACCAAAGACGCGTTACTTCTTCGCCTCAGCCTTCTTCGCGTCGCCTGCCGCCGTAGCAGCAGCCGGCGCAGCGCCGGCTGCAGGTGCAGCGCCAGGCGCAGCCCCTGCTTCACCAGCCGCGGCAGTACCTTCAGCCGTAGTCGTTGCGGCAGCCTCTTCCTCAACGATATTGCGCACGGCAACAACGCTGACCAGAGTCTCATCCGGATTACCGGCGAGCTTTACGTTCGCCGGAAGCTTCAAGGCTCTTGCGTGAATACTATCCCCAAGTTTTAGCTCGGAAACATCAACATGAACCTCGCTCGGAATATTTTTCGGCAAGCAACGCACCATAATCTCGTGTGCAACGACAGTTAAAACACCGCCGTCAATCTTCACGCCAGGTGCCTCGCCAACAATTTTTGTCGGAATCTCTACCGAGATCTCCTCATCGTCGCGTACTGTCTGAATATCGATATGCAAGACCCTGTTATGGACGTACTCTCGCTGAACTTCTTTGACCAGCGCAGAGCGGCCATCGAGGCGCTTATCACTGCTCTTCAACACAAAGAGCTGCGAGGTGCGCGCCGCGCTTGCAACCTTAACGAATTCTCGCTCCGGGATGCTCACATTCAACGCAGGCTCGCCCTTCTCATACACCACCGAGGGAATCTTTCCCTCACGACGTAAAATACGGGCCGGACTGCTCCCTTTGGTCTGCCGAAGCTCGACGGGGATAACAAACTGAATCTTCGAATTAGTTGGTAAAGCTGTGCCTTCCACTATGCACCTTCCTCATTTCGATCACACAAAACTACAAGAGGGCCAAACGCCCCCACAAAAATACCGGCAAAAATACCAGATTCTTAAATAAGAGCGCTTACTTAATCACAAATGCCGAATTAGGTAAAGCTGGCTGACGCAGGTATCTTTATCTATTGGTTTCAGGTGATTAGAGAGGGCAAGTACCTACCCATTAAACCCAGGTATCCTTTCCCTAACTCTGCGCCTCAGTGTCTCTGTGGTTTTTAAGTATTCAAACGACAGAGACACAGAGGTCACAGAGTTCACAGAGGGGGAAAAGCTACTCAGACTAGGTAAACAAACTGCTCACTGAGTCTTCAGAATGTATTCTCTTAATCGCTTCCGAAAAAATCGGTGCAACAGAAAGAACTGTAAGTTTGCTCGAAGTCGATGCTTTGGGGATTGAAATTGTATCGGTGACTATAATTTCTGAGATTGGCGAATTCTCTATCCGTTCAAGCGCATTTGAGGACAATACTGGGTGCACGCCGCACGCGACAACTTTCTTCGCTCCTTCAGCGAGGAGCGATTCCGCAGCCTTGACCAACGTTCCGCCTGTATCAACCATATCATCGACAATCAAACAGGTCTTTCCACTCACTTCACCGACGATCTTCATTTCGGCGACCTGATTTGGTCCCGAACGACGTTTATAAATAATCGCAATATCAAGATTATCCATACGAGTGGCGAACTGCCGCGCGCGCTCTACACCGCCCACATCCGGAGACACAAGCACAGGATTTTCTTTGGCGTATTTCTTTTTTACATACGGAAATAGAACCGGCAGTGCGTTCAAATTATCCACGGGGATATTAAAGAACCCCATTATCTGCCCGGCATGCAGATCCATTGTTAATACGCGATTTGCGCCAGCAGTGGTGATCAGATCAGCAACAAGCTTTGCAGTAATCGGCACACGAGGCTTGAGTTTGCGATCCTGTCGAGCATAGCCGAAATAAGGCAAGACCGCTGTGATTCGATATGCAGAAGCGCGGCGCAAAGCATCGATAACAATCAAGAGCTCCATCAAATGATCGTTTCCGGGATTGCTTGTGCTTTGTACCACGAAGACATCGCGACCGCGTACATTGTCGCCAATCTCAACGGAAAGTTCGCCGTCGCTGAAGCGCACCACCTCGAGTCGGCCAAGCTCGATTGCGAGATCTTCGCAAACAGACTGCGTGAAATGTGGATTCGATCTTCCTGATAGTACTACTAGCTGCCGTTTGATCTCTCGTGCCACGAGTACTCCTTACCTACACATTTATTGGCTGGCCGGGTAGGATTCGAACCTACGCATACCGGAGTCAAAGTCCGGTGCCTTACCACTTGGCTACCGGCCAACAAGTACACATTTCCCCTGATTGTGTCGTGTTAAGCAATACCGGTAGTTAGAGAAAAAATCAATCTGCTCAGTGAGATAGAGCTTTCACTCGTATATACTCATGAACCCCGGGTATTCCTTCCTTTCCCCTGTGACCGCTGTGTGTCTCTGTGGTCTTTACAGTATTTAAACCACAGAGACACAGAGAGCTCAGGGTAGCGGAAAGCTACCCATACTTCATTGCTCGGAGGCTACAGGCTGCGTTAAAGGCGCCCGATCAAGCAGTGCAACGTCCTCTACGCGACAGCCGCTTTCCTGCAAGACAGCAGTCACCTGCTCTTTTACCTTAGAAAACCCATCAAGTCCCTTTCCTAAGACAAAAAGTGCCGAGCCCGAGCCGGTAAACGAGACGACTGAATCTGGAACAGCCCGCAATGATTCAACAAGCGGCTTTAGTTCGGGAGCCATAGTTAATATAAATGGTTCGAAATCGTTTTCAACAACACTCAACAGATGACGCCAAAGTGATGCGCGAATGGTTCTACTCGGAAATGGCTCATATCCTTCAACCGCGGTATTCAAACGTAACGTCTCGCCGAACTGTTCGCCCTTGAGATCTCTGCTTGCCCTCACTTCGGGGAGTTTCTCCCGAACCACGCGATAAAACTCTGTCGTCGAAATTGAACTCGTAGGCACCACTAAGAGCGCCCGCTGCTGCGTGATAAAGCGTGCATCATAACGCTCGACTCTCTCGCCAATTCCGGTAACCCTTGCAAATCTGCCATGGTAAAAAAATGGCACGTCACTTCCAAGATCGACGGCAAGCTGCGCGAGAAGTTTGTCCGAGTTCGCAGGTCCACGCTCATCGACAACCCCTCTAAAAAGTTCGCCCAGGAACCTCAATATTACGCCGGCATCACTACTCCCGCCGCCAAACCCTGCGCCTACTGGAATGCGCTTATCAAGGTTTATGGTCGCACCGAGGGGAATCTCAAAACTTCTCAAAAACAGCTCAACCGCGCGTGAGGCAAGATTGTGCTCAGGCTGTGCAAGCTCACCCTCGACGCCTTGAATTGCAACCCCAGTTTCGCTTCGAAAGACAATTCTCAGCGCGTCGCTCAACGAAGTGAGCACGTTGAACATGCTCAAAAGGTGGAAGCCGTCATCACGCCGACCTTCAATTTTTATTCGTAGGTTCAACTTTGCAGGAGCAGCGAGCGCGAATTCACGCCCAACCAGAGTGCCAACATCGCTACGCGAAAGAGCACTCGGCAAAGTAACGCTGCTCTTTTCTTCGGAGCTCAAATATCCTCACCCTCTTCGAACAGACCGTCTTCGCCCTCTTCCTCTGTATCTTGCCGAGTTGAGAATTTCTTCTCTTGATTCTCTTGCTCTGTCTTACAATCAATACACAGTTGAGCAACAGGACGCGCCATCAAACGTGCGACAGCGATCTGCTCTCCGCACATCTCGCATTCACCATAGGTCCCATCATCAATTTTCTTAAGCGCGATGTCGATCTTTTTCAGCAAGTACGTCTCACGCTTGCCGATTTTCTGAAGATTAGATTGGTTGATTTCAAGCGAGGCAATATCGACCGAATCACCACTGCTCGAATCAAGATCCTCCACCGACGAATTACTCAACGACTCAAGATGACGAAGAATTTTCTTCTTTTCTTCATCAAGGAGTTTTCGAAACTGCTCAAGCTGCTTCTTGTTCATTGTCGCGGTCCCTCAATTCAATAGCTATTTAACTTAAACCACCTAGTGTAGGGCCCATGCTGCTGAAATGTCAATGAATCTATTCACAAGGCCAGGTAAAACGTCTGTGCTCCGCACTGCTTCCGGCTTCTTATACTACGACAAAATTTAACGCTTCTGGACGAAAGACACGAAGATGTTTTTCGCGCTATATTCCATTACAGCCCGCGCGATTTTGTGCCCGCACCGAGAAAGCTACCCTTCGACCCTTTTCTTATTATTCGAGGCGAAGATATTGAAACTCTTAAGAAGCTCAACCGCACGTGCTACCTGTCGATCCTTTGAAAACCAAGTAGCAAGATCCTCGGTTTCGGGGTTAATCGCCTCAAGTCCCGGAGCAATCGTAGGAGTCTTATTTATCCTTTTCATTGGCTCGCTTGGAGCCTGATTAGGATTAGGAATAGCCCCCGGAAGCTCGCCCTCACGAATGAACTGACGCGGCGCTGACTCTTCGCGCGACGTCTCGGCGTCTGGCGTGGTGGTACCAGGATCATTGGCTTCCATGAGAATATCCGGAGAAACGCCGAGGGCCTGTAGCGAACGACCGCTCTTGGTGTAGTAAAGAGCGGTGGTCAACGTGAGCGCTCCACCATTTTCAAGCGGTGTAATGGTTTGCACGGAACCTTTGCCAAAAGTTTGAGTGCCAAGTATCAATGCGCGACCATGGTCCTTAAGCGCTCCTGCCACAATTTCTGAGGCTGAAGCAGAGCCACCATTCACGATAACAATAATAGGATAATCAGGCTCAGTGCCGCGCGTATGCGCAAAAAATTTCTGCTTCTGGCTTTCGACCCGGCCGTCGGTATACACAATAACGCCTTCGCTCAAGAAGAGATCACTTACTGAAATAGCTTGTGTGAGCAAGCCTCCCGGGTTGTTGCGGAGATCGAGGACGACGCCCTTTAGCTCGCCTTCGCTCGACTGCTTATGCAGCTTTTTCAGTGCGGCCTTAAGATCGTCGCCGGTCTTTTCCACAAACTGGCTTAAGCGTACATAACCGAATCCATTGCCCAGATAGCGACTTTTTACACTTCGCACCAGAATATTATCGCGAATGACCGTGACATCTATCAGATCACGATTTCCCTTTCGCTGCACTGAGATCTGAATTGGCGAACCCTTCGGTCCACGCATCCGTTTTACTGCATCGACCAGGGTAAATTCCTTAGTGTATTTACCTTCTATTTTCACTATCGCATCGCCGGCCTTAATACCGGCTTTCTCAGCGGGTGAGTCTTCCATCGGCGCGACCACAACTAGCAAGCCATCCTTAATGGTGATTTCAATACCGAGACCGCCGAATTCTCCTTTCGTCTGCACCTGAAGATCTGAGTAGAAATCGGGATCGAGATAACCGCTATGTGGATCGAGAGTTGCCAGCAATCCCTTAATCGCGCCTTCGACAAGCACTTTGTTTTCGACTGGTTTGACGTAATCTCGCTCGACGATAGCAAGAACGTCAGTAAACACCCGAAGCTCATCAAAAAGCGAAGAGTTAGATCGTTCACGCGCGGACGCCTCGGGAGTATTCTCTGTACCGAAGAAGAGTATGCCGAAAAGAGCGATACTCAGCGCAATCCACAAGCGTTCGCGGGAACTAACCGAAGGCACTCAAGAACCTCCAAAAAAAGCAGTGATATAGGTAAGATATCAAGAAAGAATACATCGATTCAAGATTTATAATTGAGCCTGACCAACAAAAAGCCGCAGAATTATCAATGCGCCGTATACGAAATACGTTCGAGATATCTGCGCGCACAAGGCCCCTTAGGCTAAATTCTTGTTATTTTCGAGAGTGGAAATCACACTGCAGGCGTGGGGAGAGCAGAGACAAAAATGGAAAGTTAATGCCCGTACAAAGTATTGAGGATTCGGTCTAAGCCAACCCTTCGAACCATATATTTTGCGCCGCGTGAGCTCGAGAAAGATTTAAAACGCCGGGCTATTCTTGGCCTCCAGGCGCCTTCAGCTACGAAAGCAGTGAGAGACCACGCATAAGACAAAAGGCGACGCTACCTCCCCAGTTTTTCGAGCGGAACCGTATAGAAGCCCTGCGGATTAACTGGAGTGCCATTCTTACGAATTTCGAAATAGAAATTCTTGTCAACACTGCTCAGATTCGACGTAAGCGGTTCAGTGCCTGCGCGCGCGATAAGTTGTCCCTGCGCGACCGCTTCTCCCTTTTCTGCAAACCACTCCGAAAGTAGACCGTAAAGACTGTAGTAGCGTTCCCCATGATCAAGAATCAACATTTTTCCGTAACCTGGCATCTGTCCACGAAAGATAACTTTTCCCTCGGCGACAGCTTTTACACTTGCCGAAGGAATCGTATTAAACTCAATCCCTTTTGCAAAAATCATATCCTTAAAACCTGAAGACTGTTGCTTTCCGAACGGACGGACCACTTTTCCCTCGACAGGGAAGGTAAGCTTGCCTTTTTGCTTCAATAGCCCCTCGCCATGAAAAGGTCCGGCTTTGTCTTGGCGCTGCCCCGGAATTTCCTGCATGCTCTTTGTTGCCTTGTTCTCGCCCCAGCCCACAAGCGAAGTCATTACCGTCTCAAGACGGAGTGCTTCCGCGCGAAGCGTCACAAGCGCCTTCTCTTTCGCCTTTCGTTCTGACTTCAAAGTTGTAAGAAGCGACTCTTTCCTTGCCACGCGCTCCTCAATCGCACGTTTTTGCGAAGTAATCTTACTTCGAAAAAGCTCCTGACTTGCCTCGAGTTGTACAAGATCAACTCGACGCTGTTCAGTGCTTTCTTTGGTCGCCAGTAGCTCCGCAGCTATCGTTTGATCATAGCGTGCAAGAATAGAGAGATATTTTGCCTGCTGGCCGAGCGATCCTTCCTGTACATATCGGGAAAGGAGTAGATGGCCACGCACATTATGCTGATCATGCTGATAAATTGCGCGCATGCGAATCGCCGATTGCCCCAACAGCTTCTGATACTTTGCTTCAAGAAGCCCAACCTCGTCTGCAACACGGTTCTTTTCCGAAGAAATTCGTCCAAGCTCCTTAGCAAGGGCGGCTTCGTCTCTATCGAGCTTTGTAAGCTGAGACTGAAGCGACTTGAGCTCGTCTAGAATTCTGCCCTCAGACGCATTAATCTCTTCGAGTCGCGAGCTCTCTTCGAGAACTATTCGGTTAATCTCCTCGAGCCGGCCGCTTTCTTCGGCAAAGATATTGCGCGCGGCGCTTCCAAGCAGTACCGCGACAAACAACACTACTTTCGCGCTACTCTTCAAACTCATCTCGCGCCGCCAAGAAACTTCCCGCAATTCCTACCGCCATTCCAACAAGAATGAGGCTTATTGAAATGAGCAGCAACGGAAAATGAAAATTCGGAAGCAGCATTGCAAAGAGCGCGGAGCTGCCCATACTATGGGCAATTACCGCGTAAATTGCATACACCACGCCAATACCAACAAGCGCACCTACCAAGCCTTTTAGTGCTCCCTCGAAAAGGAAAGGTATCCGTACATACGCCGGCGTTGCGCCGACTAAACGCATAATTTCAATCTCGGTGCGATACACATACAGCCCAAGCTTTATGGTGTTTGAAATGATGAACCCGGTTATTAAAAGAAGCGCTACAATTGCTACAAACGACAATGTCTTCATCATCCTCAATAGCTTCCCAAGCTCGACGAGGGTCACCTGATTAAACTGTACTTCGTCAACGCCGGGCTGCCTCTGAATTTCATTCTCGACAGCCTTCAGCGCCTCTACATCGGTCGCATCATCGCTCATCGTTACCTCGAAAGAGGCCGGGAGTGGGTTTTGACCACCAAGTCCCTCAAGCAGGGTCGAATGTGTGCCTAACGATTTACTAAACTCTTCGAGAGCCTGCTCCTTGGAGCGAAACTCGACTCTTACAACCCCTTCACTCTTTTCAAGCAATTTCCCAAGCGCGTCACGCTGTTCAAGGCTACTCTCTTCTTTCAGGTAGACACTCATACGCAGCGCCTGAGAAGTCTGCCCAACAACATCGCCGAAGTTTCTTAGGCACAGGATTGAGAAACCTAAAAGCACCAAGGTTGCGGTTATGGTCGCTACGGTAAGCGCTGAGGTAAAGGGCGAAGTACGAATTCCGCGATAGGCTTGAAGAAAAAGCTGCCATCTGGCTCCCCACGGGGAAAGGCGATTAAGCTTGTCACGCCGCTCCCAAAGCTTCGCTAGTCCGTACTGCCCCTGCTCTTCCCTCTTTCGGATCGCCATCGCGTTGGACCTCATTGCAACGCCCGGTAATTCTCAAAATCACCGATAATCCTTCCACGATCAAGCACAATCGTGCGTAAATTTAGCTCTTCGATTATCGAGAGATCGTGCGTCGCAACAACCACCGTAACTCCTGCGGCATGAGCTTCCAACAGCAAATCGAATACAATCCAGGTCATTTCTCTATCCAGATTTCCGGTTGGCTCGTCGGCGAGTATAATTTGCGGTCGATTAATTAGCGCGCGCGCTATTGAAACGCGCTGCTGCTCACCACCAGAAAGAGTCAGCGGCGAAACCTCAGCTTTATCGGCAAGTCCAATTGACCGTAAAAGTTCAAGTGCAAGTTCACGGCGCTCGCGTACGGCGAAGCCCTGTACTTCCAGCCCAAATGCGACATTGTCAACCACACTGCGCCGCGGCAGCAGCTTGTAGTCCTGAAAAATCACCCCAACGCTTCGTCGTAACGCTGAAATTCCCTCATCATCCATACTATTGAGGTTGCGCCCGCCAACGACGACCTGCCCGGAAGTGGCGCGCTCGGCACCGAAAAGAATTCTCAAGAGCGTCGATTTTCCTGCGCCGCTTGCTCCAGCGATAAAGAGGAAGCTGCCCTGGTCAAGGCTTAGATCAATACTCTGCAGCGCAGTTTGGTGCGGAGGATACTGTTTCGTAACGTTATGCAGTCGGATCATAGTTGCCGTGAAGTCGCACTGCAAAGGGCACGGAACGTAGCCCTTCGGTACGCGGGATCACCGCCCTATTGTCCTCTTGAAATAACCCTTCTGGCAAGCGAGAGAATCGCGCTATCTAAATTCGAACCTAGCGAGTGGGGATTTATCGGCGTCATGCTGACTTCACCACGGCGCAAATGCTCGACATCACTTTGCTCATCCGGAACCGTTGATATCGTGCTCAATGCGTGCTCGAACCCTGTCGCGCCGAGCTGAAATAGGCTCCCGTAGCAACTCACGGCAACTCGTGAAATTCCGACTCGAAAAGGCTCAGCAAGGGTGAATGGAATATTAACGTTCCAAGTGATAGGCGCTTGGCCAATTTCGGAATCTTCAAGTATGCCCGGCAGCACAGCGTCGAGCGTTACTTCCGCCTGCTTAAGAAACCTGCCTAGCGTTTCAGCTTCAATGTTGTACTCAGCGCTATAAAGCGCTCGCGTTGCTGAGTCAAATTGTTGTGAAAGCGCCAATGCTGGAAAGCCCGCAAAGTTCGCTTCGAAGCAGGCCCCCACAGTTCCAGAAGAGAGCATAAAGCTACTTCCCGAATTTTCCCCAGCATTAATTCCAGAAACAACTAACGCCGGCTTCACCGGACATAGATGAAAGAGCCCGACATTTGCGCAATCAGCTGGTGTCCCGTCAACGGTGTAGGCTTTCCTCCCGAAAAGCTCAATCTCCTCGACATGGAGCGGGTGGAAGCGAGTGATTGCCTTGCCCTTCCAGCTCTGCTCATGTTTCGGAACCACCACCGTCACTTCGCCGCGCGCAGCGAGATATTCGACGAGGAAGTGCAGCAGCGGCGAGCTATGAGAATCGTCGTTAGTTACAAAAAAATGTCGTGACAATGCGGCGCACAAGGAGAATAGCTCTAAGGCTTCTATCCAATGCTCAGACTACTCTACCTGCTTTCGCAGGAAGGTTGGAATTTCATATTTTTCCTCGTCTTCGGCGCTCGACAAAACTGAAAGCTTTTTCAGTTTAATGACCTCGCCCGAATTTCCCTCTTTCTTACGAGCGAAGGTGGTCGGATCTACTTTTTCCGTAGCACTTGGGATCCCCTCTTTCGCGCCTGTAGAACTTGACCCGCTTACCGAAGTCATCGTGAGCGTGGTCTCCTCTTCCGAGCTATCACCGAAACCGGTGGCGATAACCGTCACACGGACTTTATCGTCAAGCTTCGGATCAATGACCATTCCCCAAATAATATTGGCATCTTCATGGGCTTCGGCGTGAATGAGTTCGGCAGCCTCATTAACCTCCTGAAGAGTGACATCAGGTGACGCGGTGACATTAATTAATACTCCGCGCGCACCATGAATCGATATGTCCTCAAGGAGCGGGCTTGAAATTGCCTTTTCTGCAGCCTCAATTGCGCGATTTTCGCCCGAGGATTCACCGGTTCCCATCATCGCCATGCCCATTTCGGACATTACAGCGCGGACGTCAGCGAAATCGACGTTGACTAACCCTTCGTAGATAATCAGATCACTGATTCCCTTAACTGCTTGGAAAAGTATCTCGTCGGCTTTGCGGAATGTCTCGAGCAAGGAGGTATTCCGTCCTGCAATCGAGAGCAGCCGTTGATTAGGAATTGTAATAAGAGTATCGACCTGCTTACGGAGCTCTTCAATGCCTCGCTCCGCATTTTTCATCCGGCGCTTGCCTTCAAAAAGAAACGGCTTGGTGACAACGCCAACAGTAAGTGCGCCAAGTTCTTTAGCAACGCTAGCAACCACCGTCGAACCAAGGGTTCCCGTTCCGCCGCCCATACCGGCAGTAATAAACACCATGTCGGCGCCCTGTAGCGATTTTCTAATTTCTTCGACGCTCTCTTGCGCAGCAGCAAAACCGACTTCGGGATCAGCTCCCGCTCCTAGTCCTTTAGTAATCTGATCGCCGAGGTGCACCTTGTTGGCGGCAACTGATGAAGCCAGCGCTTGGGCGTCGGTGTTCGCGGCGTAGAATTCAACTCCATCGAGACCGCTATTGATCATGTTATTGACAGCATTAAGCCCGGCACCACCGATTCCGAATACCCGAATATTTGCATTACGGGCTTGAAGCTTCTTTGCAGTCTCATCACTCATAGTCAATTACCTCTCTCGATATCCCATTCCAAAAAATGTATAGCTTATCTACCTTTAAACTAATTAAAGTACAATGACGTTTTGCCAGATTCAGCACAATTGTCAATCTATGATGGGTGACCTATAAAAGTAAAGCATCGCCTTCGCCATCCCGAACGCATTGTCATGTGCCGAATAAACGCAACGACAATAGCTGCAAATCGCGGTAATTGAAGGGGCTGCCATAGAACAAGCACACAGAACAAGCACAACCAGGCCTTGGGCGTAATAAAACCACCGCTTATACGGCGCTACCCCTTGAACCATCACGGAACATCGCGAAAATCTCGCGACGAACTTTCATGCGCTTTCCGGGCTAAGAGCGCGTAACAAAATTAAGTCTACTGCGAACGCAAATTTGCCTCAGCCTGCGGCGTCAGGCTAGTCGCGAGTGCTCGCACTTGCTCCGCGCTCACTCCGGCGCCTTCCTTGCCTTCTGAGTCAACTTTGCGTTCTCGTATACGACCTAATTTTGTTACGCGCTCTAAAAATGTTCACTAAACCAGTTAGCCACTTTGCGTGCGGCTGTGCTTATCGTACCGGTGCCACCTGTCCTTCCGAGAGCCTGACGATCCCCAGCTATGCCATGCAGAATCAACCCAACCGATGTGGCATATTCCGGAGTTTTAACGAGATCGCTAAGGCCGGCTAAGCCACGCGGGCTCCCTATGCGCACCGGCAGGCTTAATATCTGCTCAGCGACCTGACTAATTCCAGCTAAATTCGAGCTACCACCGGTAATTACTACACCGCCGGTGAGGAACTCCTCAGACCCGGAACGCACAAGCTCCTTGTGGATAAGCGAAAAAATTTCATTTACTCGGGGCTCGATTATCTCGGCCAGGGCAACTCGCGAAACAGTTCTTGAGGAGCGTTCGCCTGTCGAGGGAGCTTCGAGGGTTTCGCTCGGTGACACCATGCCGGCATACGCTGCGCCATAGCGGCATTTTATCTCCTCGGCTGAGCCAATAGGCGTTCTCAGCCCAGCGGCAATATCATTGGTAATATGATTTCCACCAATTGGAATTACTGAGGTGTACTTCACTGCGCCCGCATGAAAGACTATCAAATCGGAGGTGCCACCGCCGATATCGAGCAGCGCCACGCCTAACTCCTGCTCTTCAGGGGAAAGCACTGCTTTTGCCGAGGCAAGCGAAGCAATTACGACGTCCTTCACTGAAAGCCCACATCGATTGGCGCACTTTACCACATTCTGCGCGCTTGCAACCGCGCCTGTGACAATATGTACCTTTGACTCTAGCCGGACACCAGAAATACCGAGCGGCTCCTTGATCCCATCCTGGTCATCAATAATAAATTCCTGAGGAAGGACATGAAGAATCTCCCGATCCAGCGGGATGGCAACTGCTTTGGCCGCCTCAATGACCTTTTCGACATCCTGGTGACTGACTTCTTTATGTCGAATGCCAACGATTCCTTGGCTATTCAACCCCTTTATATGGCTTCCTGAGAGCGCGGCAATCACCGAGCCAACACGCGAGCCCGCCATCGTTTCTGCTTGCGACACTGCTTGCGCTATCGATTCGATGGTACTTTCGATGTTGATGACGACGCCCTTGCGGAGTCCGCGTGATGGCGAGACACCCACGCCCACCACGGCGACTCTGCCATCAGGCTGTTTCTCTGCCAATACAACACGCACCGTTGTCGTACCAATATCAAGGCCCGCGATTATACTCTGCTTAGAAGCCATTCACCCCGTTATCAAAGAAGAAAGTGTAAGACCGCTGTAAGCTAAACAAGGTTTTGGGTAAAGGCAAGCACTCTTTTAAGCTGCACTTTTATTCGGCCACCCGAACAACTCCAAGCTTCTGATAGGAGAGATCAATAAACCTGGCCTGTGCCAGCCGATCCATACCCATCTCGGACAGGAGCGCATTAAGGCGCGTCGACCGCTCTTCGAAATAGGACAGGCCGGAACTGAGATCACCCAAAAGCACGGTACCGCGCAGATCAAGAAATGAGGCTTCAACTTCATCGGCGTCAGTAACTCGCAAAAGACTAAGGTTCAATTTTGTACTACCCGAAAGTAACCCCGAAATTCTTGCCAGCGCCTCAAGCCGCTGCTGAATCATATCTGGCGAGAGCCCATTTCGAAACGCTCCCTCGAGAATCACCAGCGCCCCTAAATCCTGCGCGACCTCTTGCTCGGTACGTCCCTTACGCTTACTCGAGGGCACTTTGGTGATCAGTTTTCCGTCTTCGCCGACAACCCAAAGGTCCTTACCTACACTATCAAGCGTTATGAATGCTGGTTCACGCTCAGACACCTTTACCTTGAAACAGCGAAAAGAGAGCCGCGCACACGGGGCAAGATCGGCGCTCTTTATAAGCGGGCTCGTCAGCAACCCTGCGACAATCTCTGGGCGATGCAAACGCCACCAAAGATTGTTTTTTTCAAGCGGAAGGAGACTCACAATAGCGCTCTTCTCCAGCAGGTCGTTGCCACTTACCTCGATATCCTTACGACGAACAAAATCATCTGCGACGCGAAGCATTGAATCAATCCGCGTGCGCACGCGCTGCGGGTCAGCGCTAAATCCCCACGACGCAATTCCCACCAAAAGCACTGAATAGATTACACTGGTACGCATATATGGTTGAACAGTACCACTCAGCACTCAAACGCGGAAGCCACGATAAAATTGAGCGTTGAGCGGCGATAGCTTGAAACGGCCATTCTAGCAATGCTTTCGAAGCGCACAAAAGCACACTTAAGAGAGATATAGTTACGGGAGGGTTCATTATGTTTTCGCAGAAAAAACAGCGCCAAAACTGCCACCAACAACTATTACGTGAGCTACTCGAAACGCAGCAACGCTACGAAAACGCAAATATACTTATTCCCGAAAGCATATTCCAAGAAATTCGCAGCGGAATAAATAGCGCGCTTGCTTTCCTTAGGCCCGGAGGAAGCAACGGCAACCTTTCCTCGATGAATACTCTCATTCAGCAGGTCTTCAATCGCTTCGGAGTCCGCGCAGAAGATTACTGGACGCAAACCTGGCGCAAATCCGGAAGGAAAGACTTGGCGCAGTACAACAATCCATTGAGGTCTGCTACTTTTGGAAAGCGCGTTGTAGAAATACCCGAAGTGCCTGAAAAACTTGCCGCGTAGAAGAAACCTTTCTGCTTACGGAGACCAAGAGTTCTTACGATGCGGCAGAACGCATTGAAACAACGTCGCCTGCAACTACGCTTCGAACCTCTTTCCCCTGTTCAACAAGTAATGCCCCAGTGGTATCCACCGAGAGCAGCTTACCGCTAATTGACTCCTCGCCGCACTGTACGCTGATCTTTTGGCCGACCCACAACGCACGGCGTTCCCAACGCTGCCGGAACGGCCGGAATCCCTGCTTGAGAAAAAGCTCCACTGCCTTCTCAAGCTTCGGTGCGAGCAATGCACAAAACTCTGTCGGCGTCTTACATGCTCCGCCAATTCGCCGAAGTGAGGTGACTTCGGCTTTCACCTTGGGCGGAAGTTCCGGAGTCCCATCCAGGTTCACGCCAATACCTATCAGCAAGTACTTTCCTGGAATTACCTCGACCAGCAACCCCCCGAGTTTGGCCTCAGCTTCACTCATAAGGTCATTCGGCCACTTAAGCGCTACATTTGCACCGAGTGACTCACAAAGTTCGGCAACAACAACGCCTACCGCGAGGGGCAGACCTACCAATTTCTGCGCGGGCCCA
>CAZEAC010000027.1:0-23941 GCA_964510065.1 uncultured Bdellovibrionales bacterium | reverse complement strand
AAACGTTGCCAACATCGCGCCGGGCGCCGAATACCAGCTTCGTCCGGCACGCCCACGGCCACGCCGCTGGATCCGCGAGAGCACGACCATCTTCGATGCCGAAATCGCCTTAGTGAGTTCGCGACGGGCCTCGTCCATGGTTGACGTGGTACTCTCCACACAGTGCACGTGCCAACTTGCGTCGAGGATCTCGGCAAGCTCGCTCTTCCATTCTTCGACATGTTTCATTTTTTACTACCTACAACTCTCTTTTCAGATTTTGGCGATTCAATGCTGAGGGCCATCGAGATATCAACATTACGTGCTTGCGTAGTTAACGCCCCCATCGACACAAGGCCTACTCCAGCCTTGCGAAGCGCCGCAAAACGGCCCGGGCGCACACCACCCGAAACTTCGACAAGACAGGATCGAAGCTTTCGCCGTAGAATCTTAAGCGCCAACCTAATCCGCGCAATTGAAAAATTGTCCAACATTATTATATCTGGCCGGTATCGGATCACCGCCAAGAGCTCGTCTATCGTTCTCACTTCGACCTCTACCTTAATGCCCCGCGGCCGACCGCGCATCACCCGGCTAAGTGCAATATCGACGCCGCCCGCGCCATCGATATGATTATTCTTTACAAGGATCATATCACTTAAACTTCCGCGATGGTTCGTTCCTCCACCGACCCGCACCGCATACTTATCCAGCGCACGCCAGCCCGGCATCGTTTTTCTTGTATCAAGCACCCGAATACCCTTTGCGCTGCGCATCACAGACGAAGTGTACGTAGCCACTCCAGAGAGCCTCTGTAGAAAATTCAAAATTGTGCGCTCAAGCTCAAGCAGAGCCCGCGCATCACCACGAAGCTCGGCGATCGTCTGCCCAGCGACGACACGAGCCCCTTCGCGTTGCAAAAATTTAATCTGCACACGCGAGCCATGTGCTCGAACTATTTCTCGAATGAGGGGCAGCCCGCACACAACCAGCGCTTCTTTTGCCCGTACGCGCGCGAACGCCCCTATACGCGGCTTAAGCGCAAGTCGCGAAGTAATATCACCTCGTGGCAAATCCTCATGCAGCGCCAGTTCTATCAACTTTCGAACGTTACGACGCATTTCACTTGTACTTTTTGGAGGAAACTGCACCAACCACCTCTTTCTTCTTAACTCGGAGCAAGCTCGGCGCGGAGAAGCAGCCACTCATGTCCATGCCGCCAAAGGACCTTAAAAGCAGCCGCGCCTGGAACCGCCAGAAAAAGCCCGAGCAGCCCGAAAAGCTTGCCACCAATAAATATTGCCAAAATCACCGCAAGCGGAGAAAGCCCCACTTTGTCACCAATAATTTTCGGGGTGATAAAATTCCCCTCGAGAAACTGCACTACGCCGTACACAATAAGCACTCGAACAAGTCCGCTAAAATCAGCGAACGTTACAAGCGCCATTACCACCGAGAGCACAATGCCAATAAACGAACCAAGATAAGGCACAAAATTGCCAAGGCCTGAAATAATTGCCAGAACAAGCCAAAGCTGTACGCCGACAAAACCAAGTCCTATCGCGTACAGCGCGACGAGCAGCACACCGACAATTAATTGACCACGCACGAATGCAGCGACATCTTTGTCGATCTCGAGCGCAATTTTCAGAACTTTTTTTCGAATTGTCGTGGGAAACAACCGTACAATGCTTTTATGAAACGAATCGAAATCTACCGCCAGATAAAATACAATGAAAGGCAGAAGCAGGAGGTTTACTACCATTAAAATGAGCGAGTACCCACCAAGAAGCGCGTTAAAAATCCCAATGAGGAAATTCTTAATCTGCTCACTCGAAGGGGCCGGGAGCGACTCGAGCAGGCTTTGCGTCTCGAGCTTGGACGCAAGCCTTTGCGGAAGCTTTGTGCGTACCTGATCGACATAAAGCTTAGTCTTATCTTTCGCGGTTACAATATAGGACGGAAGATTTGTGGCCAGCTTCTCAGTCTCCCTTGCCAACGTCGGTAGTGTCGTCACAACAAGCAGTGCTACTGCCGAAACAGCCATCGCAAAAATAAAAACGACCCCTAGACTTCGCCGGACTTTATGTCTCTCAAGGAACGATACTAAGGGATTTATAAGATATGCGATGCAGTAGCCGACGACGAGCAAGACGACTATTTCTTTCAAAGTATAGGTAAGCCACACCGCGCCAACAAACAGCGCCGTGAAAATTACCCACATCGGAGGCAAAAGTGTCTTTACCGTACTTGATTTTGGCATATGCGGCATTACCAGTGTAGCGTTACCGCCATGTATCGGCTACAGGAAATCTATCGAAGCCGAGGAAAAGACTTTGCAACCTTGGCGGGCCCCGACCGTAATCGGCCACGCAAAGAGCATTATAATTTATACTTTGTTTTCAACTGCTCAATCAATTCACAAGCTTTTGAAGGATTCGTCGAAAGGTACTCGGCAAATGGACGCGTATCCTCGGAAAACTGACGAAACACTTCTGAGTCTCTCCTTCCGGCATCAACCTCGGCCTGGAGCAAGCCATGCAGCTCCATCTGCTTTTTTGCGGCGTCCGCGATCGAGCAGTTTCCGCTTCCTTTGCCGCCATCTTTGGCAAGCTGCTCCATAGTAATCATATCCTTCATCTCTGCATCGAGATCGATCCCATGTTTTTTGGCGATCTCGTCGGCCAAGTTACACGCTTCACTATAGTGCTGCTTAGCAATGAGCTCTGTAACCGGCGTGGTTTCTTGAGTAAGAAGCGCCGAAAACGCCAGCCCCGAATCGCCACCTTTCGAGATCACCCTTCCTTGAACCTTGCCAAAGGCGAGCATCTTATTTGATGCCTGATTCATGTCGCATTCCTTAGAACAGCCAACTACAGCAAAGAGAAATGACAAGATTACGAGGCATTTCAAAAACATAGCCATATTCCCCCTAGCGGCTTGTTAAGTGTGGGAGCTCTTTCCGATACTCTGCGACCTCTGTGTCTCTGTGGTTTTTAAAAGACTTAAACCACAGAGACACAGAGGTCACAGAGCTAGGGAAAGAATTCCTTGGATTAATGAACAGTTACGTCTCTCCGAGACAATGCGTGGATAAGCACTACCACCAGCGGCAAGCGCACTGCAATAGATTAATCCGCCGGGAGACGATGCGCCCCCACCAAAACGTGCTTCGAGCGCTTGACCAACCCAAACAGCTCTCTTAGATTCGCTTTTGACGTAATGATTAGCGCAGGGGCAGTTTCCGATGCTAAATGACCGAAGAAAAGCCAACAGCAGACCAAGCTCTTCTCCCAAGGAAGAAAGCGCTGGGGGCGTCGGAGGAATAAAGCCTGGAAAGCCCCCCCTGAAATCCGGAAATTCTCTGCCGCCTATTCGCAGTAAGGCACTCATTCAGTCGATGCAGATTATCCACACTCTTGCGCGTGGAGATAGCTCGAGAGCCCATCAGCTTTTGGATTGCGTGCAGAAGATCCCGGAGCAAGATATTCCATCATTTCTTGCGCAACTACGGGCGCAGATAAACTCCTCACTACACGATCCTAGATCGCCGGCGATCCCCAGTGACTTTGTCCGCGGGATCTTTAATTGTGCGTATGCCATTGAGGAGCACCACAATCTGCCGCTGGCTGCTGACCTGATCTATGAAAGCCTCGTAGTACTCGCAGAACGCACGGGCGATCTCGAGATTCAATGTTTTACTAAAATTGCCTTCGCCGAGTCTCTCTCTATACTCGGGAATAAAGATCGTGCGGTGGAATATGCGAGCGCCGGGCTGGCTCTTGTAATGAACACCCCACAGCAATTCAATCAAAGATTCATTCCAACACTTAGGCTGCTGATAAGCGACAGCCTCACTCAATTGACCTTACATCGACTTGATGAGAAATGCTGGAAGCGGCTCGAGCTTTGGACGCAGCTTCTATCTAAGATTCTCGAATGGCGTGAATTCAAATCCCCAAAAATTCAATCTTCTCCACTTTTCGTGGAGGCGCGACTCTCGCTTGGACTTGCGGAGTCAGCGCTAAAGAACGAGGGCGGACGCGACGATCTACGGCCGGATCTCCATTTCGCTCAGGCAATGTACTGCGCGAAACTTGAATCAGAGCCGAGATTCTATCCGCTCACGCTGCAGCAGTACGGACTGTGCCTCGCCAGAGCCGGCAAATTTGCCGATGCTCGTGAGCATCTTCTTGAAGCAAGAGCGCGGCTTCGCCGCGCACCGTCAATCCAAAATGCGGCGACACTTCTTGGAGAAATTAATCACAATCTTTTACGGATCAAAGAAATTTCTGCCGAGGCCGGAGAGAGCGAGTAAAGATTGCCGCACTTTCCTGCGATCATTATATCGCCTAACATTGGCTGCAAATCGGCGATGTCAGGCCTCACGATTCTTGCTTCAAAGACGTAGGGATTCAGTTGGCAAGCGTAAATAAGCCTTATTTTTTTCGCTCTTCAAGCAGCGCCGGAGTAACCGTACCGATCCACTCAGTAGCCGCGACAAAATTTAAACGGACCTGTTCGAGAGGAATCGAGCCTGCAATCATTTCATCACCTGCCTTCAAGAAACCCGCCTCGATAATCTGAAAGAGTCGTGACCTCTCGGGATGCGACAGTCTTGTATGGTGTGCTGCCGCTGCCTGGTAAGCGAAGGAGAGCGCATAAAAGCAATTGCCAGCTTCCACACGTGCGTGCGGGCTGCATGCAGCACCAAAGAAGCTATCAAACCTTGAAAGCGCGCATGAACGGGTCAACTCGGGCGCATGATATAGTCTTATGCAAAGACGGGGTTTGCCCTTTAGGCCAATGGTTACCGAAGTAGCCGAGTCTTCGAAGTTAATAGAACTTCCAAACTTGCCAGCACCGCCGCCTCGAAATCGCGCGCCAAGCCTATTGAGGCGAGTTCCGCTGATCGCCGTCCCGCCCCCTAGATCCGTGCTAAATTCAATTTGAAGTTCGATGCTTCGCCACAAATCCGGAAGGTCACGCTGGGACAGGGATGCAGCGGATCTTGGCTGATATTTATAGAGCTGCTGATCGATATTCATTGAAATCTCAGCCCGCTCAGATAGCATACTCTGTGGCAATGACCAAAGATTTTCTCATTGCGCGGGTGCGCGGTGAGCCTTTCACCACTCTCAAATTAACCAGGCTAACGCGAGAGCAGCTTTGGCCGCGCTCACGGACTTCAGGGTTTCTCTTATAGATTGGCAAGTTAAAGCCTATCCAGTTACACAAATGCCAGAACCGGCCTTCCAAAGAGCTGCTCTACTTCGTCACAGAGCGCTTCAGACGGAACAACACTTATTGTTGCCTGCTGCTTATCACGAAGCTGTACACTTACCTCCGCCCCTTGCACGGTCACTGACATTTTCACCGGACAGGGCCCGGCGTGACGTTGTAGCACGGAAAGAAGCGGCTCAAGATTACGATCGAAATCATCCTCTTCACTTAGACTTAATAGCCCCTGACTCGCGTGTTTATCACGAAGCGTTATTAGCGACTCAATACTGTTCACAATCAATACTGCGCGCTCCTCGGTAATATCGGGACGCCCTTTGAGAATAAACGGATCGTCAGCCACAATCATAGTCGCCACATTTCGGTATACATCGGGCCATACAATTGCCTCGATAGTGCCAAGCCAATCTTCAAGCACGAAGGTGGCGTAGCGATCACCCTTCTTTGTATTCTTCAAACGCAGCGCCGTCACGACACCTCCCAAGCGCACCTCGGAAGCCTTGGAAAAGGCGAGCTCGGGATTTTTGAGCTCAGTGGTATTTATCGCACCAAGTCGTTTGAGTTCACTGCGAAACTTTTCAAGCGGATGTCCCGAAAGATATGTGCCCAGCGCCTCGCGCTCGTAGGCGAGCCGTCTGTTGACTGGCCATTCCGGAATCTTGCCTTGGCGCTTAGGAAGCGCACGAGTACCGCTGCCGCCGCCAAACAGTCCAATCTGCATGGTCTCGCGCTCAGCCTGCAAGGCCTGACCGGCTTTGAGCACGTCCTCGACCCGCTCGAGCATTCCCCGGCGCGATTCCGCGGCGAAATCGAAGGCCCCACTTTTTATCAAACTTTCAACAACTCGGCGGTTCACCGCGCGAAGATCGACGCGCGAGACAAAGTCTTCAAAATCGCGAAACGCGCCACTTTCCTCGCGAGTTTTCTGGATGGATAACACCGCTTTTTCGCCGATGCCTTTAACCGCCTCGAGACCGTAGCGAATCTTGTTCCCACCAACACTGAATCCGGAAACGCTGATATTAACATCCGGGGGCAACACCGAGATCTTCTGTTTTCTGCACTCGTTTAGATTCTTAAGCACCTTGTCGCTATCTTCCATTTCGTGCGACATCAGCGCAGCCATAAATTCGACCGGAAAATGAGTCTTAAGGTAGGCGGTCTGAAAGGAGACCATAGCATAGGCCGCCGAATGGCTTCGGTTAAACCCATACCGAGCAAAGGTCTCCATCTGGTCAAAAATTTCGTTGGCCAATTTTTCGGTGATGTTCCTTTCCTTTGCTCCACGCAGAAATCGCTCTCGCTGTTTTGCCATTTCTTCGGCATTTTTCTTTCCCATCGCCTTACGGAGAATATCGGCTTCAGCAAGAGAGAATCCGGCAAGCGCACGCGCAAGCTGCATGATCTGCTCCTGATAGAGAATGATGCCATAGGTATCGGCCAGGCTCTCTTTCATTAGGGGATGAAGATACACCACCTGCTTCCTACCATGTTTTCGCTCGATATAGTGGTCGACCATCCCCGCATCAAGCGGACCCGGGCGATACAATGCCAAGATCGCGACGAGATCGTCGAAGCAGTTAGGTTTAAGTCGCACCGTCATTTCGGTGATGCCAGTTGATTCAAGCTGGAACACTCCAGTGGTGTCACCTGAGCACAACAACTGGTAGGTTTTCGGATCCTGATAGGAGATAGTGAGCAGATCCAGATCTTTTCCCTGACTTTCCTTCACAAAGCGAAGCGCAGTATGGATAACGCTGAGAGTCTTAAGCCCAAGAAAGTCGAACTTAACCAAGCCAATCTTCTCGACATACTTCATCGAGTACTGCGTTACGTCATTGCCATCTTTGTCAACCATCATCGGCAAAAGATCGATCAATGGGCGATCGCCGATAACCACGCCAGCAGCATGGGTCGATGTGTGCCGAGTAAGGCCCTCAAGTTTCATCGCCAACTGAATTAGATTTTTCCCCTCGCCCGCGGCATAATCAGCAAGCCGCTTCTCCATCTTGAGTGCTTCGGAGAGCGGGTAATCAAAGCCCTGTCGCGGCGCGGGAACGAGCTGCGCGACACGATCGGTTTCGGCATAACTCATGCCCAAGGCACGGCCGACATCCTTTATCGCCGCCTTGGCTTTAAGCGTTCCAAAAGTACAGATCTGCGCGACATTTTCCTTGCCATATTTTTCGACAACGTAGCGAATCACTCGCTCGCGGCCATAAATGCAGAAATCGACGTCGATATCGGGAAGCGAGATACGTTCTGGATTAAGAAAACGTTCGAAAAGCAGCTTATTCTGGATTGGATCTACTTCGGTTATTCGCATGGCATAGGCGACGAGTGAACCCGCAACGCTGCCTCGACCCGGCCCCACGGGAATCCCCTGCTCTTTTGCCCACACAATAAAATCGGACACCACCAGAAAATAACCGGCAAATCCCATCTTCTCGATAAGCGCAATCTCAGTCTCGATTCGCTGCAAGTATTCTTTCTCAATGCCCTCATTCCAATGCGCGAGGCTTCTCAGAATCGTCGAGAAACGCCGCTCCAGCCCTTCGCGGGCAAGCTGCGCCATTATCTCAATATGAGTTCGCCCCTGCTCAGCTTTCGGCGAGGGCATGTAATAAGTAGAAAAATCAAATTTGACCTGACAGCGCTCGGCAATGCTGACAGAATGTTTTATCGCCTGCTCCGCGAGCGCCCAGCCAGCGAAGTCTTTCTGCATTTCGGCGCTGCTCTTGAGATACAGCGAAACTCCTTCATGGCGAATTCTATCTGGGTCGGTAATTTGCTTCCCAGTTGAAATGCACATGAGCACTTCCTGAGCAAAGTGATCGTCTTGCCCAGGATAGTGACAGTCAGTGGTTGCAACCAGCGGAATGCCAAGACTCTGGTAAAACTCGGCACACCCCGCATTCAGTTTTTGCTGCTGCTTAATTGCGTGGGGCTGTACCTCCAGAAAGAATCGATCTTTGAAAGTGCTCGCGTAAAACTCAAGAAGTCCACGTGCCCCCTTAAGGTCATCGCGCTCAATAAAACTCGCAAACTCTCCGGCCAAACATCCACTCAGCGCAATGAGACCTTCAGAGTGCTGCTCGAGGAGCTGGTGATCGACACGGGGCTTAAAATAAAATCCTTCGCGATACGCCAATGTTACCAATCGACAAAGGTTTCGGTACCCGGTTAGGTCCTGGGCCAGAACCGTGAGGTGGAAAGTCCCTTCGCCTCCCTGTGTGCGCTGTTTACGCTCGAAGCGACTTCCTGGAGTTACATAAAGCTCACAACCGATAATCGGGGCGATGCCAACTTTCTTGGCAGTCTCATAGAACTCAACCGCGCCATGGAGATTGCCATGATCAGTCATCGCGATTGCCGGCTGCCCCAAGGCCTGGGCACGGGCTACTATTTCGGAGATCTTATTGGCCCCGTCAAGCAGACTGTACTGAGTGTGTAAATGAAGGTGAACGAATGGATCCACAGCGAGGGACAGATTACCTCGGGAGTTCGGCCGCGGCAACCCTGTGGATAAGACGAGAACATATATTCTCGCGTTAGGATTTCACTAACATTTTCGCTCCGACCGGTGCTATCGTTCCTTGTTGGCCTGCGTATGCAGTGAATGCACGTCTCAGGAGAATATGCGATGAAGGACTTAGACGGTAGTGAAAATAGTCGAGAAGACATAGACCTCGTAAACGAGGTTTCACTGATAGCAATAGCAGTAGTTGGGGGAATAGCGTCACTTGCCTATTCAATTGAATTGGCGATGATTTTCTGTTTGGGGATGCTGTTTCTTTGCGCTGGCTGGTTCGCAATTTCTCCAGAGATGGGTAAAGCTCGGCGTGCAGACCAGCCACGAGAGCTACATCGATAATTTAAGCTGCGGAACCTCTGAGTAACTATGCGCGCTTCGACGAAGCGGCAACGCGACGTGTCTTTTGCGGCGGCTCGGCGAAATCTCGCTCTAAGAGAACGCGAATCATCTCAAAATTAGGCTCATCCAGTTTTACTTTGGCGACGCGGCTACCCACCTGCGCGAGCGCATTGGCGTTTGAGAAGCTCCAGAGGCTAAATTTCCGCTTTGGCCACTGCCTTTTAAAAATTGCTGTCGAATCGTGATAAGCCAGATCGAACGCGCGAAAACCATATTGTTCGACCAGCTTCGGCAGTTCGTAGAGGCGATGCGGGCTCTTGTCTACTCGACTCGGTAATGCAAGCGCGCCAAACTGCTCAAACGTCTCCAAGATTTGATCAATAGTGCGATTGACCACATAAGAGTGATTACCAGAAGCGCTCACTGGCACTTCAAGCACCGCAAGCATCTCCTGAATTTTCTCAACTGGAGTTACCTCGCTAAAAAGCGCTAGCATCGAGATATCATCACAAGCCCCGACTTTGCAGCGTATTGCCACACCGGGAATTACGGTGACTGCGCTACCGACCGCAGCGTTCCGAACCTTTTCAAGAAACTTCGTGTCATAGAAATCGGTAATCCCGATAATATCGATCCCCTTGACCTTGGCCAATCGTACCAGCGCGGGCGCAGGATCGATACCTTCGATGCCGTGATAACCAAGAGAAGCAGGGCTCTGAATTCGCAAATCAAGTACATAGCTTCGCTGTCGCAGCTTCTTCTTTTGCACATGGGTGACCACATTTCCCGCTGCGTCGGGAATCACCGATGATATCTCGAGCTCGGATTCCGCCTCAATTAACTGAGTAAGCGAGCTATTCTTTTTCTGATCGGTCATAACGCTCCTGATAAAATTATTCGCCCGTCGAAGGCTTCGCGGCGAACACATTTGGCCTGTTCGCGCGCTTGGGGCTTTCCTCTTTAGCCGGAACCGCTGTGCCGCTTTCTCCAGTCATCCCGCCGATTTCCTTGAGTGCGTTTCGAAGCGAGACAATCGAAACTTCAATTCGATCCAGGTCGCTTGTCGAAGGGAAATTATTAGCCGACGAACTCAACTTCTCAAAGCGCTGCGTGAGCGTATTAACTTTTGCCAGAAGCAGATCGAGCTTGCCCTCAAGGAGCTTCAAATCAGTGGACGTGGCCAGCCCCAACATCCGTCCCACCGTGAGCGCACTGACTTCACGAGGGGTATCAATAATTGAAATCTCGGTATTCGAGGATTGGCTTTCTTTATTACTCTCAGACTCCATGTTCGCCGATTTTGAAAAAGTTACCGTCTAGGCTCCATTGAATGCCCACGCGGAAGGCTCAGAATCCTTATTCCGGCCTATGTTGTTTAGAGTCGACGGCGCGACGATTCGATTCGAGCTTTAAAAATGGATAAGTATCGAGAGTTCTTAGCGTTTCAAGCGGCATTTGCTCATACACTGTAGGCAGCAACTACGACGCTGTGTACCGCCGCGACATCCGTGCCTATAAAAACAACAAGTTAAGCACAGAGGTCACGGGGCTAATGCGCAGTTACTTCAAGAGCGTCGCAAGGCCGCTACTAACTTCGAGTGGCGACACGAGGGGCATCCACACTAGCTTCCCTCTCAGCCCCCGCCCCCTCTTCAAGCATGCTTCCCTTTTTATCTTGATGCACGCGAACGAGCGTGATGCGCTTGCGGCTGACCTCCTCGACCCGAAAGCGCATACCAGCGCGCTCAATCAGCTCGCCAGGCTGCGGAATATGCCCGGTGCAGTTAATCAAGAAGCCGCCGAGTGAATCGTATTCGCCCAAAGGGATAGCCAATCCATACTGCCGATTTAAATCGTCGACAAGCGCTGCACCGGACACTAACAGATCTCCCGATTTAGTCTTTCTAACCTTAATTTCACTCCCCGGCTTATCATGCTCATCAACAATCTCGCCGACAAGCTCTTCCAGTAGATCTTCAAGCGTCACGACGCCATCGACACCGCCCATCTCATTAAGTACAACCGCAAAGTGAATTCCCTTACGCCGAAATTCACTGAGAAGCTCGTCGACTTTCTTACTTTCCGGGACAATATAGGCCGGTCGTAAGTGATCACTAAGTTTGAATTCACTGCGTTTCTCAGAAAACATCAGCGGAAGCAGATCTTTTGCTAAGACGACACCCTTTACATCATCAATATTGTCGCCGCTAATTAAAATTCTAGAGACCCCCTCCTTCGAGAGGACTGAAACTATTGCTTCAAGAGACTCCTCCATACCAATCGCCACAATCTCTCCGCGTGGCGTCATTACCTCGCGTACGACGGTATCAGAAAAGGCCAAGGCACCTTGAATAAGCTCGCGTTCTTCCGGATCGATTGCACCGGCTTCACTACTTCTTGCTACAATTTCGCTAATCTCCTCGTGTGAGGCGGCAAGCTCCTGCTCAGTTGGCATTGGGATCTTCCAGCCCGAAAGAACTCGATCGACCGCACGCGAAAGCAACCGCACGAAAGGAAATGAAATATTTCCGACGAGAATTACAAACCAGCACAAGCGCAGGAGCACTCTCTCGGGCATGCGATAAGCCATCGCTCTGCCGAGCTGCGAACAGAGAAGCCCCACAAAAAGACAAAACAACACACTCAAAACTTCGGCGACAGCAATTAAAGCAGTGGGCGCGTCAAATCCCCAGACCAGGGGAACTAGATAGAAAAGGAACGCTCCGCTAAAAATGGCGGCAATATAAGAGGTAAACTGCAAAGACATCTGCAGCCGGTCGGTTGCATCGAGCGCAACGAGTGCAAGGCGGGCACCAAAGGCCCTGGTGTCCTTAAGTTCATTAAGCCTGGATTTTCGGCTCTTACGTAATGCGACGGTCGAAGCTGTGCAGAGGCAGTAAAGCAATATGAGCGTTATTAACCCGCCCAGTAAAGTGTATGTGATAAAAACCTCCTTTATTAAATTCTGGAGCCATAACAGGGAGTTGTCAATGCCAATGCCGCAGTCGTATGATAACAGCCTGACATCGCTTGTTCTTTTTTGGAGCACCCATTCCGTATGCCAGCCGAAGCCTCAAGAGAGATTCTTTGGAATGTCGCCGGTCTTTGTACCGTCATAATAATGTATTCCCTAATGCTGCTTTCGCTGGCGCTCGCCGCGGTAGCGCTTTGGCGACGCATTGAGTTTTGGAAGTCGGGAAAAGCTGCCGCGCTTGGCAAAATATCGCTCTCTCGGAGGCTTGCTGACCTGTTCAGTTGGGGCGTGGCGCAACGCGGTGTCGTTCGAAAGCCTTCCCCTGGTGTCTTTCATACCCTTATCTACGTTGGATTTGCGACCCTGCTCTTTACTACCACAATGGTTTTTCTCGACCACGATCTTGGAATCGAGATTTATCGTGGCCGCTTCTATCTTCTTCTCACGGTACTTAGTGATTGCCTTGGCTTTGGGGTACTCGTCGGCTGCCTTCTTGCTGCTCATCGGCGCTACATTAGTCAAAGCAAAGAGATCCACAGCAGCTTAAGCGACTGCCTGATGTTGCTGCTACTTTCTGCGCTGATTGTTCAGGGCTTCCTTCTTGAAGGTTTGCGGATTCATGCAACCCAAGATCCCTGGGCCAAGTATTCGCCAATCGGGCTTTTAACTGCGCGCTTTTTCTGGGCGGTAAGTATTTCAAACGCCGAGCTGTTACATAAAATTGCCTGGTGGTTTCACACCGTAACTGTCTTTAGCTTTATCGCACTAATTCCCTACACTAAGTTTTTTCATATTATCTCAAGTCCAATAAATCTTTTTTTTCGTTCTCGTGAACGGCCAAAGGGAGCGCTCTCCTTCCCCGGAGACATAGAAAAACTGGTCGAGTCTGGCGACGATTTCTCGATCGGCAATGCTACTTTAAAAGATTACACTTGGAAGCAGCTCCTCGATCTCGATGCCTGTACAAGCTGTGGCCGTTGCCAGGAGGTGTGCCCGGCGTTCCTCACCGGCAAACCACTTTCTCCCAAATGGCTCATTCTCGACACTCGAAATCACGCGCTGATTCTCAATGCCGAGGGCAAACTCGGTGAATCAAAGCTCCCTGCACCGCTTCGTGAGCTTGACCGCCATCTCACTGTCGATCTGTATCTCTCTTCAAGCGGCGTGCGCCGCGCAGAAGATGGACAGGGCTATGTCGCAAATGGTGAGTATCGCAGCGAGAATCTGCTTGTGCAGCAATCAGTGAAGCGCTTAGGAGCCTCAGCCGATCAAAAAATTGCTCACGAGGTTATGGAAGATGGCGTTTTTTGGTCGTGCACCACGTGCATGGCCTGCGTCAACGCCTGCCCCGTCGGAATAAATCATGTCGACCAGATTGTCGAGGTGCGAAGAAATCTCACCGTAATGCAGGGTGAAGTTCCGAGCGAAGCCCAAAAGACGCTTCGCGCGCTCGAGAACAGGGCGAATCCCTACGGAGCGCCAGAGGACAGGATTAAGTGGCTCGAAGATCTTAGTGTGCGAATTTTGCAGCCTGGAGATAGCGTTGACTACTTATACTGGGTAGGTTGCGTTTCCTCTTTCGATCCGAGAAAGCAAAAGATTGCGCGAGCGCTTGTCACACTTATGAAAGAGGCCGGGCTAAATTTTGGAATTTTAGGTACCGCTGAGGGCTGCAGCGGCGATCCGGCACGAAGGCTTGGCGAAGAAAATTTGTTCCAGACGCTGGCGAAGAAGAATATCGGAACGCTCGCTTCCATTACTTTTTCGACCATTGTGGCAAATTGTCCGCACTGCTTTAACACGATAAAGAACGAATACCCGCAGCTGGGGAATCTAGGCAATGGACGCTCACCGGAGATTATCCACCACAGTCAGCTCCTTAAACGACTATTATCGCAGGGCAAACTTAAGGTGAAAGAAGGAGCACTTGAGAGAACCACCTTCCATGATCCTTGCTATCTTGGTCGCTACAATGATGAGTATGATGCACCGCGAGAAGTACTGACCTCAGTCTCAAGGCTGCCAATAATAGAGATGGAAAATAGCCGTGACCGCGGGCTTTGTTGCGGCGCGGGGGGCGGCCACTTCTGGATGGATCTAAAGATTGGATCGCGAGTCAACGTGCGTCGCGCTGAAGAAGCAGCCGCGAGCGGGGCCTCACAGGTAGCGACTGCCTGCCCTTTCTGTATGCAGATGATGGAAGATGGGATTAAGCTAACAAATCGCGAGGAAGCGCTGAAGGTAAGAGATCTCGCCGAGGTGCTGGCTGAAAATCTACTGAAGCAGTAACTTTCAGATCGTCGATTAAAGCTCTCCTGCTCGAAGGTTTACAACTTTTTGAACCGCCGCTTTTATACCCACGGTGAGTGTCGGTCCGCGTGACTTCGCTGCCAAATCAAGAATCTCGCAAATTCGCGCCCCGACAATTGGATCATCCCGAAACTCCGGCAATCGCTTCATCAAATGTCGCGCAGCATTTGGACCAATCGCACACGCAGCAGCTTTACGAATCTCACTATCGTCATTTCTGTTCGCGATAATCTCAATGAGCGCCGCGGTGGCTCCGGAATTAGCGGCGACGGCAAGACCGTCGATCGCCGTAAGCCGCAGCGTCTTAGGCTCTAGACAATTGCACGCAAACGCAAACAGATGGCGAAGATCGGTCATTCGCTTACAACCTTTAAGCCCCAACAGTACCGCTTCGCGAATCTCCTGCGGGAACTGCGCAGACAAAAAGCGCGCCGCCGCCGATGGATAGGCCACGACACCGCAGTTTCCGAGGGCGCGAAGCGCCGCCGCACGGCTGTGAGTCGGAAGATTCTCATCTCCCGCAGCTTGCAAAAGTTTATTCTCATACGATCTTACAGTTCGCGGATTCTTACGAAGCTTCTCCTGAATAGCGATTGAAGCTTGCGCTTCAAGCTCCTGCCGAATCGGACCACGCTCCTGCTCGAGATTACCAAGAAAATCAACCACAAACGGAACACCGCGCCAACTACTTACCAATGGCGCCAGCGCGGCGCTGCGAACATCTCTGAGCTCGTGGGAGTTACAAAGGACTTTCGATAGTATCTCAGCGCCCTGTTTTTCCCGCCCCTGCGCCTGTGCACATTCCCAAAGCGCAGATACTGCAGCGAGACGAAGGCGCGGATTGCGGTAGCGCGAAGGACTCTCTGAGCTTTCACCAAAAATTGTCGCTATTGCGCAAAAAGCTTTTTCGTCCTGGGTGCTTTTCAGAGCATCAAGGGCGCGAAGCCTTTCCTCAAGTACGACACCTGTGCTGGCAGCGGAAAGCGTGGCGATAGACTGCGCAATTAAACCAAGCTGGTCCAGCTGCACCGTATGTTTATCATGAATTGTGGTAGCAAACTGGCGCCAGTCACGCCGACCTGCCGAAGCGCGCCTCTCGACTAGATCACACACCACGGGATCAAGCTCACGGCGAGAAATAATTATCTGCTGCAGTTCGGAATCAATTCGCGGACGTTGGCTTTGCGGCAGGCACACATAGGCCGCCACGCGTAAATTTCTTGAAAACTGATACTCTTCCTTATCGCCCTCAATTGCGCACGACGATACAACAAGCTGTAGATCGTCACGGAACGCAGAAGCTTGAACGCGTGAGCTTCCAAGCACTTCAATTGCGGCCACGCGGACCTCGAGCGGACGGCTCTCTTCGAAGATGACCTGCTTTAGAATCGAGCCGGCACTCCACGACGCGCAGTTTTTGAGCGCATTCACAGCACCGAGCGCTACTCTCTTGTCGAAATGCCGTGCCAATTTCGCAAGCTCTTCCGCAGCATCATTATGCGGGAGCGCCGCCTTTAATTCATCAACTAATGAGAGATCTCCCGCGCGATTATTGTTACGCGGCGGAGGGCTTGTTGGCGAAGATACTGCATTCACCATAGAAACTCATCATTAAGCAGCGGCCACTTGTCGCGCCTCGCGCCTTTCGTAGTCCTCCCAGGCCTTGGCGAATTCACCACGCTTCTTAAGCAGCTCTTGAAAGCTACCCTGTTCAACAACTCGGCCCTGCTGGATTAGTACTATTCGATCGAACAGCGGTATTAATGCCAATCGATGGCAAGCAGTGATCACGCTTCGCTCCGCGTACTGTGTAAGGAGTCCGTGGAAAATCTCTTTTTCCGTAGCCGGGTCGAGACTTGACGTCGGTTCATCAAGCAGCACTAAAGGCTTACTACTCGCGCGAAGAAGCGCGCGGGCAAGCGCAATCCGCTGCTTTTCGCCACCGGAAAGATTAAGTCCCTTCTCAACAAGAGTTTCGTGGACGCCGCCGGGAAGCTTGGCCAAGACTTCTTCAAGCTTACAAAGCGAAAGTACCCTAGTAACCTCTTCCTCGCGAAAGGGTTCATCCATGGTCAGATTATAGAGCAGAGTCTCAGAAAATATTTCGGGCTCCTGTGGAACGAGAACACAGCTCGCCGACAGCTGCTGTTGCGAAATCTGCGGCTCTATATCGGTTGAAAGTTGGATTTCGTCTGCGGCAAGCAATCCGCCAAGAATCTTAAGCACGGTCGACTTTCCGCCGCCACTCGGTCCTACCAGTGCCACTTTTTCACCACGCCTAATAACAAGATCGATTCCGTGTATTCCTCGAGTCTCCTCAGCTTCGTAAGCGAAGCGTAATCCGCGAACACGCAACTCCTTCCAGGTCGGACGCATAGGCACCGACACAACGCTGCTTGGCAGAAGTTTTGCACTCTCTTCATGGATCATTATCGCATCTTCATACGAGGTTGAGGCTTCGATTACGCCACCATAATAGGCGGTGAACGATCCAATCGCTTGAAAAATCCGATCAAGATAATTGAGTAATACATACACTTCGGCAACATCAAAAGCCCCTTGAAATCCGCGGTGCCCCAGAAAATAAATATACAGCGATGTTCCAATTACCAGGGCGTAGCCAACCGAGGTCGCGCTCCACTTAAGCTCAGTATATTTGGCAATGTCACTTGCGTTTCGAAAGCCGTCAGCACGCTGCGCTTCGAGATATTTCTGCGCTGATTTCTCGAGCGAAAGCGTCTTTACCGTGACGACGTTAAAAAGATAATCAACGCAGATCGAACTTACCTTATTAGCAAATCGGTTATTGCGCCGGATTTTCTCGCGAAGCTTTCGATTGAACGCGATCATTATCCAGATACTTACAAGTGACATTAGCAATACATTGAGCGCGACTCGCAAATCTAACGCAATAATACAGGCTGCGGCACCAACAACTTTCACTGCCCCTTCGATCACCTGCCATACATAGGTCCCGACCATACCCTCGACCGCCCCGGCCGAGCGATGCAGCTTGCTCAAGTTTTCACCGGAATGCGAGCGAAGATGCCAACGTAACGGAAATCGCAGCAGCTGGCCGAAAATATCGGTCAGTACATTCATCCGCACCTGAAAGGCTACGGTATTTTGAAGGTAACGAGCGAGATGGTGAAACAGAACATTGCCGAGCTTGAGCGCGGAGTACGCTATAATACCAAGTGTTCCCCGGTGGAAGGCCTCGTCGTCAAAACCGTCTTTAACAAAAACACCAAGCGTGTAGCCAATGGCCCAAGGCGCAAGTAGATCAAGCGTGTACGCGACGATGTAGAGTGCGATAAAGCTAAAGAAACGCGGTCTCTGGCCACGGGTAGCGTCCCAAGAGCCCCTTACCAACGACTTAAAGGAGTTCTGTTGCATAGCTAAGTGTATACGTTATCCCAACCATTTCTAGAAAACATAAAAACTAACCGTCTAACAGTTAAGAAACCTTATTCACGGGTATGTGTGAGCTGCCGGTGCTATTTCACCGAATCGACGCCTTAGTGTATAAGACTCCGAGAACTGAAGCAAATTTTTGTTATCAGTCATCTTATAGCAGCGACTAAGTATATCGCGCTGCGTAGCTATCCAAGGTTGTGCTTATATCGCTGGTTTGCCACTCTTTTTTCTATGGCCCAATTTGATAAACACACGTTCCAGCGATTCAAGTATCTGGTATCGCCATTTTTCAGATCGGAACGGCGTTACGTGGCCTTTGGCTTGCTGTTGCTCCTCGGCATTTTCTCGGTCAGCATCAGCAGCTTTAATGCCTACATTAATTATATCGGCGCCGACTTTATAACCGCGCTTTCTCTCCGTGATGAACCAGAGTTCAAACGCCATCTATATCGTTATCTGTTTGCGTTTTGCGGCGCGACGCTTATCGTCGTGTTTTACCGTTACACCGAGGAGCGATTCGCACTTCATTGGCGCCGCTGGCTAAGCATCACATTGCTCCGGCGCTACTTTCAAGACCAGGCATTTTATCGAGTTAATTTTTTCGAAGGTATCGATAATCCTGACCAACGTATCGAGGAAGATGTGCGCTCTTTTACCTCGACTACGCTCTCGTTTACGCTGATAATTTTCAATTCAGTTATCGCACTAGTCCTCTTTTCGAAAATTCTCTGGGAAATCTCGTTCTGGCTCATGATCGCCGCGTTCTGTTACGCCTTTATCGGTTCGATAGTCACCTATTTTCTCGGCCGTCCTCTCATCGGCCTCAATTTCTCTCAGCTCAAAAAAGATGCTGACTACCGCTATCGCTTAATCAATGTCCGCGATAACGCCGAATCTATCGCACTTTTAGGTGGTGAAGGGAGAGAGTTTAGTCGAGTACGTCAGAAGTTGAAGGTTGCAATCCGCAACATGCGCGCTCTCATCGACTGGAACAGAAATCTTAACTTCTTTACGAACGGCTATAACTACCTTGCCGGAATTATTCCAACGGTAATTGTTGCACCTTTGTACCTGAATGGCTCAATCGAATTCGGCAAAGTGACTCAGGCCGCTTCAGCCTTTGGATTCGTGCTCGGAGCACTCTCTATCATCGTGCTTAATTTCGGAAGCCTTAGCAGCTTTGCCGCCGTAATCACCCGACTGGGATCTTTTGTCGAAGCGCTTGAAGACGCTTCAAAGAGAAACATAGGCAGCCGTGAAAAAAGAATCTCTTTAAAAAGTGGGCTACCGCTCAGCTTTAGCGCAGTCACTATTCTTACACCGAAGCGTGATCAAGAAATCATTCGCGACCTGAGCTTTCGCGTCGAACGATCCCTTTTTATCACCGGGCCTAGCGGCGCAGGCAAGAGCTCAGTTCTTCGTGTCATTGCCGGAATCTGGAGTAGCGGCTCTGGAACTGTGCAACGCCCCGCGCTAGAAGAATGCTTTTTTCTCCCGCAAAGGCCTTACCTAGTCTCAGGAACATTGCGAAGCCAGTTTCTCTACCCTAAGAACTGGCCACGCCTCACGGAAGAGCGGCTGCGAAGCGTGATAGAAAAAGTTGGCTTAAAACGGACGGTCGCACGAATGGGTGGCCTGGAGGCGGTTGAGGATTGGGCAAAGATGCTTTCGGCCGGGGAGCAGCAACAGTTAAATTTCGCACGGGTGCTACTTGCACGGCCAAAATACGTGTTCCTGGATGAGGCAACGTCAGCACTCGATCTAAACATGGAGCGCTACTATTACAGCCTGCTGTCTGAGTTCGCCGAATTAATCGTGAGCGTCGGTTATCATGATGAGTTACGCAAAGTTCACAAACAGATTCTTGAATTAAAGGGAAGTGGCGAGTGGGAGATCCTTCCGGGAGGGACTCTGTGAAAACAAACTGGCTTCTCTCAATCGTTCTTTTCCTGCTCTTAATAATTACGAGCAACTCGCACGCAGACCAGAACCTTCGCCGCCTCATACTTCAGGACTGTTCAAGCGCGCTGCTCGAGTTCCAGCGGCTTCCGCACGAAAACCGTGTCGCGATGCTTCCCTACCTTCGTGATCTCTTGCGGCTCGAAGACGATTCATTAAGCGGCATGGCACTCCCGGGTTCACTCGATTCGACCGCGGGCGGATTAGAGGCAATACCTTTGGCGCATCAAACGCTTACCTGGCGTAAGCTAAGTATGCCTTCGCGCTACGATGCAAAAGAGTGCGCAGTATACCTGCTGGGTACGCTCGCGCCGCACTCAATAGAATCACTCCCCGAGCTTCTTATGGTCGCGGACGACCTTGGCGCACCAGATAGTTTGCGAGATCTTGCTTGGGATACCGCACAAGTCATTCTTTCGCGCTACGAAAACGCCCTGCCCCTTCCATTGGCGCTTGATACCATTAAAGGCCTGCTTGAATGGTTCCAGAATAGCGGATCGTCTCGCGTTAAAGATACCGTGCGAAGACTCGGAAGCCGAATTGCGCCGCAGCTGCTTTTCTCGCTTTCGAGCTGTGCTGAATCAACCTGCTTGGCACTCGTTTCTCTCCTTGCGAGCATCGAGGATCCAGCATACCTAATTGATAATTTGGACGTGCTGCGAGCTATTATAGGCCGCTCAAGCGCGGCCCTTCGAGCAGAGCTTTACGCCTTTATCGTGCAGTCACATTCGCAAAACAGCGAGCTCTTGAAGCTAGTCGCCGCGGGCTTTGACGACACTGAACTCGCGGTGAGAATGAGAATTTTCGGCGAGATTGAAGCATCCTCGTCGCGTGGTGAAGAAATTGCGGTGAGCGAGCCACTTTTCATAGGCCTTATTCACACGCTCAGCGCGCATTCAGCTCAGGAAGGCGTAGCGGCGTACAATGCTCTCATCGGCGAGCGCGAGCTTATCGCGAACTTTTCAGGCGAGATTGGCGACCTGCTCGAGCGTTCGAATGATACGCAGCTTAGCTTGAAGGCAATTTCGCTTTTAAAGAACGCACCGCAGCTTAATTCGCGTGGATTTAAGGCGCTCACAAACAAGACCTACTCCAAAATCGAACAGCTCCGACAGGCCGCCATTGATTCGCTTAGTACACATCGCGAACGCACCCCCGAAGTAATGAACAATCTTGGCAGATTACTGAAGAGCCTTCGCGCCGGGAAAGATCTCGAAACCTATCAAAAGGCAGCATACGAGTCGGCCTCGGCTTTTATTAATCTCGAAGCCCCGGTCGACGAGACCTCTTTTATCCCCTACTTTATTGACGCGCTCGCGATTGACCCAGAAATGAATCAGCCGCATGCCGCGATGAGGGCACTTGAACGGTTTGGCAAAAGCGCAAAAATTGCGCTTACAAAAGCCACAAGAAGCACCAACGCTAAAATTTCAAGTCGCGCGAAAATGTTGCTTTCGCAAAAAAGAGCATAGCTATACCGACACAAAACCAGAGGAACAAAAAAAGAGGAGCCTTGCGGCTCCTCTTTATATCCTGCAACAGCTTTCTGCTGCAAAAGATACTGCAAATTAAAGAACGGCTTCTTTCAACGCCTTCGCAGGAGTGAAACGAACCTTTCTCTTCGCAGGAATATTGATCGTCTCGCCAGTCGCGGGATTACGTCCGAGACGGGCTTTGGTCTGACGAACATACATCTTGCCGAGTCCGAGAAGAGGGATCTTGTATCCCTTCTTCAAAGAATCTCTGACAAATGCGTTCAGGTCATCAATCAACTCCTTGGCCTGTGAGCGCTTGGCCAAACCACAGAAGCCCTTCACGTTCTCAACGAACTCAGAGAAGGTATAGCTGTTGGTATTGTTATTTCGAGGCCTTGAGGCAGCACGAACTTTGGGGATTACCACTACTGGCTTTGCAATTTTCGCAGCTGGCTTTTTTGAACCAGCTGATTTCTTCGCAGCCTTTTTCTTTGACGCGGCTTTTTTTGCCATAATTACTCCTGTTTCTTAAGGTACATTTCGTAAGTCAAACTGTCCTACTACAGACGGCCACTCCATGGCCTCATAACTTCATAAGCTCTATCGTAAGCATGCCGCCTAAGATTGCGCCACTAATTTTTTCAGTGGCGCTGTTCAATAAAAGGCACCTTTCAAAAGCACTCTTCAATAAAACCTACGCTTTTATGGGCCAAAAAAGCGATTTTGCTGAGCAGATCTCAGATTTAGCGCTGACTATAACGACAAAGGAGAGAGTTGATCAATAAAAAAAATGTAGCTATCTCCGACTTTTTTTAACTTTTTCGCCCTATTTTTCGGCCCTCCGCGCACCGGCAAAAAGGACTTGCCGAAAGTTTTTAGTTGTACAACTCTGATACCCCGATGAATCCGACCTTAATCAGAAGCGTGACAATAGCGGTTATTTTCGGGCACTTTCTATGTGTTTCTAGCCTGGCTTACGCAGAAAGCTATAAGCACCCTACGCTTGGCTTCAGTATCGAAATTCCCGAACAGTTTGAGCGGGTTGATGTTCAATCCAAGGGAGTTGCGCTGGTGCTGCGCGAAAAATCTTCGACTGGAAGCCCAGACGCAAAGGAGCGCTTTCCTACCCTCACCGTCACGGTCCACCCTGGCATCCTCAGTCTCGACGGGGCCTATATAACTCAACGTATAGAAGAGGTGCTTTCAAGCTACCGCAGTATAGGCTTTCCGCGAGTCGAAGAAATTTCACATGATGTTCGAAAAGAGCAGGAGTCGCCCTATCTGCTGCTAAATTTACGTTACCCACGTCAGGAAAGTCAGATTTTCCGATCGGTAGTTGCACTGTTCCCCGCTGGAAAGGCGCACTTCATCCTTACTTTTATCGAGCGGGAAAGCGATTTGGAGCATAGTCTACCGCAGATCAATGCGATCTTAAGTTCGTTCAAACCGAGCCAGGTCGCCCCACCTCGCCCCAAAAAGCCACAGCCGCGAGACCGGTGGAGCCTGCTTGCTTTTGTATTTTTTGGCTCACTCGTACTTGCCGGGCTAGTCGGATATCAAACCCGAAAGCACCTTCGAAGTTAACACGGATTTCAGGTTAGCACTGTTTTCAGCAACTATGTAAATACTCATTAAGTGGGAGTACCATTGCCGCTACTCTGTGACCTCTGTGCCTCTGTGGTTTTTAAAGTATTTAAACCACAGAGACACGGAGGACACAGAGTAAGGGAAAGACCCCCCTCACCTTTTGAGCAGTTCCTGTTCTTACGTTAACCCTGTTCTTACGTTAACACTGACTGCTTCCGATACAACGAGTCGCATCTATTGGTCCGTAACACACCGAACCAAAGTTGATTACCACATTAGAACTTCCGGTATTGCGCTTTGCCGCGGCGCCAATCGATGCGCCGCTGTAGGGAGTTCCCGAACCGCAGCCTATCCCGGCATAATAGCGCGCAGCCCAACCATCACCACGAGCATATAATCCCATCATCGCCAGGTTGTTGCCCTTGAGATCTTTAACCACCAGGCAGCTCGGGAACGGGCCAGGGCCGCCCGGCTCAATAACCACACCCGCACTAGTGCGACGCGGATCTCCAGGACTAAAGTGACTCGAGCCTATAGTCTTGTAAATGTGCGAACCAGGCCAGCTACGAACTGAACTGCAGCTTTCGACAGGGCCTCCGGGCACCTCTCCGCCACCACCGCCGTCACCTCCATCATCGTCGCCACCATCGCCACCGCCACTTTCACTCTTCCCAATCAAATTAATATTAATCGAGTCGACCGCGATTCCAGTTCGCGCCTGTTGCGCCACCACCGCCCCAGCGAGCGGGTTAAAGACCGAGAAATTATCAGACTCTGCGTTTTTATAGGCAATCTCCTCACCAGCATCGGCAAGATATTCACCCACAAGCAGGTCACCCGAACCGGACAACTGAACTTTTCCAATACGTGCGCCACCGAGACTTCGAACCTCGACTTCAGTCAGCCCTTCGCGTTTTTTGGCGAACACAAGAGCATCAGCGCCATTACTTTGCTTTACCTGAAAAGGCCGAAGCGCTGAAGCGCCCAACACCCAGCGCGGAATTCGGCTCATCGTACGCACCGCGCCACTTGCCAGATCTTTCAAGCGAATCACCGGCTTCCTTCGCTTGCCTTTTGAAAGCGTCCCGATCCAGTCGCGCACGCCATCAGGTGAAGCAAAAAACA
>CAZEAC010000026.1:0-59156 GCA_964510065.1 uncultured Bdellovibrionales bacterium | reverse complement strand
TTGCAATCAGCCACTTGACTTCTAACACAGCCTCTTTGTGGTGAAACATTCCGATGCCCTAAGAAAACAAAAAGTAATTTTCATTTGGCAGAAGCTTAGCGTATAATTCTCTGGATGTTCGAGGAAAATAGTTCGGCAAATGACACGCTTACTTCGAATGGCGAGCTTCAAGTTCGTCTTTTAGCATCGCTGTCGCCTTCCGAGCGGATGGAAAGATTCTTTTCGCTCTTTCAGACCTCCCGAGCCTTTCTCTCCGCGGGAATCAAAGCGCGATATCCTCGCTGCTCCGAAATTGAATTTAGGAAGCGTAAAGCGAGCTTGCTTTTGGGCCGTGATTTCGCCATCAAGCAGTATGGCTGGGATCCGGAGATCGAAGGCTATTGAATGAATCAGCCTGATTCTCCTATTGAGGCGATTCAAAGCTTCAGTGAAATTCTCGATGAGCTTGCCATCCCTTATCTCATTGGCGGATCATTTGCCAGCAGTGTGCACGGAGAGTTCCGAACGACCAATGACATTGATATTTTAGTTCAATTGACCGAAGAGAAGCTCAATACTCTTTGTGAAAGACTTAGGTCTAAATTTATTGTCGATGAAGTAGCGGCACGAGCTGCGTTCGCCAAGCAGCGTTCATTTAACATATTCCATGAGCCGACTTTCATAAAAATAGATATATTTACCCGTGTCGACTCATACAGACGCGAACAGCTCAGCAGGGCGCAGAAAATCCTCATTCCTGGAACTTCGATCCTTGTGGCGGTCGCAACTCCCGAGGATATTATATTGTCCAAACTCGCATGGTATAAACTCGGCAATGAGGTTTCCGATCAACAGTGGCGCGATATTTTGGGCGTCCTCAAAGTTCAAGGCTCGAGAATTGACAGGGAATATCTTTTGAATAAAGCTGAGGAGCTAGGCCTTTCTACACTCCTTGACCGCGCTCTCGACTCCCCAAATAGGTAGTTGAGTAGGGCTTCAGAGAATAGGTAGCAGCCCAGAAAATTTCCCCCAGAGACCGCGCAAGTATTGATATTATTATGAAATTTACCTTTGCGCGCGGTCTCTGAGGGAACGAACGAAGGGCAATTACTACCGATTTCAGCAATTTGCCACTCTTTCAGCTTACCCTGTAGCAGCGAACGGATTCGCCGCTTTCATAGAGGTACCTACCCAGGAAATCTTTTACAAAGCTGCACGAATTGCTGGGCATGAGTCAACAACACAATGCTCCTGATCGGGAAAAGGCTCCGCTCCAGGCCGGTCGCGAGGTTGCTTCCGTACGCCAATGAAGTCAATAGACTGCGCAGAACTATCTTTACTGGATCGTCGAGTTCATTCGATTCCACCATAGATGCAGTCCGCGTCGGAAGAGAGAAAAGGAGATCGAGACCTCCTCCTCTCATCTTGGAAGCGTGAGAAGCCTAGCACCACTCACACAAATTCAGGCTCTCAATGCCATAGTTTTTCTGTTCCGAGATGTTCTCAATTCCGGGTTGCCTAGCCCATTCCTTCCGATGCTCTATGAATCTTGTTATAAATACTTAACGCTGCAATCTTGTAACATCCCGCCAGCGAAGGGTAGTTGAATACCGCGCGCAGCAAATAATCAAGCGTCCCTCGATAGTAGAGTATCGCTTGACCAATATGAATAAGTTCGGTGGCTTGCTCGCCGACTGCGTGAACACCAAGTATCTCTCCGGTTTCGCGGTGCGCGAGAATCTTCAAAAGACCATCTTGATCACCAATCAAGTGGCCGCGTGCACTTTCGCTGTAACGTGCTGTGCCGACCTCATAGGGAATCGATTGCTTCGTGAGCTCTTCTTCACTTTTACCGACCACCCCAATTTCGGGTATCGCATAAATGCCATACGGCAAAGGAACTTCGGTTTCTTCTTGAGGTACACCAAACGCATGGCAGCATGCGAGCCTCCCCTGCTCCGCCGAGGTTGAAGCCAACGCCGGAAAACCTATGACATCTCCGGCAGCATAAATGTTAGGCACAGTAGTTTCAAATGACTTATTCACCGCAATACGTCCTTGAGCCTCAAGTTTAACACCTATGCTTTCTAGACCCATTCCGGCACTGGCACTTACTCGCCCCGCTGATACCAATACGCAATCCGAAAGGATTACCTTACCGCTCTGCAGCCGGGTCTCCACGTCATTCTCCCCGCGCACCCGGCAGCTTTCGACAACTTCACCGAGCCTGAACATGACCCCTAACGAGCGCAGTCGAAACACAAGCGCATCAATTATCTCCTTATCGAAGAACTCTAACAGCCGAGCCCTTCCATCCACAACCGTTACCGGCACCTGAAGCGCCGCAAACATTGACGCATACTCAAGCCCAATCACACCGCCACCAATAACAGTAAGCGCTCGTGGAATCTTCGGTATGCGTAAGATGTCATCGCTTGATAGGACATGAACTCCATCAAATTCAAAGTGATCGGGCTTACAAGGGTGCGCACCAGTGGCAACAAGAAACCTTTCAGCATGGAGCCTGCTCTTTCGCTCGGCATGGGTAACTTCGATAGTATGGCTATCAATGAAGTTTGCATGCCCACGAATGACCTCGACATGATTACGCTGAAGTTGAAAATTGATCATTTCTATCTCAGCTTCAGCAATGCGGCGTGAGTGGAAGCTTAGGTCCTCCATGGTGATTGTGCTCTTCACACGATACGACGGCCCGTAGAGAAGCCTTTGGCGAAAACCAGAAAGGTGTAATACCGCCTCGCGAAAGGCCTTGCTTGGAATGGTGCCGGTATGGACACAGCCGCCACCAACCGCCTCGCGGTCCTCGACAATTGCAACTCTCTTCCGAAGCTTTGCCGCCTGGATAGCGGCTTTTTGACCGGCCGGGCCTGCTCCGATAATTAGGAGTTCATAGGGACTTCGTGAGCCATCGGGTACATGAGGTTTATTCATATTTAAATCCGCGGGAAGAGTTGGAGCGGTCTCGTCAATCGATTACATTTTCAACTTAACAGGGGTTAAGATTGAAGCAGGTAGTTCACCACTTGCTCCGACGTATACTCATCGTAGCGCGCAGGCGGAAATTCGGAAATCTCTAACAATTGATCGCCACTTGTCAGCAGAGGTGCTTCGGGCTCTTCTCCGCCACGCAGCTGTCCAAGCCCCACGGCAGCAAGTAATCCGTTACAGAGACATTTCTTGCCGCATGTATCACTCAACGCCCCTCCTTTTCGCAAATAGTCCTCAACCGGCTCGCCTGGGCAACGGAAGCAGATCGAGTCATCCTTTCGTACAGCACTTCGCAGGTACCCGAGATCGCAGATCCTCTCACGGCGTTGGTAAACGTCGTCTCTCGACACCGAGTCTGGAATATCAACTACTTTAAATGGGAAACCAGTTGGTGAGGCATTTGGGTCCGTTCGAATCTTGAGCGCGCCGGCACGCGCAAGCGAAAGTATTGTTCGTTTTATCGACGCTGTAATCCCCGACTCTTTGGCAAGTGAAAAAAGAGTCCCTACCTGAACTCCGGCAGCACCGCGAGAACGAGCTTCTTGAAGATGTTCCGGCTTTGAAATGCCGCCAGCTATCCAGAAGGGAAGCTTGAGTTCTCGCATCTTCTCCAGATCGACCTCATCGCGCTTGCCATAGACAGGTTCTCCATCATCATTGGTGCCACGATCACGAGGCGGAGCGTTATGCCCCCCTGCTCTAGGCCCCTCGACGACAAACCCATCAACGCCCCCACGCTTTGCAAGCATTTGAGCCAGCGCATGCGAAGAAACGATCGGCAAAAACTTCGGCCTATGGCGAATTGCCGACGAAACGAAATGGTTTCGCGGATCGAGCGTGAGCATCTCAACATTTCCGCTATTATCATCAACAACATCGAGCTTAAGTGCCGCGGGTTCATGGCACATAAATTTCTCTAATACCGCCGGTATCTCCCTGGGAATCCCCGCACCCATAAGTAGGAAATCAACGTCTGCGAGCATGGCGCCATATATCGTTGCAAGATTGGGCAGTTGAATTTTGGTAAGCAAGTTCAAGCCAACTGGATTGGTGTGACCTTCTTTTGCCAGCATTACTTCGACAAAACTAGCGAGCATAGTTATTTGATCACGAAATATTTTATTATTTCGCTGATACATAGGAAGCAGGCGATACGGCATCCCGGGTTCGCGCCCCTTCTCGTTAAAGTAGTTGGTGAGCACGTACTCACTCACCGTCTTTAGTGGAAATTGCCGAATGGCTCGGCGCAGCGCACCGCCGACGTCGCCGTCTTGCAAGCGACGCACGAGTACTGTGTCAATACAGGTCCCTGAAACTACTCCAAGCTGCCCGACTCGAGAGACTGATCTGGCGAGAAGCCATGAAGAGACTCCTATTCCCATGCCACCCTGAATTATTTGCGGTAAGCTCGCCATGGCGACTCCTTTTCTTGTCCCTAATGTTAATAGACAGTTTTATCTATTAATGTTAGCATCTAATCAGTGATAAGGGCAGTATGCCTTGAGAAAATTTAGAGAGCCCCAAAGAAACAATGCGTTTTGGATTTATTGTCGAGAAGAATAAATCTATTCGCAGTGAGCGTACGAGTTTTGACCAAGCACAGCTGCCACGCATGTTTTTGGCGAGCAATCTTGCATTAAGGCGTCACAGCTTCCAAACCCGTCGCATTGGCCCTTACCCACGAGCACGTTCCCCTGGCAGATCGAAGTTCCAAAACCCGGACCTGTTGAGCCACAGATTGTACCCTGTGCTTTTTGTGTGCAAGCTCCAGCACCATTACAAGTTCCTGCATTCCCACAGGTTCCCGCTGCCGATACTGGACATTCGCCATCAGGATCTGCGGCCGCTATTAGCACGCAAGTTCCAACACTGTTGAGCTGGTCACAGCGCGCACACTTGCCACAAATTTGATTGCAGCATACTCCGTCGCTACAAACGCCACTTTGGCATTGCGAATTTTGGCTGCAGGAGTGGGCAAGCGCGCAGGTGCCATTATCAATATTGCCGTCGCAGTTATCGTCTATTCCATTGCAGACTTCGCTTGTCGGTTGAGTAGGCGTGCATGTCACATTCTGACCATTACTGCACGCTGGCTTGGTAACGCTACAGGCGCCAAGGCCGCAAGTAACGGTGAAATCATCAACCGCACCGTTACAATCGTCGTCAATACCATTGCACACTTCTGTACCCGCCGCTCCTGGAACACAGACTCCCGCTGTCCCATTGTTACAGGAGGCCACTGAACGCGCACAGGCACCGACTCCACACTGAATCTGCCCAAGGTCGTCAATAACTCCATCACAGTCGTCATCAATTCCGTTACAGCTTTCACTGCCGGCGGCCTTCGGTTGGCACGCGCCAGCCTGACCATTGATGCAGGTCGACACGGTATTTACACAGGCCCCTACGCCACAGCTAGTCGTTCCAAGGCCATCATCAATCTGGCCATTGCAGTTATCATCGAGAAGATTACATACCTCGGCGGAAGGTGCGCCGGGACTACAGCTCTGGGTCGTTCCGTTTACACAAGCTGCCACACTCCGCGCACAACTTCCCACTCCACAGTTAATTGTGCCGAGATTATCGTCGATTGATCCATCACAATCATCATCGATTCCATTACAAATTTCGTTCGATGGTGCACCTGGGATACATTGCAAAGGCGATCCGTCAACGCATGCAACCACTGTACGCGTGCATGAGCCAACGCCACAGCTCTTCGTGCCTAATCCGTTGTCGATAGCTCCATCGCAATTATCGTCGATTCCATTGCAAATTTCGACGCTTGGCGTTCCAGATACACACATCTGGGGAGTTCCATTGGCGCACGCCGAAACTGTCGTAAGACAAGCGCCGACGCCACAGCTTAACGGCGGAAGATCATCACTTTTTCCATTGCAATCATCATCCAGTCCATTACAAATTTCTGGAGTCGGCGACCCGGGCAGACATGCGAGATCCGTCGAGCATCCGACCACCGTCCGTTTACATTCTCCTACACCACATGAAGTCGTGACTTTGGATTCGGGTGGCACCGGATCTCCAATACAGGAACGTTTCTCGCAGCGATCGTTAATGGTGCAGGATTGGCCATCGTCACATGTTCCCGCTCTGTTTTGAATAGTGCAGGTGCCAGCGCCATTGCAGGCGGAGGTCTCACAGCTACCGGCAAGCCCGCCGGATACCAGCGTACAGCTGCCTCCCGCGCTGCGCGGTTTACAGCTTGCATCACAACATTCAGCCTGCATGGGGTCGCCTGGATCGCAGATCTCATCTGAGTCTAGCAACCCATTACCGCAAGTCGAAACTTGCGGTGCCAATGTTCCTTTTTGGCAGGCGCGCAGATCTTCTATCTGCTTCTGAAGATCCTTGATCTTATTGAGTATCGATGGAAGCGATTCCTTCTTGGCTTTTTTTGCCTTCTGCTGAAGTGAGGATATTCGCTTCTTCAATTTTTTGATGAGTACTGCCGGCGCGCGTGGTGTAGCACTGCCATCAACATTGGTCACAAGCCAACGGCCGTTTACGTCAACGCACTGAAGTTGGTTTGAGTGCGGAAGCGGTGCGCTTCTATCAAAGACTGGGATACCGATTGCAAGCAGCACGAGCGCAAGAATGGATAGCACAAAAACGCTATTGCGAATTGCCCGGCCTTTCATCAGAAACTATCCTCCCTTTGATACTTATCGGCTTGGACGAAATTCAGCTAAAGGGCTTATATTAATCGATTTTACTGCTGTGCACCGTGCTCCCGCGCATGCATACTTTCAGCACTACCCCGCAAATCTCTCGAGAAGTCAGCACCGATAAAGGAGAACAAAAATGTGAACAAATTGCGGCGGCGAGCGCGAATCAAGCCCTTTCGGGCTTCTGTAGGAGACTCATTTTTGTTCCGCGCTATAAGTCACTTACGCTACCAAAGCTTCAATAACTAATAACAGAAGTGACAAATTCATGAATCAAACTGTTCAAAACACAGTAAAAATCAGCCAGGCAATCAATTCAGCGGTGCAAAGATTGCTGGTAAATGTCGGTGACCCAATCAGCGAGGCTGAGCTACAGAAATCCGGACTTCCCGTGCCAGCGGCTATCGTCGATTATCACCGGCTCGGAGCCAGTTTCGGCTTTGTCGACAGCGCGGTAGGCGACCTCCTGGAAGCGCTCGAAATGCGTGGCTTTACGATCTTCACGCAAACTGACCTCAAGGCAATCGAGAGCGCCTCAGCTTCCGCACAAAGCGCCGCCCACGGAAAACTTCAACTTGAAGGCATCGATACGACGACACACGAAACAGCCGAGAAAGAAGCTGCGCGCTGCCGAGACTTTGCACGAAGGCTCCTCGACAATTTTGTTACACTTCAAGAGCTAAAGTTTACGCCTGGCCCTGTAGAAGTTGATCGACACGCGATGCCAGCAGATCATCGCCAAGGAGCGCGCAATGCGCACTCAGAGAACGTGCGCTGTGATGAAGATGTACGACTTGCGACTTTGGATGTCTCAGCACGCCCCCTTGCCGCTTTGATTTTCGAGGGAATGCAGAGATACATTAGTGCCTCTCATGCACAACATTCAACGGTCTTGGCAAAATTTTTCGAAGTCGCGCGAAATGGCGAGGTAACTTTCGTCATGTTGGGCAAAGAGGAAAAAATGCCGATCTCTCCTAAGAGCGAAGAGCAAAAAGCCGTGTACGCCCGCGTAATGTTTCACGTCCGCGCCGAATGTGCGCGCCAAGGAATTAGAGCCTTTGTAAAAGACACTCCCACCCCCAATGAACCGGGGCTCATGTTAATGGTACAAAATCGCTGACTACCAGGTTAGCGCACCGGCAGTCTGATATTCGGTGACTCTAGTCTCGAAGAAATTCTTCTCCTTTCCGAGATCAATCGTTTCACTCATCCAAGGGAACGGATTCTTCGACCCGTAAATCGCCTTGAGTCCGATACGCTCGAGCCTTCTGTCGGCAATATGCTGCACATACTCGCGAAACATCGGCGCGCTTAATCCCAATATGCCACGAGGCAAACAATCAGCGGCGTAGGCATACTCGAGCTCTACCGCCTGCTTAATCTTATCGTAAATATGCGCCTGGAACTTGGGACTCCAAAGCTCTGGATTCTCCTCTTTAATGGTGTTGATAAGATCAATACCAAAATTAAGATGGATAGTCTCGTCACGAAGAATGTACTGGAACTGTTCACCGATACCGGTCATTTTGTTTTGGCGGTGGAATGAAAGGATCATCACAAACCCGCTATAGAAAAATATCCCCTCCATGATCACATAAAATCCGATCAGGTTTTCGAGAAATTTCTGCGCCCCCTCGGGAGTCGAGGTACTAAAGCTTTGATCGACCACATCCGCGGTCAGCTCCATCTCGAACTTATCTTTGTCATGAATTGTGTTGATTTCATTGTACATGTTAAAGACTTCGCCCTGGTCTAGCGTGAGGCTTTCGACAATATAATGAAAGGTATGCGTATGGACGGCCTCTTCGAAGGCTTGGCGCAAAAGATACTGTCGCGCTTCGGGATTGGTGACATGCTTAAAGATCGCCAGAACAATATTGTTTCCGACTAAGCTCTCGGCCGTGCTAAAGAAGCCTAAGTTTCGCATGATTACGCGACGCTCGTCAGTAGTAAGCTTATCTGACTTCCAAAGCTCGATATCCTTGCCCATCGGCACTTCCGTGGGGAGCCAATTGTTCGCGCAGCCGTTAAGGTAATGTTCCCACGCCCACTTATATTTAAGCGGCATAAGCTGATTGACATCAACCGTGTTACAGTTAATCAGCCGCTTCTCGCTCATCTTGACCCGTTTCTTAGTGCCGTCACCGTCTTCTATTTTCGGCGAACCCGCGGACGCGGCGAACGGATTGGAGGGGAGATCGGTGTCATCAAAGTTCAACATAGCTTACTCACTTAAATAAAATAGGTATCGATTACTGACAGCTTTCGCAGTTGCCATCAAGGTTACAGGATTTAGGTACGGCCAGCGCTTCGCGTTTCTCCGTCTTCTGCCCCGAGGCAGCGCTACTCGCTTCGGACTGCGGCTCACTACGCTCAATCTTGATATTCGCTGACGCCGACTTATTCTTCATCCAGCGTGGCTGCAGGCCACGTCGATTAATATCAGTCGTTGATTTTTCAATCTGCGTTGCACCAAGCGAGCGCAGATAGTAGGTGGTCTTCAATCCTTTTCGCCACGCTAACATATACATGTCGTGGAGCTTCTTTCCGCTGGGCTCGGCGATATACAGATTGAGAGATTGACCCATATCAATCCATTTCTGTCTTCGGCTTCCGCACTCGATAATCCACTCTGGCTCAATCTCGAACGAGGTCAGGAACACATCTTTCACATCTTTCGGAATACGTTCAATCTCGAGAATCGAGCCGTCAAAATACTTCAGATCATCGATCATATCAGCGTCCCACATCTGAAGCCGCTTCAATTCATCGACGAGATACGTATTATGAACGATAAAGTCACCCGACAAATTTGACTTCGCGTAAAGATGCTTGTACGCGGGCTCAATCGACTGCGAAACTCCAGTGATATTTGAAATCGTCGCTGTCGGCGCAATTGCCATGGTGTTGCTGTTTCGCATTCCGTGCTGCTTAACCGCCTTCCTTACGGGAGCCCAATCAAGCTTGGCACTGGTATCAATATCAAGATACTCGGCACCACGCTCCTCGATAAGAATCTTCAACGTATCAATCGGCAGAAGTCCACGATCCCACTTGGAACCTTTGAACGTCGAATAGGCACCACGCTCGCGTGCGAGATCTGTCGAAGCCAATATGGCGTAGTATGAGATAAGCTCCATACTCTCATCGGCAAATTCAACCGCTCGCGGACTTGCGTAGCCGATACCCTGAATATACAAGGCATCCTGGAAGCCCATGAATCCAAGTCCGATTGGACGATGCCGAAGATTGGCGTTTTTTGCTTCAACCGTCGGATAATAATTAATGTCGATAACGTTATCGAGCATACGCACGGCGGTGCGTACAGTCTTCTCGAGAAGCGCCCGATCAATACCATCTTTCGTTGTGTGCACCGGAAGGTTAATCGAACCAAGGTTGCACACCGCGGTCTCTTCACTCGAGGTGTTAAGTAAAATTTCCGTGCAAAGGTTTGAGCTGTGCACCACACCCACATGATCCTGTGGCGAGCGCAGGTTCGATGGATCTTTAAAGGTCATCCACGGATGTCCGGTCTCAAAAAGGTAGCTCAGCATCTTTCGCCATAACGTCACCGCTTCGACCTTTTTGAAAAGAGTCAACGAACCATTCTCTACCATCTTTTCATACTCAACGTAGCGCTTCTCAAACGCTCGGCCGTACAGGTCATGAAGATCCGGTACGTCACTCGGACTAAAAAGAGTCCAGCTACCGTTCTGCGCAACCCGCTTCATAAATAAGTCGGGAATCCAGTTGGCGGTGTTCATGTCATGAGTGCGGCGACGCTCGTCACCGGTATTTTTCCGCAGTTCGAGAAAATCCTCGATATCGAGATGCCAGGTTTCAAGATAGGCACACATCGCTCCCTTACGCTTGCCACCCTGGTTCACCGCACCAGCGGTGTCATTTGCAACTTTAAGGAATGGAATTACGCCCTGGCTTCGACCATTGGTTCCTTTAATTCTCGCGCCGGTGGCACGAACATTAGTCCAGTCGTTACCCAATCCACCAGCCCACTTTGAGAGCTGCGCATCATCGGCAAAGACCTTAAAGATATGCTTCAGATCATCCATGACCGTTGAAAGATAGCATGAGCTCAGTTGTGGATGGAGCGTGCCGGCATTAAACAGCGTCGGCGTGCTCGAAGTAAACTGGAACTTCGAAAGCACTTCGTAGAACTCAATAGCTCTCTCGGTCTTTTGCACGCCTTCGTTAACGGCCAATCCCATCGATACCCGCATCCAGAAAATCTGCGGCGTTTCAAGGCGCCGATCGTTCTGGTGGATGAGGTAGCGATCGTAAAGCGTCTGCACCCCAAGATAGGTGAACTGAAGATCGCGTTCCAGCTTCATGGCGTTTGCAATCTTATCAAGATCAAAATCCAAGATAGCCGGATCAAGCCGCTCCGCTTTTATCGCCGTCTTCAAATACTCTGGGAAATATTTACGATGCTTCTCAGCAACCTTCGGATCGCGGGCATCGACGCCCATAGTCTCGCGATAGATAACGTCAAGAAGAAGTCTCGACGCTACAAAAGAGTAGGCGGGCTCCTTTTCGATCTTGGCGCGAGCAGCCATTATATTAGAGGTATCAACTTCATCGGCACGAATACCCTCGTAGAAGTTCTTAAGCGATTCCTCAAGAATCTCATCTGCCGATACAAGGCTTTCAAGGCCATGGGATGCAAACTGAATTCGCTTCTTTAGCTCAAGTTCAGTTATTTGATAGGTGGTCTCATCCGCTCGCCTTACAGTAAACGCCCGGCCTGGCACCTCGGTTTCAATCAGCACCTCTTGTTTAGGGAGCGCCTCAACAAGCTCTACAACTTCGGCTTTCTTCTCGTCTTCCTGCTCGCCGCCACCCCGGACTGCAGCACGTTGTGCTCGGTAGAGAATAAAGTCTTTCGCTACCTGGTAGAAACCGCCGGCCATCATCTGCCGCTCAATCTCGTCCTGGATAAGCTCGACATGAAGGGTGCTGCCCTCTTTAACCATCTGCATGGCACGGGCTACCACTTTATTAGTAATGAGGTTAACTGACTCTATCAGCGCTTCAGGAGTCTCATCGCCTATATTAAATGAAGCGCGGAAAGCCTTCTCAATTGCCGTGGCAATTTTTATTGGATTAAAACGGACCTGAGTTTTGCCATCTCGACGGGTTATCTTTAAATTTCGGGGAGAGTCGTCACGGATCGACTTATGCTCGTCGCGGTAGATAATATAGTTACGCGCTACTTCGTAGTAGCCGGCCTGCATTAGCTTGACCTCCACCACATCCTGAATCTCCTCCACAGTAAGACACGGGTGTCCCACCGCTCGCGTCTGGAGTTCCCTTACAACATCACTGGCAACCTCTTGGACAATACTGTAAAGGTCCTGAGGAAGTGGCGCGGAATTTGGAATAGACTTGGAGGCTCGAAAAGCCGCCTCGACCGCATTTACAATCCTATCGCGGCGAAACGGTACGTAAGTTCCGTTTCTTTTCACGACGGTAAAATTACTAAGCGAGCGCGTAGAATCGCCTTTACCTGCCGAAAATTTTACTGTTTCAGATGTTTTGTCACTTGAAGGGATGTGCCCATTCCGGACTTTCGATGCCTCGGTTTGCCCAGAAACGATACCGCTATTCTCCATAAGACCTCTTTATCTAATTAGAAACCACATTCTTAATTTGGGAACCAACGCCGAACTGTAACCCACATCATGAAAACTACCGCACATCCGTAACTGCTCAGGAAATGTGGGTAACTTGCGCACCTGCATCCGCTGGTGATGGGACCACTACTCTAGGCCAACAATGAATTGGCCAATCCTCTGTCTTTCCAAACGCAATAAAGCTCCTGACGCCGTATACCCTTGCGCCCTGTAAGGCTCATCAAAGAAGCCCATGGACTTTTAAAACGTGGAAATGAGGACTAGTACCCCGAACTCACACAAAGAAACAACACTCGGTGAAGCCGGTAAATACTACATATAGTATTTAGATGCCCTTCTCACTACAAGATATATGTTCAAAGAATAATCGCTGTCCATAGCTTAATTCGAAAAAGGAGCGCAAATCGAACTGAAATTTTTTGCACTGCCAAAAAATTGCGATCTTTTGCGATCATTTTTTTAGAACAAAAATTCATAGCGGTCATATTTCCACCATCTCGATCCGCTCCCGAACGGGTGCCACTCCTAAATAGCTGAATAACTTGATCCTCGTATCAATCGTGGTGACAATTGCTTCCGAGCCAACAATCTTGCTACTCTGCTCAACCATGGCCCTCGCCACGATTGAGAAAAACGATCAGATCTCGCTCTACGATGCCGGTCCTTATCGACAGGTCGGGCGGTTAGTCGCCAGCACACCCGAAACTCGATCAATCTGTAACGATCCCTTCGTTGTGGGAATTAACTATACAGACCTGCTGCGCACCGCGTGCGCCAAGGTCTTGAAGTCACTCGTGGCAAGAGGGCGAGTAGCTCTCGCCGAGGACGATACTTCCGTTCTGCATGTCCTTCGCGGCGGGCTCAATTTCGGGCTTCGCGAGGCGCTAGGTATTTCCTTTGGATGGAACAATCACGCCTCGGCGTACATCAGCGCCCAACGAGCCCGCAAGCAACCGAAGTCGGAGGACTGGATTATAACCGAAAGCTCTTACAGAAAGATCCATCTGAAAAAACGAAACAACATTGTCTTCGGAGACGTAGTAGCGACTGGTACGAGTCTTGAATATGCACTCAAGCGACTGACCGAGACGGCGAAAGAGACCGGGTCCGTGATTGAATCATTGGTTTTTTTCACCATTGGCGGACAGCGATCGCACGAGATTTTGGCCGCAATTGATGATGAACTACGCGCCAGTCAGAAGAACTACCGCGGTTCGACCGTGGTGTATTTTGAAGGAGTTTTTTCGGTTGCCTCTGCTCAGGGATTTTCAGATAGGCCCAAGCTTAGCATCAGCATTGACGGCACGGACCTCCTGCGAACCCGCTCCATACTCGCCGCCGAGTTCCTGGAATCGCAATATCAAAACTCGTGCTACCCTTTGGAACGATGCACCATCTACGACGCCGGCTCGCGAGCGTTCGATACCGACCAATATTTTTTGGATATTAAAGATTATTGGACCAAGACCCTGGCCTTGGCAGAAAAGGGGATGAGCTTTTCAGCGCTTCTTGCCGAGAGATTCCCCGAATTAGATGCAAGGCGCTTCGGAGCTAGCCCCGACCTTGCCGCACTTTGCAAGTCTCAGCTAGCAAAGATTCCCGCTCTTGATAATTCGATGCCCGCGCCTTCTGAGCATTAGAAAACGCTCTAAAGGTTACTTCACTAATCCGTACTTTTTCGACAGCGTGTCTACCTTGTCACATACGGCTGAGGGGTTCTTATTCATCTCAAGACCAATCGGCTCGGTGTCGGCGCGAAATGCTCGGGCAACTTCCAAGGTAACTTCTCCGTTAGCATTTCTATCTTGGAACTTCTGTTCCATCTGCATGTACCGTTTCGCCGCATCCTCAAGAGAGCAACGCCCCTGCCCTTTGCCGCCATCTTTCTTTAGCTGTTCGATAGTCAACATGCCCTCGGCAGACTTGGTAAGATTAAATCCATACTCCTTGGCCAGAGCATCATAGCCGGCGCATACTGCATCCCATTCCTTATTAGCTAACTTCGCACCCAGAGCGCCGCTCCGCTCTGCGCCCGAGCGAAACTTCTGGTGTTCATCCGGATTCTTCTGTGCTCGTGCCATGTATCCCTGCTGATATTTCATCCAAGCCTGGTTAAATGCCATCATCTTATTAAATGCTTGATTCTCATTGCACTCGGCTTGAAGTCTGATAGTTGGAAGGGTAAATAATGCAGTGACACAAGCCATGGCGCGGATTAATTTTATCACTTTGTTCATCTAACTTTCCCAAGTAGGAGGATTATATATGCGAGATTGCCAACGTAGCATGTTGCTGTTTCAATGCAAATCTCTTGTATGGAGCCGTACAGCTGTGGTCTCTGCAATTACTCTTCTTACTGCACTTCTGCTCAGCTCCTGCTCTCAATTAAGCAACAAGTCGTCAACTACTGGAAGTAACGATCCATTTGACGGTTTTGACATCGAGGTGCGAATAGACGGCCAGCCCACTATCCATCGTGAGGAGATCGCTCTCGCTGATGTCGCCGGTGTGCATGGACGAAAAACAAACTGGAAAGCAGCTGCGCCGTCTAATGGGAAACCCTGCTTTGAGTTCCGAGTCGCCAATGCCGAGGCTCTCGGTGTGGTAAAAGACTCCGAACTGCAGATTATAGAGTATCGCACGGATCGCGAGCATTACCGCTGGCGAGATTTTAAGACGAAACCCGATGCGCGTATGTTGCCGCCATATTCAAGTAAACTAATCGAGCCTGGTAAGTCATACTGCCCGACTGAATATTTTTTGACCGAGCGATTAACATTTGGTCGGCTTCCTGCAGGCCTGTATTATGTAGCACTGCGTGTAGGTGGCACAAAGCGGTGGGATCGACAGGAAATTTTGTTAGAAGTTAAAGACTGACACGCTAAATTCGACGGCCCCGCTGCGACTGGCAAGAAAACGATTACCGCCAGAAGGTCAAGGAGAAGAAGCCGACATCAAAAAACAAAAAAACATGTGCCTGGGGCGGTGGCAAAGTGCAAAACACAACAGATATACGGAGAGAGGGCGCGAAGGCTGAGAAAACTCAGAGTTCGCGACATCAAGTCCTTAAATCGTCATGCACCGAGAAATCCACCGCCCCAGGCTTAATTGATGATGACCCGCATCACCTCAATGGCTATCTTCTAAAATCGCCAAGCCATTCAAGAGATGCGGGCCACAAAACCTAACGATGTGGCTTCTTCAGCGAAATCCCCGGCGAAACCTGGAAAATCACTCAAAAAGCCGCGATCAATTCGATCTCTTACAATTATAATCGAGAAATAGTCTCTAAGGTAATCGGGAGTACGATCATACTAACAATCAATTCAGTAAGTTACCCACACTTAAGGAATAGATATCTCATATCGAGCATGGCCGCCCTGTCCAAGAACAACTCCCGTCCATTAAGATTTATTATAACGCCAGCACGTCCAATGTGAGCGCCACACAGTCAAAGCCGCCGCGCTCTTCAGCCCATCTTCCAAATGTGATATAATGCCAGTTAAAACTAGCGCAACTCTAGACCAGCGATAGCTTCACCATGCAGAACCTTTCAAGCCGCGAACTACTTCAGAAATGCTTAGTGCTGCTCTTAAGGCCGGCGGTAAGCTTCTGCTTGCGCCATTCGCTCCGACTTCAAGACCTTATAGAGTGCGCAAAGGTTGCCTTTGTTGAGCGCAGTCAAGTCGAACTTTCGCGAATCGGCACGGAACGAAACGTGAGCCGCTTGAGCGCAATGACCGGCGTGCACCGCCGGGATGTGCAGCGTTGTTTAGATACTCCTCTCTCAAGCGACCTCGCCACGAAAGACCCAGTCACCAAGGTCATAGGGCACTGGCAAAGCTCAAAGCAGTTTAGCACTAAGGGTGGTCGACCGCGTGCATTGTCAGTAGGAGACAACCAAAGTGAGTTCGCAAGGCTTGTCGAGCATGTTTCAAAAGATCTTCATCCGGGATCAATTCAGTTTGAACTAGAGCGGGTAAAGGCAGTTGAGGTGAAAGACGGAAAAATCTGCCTCCACGCACGCAATTTCGCCCCCAAAGAAGATCCATTAGCGCTATTCGAAGTAGCGGCCCGAGATACTGACGATCTTGATAGGGCAGTTGAGGAGAATATTTTTGGTGAAAACTCCCTGCCGCATCTCCACGCACGTACTGAGTATGACAATGTTCGGCCTGAAAAGATTGAGGAGCTTCGTCGCTGGCTGCTTAAAGAAGGACACGCCATGCATGAGCGCGTGAGAAAGAAGATAAGTAGTTTCGACCAGGACATTAATCCTGTGTCTTCGTTTGTCGGCAAAGGATTACGTGTGGTGTTTGGGGCGTTTAGCTATGTGGAAAAGAAGTAACCAAATTCTCAAGTTTGCCTTTGCCTGGGCATTATTTTTTGTCCTCGCAAGCTGTGGCGGTGGAACCGTGAGTTCGAGTGGTGATGGTGGAACTCGTACAAAAGTCATTGGGCAGATAGTATCGCAGACGGGTGTTCCAATTGAAGGGGTGCGTATTACGGTACTTGAAACAGGAGAATTTGCTGATTCAAATGCACGGGGATTTTTTGAGATTTTTACTGAAATTGAAGGTGGTGAGACAACCTTTTTGCTCAATGTGGAGATGACGGAGATTCAAGTCAAACTCCTAGAGGTTCCAGCACAGCCCGCCGAACTAACCGTAACCTTACGGGTCGATTCCGAGAAAAATACTGCTGCTGTGGTTGAGTCGAAAGTAAAGCCTCGCAAAACTCCAACACCCACGCCATCCCGCAAGCCACGACCAAATGCGACTGCGACACCTCCGATTCCGACTCCAACACCGCGACCCGCGCCCACTCCGATAAGTACCGACCCACTCAATATCCCGATATACTCCGATCCCCCGACAAATGGAGCATACTCGGAAAATATTCAGATAGTTCAGGGGTATGTTACTGTCGACGCCGACACGGCTGAACTCTTTGCCCCTTACAGATTTCCTCAGATTCAGGTGATGGACTCTTCGGGCTTTGTGTCGGGTGGACGCCTCGAACCCAATGGTGGCGTCTTTCAATACGTGGTACGGCCGCCTCAAACATTGGTCACAGTTGCAGCATACCGGACATTTCAAGACCTCACGCAAGGTAACGCGCTGGCACAAGTTACCGTGGATAACTTGCCAACGGAGCCAGGATTCATTGGTCTGGGCCTACATCTTACCCACGAGCTCAATGAGAATCAGCAACCGATCTACCGGCTGACAGTTACCGAGATCAAAACAGCAAAATTTCCATCGAGTTAATACCGCTATTGCATGTGCGGAATAAGAATCAACGACTTTCGAAGGTAATTGTCTGCGCTAGTGCGAACTACCTGAAGATAAGCAGCCTTTTTCCCGGACACAGTGAGCGATACCGCAGTATCTTCGTTAACGGAGCCGACGCCCGTTAAGTTTCGGCACTTCCTAGTCTTAAGATTGAGAAGGCGGATAAATGCTTTAGAGGGCGCACCCTCGCGCACAGAATAAGGCTGGCTGGACATGGCAATAAGCGAACCATCGAAGTTGCTGCTAGGACTCATATCCGAAGTGCCATACATTGAGTCGCAATCGAGCGGGCGTAGTTTTGTATCTCCTCCGATCTCTAGTATCTGGCTTCGATAAATCGTAGCGCTACTTTGTTCGAGGTCGACAGTAGACTGACTGTGAATGACTGCCCGCTCGCCATTGTTAGTTACTGACAATCCCTGTAAAAGCGGCCAGCCATCGGTCTTGCGCTCATAAAGTAGTCGTGTCGCGCCGTCATAGGTCGCAATACTTACGAAAGATTCCTTGCGCTCTGGATGATACTGCCTTGTGTGCACGAGGACGAACTCCGAGTCGCTCGACACGGCATCGACTGAGTCCATGGTAGCAAGGAGTGGGTGCTCTTCACTCTGAGTGATTCGACGATAAGCTCGAGTTCGTAGGGTATATTCAAAAAGCGACAATACGCGAAACGATCCCAATCCATTAACTTCCTCGATGAAGTCTGCGACCAAAAAGAGACGATCGCCTGCATTCGTAAATCGCGCTGACTTTATTTCAAATTCACGAGTGACTGCTCCGTGTTCTGACAGCCATGACTCAAGATCTAATGGTAATGCCACGGGGCGGGGAGAAAGATCTAGCAAGAAGGCTCTCTTCCATCCCGTCGCGTCGAGCCCCAAGAGAAAAGCATGCGTTCCTGCTGGGGAGAGCTGATAACCCCAAGGTCCATTAGCTTCAAAAGTCGTTTCGTCTTCGAGCGCAATTCGAGCCGATCGCGACACAACTTTTGACTTTCTTGTCGAAGTATCGATGAGACGCAAAGTTGCTGGTCCATGTATGCTGTTTTCACCAACCAAGAGTTTCCGCCCGTCGGCACTTATTTGCAAAAGTCCGGTTACACCGTCCTCCGGGATCTCGTTCACATAGAACGATGAGGGATTGCGGTCGGTTCTCACGGAAATCGCACGATTTTGTCCGTGGGCAACCGCGGCTATCTGGACTCCCAATAGAAACAAACAGGTGCCGCAAAACAAGGAATAAAATTGCATAAAACGCCTCACCAAGAATGCATCGTAAATGGCGACGGCAATCAAGCACGATCGAAGACAGCCGTCGCCACCTTTCTACTTACAGTTTTTTTGCAAATTGAAGTATGAGGGCTTGAGGAAATAGTCGCCATGGTCTACGTCCGCCCACGTAGGCGTGATGATTACGAAGTTATCCTCGCTTCTTCCGCGAACAAAGTGCGCTCGTAATTTGGCGGGCGCCTTGTGATTAACTTCTTCCAGTACATCAAAGGTTTCAACAATAGCGTCCGCGTTGGCGAACATCAGTGTCAAAACGCCAGGAACATATACATCCATGTTCGTAGCCTCAATAGGGGTCTCGTCAGCGTCGGGGCCAGAATAAATATACTTATAGCTAAACTCGGCGGTTTCTTTCGCGGATCCACCGGCCGGCTGCAGACTCCCACGCCACGCAAGTCGATATGCGCACTGCTGGCTTATCTGACCAAAAAATTTGGACACTGGTCCGAGGTCTCGCCACTCCGAGTACGCGGGACAGCTTGCTACAAAGAGCCCGATTATTAGCGCGCTTATTGAAAGCTGCCGAATTCGTTCTCTATACGTCATTTTGTACATATTACCTCCATATCAACAACTGTGATTAAATCACATTTATATAGTCTCATGATTTTTGGTCTTTATCAAGAAACTTCACTGAGATGAGCGTCAACGGCTTTAAACGCGGGAACCAAACCAATCGCTCAACAGGAAGCACGTGTGATGTCGGACGGTTATGCGAATAAGCGCGTGCACTGGTATAAACTAGGAAAATCAAGAAGGGCTGCGCGTCGAGCAACGTGGCGACAAAGTAGAATTGCTCTATTCGCCAGCTGCGCTACCTTGCTGACATCACGGACGATAATCCAAATAGGGTGCCCAAAGCGTTGGCGACGCTCGAGAAAATGAGAGTTAGCTCCGCACAAGCTGCAGCCGATCAATAACTTCATCGACTGATTGACCAAACTGCAAGATTTTATTATCGCCGCCCGAAATAAAGCCATGCTGGAGAAGTAATGTGTCCAGGGCTCTAAAGAGCCGTTTCGTCACCGAGCTCTCGTTTCGGTCGAGAGCCACAAGTCCAACTTTCGACTGCATTTTGCCAGTCTGATACCAACAAAGAAGCTCGCCAAGACGGTGATGCGTAGAAAGCCCGCCTTCAGACACGACGATACCTTCGGCGTACTGGGTGGCCACATCAAATGCAGTCAGTCTGTATTTTGTCGGAAGTTGAAGCCGCTGGTTATTTGGAAGATGAATCTCAATGCCACTATTCCAGCCATTTTCACGAAGTATCGCATTCGAGATACGCCCGGCCGCGACATGGCCACGCGCAAGCAAGCCCTCGCGTAGATCACGAAACTCATCCTTATAGGTTGCACCAAGTTGCAATACAAATGAATTGACGCCATATTCGCGAAGCGCGCATTCCACCATAAAACGGTCGGCGAAGAACTTCAAAGTCCCGTAATAAACCGCATCGTCGGCATCCTCGGCGATTCCCGCCTGCTCAAACCGCTCCGAAAGTGAATCAACAAGGTATTCAGCAAGATTGCCAATGCGCTTGCTCGTACATTCAATTGAAGCAGTGCCATTACTTTGTGAATACATCGGCAGCACTGAGACTTCTTTACCCGCATAGTCGTCAAGAAACCGAAATGGTTTAAAATCACGGCGCTTGATGTTTTCAGGGTTGTCGTAATAATCCTTTATAAATCTCAATGCTTCTTCCGGAGACTCGGCAAGCGAGATGCGCTTAAGCGAATCAGCCGAGACAAGTCCGCACTCTCTTAATGCTTGAAAAGCTGGACGCCAAAACTCCGGCATAAGAAAAACTACCGGCTTTTCCGGGAGCGTGTCGCCCTCGATGAGACTCAAGACCTCCATGAATTCTTCGATAGTGCCGTAGCCACCAGGGAGCACAACGACCGCTCTGGTCATACAATCCATCAGAGCAAGCTTTCGAAACGGGAAGCGCTCAAACATCGTAAACCTACCCTCAGGGACAAAGGGATTGCGCTTTTCAGTGGGAATATAGACTGCATTGCCCCAAACCTTAGCATCGCTGGCCGCGGTTGGATTGGCGCCCATACAAGAAGCGCGCATCACGCCGGGACCCGCTCCCGAGATAACAGCGAGTCCGGCTTCACCAAGGGTTCCATTAGTATCAATCGGAAGCTTGGTTTTAACGATAAGTTGCCCCAGCTTTCGTGCTTGCTCGAAAACTTCTCGACGAAACGGATGCTCATTTTGCCGATCCGTTACGCGCGCTGTGCCAAAAACTGCGATACCGCCGCCCTCGTTAAAGAGCTTGTCTCGCTGGTGATGTAGCCGTGCAAACTTTCCATACTCATAACTTGAAGCTAGTGCGACATCGATCGCTTCAAAAAGCTGAGAATCTGAGAGCTGAGGATGCCGATTAAGCGCAATGCCGATCACGTTTCGAGATTCGCCGTAGGCTCTGACAATACCCGCGGTTTTCCGTCCTAATACAGGATTGCCAAAATTATCCGGTGCTTTTCCGGACTTGAGAATAGATCTCTGCTGTAAGTGCTGGTCCGCTGACATCGATGTAGTTCTATTAAAACTGCAGACAACGTTTATTCTAGCTCCTAGCGCTTACTAGTCAAATCAGGCCAATAATCTAATTTTGTGATAAATCCAGGCGAAAAGAGGTAAAGAGATTTAGAATAGACGCCGATAAAAAAGCTACAAGTAGCAGATATCATTGACACTTCCAACAAGGGGACGTAGGCTGATCAAATCTCACAATGAATAAGGATGTCGTTAAAGATCGGCAAACTACTCATGCCATCACCAACTACCTTTTCGCCGGGTATCAGGGCCGCTTTACCTTCTTAAATATTCTTTCACAGCTCAATTATCCCAATTTCGACGTTCAGCTGATCGGCTTGGCCCGCGAAGCGCTCGATCAGATCGCCAAGTGGACCGACGATCTTTGGCGCGGAGAAGATCTCTTCTCCGCATCGTGGACCACTGCACAAACTTTCGGATCAACCAAAGCGCTTGAAATGTTGGACGCTTTGCGACCGGACCTATATTCCGTCTCCAATGAAGTGGTGAGAATTTTTAATGGCGGCCCCGATTATATAAACCAGATAGACGATCTTAAGTTCTTGGTAGCGGCGTTCGGACGATTTTCATATTCACGTGAGCACTACATTCAGGGCTTTATTCAGTTCGGCCAAAAATTTAATGCGCCTGAAGAAATTGAACGTTACGCTGGACTTGTCCAATCAGCGAAAGAAGACATCAAACTTTCGCACATGTTGCTTAAAGAGCTCCAGGATCCCTCGAGAATAGACGCGAATTTCGCCAATGCGCTTGTTGAGCGCTGCGTCGGACTACCTGTGGTATTTCGTACTCACGCCCACGATATCAATCAGCTCTTAGGAAACTATCGCGGCGGATTTAGCTTTGAAAACGCTGATTTTGAAGCCGAAGAGGCAAAGGGCTGGAGCGAAGCGGGATTCAATGCGATCGTTGCCGGCTACTGGCGCGCCAATAATTTCACCTCCAGCGAAGCACACGAGTGGGTCAAGCAGGGCGTGAGTATTCCCGGTGCTGCTTTTCAGTGGCGCATGTTCGGTTTTACCGCGCAGCGTGTGAAGCCCTGGGCCGATGAGAAATTCCCTCCAGCATTGGCGATGCAATGGCTCCAGGCGGGCTACGAAGCAAGCGAAGCCAAAGAGTTTATTGAAAAAGGAATCGCCGATCCGAGTAAGGTCGATAAGTAATATCAGTGAATCTTTACCTCAGCCAAGACCAAAAACATCATTAATTTCAACGCATTGCGCGTTTGCTTCAGTTAAAGTGGTCTCCCCGTACAACTAGTTTTAGCCACGTATCAGCTCAAAATTCCGGGCCCATAACGTCAGTAGTGGGATTTGTGGGATTTTGAGCACGCCAAGGAATATGGTTGCAACGGCTGAACAGCATACTGTCGCTTTAAGCGAGAGCGAGGAAGGAGCCGAGCTTCGCGCTCTATTGATGGGCTACAGCGCCTCGAGGCAAGCGCTTGTTGAAGAGCTTCTGGAGAGGGTGCTGCATGCTCTGCAGAGCAGACGCAGCAGCGATCCGACACTGCCTCCACTGAGCCTGGAGCGCAAGCTTCATGGTGAAATTGTAATTAACGCGCCACTATCACATTTTGAAACTCATGAAGACCCTCTCGATCTGGAATATCGTAGCGGCATATATCAACGCCTCAATTCCGAGATTTCAAACCTCTTAGAGATCACGGTAAGCGATAGCGTCGACGCGCGCTGCACGCTGGGGATAAGCAGATCTATTCTTTCCCTTCACATCGTCATCCCAGGGCTTTTATTTCATGATCCACGCGCAAAAATGCACGTTGCCTCGGAAGACTTCGCCAAATGCTCGCACGCTTACTTGGTGTTTCTCGCGTTCCTTTCCTGGCAAAATTCCCGTTCACCCAACGCCGAACTTTTGCAAAATCGACGTGATATTCTCAAATATGTGCTCTCGAACTCTGAAGATTTATTCGTCAATACAATCGCCAGCATTTACTACTGTCTTCCGGCAAGAGTTCCGCACTTCGAAGGGCTACTGAACGCGGCCACCCGTCGTGCCCATGGGACCATGCTTACAACAACTGGCATCCAAGAACTTGACGACATGCTTCGCGAAATTTCAATACTCTCACGTGCAATTCCCGTTCAAGCTCATATCGAAGAACGTTCAATTATTCTCCCGCGGCTTAACTACCAAGCCTCACCAACGCTCAAACACATATTTGAGATTGAACAGGCGAGCGGCGCGATGGCAACACACTGTACTCGCGCTGCGCTCGAGCTTTTTTGCTGGGCAGCCGAGGTCGCGCAAGAGCTGCGTGCAAATTCAGATGAGAGAGATCTGCTGGATCGAATTGGCGACGCTCTTCACGAGCGCTTCCGCTTTGACCGGGGCGACGATGATTGGGCCGTCGAATCAATCATTAGTCATCGCTTAAATTCAAAAATAGCTGCGCTCTTCTTCCTTGAAGTTGCCCATCAACTATCTCTTGATATGAAGCTATTCCTCGTGGTTGCTGGATCTGAACAGCGATATTTTCTTTCTTTACAGCGCGGCTCGCTCGATCATGAGGAATATATCGATCCGCTGGCGAGTGAATCAGATTCAAGACGGATAGTCGGCGCCACAAATGTGATGCGTCGGCTTCGAACTGGTCTCGATGCCCACGAGACAGTTTCGACGCCAATTTTCTTCGAGCCCAAAGCTCTCTTGGCTCAGCATCTGATGGACCTTTCACGTGAGAGTTATCGGCAGGCAGTAGAACTTAGAGATCGAGGTACAATCCAGCGGACGCAAGAAGAGAATCGGATCTACCGTGATATGATCTTTCGCCAGCAAAAAATCTGCCGTACCGCGCTCGAGCTTTTTGCAGATATTCCTGAAGCACATCTTCGGCTTGGAAACCCAGAACGCGCCGAGTCAAGCGCAAAAAAGCTCGCGGGAGCGTACGCGAGGTTACTTCTTGAAGGAAAAATCAACATCTAAAAGTCAGGGAACTTAGCCTGGAGAGCTGACCTTCCGGTTCGCTTCGGCGATAATACTTCGCACTCGGATATCGAGGTCGATCAGGTAGCTAATGCCATATTTGGAATCTTCTATTCCCTGCCACAACGAATCGGGAATATCACGCGCAAACGCCGCCGAACCTGAGGCGCTGGCAAGCGCAATGGTCGCTACTGAGTCAACGTCGCCAGTGTAGCCGACGCAGGTTTTTAGAAGCTCGGCTAAAGAATCTGTTTTCACCATCGCGCTAAGCGCAGCGTGCACGGTCCAGATACCCTGCCCTTCGACAAACCCCTGCCAGGGCTTCTCCCATTCGTAGCCGGGCACATGTTTCTCAAGAAACGCGGGAGCCTCTTCCTTCGAGCCAAGATTATGCGCAAAGAAATGGCAAAGCAGCGAAGAGGCAATCGCTGAATCAACACCAATTTTTGTGTCGTGAGTAAGCTTAGCCTGAATTTCTGAACGCAAGACAACCTGATCTAAATCGGCATAAAGCCCGATAACCGGCGCGCGCATTGCCGCGCCATTTTTCTCGCTCGATGGTCTAATCTTCTCCAAGAATTCATCGCCACTTTCAATCGACTCAAGAAATGCCTGAAAACCACGGGCATATCCCTCGCGCTCGTCACGTTTAAAGGTATCGACAAATGCATTCGCAATTTCGCGCGGCGTCCATTCTCGGCCGGAGGCAATCACCTCAGCGAGAGCCATATGCATCTGCGTGTCATCAGAATAGACACCGGGCTTTACTGAAAACTTCGGGTGCTGACGGAACCGAAGCACGTTACTTTCCTGCACAAACGCCTCTGACGCGTATTCGAAACAGAAACCGTAAGCGTCACCTATGGCACCAAATGCAAGAGGATGCAGCTCCTTTTTTGATTGAATATCAAACATCGAGAAACTCCATTACGCTGGTCGTTCTGATTATATTGGCTGCGAGACGCTATTCAATCAAATTAGTCTTATTATTAACATAGCAGTGCCAGCTGCAATGTACGATTTGACGCGGACCTGCTGTCCGCACTGGCCCGGCCCGTGAGAAGGCCGGGCTAAATGGTTGGGAACGCGAACAATTCTCTCCTGCCTGCCCTACACTGCTTGACCTTCACGCCCTAGTAGCCGATTACTCTCACTAAGAGTCTAGCTATAATTAGTGTCTTCCGATGCGCTTTGTTCACAGACTGTGCCCTTCGCGTTTTGCGCAAGTTTGCCTTGCCCTGGCGCTCCTCTCCTTGTCCTTTGCAATTGAGTCCGCGGCAGTGGTGTGGCCTGAAGTGGGTCCCGACCAGCAAGCAGTGGTGGCCGCAATTAATGGAGCCGCCGACGGCGATACTGTGCAGGTTCGTGCTGGTACCGCGACATGGAGCAGCACTCTCACTATTACGAAGGCGATAACTCTGAAAGGAGCCGGAATCGGTCAAACGATAATACTTGATAACGCTCCTGGCTCAGCCGCACTGATCTTACTACAAGGGGTCGCTAATAAAACCTCGCGGCTGACTGGATTTGAATTTAGAGACGGCGGCAGAACCGGGCAAGGAAGTGTTATCTACCTCCAGTCAAACGGCTACGACGGTCGAAGGATGCGCGTTGATAACAATAAGTTCGATCACCTAAAGGCATTTGCGATTCGTCCTGAGGGTATTGTTGGGGTAATTGACCATAACCAGTTCTACGCTACGCCGACGAACATCTTTATTTACATCTTCCATCAATTTATCGGAGTAAACCCGGTATATAGTGATAATTCCTGGGCGACTCCAATAAATTGGGGCTCGGAAAATTTTCTTTTTGTCGAAGATAACCATTTTGAATATGACACTAGTTTCTATGCAATCAATGATGGCTTTGGCGGCGGACGGGTCGTGTTTCGCTACAATATGGTTGTGAATGGATGGTTTGAACAGCACGGCACTGAAAGTGGAGGCCGAGCACGAGGCGGCCGTGGCGGAGAGATCTACGGAAATACCTTCGATTGCAAAAATGCCGTTGCCAGCACGCTTACCAATCTTCGAAGTGGAACCTGGCTTATTCACAATAATACCGCGATAAACTGCGAAGCCAATGGAGGGCCAGCTTTTACCGCAACCGCGTACCGTAATATCGGACCGGCTGCCTTCAACGGTGCCGATGGCACAAACCCTTGGGATAAGAATGTTCCAGGTGGCCCATTTTTGACCGGCACTGCGACATCTGCGGGAATTGCCACACATCCCTATGTCACCGTCGCCGGGGCCGGCTGGGCACCTAATCAATGGACCGGTTATTCAATTCGGAAGACTTCGGGAAGAAAAAACTGCACAAGTCTGACCCATAGCGGCGGACAACAGCCCAGTGCCACTATTACCTGCCCTAATCACGGCTTCACTGCAGGGGCCTGGTTTACGTTGCGCGGCGTTAATCAGATTGATTACCTTGATGCTCACCGTGTTGCCACGGTTGTCGACGCGAACAATTTTACCTTCTCGCTAGGCTGGGGCGCAAATCCGACAACTCCAGCCACTGGAAGCATCTCAGTATCGCCAGGCCAAGATTATACTTACATACGAAGCAATAGCGCCGATACCTTTACTCTGGACTTTCCGGCGAACATGCCGCCAGTTGATTTTGCCGCAAACGACACGTTCGCACTTTGGAAAGTAGATCAATCAATCGATCAGGCCTGCGTGAGCCAGGGATCAAATCTTGGCGGCGTGTGGTATCCTCCGATTCCCGCGGGCTGGCCCAATCAGGTTAATGAAGGCTGCTACGAATGGAATAATTTTCGCGCCGGAGGCGCTGACATTGACTTGAGCGCGCAATATCCGGCGCAGATTCGGTTAGGAGTTCATTACTTCAATGATGCCTGCCCGCCTGGAGCGTACACTCCATATACCTATCCGCACCCGCTCACCGGGCTTGCACCAAAGGCAGTTGCACTTAATTGTCCCGGCAACCCTTCTTCACCAGCAAATCTTAGAGTTCAATAGCTTCTATAGGGTGAAGCCGGCTTTACAGGCGTCGTCATAAAACATCTTGACCGTCTCAAGTGAGTACTCGTCGAGTGATTTCCCAACGAGCGAGAGCTTCTTCAAAATATCGTGAGTCACCGTAATAATGTGACATCCGATAGTATCGGCATGCATAATATTTAAAAGCTCGCGCGGGCTTGCCCAGATTAATTCAAGCTGCTTTTCAGATTTCATTATCGACACCGCTTCGGCCATGAGCGGCAGCGGATCGACTCCAGTATCGGCAATACGCCCTGCGAATACTGAGACATAGCTTGAGGGCCCACCGCTCAGCGCTTCGGTCACGGTCTTTACCTGGTCGAGAGTCATAAGCGCAGTAACATTCTGCTTCACCTTCGCCTTTGCGAGCTTTTTGATGAGCTTCGCGGCGGATTCCTGCTTAGTATTAGTGACGGGGATCTTTACATACACATTCTCGCCCCAGTCGGCGATTATGTTTGCCTGGCGCTCCATTTGATCAAAATTGTCGTCAAACACCTCAAAAGAAATCGGCCGATCCGGGACCAGCTTCAAAATCTCCCGCGCGAACGCGGTGTAGTCGGTGATTCCTGCTTTTCGTACAAGGGTCGGATTAGTGGTAAATCCTTTAATCAGAGGATTTCGATACAGTTCGAGAATACCGGACTTATCAGCGCCATCACCGAAGATTTTTACTTTAAGGTTGGACAAATTGTTACTCATAACTCTGTTTTTACCTCACTCCCTGCTCAAAATCCACTCTGTAGATTCAAGAAGTGACCGTGCGATGTAATCAGGCTGTACGGTGAGCGCTTCGGTGTAGCCGCGACTTCTCCAATCAATAAAGACAGTTCGACACCCCGCGCTTCGTCCGCACTCGACATCACGCCAACGGTCACCGACCATAAAGCTGCGTTGTAGATTAATATTGAACTTTGCCGCCGCCTGCTCAAGAAGGCCGGTCCCCGGCTTTCGGCAACGGCAACCATCCTTATTATCGTGGTAACAGACAAAGAACTCGTCAACGTCAACCGTCTCTGAAATCTTACGATTAATTGCCTCGACGACTTCTCGGCGCTGCGTGCCCCGGGCGACATCGGGTTGATTGGTCACCACCGCCAACACAAAGCCATGCTCTTTAAGTCGCGCGCACGCTGACGTCGCATCTTCAAATACTCGGAGCTGTTCTAAGTTATCCGGCGGATGCGGCCGCCCGTTTCGTACGATTGCCTCATTGAGCACCCCGTCACGGTCCAAAAATACCGCGCGGCACGCCTTCCTCATTTGACCGCAGATTCCCACTTTGTCTGCACGGCCTTTAGCGCAGGATGCGAAACCAAGAGATGCCATACCACAGCCTGGAACGCCTCTGTGTGCGGAGTGATTGAATCTTTGTTGACCGTCGGTACTATTACGCACGCATCGGCAACAGTCGCGGTATAGCCACCATCTCGGCCAACTACTCCGATAATTGTCGCGCCGACCTCCTTAGCCAACTGCAGCGCGCGCACAAGATTCGGGCTGATATTCTTCTCGAGACTTCCACCGCCGACCGAGAATACCAACAGCGCATCGGACTTCTTTAAGCGGCTGGTTTTAAGCCAGGTCGCAAATACAGTCTCCCAGCCTTCGTCATTAACTCGGGCGGTAAGTTCGGACACATTGTCTGTAGGCGCATATGCCTCAATACCAACAATTTTTCGAAAATCATTCACCGCATGACCGGCATGGCCGGCGCCGCCGCCGACTCCCAAAATAAAAAGCCGTCCACCACTCGAGCGAACTTCGGCTAAAAGCGCCGCCATCTTTTCGATCTGAGTCCGATCTATTTTCTTAATTATTTCGATCGCTTCTGCAAGAAACTCATCGGCAAAGCTGGTCATAGCTACTCTCCATCCGTTTACGCAACATCATATCGGTCTCTTCAAGTCCACGAGGAGAACCGATCTCATAAAATCGATCTAATACTTCATAACCTGCGAGCCGATTATCTTTTGAAAGCTCGCTGAGGAAATCCGAGAGATCCCAGGCTTCGCCACTCGTACGCTTCACAAAAAGCGTATCTGAGAAAACGCTTAGACCATAATCAACATAGCGCATTTCCGGTTTCGGATTTTTCTTATCATACACAAGCTGCTTGCCCGGTTCAAAGTGCACATTACTGGCATCCCATCGGCCCTCATTTTTTAGCACAGTCATTAGCGCCGGCTTCCCCGAGGTTCGATAGGCCTGAGCCACCGCTTGGTAATCTATCTGGAGATAAGAATCACCGTACAGCACCATGAATTCCTGGCCAAGCTGCGGGAGCGCCCGGAAAAGCGCTCCACCCGTACCCAAGAGCTTCTCGCCATCAAAACTGTAGTGCACTTCCAGTCCAAATCGCGCGCCATCTTCTACGACCTCTTGAATTTTTTCGCCGAGATACCCCACGCAGAGAACGACTTTGCCGATTCCGTGCAAACGCAGAAGCCTCAGCTGATGGAAGATAAAAGGCTCACCGGCAACGGGAAGAAGGCTCTTCGGAATGTGTTCGGTATGCGGTCGCATCCTGGTCGCAAGCCCGCCGGCAAGAATTGCAATTGGTAGTGTCACTTCACCTCCCCAGGTTAGCCGACAATCTTGGTGCCCTCGAAATCAAATCGGAAACGAACTTCGCGAAGTCCGGCTTCTGTCATCGCACGGCGTAGCTTTCGCGGCTCATCGGCGCAGAACATAAGGAAGCCACCGCCTCCAGCGCCAACCAGCTTTCCACCTATTGCCCCATTTTTCCGGGCGAGCTGATACCAATTATCAATTTGCGGATTTGACATTCCCTGGCTGCGCCGACGTTTGTGCTCCCAATGAGTATGCATTAGTTCGCCGAACTGCTGAATGTTACCCTCTTCAAGCGAAAGTTTGCTTTTTACGCCAAGTTCTTTAGTGAAGTGGAGGTTATCGATCATCTCCTTGTTGCTATCTTTGCTCTTCGAGTCCTGATCTTTAAGAATCGAAGATGCCGAGCGGGTATAACCTACAAAAAACAGCATGAGATTGTCCTCGAGGTTATGAAGCGTTTCCTCGGAAAGCTTCAGCGGCCAAGCCTGAACGGAACCATCCCTTCTAAAGTCGAAACAGGTTATCCCGCCATATGCAGCAATATACTGGTCCTGTTTACCAATTGGCTCTCCTAACTTTTCTATCTCGATCTCGCAGGCCTGCTGCGCAAGCTCGGAGGGGTGCACGAGATTTTTCTTATACGCATGCAATGCTTTCAAAAGCGCTGTGGTAAAACTTCCTGAAGATCCAAGCCCAGTACCCGATGGAATATCGGCCATGCTTGTCAGTTCGATATTTACGTTATTCACACCAACCATCTTGAGCGCCTCGCGAACGATTGGATGTTTTATCTCTTCGATGGACGCGACCCGCTCTAACTGCGAGTACTTGACAATTAGTTCGTCAATGAAGGTCTCATGGACGGTGATGTAAACATATTTATCTATCGCTGCAGCGACAAGAAAGCCGCCGTACTGTTCATAATAGGAGGGTAAATCGGTTCCACCTCCGCCAAGCGAGATACGTAATGGACTTCGAGTGATAATCATAACGTAACTCCTCTATCCTAGCGGCCCGCCAAAGTAAATTCAAGAAACCCGTGACGGTCCCACATGTCCCTACTTTTTTTAGGGAAACTTTCGTCGAAATTTTACGAATATATCAACGTGCCAAGAAAAGCGCGAATCGTCATACCAGGCGTCCCGCATCATGTTACGCAGCGTGGAAGCCGCCGTGGCCAAGTCTTCTTCAAGGATGAAGACATGCTCATCTATCTAGATCTGTTGAAGAATTACGCCCAAAGATATTCCACCGAAGTTCTGGCTTACTGCCTAATGTTAAACCATGTTCATCACTGCTTAGTCCCCGAAGATGCAAAATCATTAGCGGAAACGTTGCGCGCCACACACACTCGTTACGCAGCTTTAGTGAATGCACAAAGAGGATGGACCGGTCACCTCTGGCAGCAACGATTTTATTCCGCAGCCCTAGACAATGACTATCTGTGGACGACTATCCGCTATATCGAACTTAACCCTGTCAAAGCAGGAATCGTAGCAAGTGCCCCGGAATATCGCTGGTCTAGCGCCAAGGCACACTGCAATCTGCAGCCCGATTCATTGCTTACGAAGAACAAAAGCCTAAATGACATGTTAAGCCAGCGCAAGAACTGGGAATCATGGCTAAAAGAAGGCGAGCCTGAAGGTCGAGTTAAGACACTCCGATCAAAGACGCTATGCGATCTGCCATGCGGCAGCGAACACTTCGTTATGAACCTTGAGGAAAAAATTGGAAGGCGCATCCTTCCAAGGCCTAATGGCCGGCCCAAAAAGTCGGAAAAGTAGGGACATGTGGGACCGTCACGGGTTTTAATATAACTGATGGATGATTTTTAGGGCTGCCAGCGCGTCGTTTAATCCGGCAAGCGCCGGCATGTTTTGCGCCACCGCTTTCTCAAAGGCCTCAAACTCGAGCTTCCAAGAGGTATCTTCGCCTGGGTATTCATAAATTGTGGTTTCTGGAGGGCCCATTTGCGGCAACATTTTGTAATACGCTAGTCGCTCGACACCGTAACTTCCGCCAAGTCCATCAATCGCCAGCTTGCCATGCTTCCCGTAAATCTCGAACGAAAACATGTTTTTCCACTCGGTGCAGCTTGCGTGAAGCCATGCAGTTTGCCCCTTTTCTGTGCGAAGACTCAAAAATCCATTATCTTCGACCGGCATGTTCCAGAAATAGGTCGCGACATGCCCATCGACCTTGGTAAACTCACCCAAGAACCAACGAGAAAGATCAATCAAATGGCAGCCCTGATCGAGAAGCTCGCCACCACCAGCAATCTCCGGATTTGCGCGCCACTCCTTCTCGTAGCCAACACGACCGCCCTGCCCATAACGCCCGCGGATAAACATCAATTCGCCGAGCGCCCCAGAATCGACGATTTCCTTAGCTTTCCAAAGCGCCGGATGAAAACGATGATTAAAGCCGACCTGTACGGTAACGTTCTTTTCTGCGGCGATCTGAATTACCTCTTCAAGCTCCGATGGCTTCCTTGCAGCAGGCTTCTCAACCAGCACATTCTTTCCGGCAGTGCACGCTGCATAGGTAATCTCAGCAAGTACGTTATTCGTTGTTGCAACAATTACTGCCTCGACATCCTTATCGGATACCGCCTCTCGCCAGCCTGCAAATACACGCGCCTCCTTTCTCTGCGCAGCTAATCCTCGCGCGCGCTCAACGGCAGTATCGAAAACACCGACAAGTTCATGCCTGGAATCGAGCGCTCGAAGCCGCTTCTGGCCGATCAATCCACAACCAATAATTGCAACTTTCATCTTTCGCCCCAAGAAAAACCCCGCTCGCGCGGTACAATGCGCCGAAGCGTGTAAATGTCGGTGCGGTTCAGCTCTTCGCGATGAACACCGAAACGCTCCCAGGGATCCCAGATAGCGCTTATCAATTTTCCGGTAATTCCGTCACTCTGCTTTGAAAGAAGGAACGTACAGAGCTTCGCCCCAGTCTCCAACGGCGCTCCGCCATCTTTTTTCTGGGCGAGCGCTCTCTCATGGAACTTCGCGCCAACTTTATCAGGGCCCGCGGCAATTACCTCATCCAAAAGCCTTGTGTTAAGCGCACCAGGCGCGATGGCATTTATATCGATACCGTGCGTTCGGTTTTCCTCAGCAATCGTCTCTGTGAAGCGCACAACCGCAGCCTTCGACGCGGCATAGGCACTAATGTTTGGAAGCGGCGCGGTTGCACCACCACCCGAGAGATTCACGATTTTTTTGGGGTTCGTGGGACTCGATCCCTTTTTGAATTCCGATAATGCAAAGCGACACGGGATAACGGTTCCAAGAAGATTGATCTCAATGGCCTTCCGCCATTCATCAAGGTTCACCTCTTCGGTTGCACCCTTCGGCCCATACACGCCGGCGTTATTGACGATGCCGGTAAAATTTGGAAGCTCGTTTCTCGCGCAATCAAAGAGCGCCTTTACATCCGCTTCAACTGAAACATCAGCGACAATCGAACGTACCTTCTGCGCGCCGACGCAGCGCTTCTGAAGCTCCTCGGCAACCTCTTTGAGAAGCTCCCCGTTTCTCGCACAGATAACCAGATCGGCACCTTCAACGACGCAATCTTCAGCGATCGCTAGACCGAGCCCCTGATTCGCTCCGGTGATAACTATTCCCCGACCCGCGAGCAGCTTTTCTTTCTCCTTCATTCGTGCCCCCTCAAAAATCCGATCGCCGCATAAACAACCTGGTCATCACTTTGAATTGACGCATCAAGGAAACGGCTCTGATCGACGACAATCGGATTTCTCATCGCCGTCTTTATATCCGCGCAGCCAAGATTCTTAAATTCGGGCCATTCGGTTCCGAGATAAAGCGCGTCGCAGCAAGTCAAAGCTTCTTTGGCCGATGCCTTGAGCGTTATTAACTGCTGAAGCTCCGATGGCAGCGACTTCACCGCCGGATCGTAGGCGAAAATCTCGCCACCCAGCTCCACAATGCGTTTACATGTTTCGACTGATGCCGAGCGTCGAAGTGTATCTGTTCCAGGTTTGTAAGTAAGGCCCAAAACCGCGACTTTTTTCCCTTTCAAACCGGATAAAAGCTGATCGAGCTTCTTAATGCCCCAGGCTTTGTGCGCATTATTACTTCCACGAACCGCCGCAAAAATTGAACTTCCAAGCCCGCTTTGCTTCGCTAAATCAGAAAGAAACGTAATATCTCGAGCCAGTGTGCCTCCCGAGAAAGCTCCTCCGGCGCCAAGATACGATTTAATTCCGATTCTTTGATCTGACTTCAAGCCTCGCTCAACCTCTTTCGCGTCGGCACCGACTTTTTCACAGATCGTTGCGATCTCGTTTATGAAGCCAACTGAGGTCGCAAGAAATGCATTAATTGAATGTTTCACCATCTCGGCGGACTCAACGTTCATCCATTCAACTCGTTTGCAGAATGGATCAAAAAGCGGTTCAAGCTTTTTTCTATCAGCTTCAGTTCGCACACCAACAACTATCCGCTCCGGATTCTGAAACACATCAAGCGCCTTCCCGAGTCGCAGATTCTCAGGTGAGTAGGCAAACGAGGCTCTCTTTTTAGGGCAAGAAACTTTAAAATCATTAGCAAGCTGCGCCGTAGTGCCCACGGGAAGCTGTGAAGAGACAAGCACCACTGCACCATCTTGCAGAAATGGAAAAAGCTTGCGTGTCTCCGCGCTTACATATTCAACGTCAGCGACGTCCTGCTCATTGACCGGAGTATCAAAGGTAATCCATACAACATCAGCGGCTTTGAGCGCAGTTTCACGATCGGCGCTAAAGTGTAGCGATTTTTTGCCAAGCCCCTCCTGAATAAGCTCGGAAAGTCCAGGTTCGGCAACGGCAGGCTTCGCCTGTGAAAGACTTTCGATATTCTCGGCGGAAGGATCGAAGCCAAAAACTTGAAAATGCTTCGCCACACATGCCGCGGTGACCGATCCTAGATGCCACAAGCCACAAACTGCAACTTTCATTGTTCACGCACCTCCAAAACCCACTCATTCGCCCGTAAAAACTCAACGGTCTTTAGTACCCCGTCACGAATGCTGCTCTCCGCGCGCCAGCCAAGATTTTTTATCTTTGAGCAGTCTAAGAAGATGAAGGGATTATCTCCGATCCATCCCTGCCGACCGCCGGAGTAGATCTTTTTCGGCTGTACCCCAAGCGCCTCACAGATAAAGCCTATCGAGTCATTAACTTCAACATACTCGTCGGTGCCAAGATTAAAAATGCTCACTTTCTTGTCCGAATTCTCAATAGCCGTGAAGATCGCATTGAGACAATCTTGGATATAGAGATACGACTTCTTCTGCGTACCGTCGCCTAACACTTTTAGCTCACGCGGGTTTTGCAAAAGCTGTTTATAAAAATCAAACACATGTCCGTGGGTGTATCGTTCGCCGAGAATCGAAACAAAGCGAAAGATGTAGCCTTGGAAGCCGAACCCCTCGGCGTAGGCCGATATGAGCGACTCGCCTGCGAGCTTGGATGCCCCATAGAGCGAAGTTTGAATCGGAAAAGGCGCATCCTCGGGTGTTGGTATTTTTGTCGCTTCTCCATACACAGAGCCAGTCGATGAAAATGCGATTGTTGTAATTCCGACTGCGCGCATTGCTTCGAGAACGTTAAAAGTCGCCTCAGTATTTTGCTCAAGGTCACGCCGAGGGTGGCTCGTGCCAAAGCGTACATCAGCGTTCGCCGCGAAATGAAAAACCACATCGCAGCCATACATCGCGTCGCGAAGTGCGTCTTTATCGAGGGTATCGCCGAGCACCATCTTAAATTTTGGATTGAGGCGCGCGCTCTCTAAGAAACGCTCCTGTCCGGTCGAATAATTATCGAAACCTACAACAGCCAGATTCTGGGCGAGGAGCCTATCGACCATCGAGCTTCCAATAAACCCTGCGGCGCCGGTGACAAAAGGACACTTAAATCGAGTAAGCTGGTACTGCTGCATAGTTCAAGGATTCAACCACTTAAAGCGATCTGAGTAAAGAATTGCGTAATCCAACTACCTAGCTACTTGAATTGTCGGCGCGAGTAAGTATAGTGAGTCGATTCCGTAATTTAAGGCAGGCCATGTCGAGTAACGCGGCGGCGACAATTGAAACTCAGTCTTTAGAGATCTCTTCGATCGAGCCAAAGCTCGAAAGATGTCCCATTTGCGAAAGCCGATCGCTGCGCAGACTTTTTATATCCGAGGGTACTCCAATCGCCCGTTGCGATGAGTGCAGCCTGGTAATGCGAAATCCTCAGCCCTCGGACAAGACGCTCGGCGAAATCTACAGTGCCGATTATTTTCTTGGTGGGCATTCTCCCGAGCATACTTCAGAGGTCAACCGCATTAAGCGTCTGACTGCCGCGCTCTACCTCGACCAGATTGAGCACGAACTTAAAAATCGCGGAGCCAAGCTCCGCCAGGTAAGGCTTCTCGAAGTCGGCTGTGGCCATGGAAACTTTCTCGCGGAAGCGGCTTCGCGTGGCTGGGAAGTTACTGGGATCGAATATTCGTCAGACTCGGCCGCCGCTGCAAATCGCAACGTAGGGCGCGATTGCGTGCTTGTAGGAAGCATTGAGACGGTAGATCTTCCGGAAGATACCTTTGATGTGTGTGTTATCGCTGATGTAATTGAGCACACTCGTGAGCCTGCGCGGTTTCTTCGCGAGGTGAACAGAGTTCTTAAGCCCGGCGGCCTGGTATATATCGCCGTGCCCAGCCTGGATAGCCGCTCGGCAAAGATGATGGGCGAAAAATGGATGGAGTATAAGCTCGAGCACCTTTTTTATTTTAATCGCGATACCATCCGTAACATTCTTTTCCGCGAGGGCTTTGAGAAAATCGAGGTAAGCTCCGGAAAAAAAATCCTCACTCTTGATTACATCGCCAAGCATTTCCAGAGGTTCCCGGTGCAGCCGTTTACTGCGGTTCTCGGCGCGGTAACCAAAATTCTTCCACGCGGGTTTTTGGATCGGCCTTTTGAAGTCGTTGCAAGCGGCGTGACTGCGATGGCAAGAAAAAGCCTTGAGCCTGCGCCATGTACGCGCAAGCATCTTCTTTCGGTAATTCTTCCGGCGTTTAATGAGCGCGATACTGTGCGCGAAGTGCTTTCGGCCTTGCTGAAGAAAGAGATTCCCGGAATGGACATGGAGATAATTGTCGTCGAGAGCAACTCAAAAGATGGGACTCGCGGCGAGGTTCTCGCTTTTAAGGACAATCCTCGGGTCAAGCTTCTCCTTGAAGACGCGCCGCGCGGCAAAGGCCACGCGGTACGCGCGGGGCTTGAAGTTGCGCGTGGCGATTTCATACTTATTCAGGACGCCGACCTCGAATACGATCTCAACGACTACGAAGAGCTCTTGGCGCCACTTGCAAACTATCGCCGCGCATTCGTCTTAGGTTCGCGACATATCGCCGGAGCTTCATGGAAGATCCGCCACTTCGCCGACCAACTTTTGACCAGCAGCCTTATGAATCTTGGGCATCTCTTTTTTACGACGATGTTTAATGTGCTTTACCGGCAGAAGCTTCGCGATCCCTTTACGATGTATAAAGTTTTCCGGCGTGATTGCATTCACAATCTGCGCTTTGAATGTAACCGTTTTGATTTTGATTGTGAGCTTATTGCCAAGCTCGTACGCAACGGATTTAGCCCTGTCGAGATTCCGGTGAATTACCGTTCACGTTCTTTTAACGAAGGAAAAAAAGTTTCTTTCTTCGGCGACCCGCCTACCTACATCAAGGCATTTTTGAAGTATCGCTTCTCTGCAATCAACTAATTGCCTCGACAAGACTATTAAAACTAATAATTCCAGCACCTTGAGCGGCCCCGACCACCTTGAGTAAAGCTCCAGATAATCTATAATTATTAACAGTAATAGAGCGTTATTTCGCAAAGCTATACACTAGTTTGGTGAATTGACGCTTTCCAGGTAGTTCTTATTTTTTAACAAGAGAAGTGATTCGTTTTTGACGTGTTTCCCGCGGAGGACTATTCGTCCCGGTAGGTGTTGCGTCTAAAACGTATGACTTCTTGAATCTTTCACATCGCTGGCTCGGGGTAGTCTGAAAACGGTTAAACTAAAAAGGTTTATCCCAAATCTTTCTCTATTTTGCTTTGCAAGCTGGGACTACCAGCAAAGCGGAACTGAGAATTTACTATGACTGACAACAGTTCTGGAACCCTGCAAATCGCAGGGGCAGTTATGACCGGGAGACATCATCTCGGATCAGGGTTGGTGGTCGGGAAAAACTGTCAGGATGGAGCGTATTGGGAACAGAGTGGGGATCTCGCAGTCGCCGTCGTTTGCGATGGCAACGGGAGCCATGAACACTCGGAAGTGGGAGCCAAACTCGGCGCCCGCTTGATCGCCAATACGGTACTTGCCCAGTTCACGCGGATTTTCGCGGGCGCTCAGCCCGACGGAAAGCTGCACAAACTGCCGGCAACATTCTGGCGTCGTGTGGAGCGTGACGTGTGCGCGCAGCTGCGCGTACTCGCACTTTCCCTTACCACACCGGGAAAGAGTCTTACGAAAACATTCGAAGATTACTTCCTCTTCACCGTCGTCGGTGCCGTGGTCTCGCCATTGGGCGTCACGGTGTTCTCCGTCGGTGACGGCTACTACGCAATCAACGGCCAGCTCACCGAGCTTGGTCCGTACCCGAAGCCTCCGTATCTCGCGTTCCAATTGTATGAGACGGAGGATTTTCATGACAAGCCGGAGCTTACACAGCTCGCGGTTCGAGCAGAGATTCCCTACGGGGAACTCGATTCACTTCTTCTGGCCAGCGACGGGCTGCGTTTCGTTATTTCAAACGAACACGCACTTCTGCCCGGCAAAACAGACCCGAAGAAGGACACGGTGGGCGCAGTTTCGCAGTTTTGGATGAACGACGACTTTTTCAAGGGTCCCGTGAATCTGAGACGGCGGCTGGTGCTCATGAACTCCGAACGAACAACCATTAACCGTCAGGGCAAGGAGGCGCAGCTCATTGTGCATCCCGGCCTGTTGATGGACGATCTCTCGCTTGTCGTAATCCGACGGCGCTAAACATCATGCCAAATGACGTCTATCTGGGATCGCGGCGGCTTACGCTCGATCCGAAAAAGATCCTCGGCGAAGGCGGTGAAGCGGTCGTTTACGACTTGGGAACGGATGTGCTGAAGCTCTACAAGGGGCCCGACCATCCGTCCTACGAAGGCGACGACCCGGGAAATCAGCGTAACCGCGAAGTCGCGGCGCAGCGTTTGCGGTACATCGAGGAGAAACTTCGGGCCTTTCCGAAGGGACTTCCCAACACCGTAATTGCTCCGCTCGAACTCGCCACCGATCGCCTGCAACGCCAGGTGCTCGGCTTCATCATGAAGAAGCTGACCAACGGAGTGCTCATTCGGGAGCTGGGTAAGCCCAAGGGGCGCCCGGCGGGAGTCGGACAAAACGAGGTTGTCGCGACGTATCGCGGTCTTCACGGCACCGTGTCCGGAATTCATCCGGCGCAGGTCGTGATAGGTGATTTCAATCACCTCAATGTGATCGTGATTAACGGGGTGGCCTACCTTATCGATGCCGACAGCCTGCAGTTCGGAAAGTGGGTGTGTAAAACGTTCACGACGAAATTCGTGGACCCGCTCATCTGCGATCCGAAGGAAAAGGCACTGATCCAGGTCAAAGCCCATACCCCCGAAACGGATTGGTACGCATTTGGGGTCATGCTGTTTGAAAGCATGATGAAGATTCATCCCTACCTGGGGGTGTACGCTCCAAAGGACAAACGGAAGCAGGTGCTTCCGGAACTTCGTCCTTTGCACCGAATCTCCGTCCTCAATCCTGACGTGAAGTATCCGCCGTTCGCCGTGCCCCTCAAGGCGCTGAACGACGAGGTGCTCCACTTCTACGACGGGCTGCTGCACAAGGATGAACGCGGTGCGTTCCCGGTGAAACTCCTGGATACGCTGCGCTGGACCCAATGCACGCAGTGCGGCTTCGAGCATGCCAAAAGTCGTTGCCCCGAATGCGACATCGCCGCGCCAGCTCCTGCGGCCGCAATCAAGGAGCAGATCCGAGGAAAAATCCGTGTGACAAGAATATTCGATACCGCTGGCTCGCTGCTTGCGGCACGGGTACACAACAACAAATTGCGCTACCTGTTCAACGTGAACGGCGAGTTCAAACGTGAAGACGCTTCCGTGGTCTTCCGCGGCGAAGTACGCCAAGGCATGCGCTTTGACGTGCAAAACGAGCGTACGCTCGTCGCCAAAGACGGCCGGTTGGTCGTCTTCACACCGGGAAGCAGTCCCGAGCAGCTGCTCGTGGACGCTTACCGTGACGGTTCGCCGGTGCTCGACACCAACGAACACCATTACTACTGGCTTCAGCAGGGCACGTTGCATCGCGACGATACGCTCGGCTCGAAGTACATGGGTGATGTTCTACAGGGCCAGACGAAGTTTTGGGTCGGATCCCGCTTCGGCTTCGGCTTTTATCGGGCAGGGAATATCCAGGTCGCCTTCGTCTTTGACGCGGAACGGCAGGGAATTCTTGATGACGTGAAGCTGCCCCAGCTTCGCGGCCAGGTACTCGAAACACACTGCTATTTCAGCAGTCGACGGGCCTGGTTTGTCGTGAGCACTCAGGAAGGACCAAAGACGATCCATCGCTGCTACACAATCGATGAGAAAGGAAAAGTCATCGCATCGGCGGAAGCCGAAGACGGTGACGGCTCATGGCTCGGAGATGGTGGCGGCAAAGTGGCGGCAACACTCGGCAGCAAAGGTGGAACCCCCATCAATGCGCTATTCGTTGCCAAGGATGGCGGTCTGGTTTGTGTGCACGAAGAAGGCGCCGCGCTCGTGGAACGAAATGAGTTCCCCGACACGCACGGCATCATCGATTCGTCGCACGAACTGCTCATGGACGCGCGGGGAATTTACGTGGTGAGCAAGACCAACATCCGTTTGGTTGAACTTATCCCCTAACTTCGTGTCGTGCCATTGGAATGGCGCGGCATAACTCAACTCGGTGAAAACAAAAAAACTGCAGAAAAGAAAGAACAAAAAACGTCGGTAAACGCTTCGGGACGGACGAATAAAAAACGCCGCCCGAGCACAGCTCAATCCAAAAAAATGACAACGACTACTACGCGGTTCAAATACGAAAAACTCCCGGTTCCTTCGTTCTTCAATCCGAAGACGGCGGACGAGATTCGCTTCGTCGACTACGCCAAAATCATCGAGACCGGCGAAGATTGGCAGAAGCGGTACAACATCAGGCCGGGCGCGCTCGATCGGAAGAAGATCCACGCGGTCGGCATCGATAACCAGCTCACGTTCATGCTCGCCAAGATCGCGGGTCAGTTGCCGGTTGGCGGAGCCATCGAAGACTCGGTGCGTTGGGCCACCTGGCTCTACGAAAATCTGCGCTACATCACGTGTGTGCACCAGACGCTGGACACGCACCTGCTCTGGCAGATCTTCCACTGGATCTTCCTGGTCGATGCCGATGGCAACCATCCGCCGGCGAATGTGCCCATCGATGACGCGGACATTCAATCGGGCAAATGGACCATCAGCCCCAAGGCGGCTTTGGCCCTGTACGGCAATGCGGCGGCCCATCCGGAGCTGCAGCGTTACCTGCGCCACTACTCGACCCTGCTGAAGCAGGGCGGTAAGTACCCGCTGATTCCGTGGGTCATCCATGGTCAGTTGGGCGGCGTGGAGCATGCGCTCCTGCCGATTATTCACGAGGCGAGCACGTTCCACAGTGTGGCGCGCTCGACCGAGTACAAGCGCTGGACCAAGGGGGGCATGCCGCTCGCGGAAGCGTATTCGCCGTTGAAGGAGGAGGTGCAGAAGGACCATCACGGCAAGCCCGTGGGTCAGAAGCGCACCGAATTCATCAACACGCTGCTGGTCGCGGATGCGGTCATTATCGGTGGGCAGGCCAAATCCCACTGCGTGCGGGCCTTCATCGGGGACTTCCTCGATGAGATTCTCGCAAAGGATCGCGCCCTCGCGGAGAAGGTGTACCTCGTCGAGGACTTCACCTCTCCGGTCATCGTTCCTGGCGTGATTGACTTCACTCAGCCGGCGAACGAGGCGTTCGACAAGTTCCGTGACGCCGGCATGAAAGTCGTGCGCTCAACCACTCCGTTCAACGAGTGGCCTGGTATCGAAGAGCTCCTCGCGGCCTAAACAAACGGCGAGGATCCGGCCGCTTCATGGAGGCAACTCCATGAAGTCGGCCGGATTGAGTCCACAAAAAACTAAAAGAGAAAGAATTAAGAGAAAGCAATCGTTTATGAGCAGCAATTCAAATCAAGTGAACTTGGATGATCTGTTCCAACAGGGCCAACAAGACGGGCAGTTCTCGCAGACCACGGTGCAAAACCTGGCCTTGCCGGACGTCGGTCTGATGGTTCAAAACGGGCTCGGGGTTCCTGCGCAGGATGTGCAGAGCCAAGAGGTGTTCGCGGTCGTGGCCGTAATCGATGATTCCGGTTCCATTGACGCGGCGGGCAACGGGCAGATTCTGTGCGACGGCGTGAACCACCTGAAGCGCGAGCTGCTTTCGTCCAACGCAAAGGACGATATCATCATCGCAGTGATCAGCATGAACCACGGGGTGATTTATCCCTTTGGTCCGCTGGTGGACTTGCCGGATCTCAAGCTGTGGGGCAACTACAAGCCCGATGGCGGGACTCCGCTGTACCATGCGACGGTTGCCGGATCGTTGATGCTCCTCGCCAAATGGAAGGAGTTCAATGACCTCGGCGCCGAGTTCCGCGGCGAGCTGGTCGTGGTTAGTGACGGACAGGATGAATCAAATCCCTACCGCATGTCCCCGGCGCAGGCGAAAACCGGCCTCGACGACATGCATCGCCAGGGCGAGCGCTTCCTCGCGGCGTTCATGGGGATTGCGAACAAACGGAGCGGCTTCGACTTCAAGCAAGTCGCCCGCGACATGGGCTTCAAGGACCGACTCATTTTGACCCCGGACAACACGGGGCATGAGATCCGCGAAGCCTTCAACGTGGTGAGCCGCGCAAGCAAGGCGGCCAGCCAGGGTGCCCAGTCGTTCAGCAAAGTTGCTGCGGCGGGCTTCGGCAGCGTGACTCCGTAATCGCCCACGAGACGGGGCGGAGGCTGTGCGAAAGCATGGCCTCCGCCCAATGGGATGAGTTCTTACTAAGGTTTGTTGACTCAGACTATCCCGAGCCGGCGAAAAAGAGATCGTGGTTCTTTTAAAATGTAAATTTGCAGAATGCATTTCAGCTTTCTTCGTTAGAGGAATACCTCTCACGAGGGAAGTTGCTGTCGCCAAGGTTCGACGATGGTTTTCAAATTTCCCTCGCGGTGCTCTCAAAAAAGATCGGGGTACCGCACGCGGTAAATACTCAACACCAAAAAATGCCATGACACCATTAGAAACAAGGGTCTTCAAAGATATGCCGCGGGAGTTCAAACTCGCCTGGCTCGACGCTTTGAAGAAGCAAAAGGGCAAGGATCCTCTCGGGACCATTGCCGCACTGCTCGATGATGACGATACGGTCGAGCAGGCCATGATTGAGCTCGAAGCCCGTATCCCGGAGTATCCCCGGGCGGTGGCTCAGCAGCTCGTCTTCAAAATGATCAGGGGTGGGAACGTGATGCGGCTCGGCGTGCGTCGGCTGCTCAAGGTCCCCGAGAAGGACCGCAATGCCGCGTTTCGCGCTGTCGCGCAGACCTACAAACAGGACGATCCGCGTAAGTGGGAGCGCCATGTTCAAAAGGTCAAGAAGGAGCTGCGCGCCACTACTACTCCCTAGGCGCCTCGAGGTAGACCGAGGCGGCCGCCTGAGCATTCGTGCTCGGCGGCCGCTTCTGGTAGAGGCAAGTAAGGTTCGATAGACTCGCAAGACAGCAACTTTCTTCGCACTATCGTCTCCAGCCTCTGAAGAAGGCTCGCGAATTCTTATATTTTGGAACTTCCGCGGCGACCTACCGCCCCTTCTTCTTATTCGACTTCGCCCGCACCTTCGGCAATTTCGCCTGGAGATACTGCAGAATTTCGGCAATCGTCGCGACTTTCTTGTTAACTTTATGTCGGCTCAGCTGGAATCTTCGCACGTCACTCGCCGATCCATCTTCGCACACGGCGCGGAAGTACAGTGACGCGCCTGCCGCAGGCACAGCGAGATTCGGTACTTTCTTCACTGCTAACTTAATTCGCGATTTCGCTCTCTTCGTGACAAGCGAAAGTGGCGCTGAAAAATCTTCAAGCTCGGAACCTTGTAACGTCACGTCAGTACAGGGCGCCGTCCCAGTAATGATAAAATTCATCACGCCACGCGGACTAGTAACCTTAAGCAGCGGTGCGGGCGGATTTCCAACACGAAGCTCAAGCGGAGTTCCGTTCGGTGTCGGATAGGTTAGCGCCGGCGTCGAGGCGCCATTTTGACGAGTCACCTGGGCAGTACACGAACTCTCATTGCCTGCAGTGTCGGTGGCGACAATTCGCACAGTGTGTGCCCCATAGGCAAGCGCTGTCGCCGATGGAAAGATCTGGAAGCCCGGCGCATTGGCCTCGGCATAGGTCGGATACGCGTCATGCGCCGCCTTGTGATACAAGTTCGGAGAAATTTTTGTGAAATAAACGTCATCGACAAACACTTCCACCGCGGCAAGCCTGGTTTCATCAAGCGCATAGCCTGCGAGCTCCATAGTCGTATCAAAGAGGTAACCATCAGCGGGACGCTCGCATACAAGAATCGGCGCGGTGCTGTCTTGCGCGCGGGAGTGGCTGATCTTGATTCGGCCGTCGGCAACTCGTGAAATCGTCGAGCTATCGTGATCCAAGACCGCATAGATGTAGTAAAGCCCCTCGGCAACTGCGCTGGTGTCCCACTTAAATACATTCGTCGAACGATTCGGGCTAAGCGTGCCGATCATCGTGCCACCCGTGGAAGTACGCGAGGTGTTATAATAGAGCGTTACCCGCTCGGTCAGCGGCGCTGAGACTACAATCGCGTATTGAGTATTACTTTCATGATCAGTTCTTACCGTAATGTAGTCGATGACCGAGGTATAGGCCGAAGCCGCCCCCTCCGAGTTTTCGTTCATATCGACTCGGAAATAGTTCACCGTGTAGCCGGCATCACCGATGCTGGTCCAGGGATTGGGCGCTCCCGCTTCAAGCGCAGGCTCAAGCTCAATCTCCTCGCGCATATCAAGACAGTATTCTTTATTGCCTCGATTCATCACGATATCATCGCCGTTTCGCCCGGCAGCATCATCATTGCTCACACGCGGATCGCGCCAAATGACACGAGCCACTGAGCTATAAAACGACACATCTTCAATATCGTTCCAGCCTTTGAAACACACATTTACAAACTGGCTTGGATCAATTCCTGTCGTGCCCCACACCGAAAAATAGTGCGCATCGCCATTCGATGGCGCATTTACCGCCGACATGAAATCACCACTATATGAGGCACTGAGTGGATCGGTAAGGGTATTAAAGGGATAGATCGTCGCGGAAGCGACCGAGTAGTTAGGCCCGATGTCTTCGGCATCGTCCATGTTCCAAGAGTTGCCTTCGACAGTCTGGCCAAAATCGCGGCCGCCCTTCTTATCAGGCTGCGATACCGTGAACTCGAGCCCTTCATCTATCGAGAGGTCTGCGCAGCTCGCCGTGGTAAGCATCAGCCAATCGAAGCGAACTTCGACATTATTTTCGTTGGCAGGAAAAATCTCGAGACCGATTGGATTTCCCTGTGTCCAACCAACATTGGCACCGTAAGAAGACGCAACTGCGGCCGAAGCAAGGTCAACATCATAGGTATTCCAGCCGGCGCTTATATTGAGCGTCGTAATTGCCCAGCGATCGTAGCGCTGGAACCAACGAATCTGCGCGACCGTGCTCTCACTCGCATAGAGTCGAAACACAAGCCGGGTGAAACGCGAGCTATCGACCGGATGAGATTCTCCGTAACGGGTGCCAACAGGAATTGAACCAATGACGGTATACTGCAAAAAACTAAAAAGTCCTGGTATACCATTCGTAGTCGCCGAGAGCACTCCACCCGAATAGGTATGGGTCGTAGTGTTAGCAACCTGAAGTGGCGGAATGTCTTGAAGTGCGCCGGTTGCGGCACTATTCATGTCGAGATAGTAGCCCCAGTTTTCCATGAAATATTCGGGACAGTCCGCGGAGGCCGAACGCGACAAACAAAACGCCGACGAAAAGATCAGCGCGGCGACAATATTCAGTAATTTTAGCTGCTTACCCATTTAACCTCTATGCAAACCAGGGACACAAACCCAATAAAATGTCGTCGCATCTTTAGGTGAACTAAAGCCTTCGAGGCGCAAAGGTTCCAGCCTGGGCTTCTTACAGATTTCTGCTGCGGAAGCGTAATTTGTCGAATGGCTTCGTTTTTCTAGGAATTCGTCCTCGACAGCCTGTTAGGGTGAGATGCCCTCTGAAAGAACGTGCGCTGGCGCACGTTCTTGCTGAGAAAGTAACAATGGTCGAATTCCGTCGAAAAGCCTTGCCCTTCGCCAAATTACGCTTCCTCGCGACGAAACCTGTAAGAAGCCCAGGCTAATAATTTCTATTATAGCCCCATTCGCTTTATTACACGACTCGGCTAGGATGTCCTATTCTACCGCTATGGCCCGCCTTCCAATTTACTTCGTCTGCTTTTTCTTCGCCATCCTAACTCTCTTCACTCTTTTTTTCTTTGGCGAAAGGCGCAGCTACTTTCTTACTCTAAGAATGAAGTCGGCACAGGCCGGACTTATTCAGCTCTATTTTGATACAAGTGACGGCTTCCGCGAAGAAAATTCAATTCTCAAACCGATTAAGCTGCGCAAAGGTTTCGTTGATTATCGATTTGCACTGAAAGAAGGCCTGTATAATGGATTACGCTTGGATCCGATTAACAAGCCCGGCGATGTCTCAATTTGTAACGTCGAAATTAATGATGCCTCCGAGGCATTTCATTTGGCAATCACGCCTAAGATGCTCAAGCCAGTGCAGCAGGTCGACAATCTCACAATTGATGGTGACTGCATCTCTTTTAGTGTTGCCCCGGGAAATTTTGATCCGATCTTCCAAATCTCCCGTGCCCCAATAAAACTCGCATCAAATCGTGACTCCTTGTTCCGATTCGTGAAACCGCGAATCGCCTTAGCCGCTTTCCTGGCAAGTATCTTGAGCCTGCTTTTTGGCTTGGCGGTCTGGTTCTTTGAAAGCTATGCCGATCGAATCCGCGGTTTTATTCAAAAAAAACCGAAAAGCATGATCATTACCGCGGCACTTCTCGGGCTACTTCTCAGTAGCTACCCAGTTGTGTTTTTGGGCAAGAGCTTTGTTTCTCCCGCGGTTCAGGCAGTACTGCTCTACTTCGGCTATCCTTCCCTTCCTGGATACCAGGATGATTTTGTGGAAGATCCTCGTTCGCTCGATGTTGGCGCGACAGCCTGGGCGTTCCTGCCCTATTCCCGTGTTCAGTATCAATCAATCGTCAAGGATCATGAACTTCCGCTATGGAACCGTTACAACTCCGCGGGAATAACTCTCCTTGGTCAGGGACAGAGTCAAATTACCGACCCGCTTCATTGGATCGCGGTACTCAGTAATGGAAGTGCCTGGGGTTGGGACCTTCATTTTCTCCTGGCCAGACTTCTCATCGGCGTCGCTGCGGGGCTCGGAGTGCTAATCGCAACCGAAAGTCTTTTTGCTTCTCTCCTGGTTGCATTCTCAGCCGAGTTTCTTGGACTCTATATTTTCCGATTAAATCATGTCGCCGCGTTTTCCATAACCTACTGTCCCTGGATACTGCTCTGCTGGCTACTTATTGCCAGGAACCTGCGCTTAGCGAGACCGCTTCCGCGCATAGCCTGCGCTGGACTCGCGCTATTTTCGACATTTCAATTCAATTCTGGCGGGCTCAAAGAGTCTGTGCTGTGCCTTGCATTTGCCCATGCGAGCGGAGTGGTACTGCTACTCGCGGAGAGCGCCCCAGTGCGCCAAAAGCTCCGCGCGGCACTATCCTTGCTTCCTTGGGGTGTAGCAGGATTAATGATGCTCGTTCCCTTTATTGCGGTCTTCTTCGGAGCGCTCAAGAAGGCCTCGACGCTCTCTGATGGCGAGATGATTATAGTTGCACCGGCGGGGTATCTCGTTTCTTTTTTTGACCTCGTTTTTACCGAACAGCACTCGGGCACTATTGGTTTTCCATCGATAAATCTCTTTCTCGGCCTGGGCATTCTCTTAGGCATAAGTTCGCTACCGCGCTACTACCGAGTTGCGGCGTTTTGGGCGTCGCTCATTCCACTTGTATTGGCGCTGCTTATCTCGTTCGGAGGAGTTCCAGTTGCGCTTCTTCTCAAAGTACCCTTTCTCGGAAGGGTATATCACCTCGTAGATACACTTCTCACCGCGGCAATGCCCGCAGCGTTTCTTTACGCTGGCTTCGGATTCCGAACTCTTGGCCGGTTTCTACTACGCGACAAGGGAGGTTGGGTCGCGATTATTGTCGCCGAACTTCTCATGTTTGGGCTTATCTTCATTCAGTATTACAACTATCCACCATCAGCTAATCAGAAAGCTGCGTTTCTTGTTAGCGCTGTGCTTGCGATAAGTGCGCTTATGATAATCCCCCTGCTTCCTCTTGCGAGGCTCGGCGGCCTCTGGAAGGGAGCTGCCGCTGTTCTTCTTCCGCTTTTCATATTCGCCTTGCACACAAAAAACGGGATTCATGTTCCTTCGGGCCGTGAGAATCTAGATCGGCTCATAAACAACTTAGGCGATCGTCCAGACTTCTCGATTCCTTCGGCAGCGGTAAACTATGTGCATGCGAAAGGGAGGCCTGGTTTTCGCACTATCGGTGAAACGGCAACTCTTTTCCCCGGATTCAACGCCTTTTATCTTCTCGAGGCAATTAACGGACCCGATGCATTGATGAACCCGTTACTACTACAGCTTGAAGAGGCACTTCAGATCCGGGTCTGGCAGGGCTGGCTCTGGCTTCGCCTTGTGACGGCGAAAGACTTGGCGCCTCTTTCTCGCGCGCTCGATTTTATGAATGTACGATATGTCCTCGCTGACCGGCACGCCCCGCGAAGTACGGATGTGGTTCTCGCAACAAAGAAAGACCTCCAGGTTTGGGAGCGCCCGACAGCCTGGCCGCGTGCATTTTTTGTCGATCAAACATCTACTTACGGAAACGTAGAGGATCTGAATAAAGCGCTCCTTGAAAGCGATGGCCGGCCATTCGCTGCGCTTTTTGAAGCTGGCGCACCCTACGCAGCCCCGTCAACGGCGCGAATTATCGTTCCGCCCTCCGAAGTAACGCTCACCGCGAATACAACCAAAGTTAGCATTGACACTCCGGCCCCCGGCTTTTTGATCCTGCATGAGAGTTATGTCGAGGACGACACTTATGTGAAAGTAAACGGTGTAGATCGGCCGGTTCTACGCGCTAACCATGCTTTTCGTGCGGTTAAACTCGAGTCTCCCGGCCATTTCGAAGTGGTTTTTGGATATTGGCCGAAGCATTTTACGCTACTTCTCACGAGTGGCCTCGGAGGGCTCTTTTTGACCGGCCTGCTCTTTTTTTTCCCGCGAAAGAACGGGCCAAAATCTACCAAAACGTCTTGACTTATCGCCGCGAGACCGAGATCCTTAGCCCTCATGGCTAATAGTGTTCAGTCAGAAGCTCACGCGCCGGAGTCGCTTTCCTCCCAATCAATAGGCGCTACTGGTGAGCAGTTTTTTCAGCTCTTGTTGCGTGTTGGACGTGGCGTAAGACGCCGCCTCGTGAAGCGCTTTCCGCCTGCCAACTCCTCCAGCTCATCTATTCCCCAGGCGGTTATAGAAGATCCGAGTGTCAAAATAGAGGATCGTGACTGGCGCAGCTATTTCGCGCACCAGCTTCACGGACGCGGACTTGAAATTGGACCGCTTCACCGACCAATGGTTACCCATCCTGGAATGCAGCTTGATTATGTCGATCGTTACACTGTGGCGCAGCTGCGTGCCTGCTATATCGAGCTAAAAGATCTCCCACTTGTCGAGCCAAATATCATTGACGATGCCGAGACCTTCAACACAATTAAGGACGCGAGTTATGATTTCTTAATTTCGGCTCATGTAATCGAGCACATGAAGAACCCAATTCGCGCGCTTGAAAATTGGTGCCGTGTGATTAGGCCCGGTGGAAAGATCTACCTTATCGTCCCCGATAAAAGAGTCACTTTTGACAAGCTTCGCGTTCGCACGACGCTTGAGCATCTAATTTTGGACTATAAACGTCCTTCGGTTGAGCGTGATTTCGAGCACTGCCTTGATTATGCGCTGCATGTGCACAATCAACATGGACTGGAAGCGCTCAAGGGCGCCGACACTATTGTAGAGACTGATTACAGCATTCATTTCCACACTTTTATCCCACAGGACATCTACAATCTTGTCACTTGGTTCAGCCAGAATGTGCGGCGCCTCACTATTAGCGAGGGGCCGGTGATGACGCCGACGAGCGACGAATTCCATCTAATGCTGACGTTGTAAGACTGGAATTGCTCAGCTCCACCTTGAGCTTTCGGAGCCGCTGTAACGTAACAAGGCCCGCACAGGTTCCAGGGCATAATGGTAATTCAGGGTGAGGCGAATTGCTCTGAGTCGAGCCCAACTCGACAAGCTGATCGAGAGAAGATACTACAAGTCTTTCCGCGTCCGCGGCCTTATTGAGTGCTGCGAATCGCTCGCGCAGCGTTTTCGAGTCAATCTTTAATGCGACTCGGGTTACAATCTCCTGCGCCTTGTGCATTCGATTATGCCGCCCAAGATCATACACCAATCCAATCGCGACCAAACTCGATGCTTCAAAATCAGTCCCACTTTGAAGTCCCAACTCCTCTTCTAGCTCACTTGAGATATCGTCTACTAAAGACTTAAGAGGTGTTACATTTCCCGAAGGAAGCGAATAGCGCCCTGGATATATCGGCACCGAATCGCCGCGTCGTACGAGAGCACTAAGCCCATCGGTAGTTTCAACGATGCACGAGATGCCCAACTCTGCATGAGGCGTGCTACGTTTTGCCGTACGAAATGCTGCTCCATAGTTTGGATCTGCGCACGCGAGAATCTCCGAGTAATTCACTAAATGCGCAATTGCTTCATAGCGCTGCCCTGAATCCTCTTCAAACCGACCCCGTGAAAGGCTCAACGAGATTCCATCCCAAATAATCTTTCGACGTGCACCATCGGGAGCAATCTGATAGAGCGCTTGACGCAATGGGGCTTGATTATCTTGGGCAATTACATAACGAAAAGCATTCTTCGACTCTGAAGAAAGCTTTAGAAGGCTCTTCTCGAGTACCTCGTGATAATGCTTAGCGCGAATAAGCGCCGCCTCGGCTGGCTCGGGCACGGGGCGTGGGCCAATGTTTATTCTGACTTTTGAAAGTGGTGTGAGCAGAAACTGCGCAAGCTGCCACGAATTTGTGCGAAGCTGCGCTCTCAGTTCATGTTCGTGGCGCCGCACCGCGCTTTGCAAAGCCTGATTCGCCGACAACATGCTACTACAGTCCTACCAGATTCAACTCGGACCTCCAGCCACCCAGCACTCGAATACTCCACGACTTGAACGTTTTCGGCCGAAGCGCCTTGAAGGTGTTACGCACTCCGCGCCGTGTCGCACCAAACCATTGCTTGTACTGTTCGCCTCCGCGTTGAAAGTCGATAGTGTCAATCGCCTCGGCACTTTTAAGGTAACGGATAGCCTCCCACATTACAATAAACCCTGGGGAATACGAAGCGTAACGTTGGTCAAAAGCCGTCCTTAACATGTATGCAGTCGAAGTATCTATTAGTACTAGCAGAGTCGCGTACGGAGTAAGCCCGGACGGATATTGCAGGCTCAATGGTACTCTGGGCACGTCGTTCGCGTCGTTCTGCACATGAGTCGAGCCGTCCGCTCGGGCATATAATGTCATGAGCCGAAGGTTTCCCGATTGTGAGTAGCTCCTTAAGAGGTAATTTTGAAAGTAAGGGATCTGCTCCTCGCCGCGTTTGCTCCGCTCGAAAAGAGCGAAGTGATCGCGAATGGCCTCATCGCTCGGCACGCCCTTCGCCAAGTACAGGCAGGCCTCATGTTTTTTTAAGAATTCTCGTAAAAACACCCTTGTGTTTCGCCTTGTGCTTTTGCCGAGCGCGCGAAAGTGGCTTTCAGAATCGGCGAAAGGAGTTAGATCGATTGCGAAATGCTCGTTTTGCATCTCACGAATAAAGCCAACACCGCGAGAACTCATCTCGCGCAAGATTTGATTACTGAACTGATCTTGCGAATCGACTCGTGAAAAGTGCAGCATCTCCCAGGAAACATTTCGACTGAGCAGATACTCAGCGATACAAGTCGCTGCGCGCTCTAGGTATGCAGGCAACACCAAGCCTCCACAAAGACTCGAGTAGTGATTGCCCAAGAACTGAAGCGTGAGAAGCGGAATTTTTCTTCGTTGTGAACGCGAGTAACAAAAGGGAACAATTGCTACCGTCATTCCATTATCGGTGACCAGGACACAGTGAAGCTTGAGATCGTCCGTGCTGGGATCGACTATTAATTTTTTAAACCATTCAAAGCTAAGGTAAAAACTTTTGAAGTCCGAACGAGAGAACAAGGTATTCCAGGCATCTTCTAGCTTATTAAATTGGGCTATTTCACTAACGACTGACAGATTCACGCTGTGATCTTACTCTATTCGCGGGAGAAGATACATAAACTTTACTTTCAGTCTACAAACGCCAACTAATCTTGAAGCTGAATTAAGGTACTCCCGCCATCCACATATCCAATAATGTTCAATTCACTTTGACTTATGACCGAGTACTAAATAAGGAAAAATATGAAAAAATCTTCTCCTTTGTTGTTCCTGTTGGCGCAAGAGTCGGATCATTACATACACCCATTGAGTCGAGGGAAAATCCTGCCTCACTCAATAAAGTCCCACAATTCATGCAGTGACGAATTGTGAACTGTGGCGTTCCATGTCCTGCGGGGTGTCTTCTCGGAAAATAAAATTCTATTTCAGCATTGCAGCTTGGACACGCGCCAAAACTCAATATTCCACTGAAAAACCCCCATTTTTTATCCGCAATGGCCGCAGTCGAGTCGCCGCATCTTGGGCAATAATTAGGATTTGAAAATATTCCGCAATTGCATTTAGGGCACACCAGCGGACCCAGGTGACCAAGCATAGTTAACGCGAGGCCGATTCCTAAAAAGACACCGCCAAACACCATGGCCACAAAAAGGGGATTAGCTAGCTCCAATACCAGGCAAAGGAATGCAATAGGCTGGCCTCCTAAAATAAATACATAAAAAGAGAAAATCATTAGTCGCGTAGATTGATTCCGACAGCGCAACTTCTTTCGCATGACGCTTTGAACTATGCTCGCATCATCATCACCCATAACATCCGACGAAGCGGCAGACGACCACTTCGTCAACTAAATTATTATTTCATTTTGCGATCTTCTGTCCGTTTCCGTCGCGGGTTATCCGCCTGAGGCGTAGTTTCTGAGATAACTTCGATGCCGCGAGCCTTCAATTGATCCGCAAGGCTGCGTAACGTCAAGTTCAAGCTGACCTGCGACCACGCCGTATACTTCGTCCCGGGCTTCGGCGATGCTGGTTTTTTTAACAGCACCGTATCCGCAGTGAATGGCTTGTCGATGCGTTGCTTCATGTTAAAGAACACTACACGATCTTTGACTTCAAAATCCTCCAGCCGTGCACCGGTCAGTTTGCTCACAGAATCTGAGATCTCCCGAGAAGCATGTGTGCGTCCCCCGATCGATGCAACGAACGTCTCTTCACCGAATGGAAATTCACCATATACTACGCCGTCGGCCTTCTCGATCTTCTCTTTAACCAATGTGCGGAGCTGATTGGTCGTGACTGTTTTAGACATACTGCACTCCATAAATATCTGGCGGATACGATTGCAAGACAGCGGTTTTTGCCGCTCCTTAAACTTTACATATCCTAGGCCTGAAGTTCTTCTTACTCAAGTAGAACAGTGCGGCAAAAATCCGCCTGCTCTACCTTGTTATCCCCCTTATTTTGAGGAAACTTTTCTGAGCTTTCTACGATAAATATGCAGCTGGTTTGCACGAAGACATTAGGGGAGATGGAAAAGCATGGAAAAGCGCAGAAATCAAGTTGTTACCAGACAGCAAAGCGGCGAAACCGCAAAGCCGTATATTATTTCAATTCGTGGCCTAAGAGTAATTATGGATACAGATTTGGCGGCTCTTTACGGCGTTAAAACGAAACGTCTAAAGGAATAAGTAAAGCGAAATAGCGACCGTTTCCCAGCAGATTTCGTGTTGCAGTTAACTAAAGAGGAAATGGACGAGGTGGTCGCAAAATGCGACTACCTTCAAAAACTCAAATTTTCAAGCACCTTGCCGCTTGCATTTACCGAACATGGCGCAATCATGGCGGCGATGGTCTTAAACAGCCGTGTCGCAATTGAAACAAGCATTTTGGTCGTGAGGGCGTTTATTCATGCGCGCGAAATTATCTCAGAGCATCGCGAACTAAAACTAAGATTAGAAAGGCCTGAGGCGCGCGCAGCTCGCGGTTTTCACGATACTGAAGAAGAATTTCAGGCGATCCGCTTCACAGTCGATCAGCTGATGAACTTGCCACTTTCAAGTTCAAAGAAGCCATTTGGATTTGGTAGAAAGGGATAATGTTGCCGACTGCGGGCGGCAATAGATCTTCATATTCACCAACACGGCTCCACTGCTCCGCGGCTCGGTCTTTGTTAGGCCGCATTTTTTACTGATGAAATTGTATCTTCTTCTTGGCCCTAGATCGAATCTTTTTTAGAGTTTTGGGGGCGTGCTCTGCCCACATAATCTCGGCCCCGTCCTCCAATTTCTCATATATCGGAAGTAATTCGGTAACTCCTTCAAAAACCCACCGCACCTCCACTCCCGGACTTGGACCACCCTTGTACGGCTTTGTGTGCTGCTTTGCTAGCGCGACTACTTTGTCATATGCGCGATTCAAGCTGCGCGCCTTAACAATTACAGTATTCTCCCACGTAAGGAATCTTTTCTTCAGATTGTTGTTCCCTGGTTCGGCAAGCTCGATAAATCGCAGAAGGTACGAGCCGACATACCATCCAACGGGCGAAATATTTTTGGACTTAGTCATGCGGCCTAACGTCTAGTGTGTGCGGGCGCGCTTCGCGGTCCGCAGCACACGTTTGTTATCCCCTTCTCCAATCTCTTCGTTGATTCGTTCAGAAAGGAATATCTTCATGAGCGACTGATAAGGCACGTCTCTCTTGTTCGCCAGAATCTTGAGCGCGGCAAGAAGAGATTCCGGCAGCCGAAGTGAGATGGTCTTAGTCGAGGGCTTCAGTTCAGGGAAGACACCAACTTGCCCCTTGCGCCAATCAATAAAGTCCGTTGAATCATGCTTAGCCCAAAACGCCTGCTCTTGAGTTTCGGACGAAGAACTTGGGAATCGTTTACGTGCCATATATTTTCCTCTCTTTCCGACTCATATCTCGTGCTGATATTACGCGAATTTTCTTACCGCGAAGCGTGAAGACAACAAACAAATATCTATCTGCATCAGTCCTGCCTAATACAAAGTATCGCTCTTCGTGCAAAGAGTGCTTCTCGTCAGTCGTCACAATCAACGGTTGGTTAAAGAATACCTCCTCACACTCAAGAGGCGAAACTCCGTGCTTAATCCAATTTTTTTCGACATTGCTGACATCCCAGTCGAACTCAGCTGCTACAAGCAGCTTCCTTGGTAATATTAAGTATTGCGCCGCTCCGCGACGGAGGTTGAGATTGAGCCGCTGCCGTAAGAGGGAGCGGAGCAATACTCGGTTGAACCGGGCCGCGGGAAGGTGGCACGAAACTTTCTATAGGGTAATGATAGCGCGAAAGTGAGAGTCTAAGCAAAGCGGAGAGTGTAGACGAAGCGCCGGAAGGGGCAGAAAAAGTGAGAAGGATCGAACAGTTGGTAGACCTGTGCATAGCTCTCTGAAGCAGAGGGAGCAACAACCGAATTGTGCCGAACCGGTCATGAAGAATCCTTTAAAAGCAAAATACCGGGAAGCAAGGTAGCAATAACCTTGAGCGCGATGCAGCCACAACAGGGGCAGCGCCCCGGGACAAAAGAGCCATCGCTTTTGGGCATAGGTAACTCAGGCAAGAGCCCCAAGATCGCTTCACGCAGCGCCAGCATCCGTGCTTTTCTGTTTTTTCCGGTCATGAACCCATAGTAACGAATACGCATAAAGCCCGGAGGCGGAATGTGCAGCAAGTATCTGCGGATAAACTCTACCGCGGACAGCGCACAGAGCTTTTGTAAAGCACCGTGCGCATAGTCTTTCCACGAGAAAGTCAGTACGCCGTCTTTGAGTGAAACAAGCCTCGAATTTGCACAGGCAACTTTCCGGGTATAGCGTGCCAGGTACTTTAAGAGCAAAAGCGGCGAACCGAAGGGAGCCTCCGTGTGAATTACCCACCGTTTTTTGAGCGATTCGGCAATAAGCGCATTCAAGTCTCCGGCAAACGTAATCTTGCCCTGACGCTGCGCGGTGCGAAGGGCACGAAAGAAAATTCCCTGAAACACTTTGATCAGCACCCGCTCCGGAAGAAAATAGCGCTTCTTCTTGGAGCTTCTGACCCAAGCGCCGTCATCTTTGAGCGCTCCCCCCGGCATGACACAATGGATATGGTAGTGAAGCCCCAAGAGCTGCCCCCAGCTATGCAGCACACAGAAAAAACCGAGCTTCCCCTGAAACCGGTTTTTTCCGACAGTAAGCAGTGTCTTTGATACTGCACGAAAGAATATCGAAGAACAGATTCTTGTATTATGCAGGAAAAGCTCATTAAAGATGTGCGGTAGCGTAAACACCAGATGAAAGTACGGAGTGGGAAGAATCTCAGACTCTCGGGAAAGAAGCCACTGTGCCTCCTTACTCCCCTCGCACTGCGGACAGCCCCGGGTGCGGCAGGAATTATACCGGGCAAGTCGCTCGCCACAGTTCTGGCACTCCTCGATACCGCCACCAATTTTACCGAAACTGCGGTGCCGCTCCGCAGCTAAGATTTGATCTACGCCCTAATCTTCAAAAGGCTTTGAAATACTCTCAACTTCCTCAGTCTTGAGAAATTTATGAAATATCTCCAGTTCGTCTGATAATAAGCTCGCCTCAAGTTCCTGGCAGTCACCAAGTCGAACGAATTTCCATTGACAGCGCCCGCCTTCAGCAGCAACGAATTCATGCTCGGCCTTGCGCGCATATTGTTCAGCCTTGGCCTTAGCACCATTCTCGTCGTCCGCACTAAATAACACTATGCGATCCTCCCAAAGCCAGTCGTTTCCTGGGCTGTCGGGATGCAGGCTTTGAAAAAGTATTTCAACGGAATACCAACTCATATCTTATTGGCGTAGATCGCTTCCGAAACCACGCGCCAAATATACATTAAGTTCACAACCTAAACTATCGCGCTGTGGTTCTCGGAATTGATCTACCCCAACTTAAGCACAAGAAACGCTGCCAAGACACTAAAAATGTAGATACTACTTCCGCGAATCAGAAGTCCTCGCTCGAGACGGTGCTCTGACCACAATAGGGACAACACCGCGCCTAAATCGGCACTTGCAACTAAAAATGCGCCAAGAATTAGAAGGGAAACAAATCCAAACTGTGCCGCTGTGCGCCGCGGTGGCTCCTCTGTCGAATGAGAGGTAGAACATGCGCTCGAAATAAATGGAGAGTCGTATGTGATAGTGCAGTTGCCCCACTTGGCTGGTAGTGCATTGCCGGCAGAGAGAAGCCACGGCGTCAGTACCATAAAAAAGGCGAAAATGACGGGCGTGAACGGGCTTTTAAAGAGATTCATTTGTGTAACGTGGCGACAGGGTAGATCGTTTCTGACAAAAGCTGCCTTCCTCAGTATACTCAAAAACTCTGCTGGCGGGGCAGTCTTTTGCTCAGGATTGATCTACCCACGGTTTAATTAAAGCTCCGGTAAACGCTGTAAAAGCTCCAAACGAAACACCCTAAAATAACCAAAATCGTCAAAATTAACTTTCGTTGACGTAAACTAGCATTGTCCGTTGGCCACAATAATGCAGAGAAAGCTAGTGCACCAATAGCATCCCTAAAGGAATGCGCTGGAGAGGTCGTCATACTCATGAAATATAGTCCGAAATGACTGACAGCAAGGAGGGAGAATATAATAGAAGCGGCACGCAAATTTTGCCTATTGTTTTCCATCAAATGACTCTCACAGCTTTATCCGGGTAGATCGTTACAGAGACAGGCGCGCCCCAAATCTCTGCCAATTGCCACACTTTAAGAACGGCGAGGGCAGATTACGCGTCCTGTCCTCTGTTCTGGTTATACGGTTATCATTTGCCAAACCAAGTATAAAAAAAACCCCCAGAAGTATACAGCGGCGCGACCTCTAAAAAGGCGCTTAGAAAGTTCCTTCAGGATGGTCGCTTTCGGCTGAGGACTAAATTCGTCTAGTAGAGGCGAAAATTTCTTTCCTAATAAAGCGTAGGATGCTTCCGAAAATAGAACGACAACCAAGCTTGCAACACAGACTTCCCAATTTTTGGATCGCCAAGCCATGATGACCAGTATCACGGTCGCAGAAGACAAGAGCGCTTCTTGCGCATCAAGTTCATTTCTAAGTAGTGCGAAAGTAGTTCGAAAATAGCCCTGCTGATCTGGACTTAGTTTATCATTAAGGCCGTCTAAATTTGCCACTGGTGATTTTTGAGTCATTGAAATTGCAATTTTAGGAGACAAAACTTTCTGCCGTATAACGTCCGACGAAGCGGCAGAAGACCACTTCGACAATAAAATAACTGTTTCACTTTGCGGTCTTCTGTCCGTTTCCGTCTTTGGTGTACGCCCCGCATGGGCGTGAGCTTAAGGGTGCAAGTCCCAACGGACGAATCACCCTCTAACTTGATGAAGTATATCATGGAGGGAAACCGTTAGTCGAAGGCAATTGCGTCACCGTGAGGTGAGGTGAGAAGGAAGCCGGATTTCCGCCTGAGCTGAAGGCTAAGCGGGAGGACAAAAGTACGAGGCTACGAACAGAAAGGTCATA
>CAZEAC010000025.1:0-63565 GCA_964510065.1 uncultured Bdellovibrionales bacterium | reverse complement strand
TCCTTTTTGAAAAGACATTTTTTAATTTCTTTATTTTATGACAATTGCTCGTCGTCTTAATCAAAAATAGCAAAAATAAAGGGAAGTAAATAAAGATGATTTCTAGAAATCCGTTTCAAGCTTCTCCCATTCAGACATTTTTAAAGACAATGCGTGTTCCAATTTTTCTTTTTTAGCCACCATAGAAGCTATTTCTTCTCGAGATTTTATTTCATAAATACTGGGGTTGGAAAATTCGTTTTCTAGCTCTTTTAAGCTTTCTTCAAGCTTCGAAACTTCTTTCATCACCAATTCTAAGTTTCTTTTTTTCTGATTTTCTTCGGCTCTTTTTTGCTTTTGTTCTAGGTAAATTTGCTTACCAATTTGCTCTTTTGCACCATTTGATGAGGCCATTTTACTGATAGCCTTTTGGCTTTGATCCAAATAATCTTTATGGTTCTTCTCTACAAATTCGTTATAAGAGCCCTGAAAATCATAAAATCCCGTAGGCTCTATTTCAATAATTCGGGTAGCAAGCTCAGAAACAAACATGCGGTCATGGGAAACAAAAATCAAAGTACCTGAATATTCCTTCAGTGCCTTCGTTAAAGCTTCAATCGACTCAATGTCCAAATGATTGGTAGGCTCATCCAAAACAATCGTATTGGGTTTTTCAATCATAATCGCTGCCAGCGACAGCCTACAAAGTTCCCCTCCCGAAAGCGAAGAGGTATTTTTTTTAGCATCTTCCCCTCCTAAAAATACGCGTCCAAGCATACCTAAAACAAAACTTACGTTTTCAAGAGGACAAACTTGCCATAACCAATCAAGCACTGTTTTATCGGAGGCTTTTATTTGCTTATCGCAATCTTGAGCGAAGTAGCCTACTTTTACATTGCTCTTCCAGTGAATTCCTCCCTGGCATTCAGGAAATTCTCCCGCCAAAGCTTTTATTAAGGTGGATTTTCCAGCGCCATTGGGACCAATAATAGCCACTCTCTATTCATTAAATTGAAAAATAGGCGTCTTACGAGAGATTTTTACGGGCTCAATGACTTCCATTTTTTCAAGCTGCTTTAGGCGACTTTGGGCTTGGCGCGCTTTTGAAGCTTTGTAGCGAAATCGATCGACAAAAGCTTGTTTTCGTTCAATTTCCTTTTCTTGCGCCACAATTTCTTTTTCTTTCTGCTCTAAAAAAAGGGCTTTTTGAATTTCAAAAGCGGCGTAATTTCCGCTGTAACGCATAATGGTTTGAAAATCTACGTCTAGAATGTGGGAACACACATTGTCTAAAAATCGGCGATCATGGCTTACAAACATGACGGTGCCCGAAAACGTCTGTAAATTGGTCTCGAGCTGCTCAATGCCCTCTACATCGAGATGATTTGTTGGCTCGTCCAGAATTAAAAAGTTGACGCCTCGTTCTTTAATCGCCAAGAATTGCAGTCGCGCCCGTTCTCCGCCACTTAGGCGACCGATGATATCATTGTGTCTGGCATAGGGGAATCCAGCCCCCGCGAGCGCTCGATGGCCCGCTTCGGTGGAAAGGGCGCAGCTACGGGAGACGAAGTCAATTAGTGACGTTTGTGGATTTAAGGCACGCTGCTTTTGATCGTAGTACCCGAGCTGTACCTGGGGATTGAGTCGTATGCCGTCTTCCGCGGATTTCGCCTCGGTTGGTTGATAGGCGGCGACAATCTGCTCCAATAGCGTGCTTTTTCCCGCGCCGTTCGGTCCCATGATTGCGAGACGCTCGCCCGGAGTGACGAATAGATTGTTGATAGAATACAGAGTCTGGTCAGTGCCTGGTATCTTCACCGAATAGTCTTTGATGCGCATCGTGGTTTGCGCGCGTATGTCAACAGATTCCATGCGCAGTCTACTCTTTTTTTCTTGCGGCACCTCCACCATTTGAGACTCGAATCTCGCGAGCTTCGTGAGATGCGCTCGATAGACCGGCGCCATGTCGTCACTAATTCTGGCGAACGCCTGCAGCCATTGAACACGCTTTACGATCTGTTGCCGACGACGTTCCTGCTGCGCGCGTAGTTCTATAAGAGCTTCACGCTGTTTCGCGAGTTCTAGCTTGGCTTCACTGTAGGGGAGGTCCACTTTTTGAATTTTCTTGTAGGCGAGAAAGAGTGTTTCATTGGTGAACCGATCGAGCAGCTCCCGATCATGGCTCACGATGAGAAAGGGAACTTTGAGGGTTTTTAATGCCGATTCAAATCGGTAAATACCCTCGGTATCGAGGTGATTTGTTGGTTCATCCAATAAGATCAAGGTCGGCTCCGTCGCCAACGCACGGGCAAGCAGCGCCATGTTTATCTCGCCGCCACTTAAGTTCTTCATTTTTACGGAGAGCTTTTGATCCGAAAAGCCAAGCTCAGAAAGCACCGCATATGCGCGCCATGTCTCGCCATGGTCGCCGCTTCGTTTGGCAATGTAATCCACCACCATATCCTCGAGTGGCATCTCCAAGATTTCCGCGGGGGGGTACTGAGGTACATACTCGACACGTTGGCCTTTGTGTGGGAATTCGATACTTCCCGACGTGACCGCGACAGAGTCGACGTCCATGAGCGCCTTAAGGATGGTCGACTTACCAGAACCGTTAGCTCCCACTAGTGCTATTCGAGATTGATTCGTCAACGCGAAGTTCGAGTCCACTACCAGATAATCGCCGTGGGGCGCTCGAATGGTAAGACCGCGCGCTACCGCCAACGCCTTTACTTTGGCGGGATTTGTACCCTGCTTCTCCGAACGACTCGTATTCATATTCAACATTTAAATTGCCCTCACTCCTTGAAGTGGCGCCTTCTTCGCTTGCTTGAGCTCGTCTTGTTACGCTTTCCAAGCGCGCGCAATGGCGAGAATGTTTTCGCCCTCATCATAAAAACTTGCGTATCGCTGATCAAGAAAATCGCGCGGGACTGAAACGTCTTCTGAATCCTTGCTGGAAGCTCACGCGCGCGCCCTGAGTCATAATGTCGACGGAACGCGAAAGAGATTCGCGAAAAATATTCGAGAAGGAATTGCGATGTGCGGTTTTATTGTCTGTCCTACAGGTCAGAGCGTTAACGAAGAATTTGTAAAACATCGAGGGCCCGATCTACGTTCAAAACATTCGGCGTGCGGTTTCGATTTTTATCATTACCTGCTGCATATTACTGGCGCACTTACCCCGCAACCGTTTTGCGAAGACGACATCGTATGCGTCTATAACGGCGAGATCTACAATCAGGCATACACGCGCAGCGACGGCGAGAGCATCATTCCGCTTTATAAGAAGTATGGCGAGCAGTTTACTCGTTACCTCGACGGCGAGTATGCAATTGCGCTTTATGACTTTCATCAAGAGATTGCGATTTTTGCAACGGACCCTTTCGGCACTAAGCCTCTCTACTTTAATGGTTGCGCCTGCGCGAGTTATCGAAGTTGTCTCGGAGGTACCGCGCTGAAAGAAAACTCGGTGCTATTGACCTCGCTCAAAAGCGGGGCGACAAAGACAATCAACTCGATGTCTTTTGATTTCGATAACCAGCACAAGACAAATCACGACGATTGGATTTCAGCGTTCGAAATGGCGGTTCGAAAGCGAGCCACGACAGACTGTTTTATTGGTCTCAGTAGTGGGTACGATAGCGGCGCGCTTGCCTGCGCGTTAAAAAAGATGAACCTGCCATTCGAGGCGTACTCTGTTCGCGGAGGCGAGGATCTCGACATTCTTAAAGCCCGACAGGCGTTAGTGGGCTCGAAATTATTTTACATGAGTCATGCGGAATATAATAACTGCAGACGTCACCTCGAAACCTTTTGTGAACCGTATAGTTACAAAGACGAGGTTCCCTTTCCGCTTGCGTGCGAGAATATGTTCGACTGTGGCGGAGCGATAGGTGGTGCCTACATATTCGACTATGCGAGAAAGCGAGGGCGTCGAGTATATTTGAGTGGGCAAGGTGCCGACGAGATTTTAGCCGACTACTGTCTCAACAATCGCGGCACTCATTTTGGAGGTATCTTTCCCGAAAAGCTCTATGAGTGGCCGAATTTTCACGGGGGCTGCCAACGCGCCTACCTCGCGAAAGACGAGTTTGTGGGAGGCTCCTTCGGCATTGAATGTCGTTATCCGTTTTTGGATCCTAAAGTCGTCCAAGAATTCCTCTGGCTCGCTCCCGCGCTCAAAAACGAATATTACAAAGCGCCGCTGCACGAATACCTTACTCAAAATAAATTTCCCTTTTTGTACCGGGTCAAGGAAGGCTTTGCCGCGGATTGCAATTTGATTAATTCTCCGCACGACGAACTCGCGGCGAGAGTTGCCTCTAACTCTGATTTTAGCGCGGCCTCGCTGATCGAACACTCATAATATAGTTGTCCTCGATGATTATTGAATGAGATCTGAGGATGAGACCAAAATATCTTTACGTGAGAATACTTGAGGCGTGTAACGCCGGCTGCTTCATGTGCGAGTTCGCGCATTCGAAAGACGTATATCGTTTTTCAACCGCCGATTGGGCCACGCTTATTCCAGAGGCGCGTGCCGAGAACGTTAAATATGTGCGATTCACCGGCGGCGAGCCTCTGCTTCACCGGGACATTGTCGACCTCGTAAGAATGTCGACGACGGCGGGGTTTCTTACTTCACTCATCACCAACGGCTTCTTATTGACCAAACGTATAGATCAGCTCGTCGATGCCGGGCTGTCGTTGGTAGTGGTGAGCATTGATGGACAGGATGCGCTCTCACATGATTCGTTCCGAAAAGCGCCAGGTCTTTTTGCGGCGGCGACTTCGGGAATCGCCTTGGCAAAGTCTCGAGGCATCATGGTGCGAGTGAATACCGTGGTAGGACCGCATAACTATCGTCAAATTCCGAGCTTAAAAAGGGTCCTTACCGACCTAAAAGTTGATCAATGGGAGCTTTCGACGTTAAAAGGGCAAGAGCGTCTAATTTATGAGGACGAGGCCGACGTTCTGAGAGTTGGAATGGAGGTTTTCGATTCGACGAAGGGACTTGTGCCGCAAGGGGTTCCCTGGTTCGGCGCCGATGAACAGCAGCGTCGGGCTTACTTTGATCAAGGTGTGGCACCGGGACCGCTTGGTCGGCACTGCAACGTCGTTCAAGACGTCTTGTATTTGGACCCCAAGCATAAGCATACCTTTACCTGCAGCTGTCTTTCCCACCGCGATTCGGTAGTCGGTATTGGAAAGGCGAAGGCACACCTCGTGCTCGACGACGAGGATATTAGGACACAACGAGACTGGTATTATGAGCACGGACCACGCCGCTGCATCGGTTGCAGCACTACGGCTTCCTTCTACAGTAATCTAGTGGACAGCCAAGCCAGCGACCTTCCCGATTGGAGCATCTAACATGCGAATATTGGGCGCTGCGATTGATTTCGGATGGGGACCCGCGGGCAAGTTGGCCTCCGTCATTCGCTCACTTGCCGATGCGTCGTGGTATATCTACCAAAATTCAATTGACACAACGATATTCGGTGATTTTCCGATTTCGGGCTTTTACTCGGGACACTCTCCCGAAGCGTTAGAGAGATTTTGCCAAGAGACCAAGATTGACGCGGCTGTGGTAGTGCTAGAACCGACGTTAGCCCGGCAATTGGAGGCAATCGGCGTACCCACCGTCTATATAGACAGTTTACCATTTCTCTGGACTGAGCAGGACGAGATTCCAAGTGAGGTAAGTCTCTATTGCGCGCAGCAGTGCGGAGCGCTTCCGGAGCATTGCTGGAACAAGATTCGCGGCATTAAGAACCTCAATTGGGTGGAACCGATAGTTCCCGCGGCATCTCTGGTGGTGCCAAAAAACCGCGAAAATCACGCGGTCATCAACTTAGGCGGTCTTCACTGGACTACGCCCAATAAGAGCTCCTATGCGCGTTTGGTAATTCCTCCGGCAATCAGGGTGCTACTCGATGCCGGTATCGACAATATCACGGTCACCGGCTCTTCGGCCGCCATCGAGGCGGCATGCGATGTCGAGGTACCTGCCAAGGGGGGCGTTTGCTTTCGAGCCATGGCGCATGAGCAATTCTTAATGTTAGTGGCGAAGAGCAGACTGCTTCTTTCCTCGCCGGGTCTTACTACGATGTATGAGACATCCGGTCTACAGGTACCCACGGTCGCGCTCCCGCCGCAGAATCTTAGCCAGTATAGGAACGCCCAATTTTTCCGGGCCTATACCTCGGGAGAGATCGTTGATTGGCAATCCCCCGCGCTCGAATGGAGCGTCGTAGAAGCGCAGCTCAAGCGCGGCGAAGAGTTTGTCGTGCATTATATTCAGTCACAAATTGATATTCTGAGTCGTTCGTCAACGGCAAACGATCGAATCGAACGGCGGCTCCGATCGGTTCTCGACAACACAAAATTGTCCAGTTCGTTCACCTCTAATTTTCAGTCGCTGTTTGGAAAAAGTGGCGCGGCACAAGTTGCTCGCCATGTTCAAAAATTGGCCCAAGGAGATCTCTATGCAAATACCTAGCGCCCTCGAGCAACCCGCTTGTGGAGCTTCGCGTGAGGCTAATGCTCCACATGACTGGTACGACTACAAATGGCAGCTCAGGAATGCGATTCGCACCGTCGAACATTTACGAGACTGGATCGAGGTGGACGACCAGGAAGCCTTCGCCATTTCCGCTCTGGAGGGACGTTACCGATGGCAGGTGACGCCCTACTATGCCTCACTTATGAATCGATATGACCCCAGCTGTCCGATTCGCTTACAAGCAATACCGTCGCCGCGCGAAGTCCGACCGTCGGAAAGCAGCGAAGTAGATCCAGTAGGCGACATCTCGTTCCGAAAGACCGCGCGAGTTATTCACAAGTATCCTAATCGGGCAATCTTGTTGGTGTCGGATACCTGCCCCGTCTATTGCCGTCACTGCACCCGCAAGTTTCATACGACCGATAGCGAAGGGACGTATTGGGGCGAGGGATATCAAAGTTCCCTTGCCGCCGATATCGAGTATCTATGTGACCACTCTGAAATCGACGATGTACTTCTTACCGGGGGAGATCCATTGAGTTTGAGCGATCTTAGCTTGCAGCGTATTCTTGAAGCGCTACGGACCGTTCCTCACCTAAATATTATTCGAATCGGAAGTAGGTTTCCCGTGCTTCTTCCTTATCGGATCACCGACGAGCTGTGCGCAATGCTCGCGCGATTTCATCCATTGTGGCTCAACACTCACTTCAATCACCCGAAAGAGATCACCGCAGACAGCGCGGCCGCGGTTGATCGGCTTATGCGCCATGGGATTCCGGTCCAAAACCAATCAGTGCTGCTGAAAGGCGTAAATGACGACCCGGAAATAATAAGGGCGCTTAATAAAAAGCTGCTCTCGATTCGCGTACGGCCCTATTATTTGTACCACTGCGATAACGTGAAAGGTGTTTCGCACTTTAGGACCACTCTTAAAAAGGGACGGGAAATTATGGAGTCACTCGGAGGCTTCGAAACGGGATTCTCTGTGCCTCAGTACGTTATCACGACGCGTATCGGCAAGATTCCGCTCGCTTCGGAAGCTCTCGAGGAGAAAGATGGAAAACTTTTAGCCACTAATTACCGAAAGCAAGTGCTCGATGTTACCGATGCACTCGCGGAGGATTCGCAAGTATAATGTTTACAAAACTTCCCTACGGCGCCAATTTTATCTCCCATGATCAGCGGCTTGATGAAACCATCGCCGAGAAAATTTTGTTTCGCTACCAACGCGCGGGAGAATCAAATGCCGACGTACTCGAAAGGACATTTTGTCGGAAATTCAAAGTTAAGCACGCCTTAGCTACTCCAAATTGTACGAGCGCGCTCAGACTGGCGCTACTGACAACCCGACCCGTCATTGGCGAGCGCGTAGCGATTCCCGCCGTTTCCTTCGTCGCGACTGCAGGCGCGGTATTGTCGTGCGGCTTGATTCCACATCTTGTCGACGTCGATGACTCACTATTAATGAAACTCGACGAAATTCCGAGCGATATCGAACGGTGCGTCGTCGTTCATCTCGACGGCTTCGGCGCGATGGTGCCGTCACGCCGAATCGTTATCGAAGACTGCGCGCAAAGCATCGGTGCTCGTCGACCTGATGGATCCGTCGTGGGCAGCAACGTCCATGCGGCCGCGTTTAGTTTTCAGCATAATAAACTTCTATCGTCGGGGACGGGCGGGATCTTCGCGACCGAGCATGAAGTCGTCCATTCGAATGCCCGAAGTTATCACGATCATGGAAGCTGGCGCACGCAAGGGAAATATCCGACCTGGGACGAGCGATCGGCCTACGGTGAGAATCTTATCGGCAACGAACTCGTCGCGGCCATTCAGCTTCAGCAAGTTCGCCGCTTTAATACTATACGGGCGCGTCTCGTCAAAAATTATAAGGTTTTGCGTGACGAGATTGCTCCTCTCGAAAACGTTTCGGTAATCGAGCGAAGCACGTATGGTCTGCCACTTACCTTACGGATTGAAATGCCGTCGCAGGTATCCCGGGAGAGATGCAGAGCGACTTTTGAAAAACTTGGAGTCCCGTATTGGACCTACGATCGCTATTTTCTTCCGGACAATCCGGTGATTGCAAATCGGCGCTCGATCTATGCCGATGGATTTCCGTGGACGTTGAAAAACGTGGCAGTCCAGAAAGTCGGGAAGTTTCAAAATACCCGGCGTAAGCTCGAGCGAACCATCGCTATTCAAATTCCCCCGCAGTTTTCTGAAACAGCCATTCGTTCGCTCGCTCAAGTGGCGTCACGCGCGGTGTGGCAAGCATGTAAGCGGGGTAAGAACAGGTCATTCGAGAGAGAGAGCTATCAATATGCCCAGCCGTGTTGAGCCAACGCTCAAAAAGGAGAGTGGCGCCCGCCCCCAACGAACGCTTCTCTACGTGGATGATTTTCCGTTTGAATTATCGAAGACGGTAGTCAACACTCCCGAGGTGAAGCCGATTTTACTTCGATTCAGCGACATACAATTACCATCTCTTTGGAAAGCGCACACCGCGAAGCATGCGGTGTTTACGGTGACCGAGCGAAAAAATATCGCGGGCGAGGCGGCGCGGTTTAAAGCGTGGAAACAGAAGAACCATTTGACTATCGATGGTTTCCTTAATCCATCGGAGCCCACACAGCACTTTGCGCACGCTTTTGCGCGACACTTGTCGCTGGAGGCCTTGTCCGAAGAGGTCGTTGAACGGGTAAGGAACAAGGCAGTGTTAAAAGAGCGCCTCCTAGCGGCCGGATTGCCGGTGGCGCCTTTTCGCCGAGTCGCTACCGCGAACGATATCATTGACTTCGGTAATGAATTCGGTTGGCCGGCGGTCGTGAAACCGATAGACGGTTTTTCTACGATCAACACTTTTAAGATTTCGCGGGAAGAAGCGCATCGGTTCGAGTTCCCGCGCTCTCCTTTGACAACGATCTCCGATCGCTGGATCGTCGAGAAGTATATCTCGTGGCGAGAATGGGAATGCTGCGCACTGGTGTACAAAGGCAGGGTCTTAAAGGACTTTATATCGTATATGCCGTGCCCCCCTTTACAAATTGTCGAGGGAGCAATGAATGCCAATATTACCCTGCGCGAGGAGGAGAAAGAGCGTTTTCCGATTGATACGCATCAGATTGCACAACGTATTGTTGACGCCATTGGCATCACCACCGGATATCTGCATGCCGAGTTTTTCCTTTCCCGCGACCGCCGATGGTTGGTGAGCGATGTAGGAAACCGCCTCGCCGGCTGTGAGATACCGAGCAATCACTCGCTTACCTACAACTTCGATATTTTTAAGGCATTGATTGACATACATCTTGGCCAGAGACCGCGCATTCCTCAATCAAGCGCGCGTAATGTGGGTGACCTTTTATTGCCGCCCCGGAAAGAGTTCATTCCTTCGGAGCATGAGCTTCGCGATTTCGAGGGTATCGTAAGAATAAAGACCAAGGAGCAGGACGATACCGGAACCAAGGTCAGCAGAGCTTCACACTTGAGCTCAGTGACCGTCCACATCGAAGGAAATGGAGTACGAGAGGTGACTAGTCGCATGAAACGGGTTTATAACTGGTTTCGTGCACGCTCTCGCTTATGCGAAGACGCGGAAGACGAATAGAGAGCTTAAGTATGAGAACACGAGAGATTCAAGAGTCCGATCTGGCGATTGTTGCCGCAGCCAAAGAGCTTATTACAAAAAGATTTGACGCGCTTCTCGAACGACATACCGTTGCCGCAGCCGCGCGAACTAGCGCAAATAAATTGATCGCGGGAGTAAACGTTTTTGCTAACTGCGGTTTTGGTCCCTGCGCTGAAGCGGTGCTCCTCGGCTTAGGCGCGACGGCCGGCGAAGCGGGCTTCAAAACCCTTGCCGCGGTGGGCGGCCCCGATCAGGGATGCCCGCTATTGCCTCCTTGCGGGAACTGCCGGCAGCTGCTTATCGAATACTGCCCAGACGTTGAAGTAATCTTGGAAATCGAGGGAAAGCTCAAGGCCGTACCTATTTCAGAGCTCTTACCTTTCAATTATAAGATGGAGTATTAATTGGTCGGTTACGAGGCGTTAGCCAATTCGGAGCATAATTCGCTTTGTGGTAAAATTTCCCTTTGAAGCGGTACCTGCGCCCGGCTGAGTTCCTCTAGGCATCGTGAATACGTTTCAGGATTGAGCTCGGTTCCACAGAAGCTACGTCCAAGCGTGCTCGCGACGCGCGCCACTGTTCCAAGTCCCATAAATGGGTCGAATACCAGATCACCTCGTTCGGAAAAAAGCTGAATAAGTCGATGAACCAGCGGAGGCGCAAGAGGGGGCGGAAAACCCTCATAATCCCAGGGAATGGACCAAACCCCCGAAATGCATTCAACGGACTCAAGGTCGGCTTCTTGCAGTGCATCGTAGCTCGTCGATCGTTTAAATACGAGAATATGCTCATAGTCATTAAGTAGTAGCTTTTCACTCCTGGGATATGATGAGTGATATCGTCGCACCTGACGCTCAAAATACTTTGAGTTATTTAGAGCCCAAATAATATCCGCATGTAGGTAAAATCCATGGGTACAAAAAAATTCTAGAATATGGTGGTGAGTGTCAAAGAGCCGATTCTGATTTTTGCGCGAGATTTCAAGTGTGCATCCGATGTTTATACAAATTGCGCCGTTTGGTCCGAGATGTGAGATTAGATTTGACCAAACTTGATTGAGATCTTCTATGTATCGTTCGAACGATCCGCGGAACCCGATTTGTCCCTCAGTCTGATAATCGACGAGATTAAAGTACGGTGGACTCGTCACGACAAGGTCGATCACTTGACCAATATTGAGCGGCAATCGTGCGTCTTGGTTCCAAATAAAGTTCATCGATCTGTCCTTCGCCAAAGTATGCTTTTTGATATTTATATCTCACGCCGTGCGTGAAAGTAAGCAAAGTAAGCGTGGTAGACCTATTTCTGAATCCGTGGCTGACTCTATTCCGCCGCAATAGAAATATATCTCGTCTTAAGGCATGCGCGTTTCCGCGCCAAATGTTGCATCGTGAGAAATGGTACTACCGTGAGGCCGGCCCCGAGGCCCTTCATTAATTCCGCAAGAGAAGGATTGGTGTGCGCACTGCAAGTCAGCCAAATGAGAACTCTCGACTCAAAATGCCATTTGACATAACGTCATACATACGTATACTATGCGTAAGGATGACGTTTAGAGGGCGTATATGGAAAATAGTGCAGTATCAGCCAGGGAACTAATCGAACTTCGTGATGCAATGCAGAAAAAGTCGGAGGGGGGCGAGTCGATAAAGCTTCCACCGATTCCGAGAGGTGCGGGAGATATTAAGCTCGATCGATCCTTCATTTCGCGCATTTATGACAGCTACCTTGACGTGACGCTTGCGGTCATTGCGCAGAAGAGATCAGATATCGATCAATGGCCGGCAAGTATCACCGTGTCACTGCAGATGTCAGGTGATAGTGGCAGTTACCGTGAAGATGATACGTACCAAGCCTGGGCCAGCCTGCGCATTCAAAGGAGAGAGGCCAGTCGCTATTATCTAACTCTTTCGGACGCGCGAGCTTATCGCGCAGCTTTGATAAACATTATTGAGCGGGTTAGTAAAATGGCTGCACTGGTGGAGTGAGCCGACAAAACATTACGTATAGGTCATTCACTCGGAGAGAGATTATATCTTTAGAAAAGGGTAGCTTCGCTAGCTCTTGCGACACTTCTCGCCTTAGTTTGTTTGAGACGTTGGGATTCATGGATACCTACCGTACAACGGCCGCATGGATTAATTCCCGTTGGTTAATGAAAGCGTCTCCGAAAGATTTCGGGGAAGTTTTGAGTAAACTCAAAAACAAATTTACGAATGATAAACTGTCCGATCAGTCGAGGGCGAATTCCTAGATTAACGGAGCCATTCGACAATCAACGATTCCGCAGCGGAAAGCTGTTAGAGAAGTCCAGGCTAGATCCTACAGACTCCAGCTACGGAAAGGCGAAACTTTCGGGCTTTATCAGCGACGCCATGACCGAACCATCTATGAATTAGCCGTTGAATAGACCTCGTGACTCTTAATTTTCGGTCATCCACCCTATCGCTATGGTTCCACAAATCTTCACTCTTACATTCGCGAATGCTCGGAGTCGTCACTCGACCATCGACAATTCGAGCTTCAATGCCCTGCCCGGTAAAAGTCACAAAATCGAGTGCGTGCTTATGGCCAATAAAAACCGCATCAGTAGGACCAAATCCATAGTTACGAGTAGCGCGTAACATCAATTTGGAGCGCCACAGGACAGTCATTCTCCCAATAATCTCCGCTTGAGTATACCAGTAATTGAAAAATGCCGAACGAACCCAACCGAAGACATACCGCTCGGGCATCCTTAACACCTCTCCGGCCTTTCGAATTGCATCTCGATCCGACTTAACTATGTGCGCACTTGGTCTTTCTACCCAGAGGGGAGTGTGACCTCTCGTCCGCGCGTAGTTCGCGAGCTCAGTAAAAAAACGAGCTCCCTCTTCGTCACACATTGCTCCAACTACCTCACGCCCCTGCCCGAGATACCGGTGCATCCTGGGTGCCCCCATGTCCATTTCTAGTCCAATTTTCGAGGCAGGTCGAAGGCCATCTATAATCTTCTTTGCCAGGTCAATATTCTCGTCAAGGTGAGCAACGCCTATCACTTGCGGACCGGGAGACTGCGGCGGTAAAAGGCGTGAGAGTTCCTTAGTAAGCGGTCGAGGCCAGGAATTCGAGATAGGAAGTCGCTTTGGATGATTTGTAACTACACGCATACGAACTCTGCAATCTTAACATTTCGCGAGTTCTTTGTCGCGTTCGCAGAAGTATTTTCATCCCGAATTATTGAGTTAATAATCAGTACCATGTAGACGGAATAATTCTCCTGCTCCTCCTCGACGACTCCGCTTCGCGCCTGCACCTACTTATGGCTCGTGATACCCCTCTTCGACAAGGCCGCTAAAAGTTTCGGGAGTTACCAAACCATACGTGATATCTTCAGCGGGCATCTTGAAAAGCATGGAATACACAAGGCTATTTATCGTCTCAAGTGTCGGTGCTTCTTTAGAGTTCATCAGCCATGCGCGGATAGTTGGTCGTAGTTCAAACTCGTTTTTCACTGTGTCAATCGCCAGATTTCGCGAGATAGAAGACCAGAAGCCTTTCTCTGTGATTCGGTCGCCGCGCAGATTCTGGATCAAGCGCATACTTTGATCCGAAATTGTAAGGAACTGTGGGAAACGCTCCGCAAGCTGTTCCCAAACGCTCTTTTGCACTGCCTTGTCGAGGGATGCAGTGCGTAGCATTGCCATGCCAGCAAAATAGGGATCCTCCATCACCATCTTCGACTTCGTTATTCTCGACGCCGCAACCGCCGGAGACTCATTTAATTGATCGACAATGCGCCGCAAGCGCAGCGCTGCAGTTGGATCAAGGCCCAATCCATTCACCGCCGCCAAGTACTCCTCCCCTGACTCGCGTTTTCGAGTCTGATGATAGGTCAGTGCTTCACTTCTAAAGTCAGCGTCGTTCAACGCTCCAAGCTTCCTTGCCTGATCTCCTGCTTTGGCAATTTCAGAAAAGAATCGCTCCGGCGCATACAGTCCAGGGAGCGCATCCACAATTCGTCCCTGCATATCAAGCACATAGTGAATGCTATTTCCGGTGATGGTGTTCTTTATCTTTCTGCCATTTGGGAAGGATACTTCTATCGTCGGGACTTCTCGATGCTTCTTCCAATACAAAACGAAATTGTTTCGCAGAAGTTGTGAAATGTGTGGGTCGGGGTAGAGCAGGGTCCGGAAAAAGCGTGAATTCGCACAGCTGAGCTCGTCACGCAAGTCTCCGAGCAACACTAAAGCCAATAGCGGCTTATTTTCACGAAGAGCTTGCGCCTTTGCCTCAGCGAAATCGGTGTGCCAAAAAAGCTTCGAATAAATGCAAAAACGCTGCCCACAAACTTGGTCGAGCAATCTTAAAGCTTCGACATCGCTTCGCTGAGCTTCAGTCAAGGAATTTGCAGGCACTAGGCGAAGTGCTGATAAAGACCCACCACTTGAAACGTACTTCGAAGCAAGTCGATCCACAGCGGCAACTCCCTCGCGACGTAGACTCGCCACTTCTTCATCGATACTTGCAGGAGCCGAACTGAAAGATACCTCTCCAGAAAGCGCAGTGGCACTACAAAGGACTACAACTAAAATGAGAATCTTACGACACATTGGTTTCTCCCTCGTTCTACTTTTAAGATTAATAGTATCAGCCGTTGCGTGAGTGTTTAAGACACGCGGAAGTAAAATGTCGTAAAGAGCTTTTACCTAACTTTTACACTTTGGCCTGGGCTTTACGCGCTGGTAAATCCCGCTTGGCGATGAAAGCCCACTACCGTTTGCCTCAGTTGACTTGCCTGCAAATTTTCCAGAATTCTGTTGGCGAAAAGTGTCACGGCACTAATAGCCTACGAGTTTCCATAAGGCGTTGGTCCGGCTTTAATTTGCGCATGACGGTCCCGAGTGCACTGCCATCAACGCTAATCCGCCGGATCTCTTTTCCGGCGCGAACGACGATGGTGTCGGCGCGTTCACTAGTTTCGACGATCGGGTCACTTGCACCGACGTAGTTTACTTTTTGTGATGTGACCTGCTCTGAAATAATATCTACACCCAACCTTTCGCCACTTAGATTCGCCTTGGATGATTCCGTATCGAGAAGTAGGAGTTCGGATACCCTATTACCATCTCCGTCCACCGCGAGGATTCTTGAGGCTTTAGCCGCCAAGTCTACTCGCAAAAGTGCCGTGCCATCGACGCTAAAAATCGCTGAATGGTATTTGCCGTCCGCCGACTTAAGTAATGCCGCCAGGAACTGTTCCGCTCCGGTGTCCGGGACGAAGGTGCCACATGTAAGGTCGAGCAGCGATTCCCCGGCTCCGAGCGACAACGATCGCTTCGTAATCTCGCCGCTTTGCGAATTGCGAATGATTATCTCCGAGGCACCTCGCAATAATACCATGTCATTCAGGTTATCCTGACCAACAAGTGAGCAGCCGCCCAAAACTTTATCACCCTTATTTCCAAATGCAAGGCTCAGCTTTGTCATCGTAACCGGATCAAATAGCTCCCAATTGATTGCGCGCTTCTTGACCACCGTCGCATAGCCTAATTGCCAATTATTTCCCGGCAGGTAGTGCCCATGAACCGCGACGCTTTTGCGCCGGCCAAATTTGATCTTTCTTTCTCGCCCATCAATGCTCAAGCGGATACGGTTCGACAGACCTTTCGCCTTCTCGCCGCCCGGCGACTTCTTTGAGGAAGCGACTACGATTCCCATGTCGCTCACGCCATCGCCGTCAAAGTCCGCCGTAGTCAACTGAGGCAACTCAGAGTTTCTGGGCGACGGTGAAGGCGTGGGCGTAAGTGTTGGTGTAGCACTTGGAGTAGGTGTTGGTGTGGGACGCACGGGAAACTTTCCTGGACGCGTCATTGTGCCGAGGAAGAAAAGTGCTTGGTCGTTGTCGTATCCGGCGATCGGAATGGAATCATTATCAGTAAAGCGAACCGCTTGCGCTACCGCGTAGCGAGCGAATGGACTCCACCATTGCGTCCGAGGATGGTCGTTTTGCGCGATAATATCACCAATAATATAGCGCTTCCCATTACGCCAAAGCGCGGCGGTGTTCTGATCACTGGCTTCAAATTCAGATCGAATCCCGCCAAGAATGTCAACTTGCTCCGGATTATAATCAAGCGCGAAAGCCACTGAATCCCAATTAGAAGCCGGCGCTAATATATAGCCACCATTGCGGTACACAAATGAGGCAGCGCGGCCACTGCCATCGGTGACACCTCCAAAAACATCGCCATCATCGTTTAAACCATATACTTGAGCCGACTTCATCCCCTGCGGCAAAGGCAGCTCAGTAAACGAAGTTCCATTCCAAAGCATTGGAATTCCAATACCCTTGCTTCGAGATACTGTCGTGGCAACCACTCCCTTGTCATTTATGAAAAGATTGGCACCTGGCATCAACCCAGTCACCGGAGTAAGGATGGGTAGAACCTCTACCCGATACGCTCCATTCACGAGCCGCCATATAACAACTTGCCCCACAATGCCGGTTGAAGTGGCATGTGAAGATGTGCCCACAATCGTCCCGGCGCTATTAATATTATATGCTTCGCCGAAGGTATCATTAGGAAGCAACGGCAGCGCGATTATTGTATTTCCCGACTTAATCCAGGGATTAATGGCGGTGAGCTCACCAGTCTGAGTGTCATACGCGACTATACTTCCAACTACATCTCCTGACGACGAAATCCCGAAGGCTGCGGAATTATAAAATGGCGCGAGCTCCGCGGTAAGTGGATTCGGCGTTCCGAAGAGTTCCGCCGCGATAGTACTGTTAAGGTCGGTATATTCCCCGCCCCGAGTCATGACGAATGCGCTAGAGGTCATGTTGTAAATATCATTGTCGACCCCGACAACAGTGCCGTCTTTCGCGGAGCCAGTAATCTTCGGAAAGTGCCCGACAGCAAAGTTGCGCTTAATCGTCATATCTGCCGAACCCGGCATTAATTTGGCGATAAAGTGCTCACCAAATCGTGTCGCATCTACTGAGAATTCCTCGGGGAAGTAACGCCCCGGCGCCAGAACACGCAAACTAAACGAGTAGGCAAGATTTCGCGGGAACGCGATTCCCAGTTTCTCTTCACCTTGATTTAGGTATTCAAGCGAGGGCGATGCGGCGACGGTATCGCCAATCTCAATATAGGAGTTAGGTATCGGCGCGCCCGTAATGGCATCTCGCGCTTCAACCGAACCGCCCGTTACATAATCAAGATCAATTACCTTTTGCGTGACCGGCACAGCGAATCTATTCGAGCCGAAAAAGACGGTTCCTGGATAGCTGACTTTTTCGGTGTACTGTCCGGCGATGAGTGATAGTGAGTAGATCCCATCTCTATTAGTAACTGCGCTCGCGCTCATAATTCCAGATACCTTCACGCTGGCGTTGGCTAGAGGAGCGCCGTCAAGAAGAACTTTTCCGCTTACGCTTGCTGAATTATGAATAATGAGGTGCAGAGTTCGTTCCTCCGGTAAGCCGCCAAGACCAGTTTGCAGCACTAGCTTAAGCGGGAAGTGCGTCTCGAATGTCACCGACGGAGCAATCGTGAACTTGAATTCGGCCGAGCCGGCCGCGGCACTACTAATCGGACCTACGGTTACGCTATTACTGAGTAAAGTGAGCCCTGGCGTCGTGTCGATTCTTTCAAGACGCCCCGTGACGTTTGATAGTGCGCTCGTACTACGGTTAAGAATTGGGATACGAGCAACAATTGTTTCCCCAGGATTGGCAATTCCGTCGGCGTTGCCCTGCGTACCCGCGCTTCCATCATCAATGTATCGCGGCGCACCGACCGTTACATGCTGGCTAACGAGCTGCAGACTTCGCTGCAAATTGAGCCTTGCGCCGCTACGAACCAATCCCTCAAGTGAACCGACAATCTCTGCACCATCAATTAAGATCCTTTTAATATCAGTAGCCGTAAGCCCTGGTGCTAATGATTTCAGTACTACCGCAGCTCCGGTTACATGCGGCGTCGCCATCGAAGTTCCACTTAAATTGCCGTAGGTATTTTTCGGAAGCGCGCTGAAGATCGCAACGCCCGGGGCTGCGAGGTCGACACTCGCTGCGCCATAGTTTGAAAAATAGGCAAGAGTATCGAAAGGATCGGTCGCGGCGACCGAAAGAACATTTGGACGTGCTATCGACGCTGGATATGATGGTATCTTGTCATTGTTATTAGCGTTATTACCCGCGGCGGCAACAAAAAGAATTCCGGCATTATTGGCACGAACAATCTCATCTTCAATGGCCTGCGATCGCGGACCGCCCCCCCAAGAATTATTGGTGACAAACACCTTGCGCGCGGTCGCATACGCGATCGCCTCCGCCAAATCCGATGTCATCCCGCCGAGGCCGTAAAGTCCACGAAGTGGGATCATCGTGACATTGTGCGCGACGCCGGCTACACCTTTTCCGTTATTAGTGACCGCTCCAATTGTGCCTGCGACATGCGTCGCATGAATATCGGGATAGAGGTCACCGTAGGGCCAGTATGGACAAGTCGTCGAGTAAATATCGGGATCGCTATCATCGCAGGCAAAATCATACCCGTGGATATCATCTTTGTATCCGTTCTCGTCATCATCAGCGACAAGATCATTTTTCCACTGGCAAGCTTCTCCGGATAACTTCCGCCCATTGCGCCCGCAGCCGGCGGAGTCTTCGTCGACAAGGCCGTCGCCATCGTCATCTGCCATACATACTCCGGCGCAGCTATCGCTATTTTTATCGCCGGGAGCTTCCGATGGATTCGTCCAGATATTTGCGGCAAGATCTTCGTGAGCGTAGTCCATCCCGCTGTCAATAACACCCACCAAAATATTCTTGCTACCAGTTGAGATATCCCAGGCCGAAGGCCCGCCGATATCGGAGCCGGGAAATCCGAGCGGCTCAAGACCGCGGTTTTCAAGGCCCCACTCCTTGCTAAAGAGCGGATCGTTTGGAGTTGCATCAAGCTGTACAACGTAATCGGGCTCGGCCGCGCGCACCATCGCTGTCAACGAATGCAGCCTTTGAAGCGCACTTTTGAAGTCGCCTGGATTTTCTGCTGGTATCGAAATGAGATAGATCCCGGTATTGGCTGAATACTTGCGTACACCAAATCCGAGCTCTCGCACCGCTTGGGTAAAAAGAGATTCACGGACTCCCGGAAGAAGTTTCACCATAAGGTGATCGGCCACCATGGTGTCGCGCGCGATCGTGAACTCGTCATTGATTTGTGGGTCTCGATACACTCGATCAACAGTGCGAACAAGGGGATACTTTAGATGCGTTTTAAGAATTGTGGTGCGCGCGAAGGTGCCAGTCTCATCCGTTGCACCGTCTTCGGAGATCATCACCTGAGCGCTTGTGTAGAGTGGGCGATTCATTAGCTCTTTAACCGCACGCACATTTGGGAGCTCTTCGATTGCTTTTCGCCGAGCGGCGATTGCCGTATCCGCAGGCGCAGCGGCAAAGGGATCCTTTGTTGGCTTGTCTTTAGACTCAGGATGAGCGACAACAGTGAGTTTGCGTTTGTGCGACAGAGAGGTATCGGTAGCTCGCGGCGGAATCAAATGCAGCGCAGATTCGCCCAGCACTACAAAGGCAAAAATATAGATCGCGATACGTATGGGGGATAAAGGGCTCTTTTTACTGCGGTATGTCATGGCCTAGTCCCCCTCTTTTTATTTTTGGCCGCCACGGAACGAGTATTGAAATTGGCACTACGGATAAGCCTCGTGCTCGTTCCTCCGACTTTTTGCTTCTTTGCGCTATGGCCGTTTGTAAGCTCTATTCTTGTTACTGATTTGCCGTCCTGAAGTATCAAGAAGCCCGGAAGAATTACGCCATTTTTTACAACTGCACCCGCGCTAATTTCACTAAATGCCGGCACGGTAATCGGCGCGAGCGCCGGCCCGACAGCGAGATCCCCATTCAGCAGGGGAAGTTTGACCTCCTTAGCATTTAAGGAGACGGAAGGTACAAGGACTATATCTTCTACGCCGTCTTTGGAGGCTTCAACCACGAGGAGCCGATCTACGTTTTGTGGAGCATCAATGCGTTTCAATAGCGCGCCTTTAAAATTATATAGAGTTACCGACCGGGTCGATCCGGTGCGAGTCAATACGGCCAAACTTTCCTGATCTCCCGTACCTTCCGCTTTAAGATGCCCGCACGCGATGTCGACAATAGCTTCACTCGCTTTCATTCCAAGCGAAATTTCAGATACGGCTCCCGTCGCCGAGTTTCTCACTAGTAAAGTGCCGCTGCCTCTGACAAGCGCCATATCCGAGAGATCGTCATTTCCCGCAAGGGAACAGCCACCTAATACCCGATCAGTGCTTTTGCCGAAAATCACCGTGGCCGTGGTTCCATTTACCGGATCCAATATGCTCCATTCAAGCTGAGATCCGCGGCTCTTTCGGACGTAACCTAACTGCCAGTTGTTTCCAGGAATATAGTGTCCGTGCGCGGCGAATGACGTACTTCCACCAAATTTAATTTTTTTATCGACTCCGCTCGCGCTCAACTTAATTTTATGCTGCATCAATGATGACTTAGTCGCGCCTTTTCCCTTGGAGACGCTCCCGATATCACTTTCTCCATCACCGTCGAAATCACCGCGAACGCTCTTAACCACGGCTGCAGATGGCGGAAGCGGAGTGGGTGTGGCAGTAGGCGTGACGGTTGGTGTTGCGGTCGGCATTGGAGTCGCGACGGGAGTCGGAGTTACGACCGGTTTGGCAGTGGGCTCCTTAAATGTCGGTACCTTATCGACAAGACCAACAAAGTATTCTTGGGTGCGAACATCAAGACCAACCACCGCATATCCATGTGCAGCAGTGTAACCCTTTACGCCAGTAACTAAAAGCGTCAGGTAGGGATCCATCCGCTCCGGGATATCTCTTACAGAAGGAAGATTTAGAAGGTAGGTGTCTTTGTAAAAATCATTCTCAACGAAATAATTGGTAAACCAATCATATGCGGGGCGAGACAGAGTCTCAGCCCGATCATTCTCGGCAAGGAGATCCTGAACAGCAACTGTACTTCGTGCGCGCTGTAGCGTAGCGGTGAGTCCCCACAGAAACGTTGACCCCGGCGGGTAGGAAACTCCTAAAAAGTCATCAAATTGATCATCATAGTCGACTGGGGAATTATAACCGTAGAGGTTCGCGTTGTTATCGCGAAGGCGGAAGCGGCCATCGGCGTAGGCAAAGAGCCGAGTCCCGAGAGTTAAATTGTAAGAATACCCGAAAACTGTTCCCAAGGAAGTAATGCCATTGGCATTCGCCCAGCTTGTGTTTTCAGGATTTCCTAGCGGACGCCCTACCCCGTCTTTGTACAAATAGGGGTAGTGGCTGCCTACAATCGGATACATCTCGGCGAGAACCGTGCCGTCGTCTGCAAGTTGGGTAAGGTCAAAACGCAAGACGTTTGGATTATTGAAATAAAATATCTCGGGCGCATAACTAGTTGCCGAACGTCGCCAAATAGTCGCGGTGTTGCTGCCATTGTCGATTGAGGACACTCCCAGCACGTCGCCGTGTGAATTTATTGAGATGGGGTAGACCTGGTTGAATCCGGCGGGAGGAGGCAATTCGTATATCTTTGACTCCGCGAGCCGGTAAACCCAACCTTTACCTAGCGAGCTTAGTCCAATAACTTCTTTATTGGAATTCATCCCGGTCGCTCTATGGCCCCGATACCATGGGTCGCCAAAGCCGGCGGTGACTTCTGAGCAGAAATCTCTCGAGCTGCCGTCCGGGTTCACGATAAAACAAGTTGTCTGCCAATGCTGACAGGCTCCAGCGATTGCCCCGCACCAATCGAAGGTGGCCCCTCCGACCAGAATTGTGCCATCAGAGGCAATATCGGTGATATATGGCGGAGTTGGTCCGTTCCATATGAAACGTCTGGTGATCTTCAGATTTGCGCTACCGGGGGCAAGTTCAATCTCCTGCTTTCCTCCATAGACTAAGCCCGAGATATAGCGCTGCTGGGGGATATAACGCCCCGGAGCCTTAATGTTCAAAATAAAGGGCACTACATGTTCTCTGTCCGCGGCGAGTAAAAACTCACCATTATCCGGCACTATGAATACATCACTTACGCGATGAAAGGAGAACTCGTGAACGTTGAGAATCAGTTTCGATATTGGTGCGCCTGTGTCAACGTCAGTTACCCGGCCCTCAAACGCCTTAAAAAACTCGAAATCTACCCGCTCCGGTTGAGCGTCATTTAGCTGTATATGGCGGTCACCCCAAAATGGAATTCCACGAAGAGAAACATTGAGCCGATAGTTTCCCGGAGCAAGACCGACTCGATAGCGCCCCGCGCTATCCGTGACAACTTCGCGTGCTGTTACTCCATGGCTCTGGACCACGGCGTTCGGTAACGGTTGTCCATCGAGCAATACCGTTCCTTCGAGCTGCGCGGTGTTCTGCACGAGAATCGCAAAGGTTCGGGCCTCGGCAAACGCCGAACCCGTAATGCTTATCACCAATGGAATTATGGTATTTTTGGCTACCGCGCTTGCAGCTTGTACTCGGAATTCGACTCTCGCATGGCCGTTCATTGATCGCGCGGCGATCGTCGTTATCGAGACCGGACTAGAGAATACAGAAATGTCAGCGAGCTGCTGCTCTGGAGCGACCGTTGCTGTTAGATTGGAAAGCGCTGTCTCGGAGAGATTCTTGAGATCCACAGTTACTTTAACCGTTTCGCCCGGGTTAAATACACCATCACCATTTCCAACGCCTCCGTCTGCTTGTGCGTCGTTAATCGCGACATCAGCAATCGCGATATTTTGCCCAACAAGTTGTAAGCTTCGCGCCAAGTTGAGGCGGCCTCCGCTTACTAGCTTACCGCTGAGTGCAGGTACTTTATCGACACCATCAAGGATCAAGCGCTTAATATCGGAAGCGCTTAGATTCGGAGCATGTGTTTTTAGCATTGCAACCGCGGCAGTTACTTGCGGCGCAGCAGTTGAGCTTCCATCCATGGTGCCATATGAATTTCCCGGCATGGAGCTCACGATTCCGACACCCGGTGCCGCAAGGTCGACACTTGTTGGTCCATAGCTTGAAAACCAGGCTAACTCATCGTTCTGATCGCTCGCCGCGACGGAGATTACATTGCTGTTCGGATAGGCGGCCGGATAAAGCGGCGCATACTCGGCGTTAAGGCCCTCGTTTCCCGCGCCAGCCACAATGAGAATCCCCTTCTGTTCGGCCCGCGCCACTTCATTCCTGACTGCTGCAAGATCAAAATTCAACGCCCACGATGTGTTAATTACCGTAGCGCCCATATTGATGGCGTAGGCGAGTCCTTCAACGGCATCAGAAATTAAGCCGTAGTCTTTGAAAAAGCTCACCGGAAGTATTTCAACTGAACTATTTATTCCACTGATTCCTTTTCCATTCCCACTTACACCAGCAATCGTTCCCGCGAGATGCGTGCTGTGGAAACCACCGTCCGGGTTTGAATCACCCTCGGGATGGTCTTGGCTCGGGACAAAATCCCAACCGCTAATATCATCCACGAGTCCATTTTCGTCATCGTCCGCGAGGTTTCCCTCGTCTACCTGGCCGTCATGATCATCGTCGACTCCGCACAAACCCGGGCAGCCATCGCCGTTTTTATCGCCGAGTGCTTCATTTGGATTTTGAAAGAAGCGGCCGGCGAGATCTTCGTGGTTAAAGTCGATTCCCGTACCAACGATCGCGACGATTACCTTTATTCGAGGCACAAAGTGGGCCCACGCTTCGCGAGCATGGATATCAGCACCAGGAAGTCCACCAACGTATTGGCCAGTATTCGTGAGATGCCACTGTAGCGGATAGTGTGGGTCAATCGGTGCCGGTGCGGTATGGAGTAACGTGGTAAAATAATCCGGCTCTGCTGATATTATCGCTGAAGAGGGCGATTGTAGTCTGCGCTCCACTTCTTCGAACCTTCGACCATCGTTATCCTCAAACGAAATCAGATATTTCTCCGACATCGGAAGCTTCCGCCGCACCGCGAGGCCCATATCGTGAATCTGCGCCAGGAACGTTTCTTCATCACTTGATGGATTTCGCTGAACAAGAAGGTGATCAGCAATCATTGCCGCGAAATCGACGATGGTGTCACTCCCCGTATTCGGATCGAGGAGATGAGTTTCGCGAGTTCGCACCAACGGATAGCGCGCATTCGTATGGAGTAATTTGGTTCGAATGAACTGCCCCTCGCTACTTGTGGGTGTATCAAAATTGGAGACCTCTCGCGCAGAGACAAATGGTTCGGCGGTTAGCTGTTCGGTTATTGCCCGCACCTTCGGTAAATTCCGAATGTTCTCTGCGGCGATTTCAGTAACCGGCTTCGACGAGAGCTCGCTCAGGTTCGCTGACGTCGTAAAACGGTTCGTCGCGCCAACACTGATCTCAGGCGACCTGCTTTCACGATCGACCGATGCCGTATTCGGTATTGTCCGTGAGAAGAAAATAGATATAAGGAGAGCCCCTACCGCAGCGAGCGGAACAATAAAGAGAGAAGCACTCAGCCGTTTCATGGCTAAAAACCTTCAAATCAATCACACCCCTTTCCGAGCGGCCACGCCCGCTTCGCTTCTTACACTTCCCCAAAACCTAAATTACGGTTTCAATACCTAATTCCGCGTAGACATTGATTTTGCTTCAGAGATTCTTACTACTACTCCGAACAATCGGAGAAATGGCAGAGATCTGCTAAATAGCTGAAAGCATTGGATCTTGCGCCGCACTTGCATGACTCCGCAACCACGAAGGCCAATGGCCGGTGACCCGCTGAGATTGACTCTAAAGCGAAGGCGTTTCCGAGCCGGTGCTTGGAAATGTCGGGCTGCTTATCGATGCCGCCAAGATCACCGAATCCGTGGCATCCAGATGAGTTACCGCGACTGAATCACCCTTCTCTGCGTAGAAAAGGGCGGGTACGATGTCGCAAAACGCTCGCACCTAGTTTCTAGAAATTAGTGCTGAAACAAAGCACAATCGCAGTCGCTTCTTGATGAGAGATATGCGCTGACTGTGCTCTGGAGCGTTCCCTTTCTCTTTGCCGCTCCAGCACCGTAACAAGTTTCTCGTTTTTAACAGCACTAAGCAGCTCCGCCGCACCAATTACTTCACCAGATCTCTTCTCGATCTCCAAAAAGCCATCCGTTGCAATCACTGCGACATCGAGCTCGGCAAGATCGACTGAGCCAGAGCGCACACAAGAGGGGAATGCGCGTTCACCATTGAGCAGCCCATACGATCCGTGTTCGGTTCCATTAATTCGTTGATTTCGTTTCTCACGGAGAAATGGCGTAAAACGAGGCCACATGTAACGACTGCGAACCTCATTAAGCTCCGGGTCGGTAAGTTGTGTCCTGTCTTGATACAGCGCGCGGCCTCCCTCTTTCATAAGCTCAGCAATTTTCGCATACATTTCTGAGTCATGCGCCGCAAGCTGATTCCAACTAGAGAAAACGCTACCATCTCTAAGCTGATACAACACAAACGCATCGCCCCACTGCGCCCAGTTCAGAGTATCTTGCCCGAGGCTCAAGAGCGCCCCGGTCGTACCACCGCGAAGTGCAGGCTCGTGCAAAGAACTCCTCTTCCGATAAATCTCTCGAAGCTTATCATTTGCCTTCCGCGCTACATCTTCCGGAAGATCATTTATATTCGCATCCTGAATTGATTGGCGCAGCGTAAGCGCTGCCTCTCTTCCAAGCGAGTCACCCGCACGGTTCGTCGGTACTCTTCCCGGAAGGTGAATTCCGGTCACACCATCAGCGACCGCAAAGTGTGGAAAAGTAATTGCAGCGACATCTTCAATGACTTTTGCTGTTCCCTGATCATATATCGCGCTACAGCGAAGTGTCTGCTTGGGTCCGATTGGAATTACGAATTCGCTGTGCCATGCCGCAAGATCCACCGGGGCAATTATCTTGCTCGCCGCTGAGGGACCTAAATACGTAGTTTTTGAACGATGCGCGGTCTGAGAACTAACAAAATGATTCATTGTACTACCTCACTTCTTGAAACAATGTCAGTTTATGCTGCCTGCAACTCCCGCAAAGTCCTCACCAGAAATGCAGGCTCTTCAGCCTTTACTCGTTCCGCGAGAGTTTCAGCGGTATCGCCTTTCAGTACCGGCACCTTGAACTGTGCTACAATCGGCCCCTCGTCGTATTTTTCGTTGACCACATGAATGGTAATTCCAGTTTCCTGTTCTGCCGCCTGAATGACTGCACGGTGGACATTCATTCCATACATCCCTTGGCCGCCATATTTTGGAAGAAGCGCTGGATGAATATTAAAGATCCTACCAGGATAAAGCCTTACGATTTCGCTGCCAATTTTTTTCATGTATCCCGAAAGCACAATCAGGTCGATTTGCTTCTCTTGGAGAAGCTGAACAATGGACTTATCTACCTGCTCCTGAGAGCCGCAGATCTTGACGTTGAGTACGGCATTGTCAATGCCCTTCTCCTTGGCAAATAGCAACGCTGGACAGTCGGGATTATTCGAGATCACTAAGGCGGGAACGGCGTGCAGCTCTTTGCCGCAGGCAGCCACGACACCACGCATAGCGCTTCCCCCGTGTGACGAGAAAAAAGCGATGCGGCCGAAGGAGATTTTTTTAAATGACACCTCCGCTTCCTATCATATATCGGCTTAAAAAAGAAAGTGGACTCGTGCGCGCATTCCGCATATACAGATATGCTCATAATCGACATGCCAACTTCGGAGCACATATACTACCTAGGCTTTGGCTCTAACCTTGGAGAGCGAGAGCTGTGGCTTGAGCGAACGCTCCATGCGCTTAAAGCCTCTGTTAATAATACTTTAGGCCGAGTCTTGAGAGTATCCGCTCCCTATTACAATCCCGCGCACGTTCTCGAGGGTGACTCCAGCGCGAGGCATCCCGACTATTTGAATGTTGTTATCGAATTTCACTCGACGCTTGATCCTCTTGAGCTTCTCGCCCACCTTCAGTCAATTGAGCGTTCGCTAGGCCGGGATCGGCTCAGTGAGAAGCGCTGGGATAATAGAACTGTTGATCTTGATATCGTCGCCTGTGACGATCTGGTGTTGGATCGCCCTGAATTAGTGCTGCCTCACCCGAGAATGCATCTTAGAGATTTTGTACTTATCCCACTTTTAGAGATTGCACGGGACTGGCGTCACCCGATCCTCAAAAAGAATGTGCGGGAGCTCGTGGCTCTGTTGCCTTGCGGCACTACATTGGCCGTTGCGGCTGCAAATTTGTAGCCATTCTCAGTACTTCTCCGATAAGACTAGCAATTCGAAATATGCTATGTTTATGGCTTACTCAGAGGTAGCAATGGAAGCGAAGTTGATGAAAGGGGCCATTCGCCGAGCCCTTGTACCGCGCTTAGAGGGTGAACCACTAAATCTTTTTTTGGTTCGCCACGGCCGATCGGTGGGAAATGAGCGCGAAAAGATTCTTCGCCCTGGAGTGCCCAAAGCTATACAGCGTGCGTATCTTAACACCCCAAATTCACAGCTTAAACTGGTTACTCGTGGCAGAGAACAGGCACATGCCGCCGGAATATGGCTCGGTGATTACTTGCGTAAGGAAGGTATTACTCTCGCCGCAAAGTTTCATTCGGATTTCGCGCGTGCCGAAGAAACTGCCGGTATTCTCTCACTTGCCGCAAAGCTTCCTGGCAAGTGGCGAGAAAGCAACCTCGTCGGCGAACGTAATTGGGGTAATTTCGAGGCCCTTTCAAAACCGGAAAAGGAGCGCCAGTACAAAGCGAGGCTTCTTGACCCTTTACATTGGACCCCCGATGGAGGCGGGACCCTTGACGGATTATCGCTTAAAGTGCGGCTGATGTCCGGAACATTACACAGAAAATACTGCCTCAAGAATGTTCTGATTGTTACTCATGGTGAATATATTGTGGCCTACCGAACCTGTGTCGAGAGGCTTCCCCATGAGAAGCGTCAGTCCGAAATAGACATCGGAATTCCCAATTGTGGTATTGTTCAATATAGCCGTATTGACCCTAAGACAAAGCAGATCGCCGACCATTTTAATTGGGTCAGACTTATCTGCCCTTGGAACCTTGGCTGGAAAAATGGCGAATGGGACGGAACTTGGAAGAAAATCCAGCGGCCCGAATATACCGCCCGAGAGCTTCTCGAGAAAGTGGCGCGGCTGCCCCAAATCTACGACACGGTATAGCTTAGCCTGTAAGGCTACACTCCTGTCGATTTTGACTAGCCTTCGAGAATATGTAACAAAGGCTCCAGATTAATCCACGTAGCTCACCAAGTTAGCCTGGACTTCTCACAGGTTTCGTCACGAGGAAGCGTAACGTGGCGAATGACAAGGCTTTTCGACGGGATTGGCGCGGAAGCAGCCTATCAGGCTGTTGAGCACCAATTCCTAGAAAAACGAAGTCAGTCGACACGTTACGCTTCCGTAGTAGAAAGCTGTGAGAAGTCCAGGCCAGGACAGTTTTTTGGATGGCTATGGAGAGAGTTGTTGTTGCATCTCAACCATCGCCGCTCGGCCCATCAACCGCGTCATCCGGCGTTGACGCAGATTTTCGACTTCTCGCACTCGATCGTGACGCCATCGCGCGGTCTATCGATATTGCACGCACTGCGTCTCGAGTGGCGCGAACCCAACTTGAAGCAAATTTCTTCGCTCGCTTTACTCAAAACGCACAAAATGATCGGCAATTTATTCAATGCTCCCCTTCGCACCGCGCTTTGGTCTTTTCTCAAGCTCTAGAAATTTGGAAAAAGCTCGCGGCCTTTGAAGATTTGCTTCTGTCAAAGCTCGGCACTCCTCAGACCAATTCAGCCTGGGTCAAGTTGCTGCGGCGGGCGCTTGAGGCACGTAGCGAGCTAGGACTTGCTCGCACAAAGGCAATTGATACACTGCGCGACTCGCCGGCACTTCATGAGTCAATTCAAGTACTCTTTCAAAGCGCCGAGCGAATGTTTGGAGCTTTCCTGCAAACACCGATGATGCTTCGCGCGCAATATTTCTCGGATCTTCGGCCTGGTGACATTATTATTCAGGCTGGAGTTTCGAGTTTAGTCGTAGGGCCAAATTCGGCGACACGCTACCCGTACACCCTTCCGCTTCTCACGCTATTTCAGAACGGTAGAGTCCTTCGCCACGATGTTTCTACTACCGAACTTGTTGAATGTGGTTCGATTCACTGGATAGAAAGATCACTTCGTCCCTTGCTTCAAGTTGCAATCGATTCCGAATCAACGACGTCCCTATCGCACATTTCTGAACTGTCGCTCGGTTATGTCTTAAGAATCTTCAGTCACGACGGCTCTTTTACCGACGCTGAGCTTATTTCAAAAGGCAGCACGGCACAGACACCGGATTACCACTTTGCCTGCTTTTCACCAACAAGTGGGCAGGCTAAACACCGGCACTCTGCAACGGAATCGCTGGCGAGCATCGCCCGTCAGATATTGAGTCCAATTCCCGTTTCAAGATTTGAGGTGCTTCGTCGAATATGCACCGAACAAGATTCGGATCTACCACGCTCGCACCAAATTGAACGAATCTTACTCGCGCACGCGCTGCGCGCGAGCGACCCGATACCCTCGGAAGGAGCGCTTCCTCAATCCGTACACGAGCACGCCATTGATCCTCACCCAAGCAGGCCTGCGTCGGCGACATTACAACTTGATCTCGCACTTGGCTGGCAGGGTGCTCCAGAATTTCATTCAGCTCGCTGGCTTTCGCTTCGCGAGACACTACACGGCTTGCTCCACTCCGGCGTGCCTCTTTCGCTCGAACTAAGCCGTGTCATCGAGGCTGAATTCGGTGTTGAGTCACCTCTGACTCAGCTGCTCGCTCAGAACGTTCGCGTTACGCCACCAGCAGCCGAAGACCCGCAGCATGGCTCACCTATCGTGATTCCCTGTATCGATGCGTCGAGCCTAAAGCCCGCCGACCGCATATTTCATAGCGACGGCAGCATTGAGAGAGTTCACACAGCCGATCTGTATCCCGGTGGCGCACCGCGAACTAAGGTTACGCTCAGCAATAATGGAGTCGAAGGAGCGCTCTATGTTCGGCCCAACGTCGAATTGCGACTTTTTCGAGATGACCGTCCGGCAGTGCTTCGTCGAGTTACGATGGCGCATCATTCGGTTGCAACAACATTGCGCGATGGAAGCCCGGCATTTTGCAATTTCCTTGGCGTAGATTTACTGCCCGCAAGAAACTCGGCACTGCTCCACGAGAATTTAGCAGAGGTCGATCAGCTCTTGAGACTTTTGCGACAGATTGTAGCGCGATTCGCCGTTACGCATTCTGATTTTCTTTCCGCGCATCGATCACTTTACCGTCACGTATGGGAGCACGCGAGGGGAAACGAAGAGGCAAACTCGGAGAAGCGCCAACGCTTCCCGGACTGGCGCTTCGAAGAACATCTTGATTGTTATCGAAGATTCCTCAACGCCGAGAACGAGTTTCGGCTAAGATTCGAAAAGCTGTGCATTTATGGGGAAAAGCTCCCAAACACCACGCTTCCTGATTCAGCGCCACTCGGCAACACTGCAAGTCAGTTAGTAACACCTCCAGGATTGATTCCCGCAATTCGAGACCGCCTCGACCTCCACGTCGAAGAGCTGCGGAATCTGCTATCCGAAACATTTGATCGGGGGCGCGAACGCGCGCGCTCTCTCAATCGGTTCAAGGATGCGCGGGGCGCACTGCTCAATTCTGTCATCGCAATTCTCGAAGGGGCGGACACACAGCGTGCAACCACTTCACTTCTCGCAGAAGAATTCACCGGCATCTCCACTCTTCGCGGGTCGTCCGCGCGAGCTTTCACTATCTCACCGGAGATAGCGACCGAGCTTTCGGCTCTCACTTCGAAATTTTACAGCCCTGCAAGTATCGCCCAGGAAGGGGTCATAGTCTCATCGCACCCCCCGGAAAAATTTCAGAGCTACTTCAGTAAAGGAGCGCACTTTTACCTTTTCCGCGATGCACAACGCATCGCCGGATATCTGATCGCTTTTCCGCCCCATTGCGTTGCCTCGTTTATGCCCGAAGTTGCCGCCCGGTATCAAGGCCGCGGCCGATTTTGGTATCTGCATCTTGTGGTGGTAGATCCTGAATATCGTGGCGCGCATCGGTCGTTGCATAACGCCTGGCGCATCGACGCGCTCGAAAACGCCGAAGGTGCCGTTGCTCGTGTGCACGAGGAGAATCAACGATCATGGAGAACTCATCTTGTCGATCAAGGATGGGAAGTGGTCACACCAGACAGCACACTTTTCACGCCGGCGGACACTACCCGTTCGCAACAACGCTTCGTTGGCATGCACCTTGATTTTTCGCGAGCACAAGCATCGCGAATAGAGGCGCGCGAAGCAGCACTCGCCGATCTGCTTTCGGGCGGACTTAAAGGTATTCGTTAGCCAAATCATTCCCTCGGAGACCGCGCGGTAAAAGAGGAAGCAACTTTTCCGAAATTCTCACGAACAGTACAGCGAGATTTAATATGTAGTAATTGTATTAGCGGTAAATGTTCTGTATGGGCTACCATCCACGGATAGAGTGTAAGGAGATTGCGTCGTTTCAGACGACCCGAAGTCGGAACTCAGAGCTCTGGTTTGTGAATAATGACAAGCTTGAGTCGGCTATTCTGGGCTTTGCGGCTAAGTACGCTGAAAGATACAAGGTAAAACTCTATGCGCTTGCGATAGAGGGCAATCATGTGCAGTTTCCCGCCCATTTCCCGGGAGCAAACCGAGCGCACTTTATGCGAGACTTTAATTCCTCCGTTGCGAGGGCAGTCCCTCGCTTTCAACCTAAGTATATCTCAGCTGGCGGAAGCTTTTGGGCTAGGCGCTACTCAGCCGAGTACCTCCCCGGTCCGGAAGATATCGAAGAGCAGTTTTTCTACACGGTTCTCCAGCCGGTATTGGACGGCTTGGTTGACGATATCTCAAAATACCTCGGATATAACTGCTTTGAAGATGCTGTCCGGGGCAGAGTACGAAAGTATGCCGTGGTGAACTGGAAAGCCTACAATGATGCCATACGATGGAATGAGGGCATCGATATTAAACATTTCATAGAGTATCACGAGCTTCGATATGAAAGGCTCCCACAGTACTCTCAATTATCGTGGAAGGAGTACGAAGCTCTGATGAGAACAAAGCTTCGAGAGCGTACCGCAGAGGCGTTAAGAGAGCGCAGAGTGAAACGGTCAGCAGGAGCTCAGGTATTAAAATATACCGTACCAGGCAGCCGACCCCGAAAGACCAAACGCAGCGACAGAAACTCTCACCGACCTCGTATACTTTCCAAAGACGATCAGCGTCGGGCAGAGGGAAAAACGTGGTACTTTTCCATATACTTTAAATACCAAGAGTGCTCGAAACGGTACCGAGAGGGAGAGCTCACTGTTGATTTTCCAGACGGCACCTATCGTCCTCCGGCATTTACGGTAGCCTATGGGGGGACCATCTGTTAGCGCGCTCGAAACCTGTTTAACACATTCCAAAGATAGAGATTTTGTAAAATCGATGGCTAACTCTTACCCGAAACCCGGTTGGTGCGGGATTTCTCTCCTTCTTAGCACTAAATAATTAACACTTATTCGTTCTTTCCTTTCCATCAGACTTCATCTGATTTCCCCTCGCGCGCGGTCTCCGAGGGAACAATAAGGGGTACAATCGCCTATTGGAAGTGCAATGTGCCCGAAGACTCGATTGCCGCTATTTAATTAGCTTTCGCAGGCGCTAAGGCAGCATCCTTGAAAACCAGAGGGAAACACCGGAGGGAACCGGAGCCCCCCCCTTCGCAGAGGTCTTTTTGGGCAGGCGCACCAGGCTAGAGTAGCGGCAGCAATCAGGCTATAATCTCGAGCATGTCACATGAGCCGTCAATTGTAGCAGCCACCGCCCCTGCGCTCTCGACTATCCGCATTTCGGGAAAAGATCTCGGAGCAATGGCACTTGCCAAGTTTTGTCCAGCCTGTTTCTGGCTTGAACGCACGACGCCAGATGGGCCTCCGCGCATGCGCATGCCAGGTATCTTCTCCTCGATCGATTCTCTCAGCAAAAACGTGGTGCATAGCCTAATTGATGCAATAAATTCCGGCACCGCTATTAAGCCGCCCTGGCTTACACAAATTGAAGGCCATGTCGGTGATACGGTGATGGGCTATATAACTGGGCTTTCTCTTAAGAACTTTCGCTTCGAGGATCCACAGCATCGAATTCTGCTTACCGGCCTGCCCGATGATATCCTTCTGCTTAAGAACGGCGGCTACCTGATTGTAGATTATAAGACGGCGCGCTTTACTCCAGCACAGGATTCGCTCTTGTCACAATATGAGATACAGCTAAACGCATACGCCCTTATTGCGCGAGCTCTCACGCCAGGGCTCTTGAGCGGCAAATGCCGCGGATTATCGCTTATTTATTTTGAACCACAGACAAAAGCGCACGCCGATTGGCAAAACCGAAGCGAAGATGGCTTTTACATGCGCTTCAAAGGCAATCCTCACTTTATTGCGTTAGATACTGAAAAAGTTAGCAGGCTTTTTCCGAAGTTTCGCAAAATATACGAGTCAAAGTCTTTGCCGCAAGGACGCAAGGACTGCGAAGACTGCGCCGCACTTTCACGTCTAATTGAACGTGGCGGCCCTAAGCTTCAAGGGATCTTGAGGAGCTCCATCACTCGATCGAAGACGCGAAACAGTGGTCAGCAGGATCTTGATCTCGGCGCGGCTTAGAAAAAGCTTATCGTCTTCGCGTCGATCTTGGCATTCGATTATCTCTCGAATGTCACGCACTAAACCGCGGTACGAGACAAAGACCAATGCCTGCGGAGCCGCGCTATCACCGCGAACTGTAACTACCCAGCCATTATCAAAGCGGTAATTTGTGCCACCCTGCCTCCCAGGGTTCGACTCCGCTTTCATCCCAGGAATTTGGAAGTCCCTATGATCGCTTTGTGTCGGCATCTCCAGTCACCTTTTCTATTACATTGAATTCATTTGATAATATCATCGATTCCGGCCCTTGTGAAACAAATATTAATTTCGAAGCATAACTACGACGAAGGCAAGTATGACTAAAATTAGTGAAACAAGAGCGAAAAAGAGCGCCGCTCTTCCCTCTGAAATTACCGGAAAAGAGGGTGCCTACATCTGCCGAAGTGAGCGCTTTAAGGATCTAAAAGAAGCTATCGACTATCTTCGCTTCGCTAAGAAAGTCGATCAAGTTATGGCGCTCCTTCCAAGCCTCAGTGGAACAAAAGATGAATTAGCCCAGTATGGCAGAGGGGTCGGCTATATTTGCCATTCTCCCGCTGATATGGACAGGTTCCTTTCGGGTGTTCGCGCATTACTCCGCACGCTTAAAGACAATGATTCACTTGCCGATATCCTTGCCCAGCCGTTTGGTACTACACGTCCCTGCTACGTTTACGGTACGACAACTGCTCGGCCGCACAAGCTAATGGATGCGCTTTTCTGTAGACTTGCCCACATTGAAGCCACCGCAAGCGAAGGGAGAAAAACGGAATTCGCAGCACCACCGGTCGACTATTTATCGATAGCTCAAGCGGCGCTCTCGAGATTTGGTATGGCTACGAGCCAGGGGGACGATCCCTTAGCGCTCACGCACGAAGCGCCTGGCTTGACGCAGTTAAGAAAGACCGTCCAGAGAATGGCCAGATTATACTAGGGAGCCAAGGTAAGCCGGAGCACGCAGTTCTCCTTGCATCCGAAGGAGCCTTTACTCGACACTGTTTTGGCTTACGTGAAAGCGGGAACGACCTTGATTGGGTCCGTGGACGGCTTGCTGTTTACGGTCTGAGTTTCGTCTCGACCGACAACTTCAAGCCGATTGCATCGCAAGGCAAGTTTCTTGAGCTAGCCTTTTCGTAAAGCACCTCATTAATTCCCCTACAGACAAATTATTAGAATGCGCTCCTACAAAATGGTAGGCTTTCTATATTCTAATATGGGTAGAGGAATACGCTGTCCTCCCTCTTCGGTTTTGTCATTTGCAACAATGAACGAAAGGTTAAAGAATGAAAGTGTCTTGTTATCCAAGCAAGAGACAGAGACAGAGTGGGCATATGTACCATCTGTTCGAGTCGATGGCCTGCTTTTTGATGCTGCAGCCGGCTTGGTTCTTATTCACGCAGGTGTGCGCCAAATTGGTTCCACCGGAAAAACTCGCCGCGCTGCCGATTGCGGTAAAGATCGCCGGGGTCGCAGTGCTGGCTATTCCGGCGTTTTTTGTCGCGATGTTCTTTATGATAGCGCTCGGCATGCTCTGCCGCCTTGCTGTTGAAGAGCCCGGGACGACGCTCAATCTGAGCTACGATTCGATCTGGACCGGACGAACAATGCGCGAAAAAATCTCGCGCGAATTTGGACGCCTCGGCATGCTCGTGGCCTCGGCACTGCTTGCGACAATTATCTGGCTCTGCCTAGGTCCACAGGTGATGCCGTGGAACTCAGGTCGTCATGCGATGCTTTTTTGCGGCGTGTGGCAACTGGCACTCATTCCGGTAATCTGGATCGCCGTTGGTGGCGTGACCTTTGTTCGCCATCCACTCAGGCTGGCTTACTACCGCGCGGTCAATAGCGCCTTCACCAGGCTTTCGCGGAAGTGATTCCGCGACACAAGAGGGTTATGAGTTACTCAACAACGAGAGTAACTGCATCAGGGAAACAGCGTGTTCCCACCCTCCCTTAATTGATTTCTGTCCATTAAATAAGAAAATGACAGAAACTATCTAATTCCTGTGCCCAGCGCTGCGGAACGTGCGCCACAGCATTCCCGAGAGTGAAGGAAGCGGAACATTAGAAACTTCTGCTTCGCTGTCCCGGCGCACATTTTGAACCCAGTAGGGCAATAGAGGCGCAACAGGATTTTCAAGTGCCCGCATTTCTTGAAACTCAGCGAATAGTTTTTTGTCGGGAATCTTTACTTGATCATAATAATCTAGGATTCCGGGAATTTTCTGGTCAAGAAGTACAAGCGTATCTCGAGAAATATACTTTAATGTCCGAATCCAGAAATCAGGTTCTGTTCGTTGAACATAGTCATACAGCCTCTCAAACTCATCGCCACTAAACTTTCGTGAATCTAACTGCCCCATCCACCCCGCACATAATGTGTCACTTACTTTAGTCCCGGCAAACTCGGGGCGCGCGCTATCGAGCTGCGGAAGCTTAGTAAGGATGGACTCTGTCGTGTGGATCACGTACCTATTTTCCTCTGAATCCTTAAGCAGCAAAAGCGCAAAGCTATTCTGATCTATTTGAGGAAACAGCGTAAGTAGTTTCTCGATATCGCAAAAGCTTTTATGCGCTCGAAAAGCTTCAAAGATCTGCTGCTCAGAAAAAGTTGCGAGATACTCCTTTAGATCGTTCCGGATACACTCAGCAATTGTCTCGTTATCCGTTATGTCGTCAAGGTGTTTTCGCGCGAATGCTCGATCAACCATCTCACGAAGAAGCTGTTTCCGTGTGTCAGGTTCCATTTTACCAAGCATCGGTATGGCAAACGCATCACCGACAATAGTTCTCACATAAAATCCATTTGACGTACCCGAATAAAGCCGAAGCAGCGTACGCATCGCATCTACGGAAAGATTTCTATCTCCAAGCACAAAGTCCTGCAGCGCCTCTCGAAACAGATGGGAAACAACAAAGCTTCGCGTCGTCTTGAGAAGCGGCATAATCGCCACAACAAGATCAGAAAGCGCTCCTTCTGGAAGGACTTTCATTTGCTCAAGGAGCTTTTGCGCTAGCTGCTGGAACTTCTCAGGATAGAGCCTATTTTCTGAGAGCGCTCGCGCGAGCTCCAACCTGAGCCCCGGCTTAAACTGCAAATCTATATTTGATTGAGCCAGGCTATTTGCCGCAGCAAGTCTGACAACAGTCAACTCTTCACCATTTTCAACACTGCTTCGAAGGGCTGCTTCAACCCGGGGATCGGCAGTAAATTTTCGAAGGTATCTCGCACATGTTTCCCTGCGCGCCGGATCGGGCTGTTCGAGAAAACTAAGTCCCGAGATAAGTTGCGTTTTTACCGCCTCTTCTCTCGTCGCGATTGTCGCGGCGCTACGCCAAAGCCTAGGAAGTGACTCATGAAGAAATCGACTTATTCCCTCGCGTTCTACATAGCTCTGATGTTTTTCAACTTTCATATACCACGAACGTTAGCCTGGACTTCTCACGGGTTTCTACTGCGGAGACGTAACTTGCCGACTGACTGCGCTTTTCTAGAATTTCGTCCTCGACAGCCTGATAGGGTGAGATGCCCTCTGAAAGAACGTGCGCCCGCGCACGTTCGTGCTGAGAAAGTAATAATGGTCGAATTTCGTCGAAAAGCTTCGTCATTCGCCAATTTACGCCTCCTCGCTACGAAACCCGTGAGAAGTCCAGGCTAGCATGCAATTTCTCCACATCCAAGAAATTACAGACAGTAATTCCTTACTGCGGTAGCGTTGCAAGAGCTGCGGAAATGAAGTCATTCCGCATCGTATCGCTGTCGAGCTTCTCTGAAATAAGACAGCAGCTGCACTCCCAGCCTCGATTAATCTTCTGGAATTCACTTACACCAGACAGGGTATCGCCACTATAGAGCCCAAAAAGCTCGCTCCCTCGGCCGCCGATTACCTCGGGGGCCTCGAGATGAAGTTTTCGCTTTACAAGCTCTTCAAGAAGATAGGCCCGCACTCCCCTCTTCTGAGCGGAATCCAGCACTCGCTCGACCCGCACCTGCTCTTGGAGTACCTTAACAACTCTGGGCGCGCTCGCCGACACATACCGCGAGAACAATCGAGCGAAATCCCTAATTGATTCATCACTCTCGCTCCGCAATGCGTCGATTATCAAAGTCTCACCCTGCTTCGCAAGCTTGGAAAGTAGTGCGCGGCCTTTGGAAGCAATCTCTAAGAGATATTCACGTCGATCTGCGCTGCTCTGAGTTCGAGAAAGAAACCCCTGACACATTAGCCTCTTAAGCTGAGACGACATCGTCGCAGTTTGCATGCTTAAGCTTTGACAGAGCGCCGCCGCAGTCACACCACGCGGGGTACTCGAAATCTCAAAAAGAATTTGCCACTGCGTCGAAGAGATTACACTTTGTAAGAAATTCTGCCCCAAAATGCCGAACACACGGGTCATTCGCCGCGTTTCCCGGCGCATCTCAAGCTCACCGGCACGAAGCGGACTTGGCTTGGCGCCAAGCGCATTGCAGAGCCCGCACACATACCGCGTAAGCCGCGACAGCTCATTCGGATCAAGGACTGCAGCAAACTGTTCCGCGTTGGCGTTGGCGCGCGCATCAAAAGGCTCAAGAATGGACCGCCCTTTGGCACTCAAAGCAAGTTCGCGCCGGCGCTTATCATGTGTGACAGCACTTTCGTCAAGAAATCCCCTAGTATTCAAGCCTTTAATGGCACGAGAAATCGAGCTCCGTTCTAGTCCCAAAAGCTCGGCGAGCGCAGTCGTAGTCAGATTTTTATTTGCGCTTATCTCAATTAATAAGTGCGCTTCGGTCAGTGAAAGCGGGAAACCATAAGCCTGCCCTACAAAGCGATTTCGTTTCTGCAGCTGACGAATACAGTCGAAAATATGGCTGGCTGAACTTTCACGGCTTTCAAGGGTCTGGTCCTGTGCGCTCGTCATATACTAGTCAAATAATACATCAATAACGACGTCCTAGTCAATATGCGACCGCTTCTAACTATGTAATAAAACACACAGAAGGTATCGTGTTGAATTATTTGATGTATATGTTGACTAATAACATGTCATTTAGTATTACTTTACAGCAACAGAGCGGTTGACTAGCTCTGCTATGTAGAACTATTTTTTATAGCGAGGAGAGTATGGGCAGGCCCAAAGCAAAAGAGCAGGAAATCGGAGCAGATGGTGAGATGCTGAATAGCCTTCCACTTCGAAAAATGCACTACGAAGCAAACGTCGCCGGAACGCAGGGGCATTTCTCGTTGCGCTTAGACTACGAAAACAAGCTTAAGAACCCGGTTGAAGCCCGATTCGTATTCCCCTTGCCTGCAGAGGCCTCGGTACTCCAGGTAAGAATGAAGATCGGCGATAAGATCGTCGAAAGCAAAATCAAAGAGAAAGCGCAGGCGCTCGCCGAATACCAGGCAGCAGTCTCAGGAGGACACCACGCATCGCTTCTCGAACAGAATCGCCCCAACATTTTCGAGATGTCCGTGGGAGGTATCGAAGCAGGTCAGAAAGTCGAGGTATTCACCGAATACTTCTTTCCGGTAGAATGGCAAAATGGTGGCGGACGCTTGACCGTTCCGCTCGTGGTCGCACCGCGATTTATTCCAGGAAATGCGATTGGACATCAGGCCGGCGGTTGGTCACCAGATACTGATCGTGTCCCAGACGCCAGCAAAATCACGCCACGGGTAAGCGACAATGTCGGCTACGTTGTTTCTGGCAATATCAAACTTGATCCGGGATTTCCCGCGCATATCGAATCGCCCTCGCATGAGTTTGTAATTGCGCCCACCGATGTCGAAAGAAACGTTCCACACAGCATTCCCTTCAAAGATCTCCGTCCCGACAGGGATCTCATTGTGACGTATCAAACACAGGAACTGCTGCCCACACTAAAGACGGATCGGAGCGTATTCCTTGGCAACAACGGCGCCGAGCAACCCGAGGAGTTTACGGTGCTTCAGCTCACTCCAGGCACCGCGGCAAAGCCTCGGCCAACCGACGTCGTGCTGCTCCTCGACTGCTCAGGTAGCATGGCAGGTGCGAAATTGGACGGCCTTAAGCAGGTTGCCGCGAAGTTCCTCGATAAGCTTACCGCCTTTCAGGGTGACGTCGACACAAACGTTGCAATTGTTGCATTCAATAGCGCTCCACGCGAGATCGCTCGGATGCAATCAATACGGCGCGACAAGCCTCTCCGCGAGGCGTTGCAACAGCTTCAAGCCGGAGGTGGGACAGTATTGAGCTTGGGCCTCGAGGAAAGCACCCGACAATTTGACCTTCATGAGCGCGAGCCGGGAAGGGAACGTTGTATTTTACTGATCAGCGATGGTCAAACTGAAGACTCAGTTCCGCGGGGAATAAAAAATGGCATTAGAATTCACGGTATCGGACTCGATTCCGCCGTCAATGATGCGCTGCTCAAAGATCTAGCCCGTACCACTGGTGGATCGAATTACTGGATTCGCCCCGGGGAAGACTATGACCGTGCGGCAAGTCAGATGGTCTCCTATGTTTCTGGCCCAGTCATTCGTGATTTGAAAATTGTCGGAGGGCCTAGAGATGCAGAGGTAGCTGGCCTACAAGATCTTTATCCCAGCCGACCGACGCTCCTTGCAATTCGTTCAAAAGGATCTCTAAGAAACTGTTCCATTCAGGGTGCGTATGCAGACGGCTCGATTTTCGAATTGGAGATTCCTGCTATCGCGGGAGAGACTTCAAAGATCGGCGCAGCGCTTTGGGCAAAAATGCGCATGCGTGAACTCGACGATCGCGATCAGATAATCAATCTCTCGCTGCGCTACGGGATACTCTCTGCGCACACATCGTTTGTCGCGGTTTCAGAGAAAGAGGTCCCCGGTAAATTGCCAATGAAGGTGGAGATTCCGGTACTTCTTCCGGAAGGTTGGGATTTCGACGCGGTCTATGAGAAAACGGCTGGTTTCAGTCCCGGAGCTGGTGCTGTGCGCGCCAGATCCAGCGGAGGTCACTATTTACGTACTTTCTCAAAGCCAATGCCTCGCGAAGATATGGGGTTCTACGCTGCGGCGGATGAAGATCTTAAGCCCAAAGAATATGGTTTCTCTGGTATGGCGAAACCATTGGCTCCTCAGCCCGACGACGCGCATCCAATCTCTTCGAGCGGTCTGCTTCGAGAACGAAGCGCACCAATGAGAAGGGAGATCTTCAAAATTCAGAAGAGTCCTGGAGCTAGCTCTTCGCTCAATGAAAAGAAGTCAGGACGTTTGTCGCGCCATGAGCTTCTCGAGCGCGCCGCTGAATTGCTCGACCTCTTAAGCACTGGTCGGCGCCCCGGCGATGCCAAGGCTCGATTTGCAGAGATAGGAAAGCTCCTCGATTCGGAGAAGTCGAAATCGTTCGGCGGATGGAGCGACGAAGACAGAATCCGACTCTGCAATACCCTCGTAAAGCTCAGGAGCTACGGCTTTAAGGTAGCGCTCGGAGCAGAGCTCACCAGAGAGCCGAAAGATGTTGCGGCAAGACCCGAGTGGGTTAAGCTTCAGCGCACCATGGGAATCTCTGTGAACCTCTGATGATCTGCTTACTGATGAAGTGGTACCTTCAGCGTGTAGGGCGCGCAAGCGGCCAAAAGCTACTACTCTGTGTCTCTGTGGTAATTCATTTGAACCACAGAGACACAGAGGTCACAGAGGTCGGAAAAGAATGAGTAGTTACTCTCACTGCCCAGGACAGACTTGGCTTCCGTCGGCCTCGCCTTCGGCGAATCTTAAAATCGCATGACTTGGAACGAATGATCCCGCAGGTAAGATTTCCCAAGTAAGCCCATCTTTGCTTCGCAGAAATTGCTGCCGTTCATGACCAGTCCAGTGATCATTTGAGGCGATATAGGTTCCCTGAGAGCTTACCATGACCGTGGCAATATTAACCTCAGTAAGCATTTTCTGCTTTGTCCACGTAATGCCATCGGGGCTTGTGTAGCGATAGTAGCCGTCAAACCAGTTGCTCCAGGTAACAAATTGATTTCCATTCCACACTGTATGCGAATAGGTGGGAGTATTCGAAAAGATGCTGCTGCTCCAGGTCTCACCGCCATCGGCTGAGCGGCAGGCTTTCCCGTCAGGTCCTATGGCCACGGCAATACCGTTTCCGTACGCGATGCTACCGTATACATTTAGTCCAAGCGCGCAATCTGCGGGAAGTACCGATGGTCGACTCCAGCTCATTCCACTGTCCTTACTTACCAACATGTCACGGCCCGGAGCCTCGGCCACAGCGACGAAACGCCCCTGCAGATAATTGAGAAACTTAAACGATCGCACACTCCAGAGAATCGTATTATTCGAATCCCTAAAATCAGCGGGCCCCCCATCGCTCCACTGTACGCCGTCGGAGGAGGTAAGCGGCGAGCGAGTTGAAAGTACAAACTTGCCAGCGCCATAGTCGAGACCACCGTAATCGGCATAGGCGTGCGCTCGCGAGGTCGCCCAATCAACGCCATTTCTGGAGATCATAACCTTTCCCGGTCCGCCCCAGCCGTAATTCGCGACAAACGTACTGTTTCCATACGCCAGCCCCTTTCCGACAACGGCTCCATGTCCACAATCACAGCTCTGCTGAAAAGTGCACCCGCCATTGGTGCTTTTCTGCCAGCATGAGCCATCACAGCGCATTGCCTCTTTATGCCCACACACCATCTCGTCGCCTTCAGTGTCCCAGGATCGATTTGCAACCCAGCTTTTTCCATCGTCACAGGAGATCGTAGTACGCCCGAGGTAGCCCTGTGCCACGATAATCGATCTTCTTCCAAGCGGAGTCGCAGTGGGAGTCGGCGTCTGAAGAAGCGTTTGTGTTGGAGTGGGCGAGGGCCGTGTAACTTTTCCGTCTAGCTGCAGCAAGATTCGCGCCGTCCCCGGTGACTCGATCTCACATTGGGTCGCATCGCTTCTTCGACAACCATCAAAGGCCAATATCACGAAGAGATCTCGTTCGGAATTGGTAACGATAACTCTTGAACCATCGCCGATTCCCTGAGTACTCATGCTAAAGGAGAGAAACTTGAGCATGCGAAGTGGCCCGACTCTCGAAAGGCGGATCTTTTTAGCCTTTGAATAATGCTGCAAAGCGACCGTGCCGATTGCATCGCTTCTGCAGGTAAGAACCGACCGTGAAAAAAGACTCCGCTTTGATCCCTTGCTCCAAACTCGGCCGCGAGCATTACGGAGCTGCGCGATACCTTTAACCTTTCCCTTCTCGCTAAACTGCGGAGCGGTCGCTACCTCAATAGAGATATCGCACGAGTACTCAGCGACTTGGGCCCCCTGATTGCCCGCGAACTGTATCGCCACCGAGGCTTCAAGCGGCTGCTGCGCGTGGACAGCTCGACCGAGAACTGAAGCCGCGAAAAGGCAACAAAACAAAGAGGTGGCTATACGCGAAATCCTCGCCTGACTCATCCACTAGCCTCTCCAAAATACAGGGAGCGGCTTGTCGGTATCGGCAAGCGGATAGTGATTAGCGAGAAGCGTTTTCACGGAATCGCCCCAACCGGTGCCGTCCCAAATTTGGCCGTAGCCGCCGTAGCGGAAAACGCCCTCGCGGGCCTTTTCGTAATCGGCGGGAGCGAGCCCCATTCCCTGAAGGATAGTCACCAAGAGACGATGGTAAAGCTGGCCGGGCTTGGCGCTTGCAAGTCCCGCTTTGGTACTGAGCGTATTGTACGGACTTGTTCTGTTACTGAAATCGAACCAATAGCCGGGAAGAAGCTTCCCGCCGAGACTTCCAGCGGTTATTACCCTGCTATCATAGTTAAAGTGCGGCACTCGGTTCTCATCAGTCCACATTACGAAGGATCTATCGAGAAGCGTGCTTTGATCGGCAAGCGTGACCTGATTCATCTTGTTAATCAGGTCATAAAATACGTTATCGGCGAACCAGCGCATCACGCTAAGGATATAGTCCTGACTGTTTTGAGTATCCCAGCTGTGAGAGTGCGCATGCCAATCTTCGCCAAAAGGAGCGGTGTAGGCGTGTGAGAGCGAGACGACTCTTGTGATACCGCAACGGAACGCAGTGATAATCAGATCGTTAAACAGTTTGTAGGAATTGTTAAGCACTGGTTCCTGCACCGGCCAGACAGAGGTCGCCGGTGGGCGAGTTCCAGAGTTGCACGAGGTGACCACGCCGAGACGAGTTTCATAATCGCGTATGAAATCCATATGCTCGTTAAGCCGCTGCCGATCGGTTGCGCCGAGCCGTGGATTACTGAGCAGCCGTTGGTAATCCTCGTTTACCGATTGCACGACGGATACATTCGGGCGGGGTCCAAAGAGTGCGTCAAAGGTCGATTGCGGAGTCATCGTCGCCGGAACCGGCAAGATCTTTCCGTTCTTATCGGCGCGGAGCGACCAACTTTCGGAAGACGAGGGGCTCAGAATAAGCGACCGGGCGACCGGCGAGCTCGAATACACTTTCGCTGAATCAGCCAAAACTTGATCGATTGTCGGCACGTAGTTCGCAGATTCATTTTGGCCGATACCGTAAAAGTTTCCGCCGATCCCCCAGGAGTTATGTCCCATGACCTGCGGCACATCGAGCCCAGTAAGGAGATTCATTTTGGGGCGAAGCGAATCGAAATTTGGACCGAGTGACGGACAAATACTGGTAGGAAGCGCGGAATAGTGCATATCCCATCCGGGCCTAATATTGAAAGTCTGCTCCTGGACCCGAGCCGAATCCGGCCGTACATTGTGATCGTTTAGGCCACCAAGTCCCGTACGAAGCATCACCAAGCTCGGCGGGACGTTCAAACTTTGCGCAACTGCCTCGCGCACAAGAGAGGGAAGAAAGGGAATAGTAAGCGCGAAGCCGCCGAGACCTTGCAGAAAATGTCGCCGGGAAATTGGATCGTACTTCATGTAACCCTCTTTACGGTGCTTTCTTTCTTAAACGGAATTCGGGAAGTAGCGCGAGTTTCTTGAGCATATTCTTAATTCCCGCGGGATTTTTTAGCTCTGCTCGAAGTGCTTCGAGCACGCACCCATCGGAGTTAAAGTCTTCGCGCCTTCTAAATGAAAATCGGAAATATTTCTGAGCAAAACAGCCGTGAGCACGACCGCTGTTGCTAATCTTCTGATTGAGCTCGACAGCATCGCGAACTGGGCCAAGGCCTACAAGTTCGACAGCAGTGTTGATCGGTTTTTGGCCGAGGAGCACGCCGTCTTCGTCGAACATCTTCTCCTGCGTGCGAATTCTTCCAATCGCGTCAAAGGACTCAAGCGCAAAGCCGAAGCCGTTTATCGTTCCATGGCAGCCGACACAGGCGGGAGCGGCCGTCTTCGCTTCGAAGCGCTCGCGAGTAGTGAGCGTCGGATTGAACTCTGGAACCACGGCCATGTTCATTATTGTGGAATCGGGATCTGGCAGATCGTTACACATAATCTCACGCGCCGCGCGGGCTCCACGTTTCGCCGGATTGGTTTCATGGCCGCCGGTGATAAGCAGCACTGCCCGTCCGAGAAGCCCACGTGGCTGTCCCGAGGGAAGCCGTGCCGGTGCCGTACCGGTCTGCCACGGGCTCGAATTGTATATTGAGGCGAGAGTATTGCCCTTTGCGAAAGAGAGATCACTGGTGAGCAGTTCGCCAAATGTCCCAGGCGTCTGCCATGTGTAGTAGCTCATGAAATCATGCGTTTCGGTGATCATATCGTCGACGAGCATGTAGCCAGCATTTCGATCTATTGAGAGCGGCGAGGCGAAGGCAGAAAAAGCCGCGGTTTCACCAACATTGATACCTTCAATTTTATATATGCCGAGACTCTCGTCATAAAATGTTTCGATGGTCGCTTTAACGTTATCCTCGGGAAGCGTGTTGAAGAGGTATTCGACCAGGGCGGCGAGCCCCTCGGGAGTCGCGGTCGCATTGTTGACCGCGACACTAAAGCCATAGGCGTCGGGCATCCTCTGCCAAAAATGAAGATAGAGACGACTCACTAGTTCATACGCGCTCAGCGTAAATAGATCGCTTCGACCGTTCACCGGCGTTCCTTCGACTTCCAGCTGATAGAGAAACTGCGGCGACGAGAGCGCCCTTACGACGACGTCATGCATCGCGCTGGCGAGAGGCCGTGAGATAAAAAAGGCCTCGTAACGCGCAAGCTCGTCGCTGTTTGGCGGGCGGCGGAACGCGCGAAGGAGAAATCTGTTGAGAAAGTTTCGCAAGCAGGTAAGCCCAGCGCCACTTGCGCTTGGATCGCAGTTTCCGCCGGAAAGCTCCTGGCGGAGGCTCGCGGTCGCAGTCACCGTATCGGCAAATACCGTGGCGATCCGGAAATACGCGTCGTTGTGTTCAGTCAGAATTCTCTGATCAAGATTAGTAAAGGCCTGTTCGGAAAGAAAGTTCTGCTGCGCGCGATCTTGCGGAACCTGCCCTTGATACGACCAAAGCACGTTGAGAAGCGAGCTTCGACTGCCGCCACCCATAAGGTTAGCAAGTTCGTAGAGTGAATTGACGTACTGCTGTCGCGAGAGCCGCATGAGCGGCGAGACGCTAGGATCACGCGCGGGATCGCAGGTAAATTTGAACTCGGGCCGGGCAATGTCGATCGGAATGCCGAGAATCCATTCTTTAATGGCGGCAATCTCCTCGAGCGGTATGCCCGGAAGATTCTTTGGCATAAGTCCGGGACCGTAGCCCTCGGGATTTCCTTTGAGAAAGGTATAGAGGGCGCTCTTCGCGGGGTTGCTCGGTTCGATTTTTGCGGTGCTTAGGTAGAACTCCTGGGTATTCTCCCAGGTGCCCTGGGTGGCATGGCAGCCGAAGCAGCGGTTTTGCAAGATACAGCGCACGCTGTCGAAGCCTTTGGCGTTAGGCGGCGTCACACAAAGCGTAGTTGAGTTCGGCGGAACACAGCCGCCAATAAATTTCCCGAGCAGTTGAAGTTCGCGAACCTGTTTTTTGGCCTTCTTAAGTTTTTTTAGCGCGCCCTTCTTCTTGAAAGATTTCTGCTTCTTCTTTAACGTCTTGATGGCGGCCGTGATATCTTGGCTTGACCACTCGACCTTACCCGCGACTTTTTTTCCATCCTCTCGGGCAGCGCTGATCGCGGATTGTCCCTCGCTTGAGGAAGCAAAAAGGCAGGTGAAGCTATTCTGCGCTGACACACAGGCCGCGCTAGAACATAACGCAACGACAAGAAGAATCTTCCCAAGTGTATACCAGGTCGCTCTCATAATGTGCGTGTCGAACCCCGCGAAAGAAGAAAGAAGCAAGAATTGTGCTAGACAAAACGAGACCTTAGCGGCGGCGCGGGAATAGTCGCGCATAGTTGTAATGCTCCGAAACTGTTGAATCTTTGCTGTGTTCGCGGAAGCATTCGGTAACCGCTGTCGCCTCAGGAAAACCAGGTAAGAGATTCTATGAGCAAGGTGGGATCCATGGACCGCAAAATAAGGCGCGGGCTAAAGGAAGTGTCGATATTGGCTCAAGTGACCAGCCTGATTTTGGCGCGCTACCTCGCAGTGAGTGCTCGGGGATACTCAATCTCCCTTACGATTCCTTCAGGTTTAGCCGCAGTTGGATTGAGACGGCTATAGCGCAGTGCGATCCTTTGGCGCAGGTCCTCTTGACTGCCCGTATCAACATTACGACCAGCTTTCGCGAAAAGTAATGGGACCTTGGATCGGGGAACTGCCGGAGTGCTGTAGTCGATACGGCTTGTTGGTGGTGGAAGCACTAATAGGTTCAACGCTTGCTCCATGCAGATCCCCGCAGGAAATAGATCGACCCACTGCTGATCGCGGTTAAGCATCGGCTGTAGAGCCGAGCCGTGAATAGCGCGAAACCCGGCCATGCACGCCGGAACCAGAGAACCGCGCTCACGCGCGCATATAGGATCCCGCAACAGGTCCCGGTCATACTTTTCGCGTCCTTCGCCGAGCATCATCGGCACTGATGAAGTAATGAGATCGTGAGCAAGGCGGAAGGCCGTGGTCGGCGCGAGATCCAATGCATCGGCATCAATGAGCACCATCACTGGATTGTCGCGACGGAAAAAGTCGGTGCGATTGAGTGCGAATACCGCCTTGGTAAATGCCGCACCTTTGCCTTGGCGGCTGTCGAATCGCAAAGCGAAAATACGTGCGCCGTTTTCCAATGATCGTGTCAACGTTGCTGAAGAGCCGCCAAAAGACGGCGCGCCACAGCTAAGACCTAGCATCTTACATGCGATCGCTTCCGTGCGATCAGTGCAGCCGTCGAGAACAAGGACGAATTGGTGGATGACTCCCTGTTCAAGTCCAGCACGGATCGCTTTCAAATTCTTTCCGATAAAACGCTCTTCATTGTGCGCTGGCATGAAAACCGCCACGTTTGGATCTGATTGCCGGCGCGCTTCCGATATTGGGTCTATCGCGCGTGTAGCTGCTAACTTTGTCATATAGCTAGAATTCTAACGTTCCGCTGTTAACCCGGACTTCTCACAGGTTTGGTCGTGAGAAGTCCAGGTTAATGCTATAGGTTATCGATAGTTCGAGTCCACGTGTGCGATACATTTTGTCCGGCCTCGGTCTTTGAACAGGATCTGGCAAATGACCCTAACGCCTCAATTTAATTGAAATAATCAAATTGTGCCGTTTACGAGAAGGGCGCAGTACAAGAGCCGCCATCAAGACGAGATTAGCTAACAATTCTTTGGTATAATTACGGCTTAGCTTTACCGAAGTAGTTGTTCCAGAGGCGAATCCCCATGTTTCCCGTCAATAAGCCCGACCTTTCTGTAAGAGTGCTACCCGAGGCAATTATTGCAGCTTACGACAATTCCTCTTTTACCGCGCGGAAATTTAATGATGTTCCAGCGAACAAGACTGCACTAAATCGTCTCGTTGGTGAAATATACGCCGATATCTCAAGGTCTAGATTCGATGAAGCTTACAATTCTGCGCTCTTTGGTTCGCAAAGACTTCGAGATCTCATTTCACAGTGTGGCCACGACGCAACATGGAATGGCGTGGACAAGACTCAAAGCTCTGGTGAATTTTCACACTATTTAGCGGGTGTGATTATTGGTGTTACAGGCGATTATTTTGGGAAGCTTTCTGCACTACCGACAGGTGTTGTAATAAGCGAAATAGATCGATCCGGTAAAGATATCTCTGTCCAGATTGGAACTGCCGCACTCCGAGTTTACAATGTCCTTTCTGGTGAAGTTGGGAACCTCATAGGGGCGCTTGGTATTGCTGATCTTCAAAATGTATCTCAGGTAATAAAATCATTTTCTCAATTAATCGCCGCAAACATAACCAGTGAAAAAAATCTATTTGCGGGTGCTCTTCGCGCCGCGCAAGCCTTAAGTGATCATCTTAGCCGACGCTCAATGTATTCTCCCACGGAGCGCAATCTGGCCTTCATGACCGGATTAATTATGTCCGCGTTTGTTGATAGCACTGTTGCGACCAATGCCACGCCTGCTCCCTCTCCGCGCGTTGTCGAAGCGCGGCCATTAACCAAAGTCTCGGCGCCTGCATCGTTTCGACCGGACCCCAAGCCAATACAGCCACCAAAAGAGGAGTCTCCGAAACAGCTAGAAGAAGTTGAGTACCATAAGCTCAACACCCACCCTCTCTCTGGCGAGCAATGCAAGCTCCTTGCCAAGACTCTATCGCATATCGCAAATGCTTACGAAGGCTTGGATATTGAGCTACCACGAAACTTCTCTCGTGGCTTCGAAGCCAACGCGCTCGAAGCGATGGGACACGACATTCTACAGGAGCGCGGAGACCTGGAGTGCTCACTCGCTGATTTAAAGCTCGGGTCTCAAGAACCAATGGTTACCCAAATTGAACTTGTACAAGCGCTCGCACATCGGCTTACGATGGTAAATTCCGCCGCAGATCTGTCGGCAGGGTATCAAGCGCTCGCCGTGGCGGTAATCGGCTTAGCCAAGGAATCTATTATTGAACTTGGGAACTATGATCTTCCACGCAACTTTCTTCGAGGTACAAACATGCATGCGCTTACGGAATTAGTTGAAGACTGGCTAGCCTACAATAACGACGAAGAGGCAAGCTTTGACGATTTTACCCCGATCGATGCTGATAGCCTTAACAAGAGCTTTAACTTGAGCGACGTGCTCGAGGCTATGGGGCTTCGCTTTGGGGGTAGAGTTTAAAAAAACAATCTGGTTTTCGACAAGCTTAAGGCGTTGCGCACCTCGAGGCTGTGACACCCCCGCCTTGCTGTTTTTTCTCCCCGCGGCTAGCCCGGATCTTATGAGTAATCACCTTCCACCCACACTACATTATTAAGTGTGGGTAGCTTTCCTCCCCCTCCCCCACTCTGTGGCCTTTGTGTCTCTGTGGTTTAAATGATGTAAAAACCACAGAGACACAAAGGCCACAGAGTTAAGGAAAGAACACCCGGGGTCAATGAGAAGTAAGCTCCACCCTGCCTAACATGTTGATTTCACTCATAGATGTCGTGGTATTGCGCTTAAATAATCCATTTCTGCTACAATTTATTCGTGGGCGCAAAAATGATCCAACAATATCCTGTGGGATGGAGAATCGATCCGCGTGCGGGCGACACAGAGACAGTCCCGAACGCGCTGGCATTTAATTTGATGACTTTTGCCCATCCCGTCCGGGCTTCGTCACAAAGCGCCACGTCGAGACCGCTTCAGTCTCCTGTCTCTCAAGCAGTCGCTTCGCAGTTCACAGATTATTTTACGCAACATGCACTCGCCAAGGGATCGCCCGGCCTTGATACTGTCCGACACCTCGTTATCTTCTATTCGCTATTTGACGCGAACCATACTGCGCTCAATGCCGGCAAAGATTTTAAGATAAAGGGCCGAGGCGTGCTCACCGTCCAAAAGGACCAGGAAGGCACTGATATCAGGCTCACGTTACGATCGGCGCGACGCACGAAGGTTTACTCGGTGAGTATTGAAAACGGAGCAACCCAGGATAGCAAGAGAGTCGATCGGCTCATTCGTGGCGCACTTCAGACCAAGCTGGCTGCGTTGCCGGTATCTGCGCAGGCAGCATAATGTATCGGATTGGGCGAGTGCATCAGCACAGAAGTAAAGCACCATATTTTCGTTAAGCAGTTCTCTCTATCCTGAACGACTTTCAAGTTAAACAAGCTTCTCTACGCTCACACGCAGTGTTACCATGCGGCTATCTCGAAAGGATGGCAAAATGTTTGAGTCTCTTAAGAACTCACTCTCACGACAGAGAATTTCACGAACTACGGGCGTAATTGCTCTTTCGACCGCCTGCTTCTTTTCTGAGCATCACAAGGCCAACTCTGCACAAAGCACATCTTCCGCTCCGATTTCTCCGCAGCAAGCGCTTCTCGCAAATTCTGGTGGCAGCGACACGGTGACGCCAGGCAAACAGCTAGGAGCAGTAATCTTTACGTTCCTCGGCCTTAGCATAACAAGCATTGCCGGAATATTAACCTTTCTGTCCGGACGACAGTTTCTCCGAAATCATGAGATGCGCCGCCTGGCTCGTGAGGGCGCTGAAACTACCGGGGAGATAGTGTCAAGCTGTGACGGCAGAGGATTGGGTTTGATTGAAGGGTTAGATTGGAGATTTACCGCGTCGAATGGGACCGTACATGAGGGTGGCTGCGGCTTAAAAAATCTTGAAGACTACAATCTTTACGAAAGGGGCCAGAAGGTCCAGATTGTGTACCTGACAAAGAATCCGAAAGTAAGCTCACTGGCGATTAGTGTGGCAGTTTGGCGTGAGCAGATCGCAAAAGAAGACTCGCGAGCATAGCCTAGGCACAAGCTAACTATATTTTCGCGGCCATTTTTCTAAAGTGGTCCTCAAGCGCGTCAAGCTTCGGCTCGAGCTCTTTACCAATAGTCTCGCCAAGCGCCCACCACGACTGATACAGCTGCTGTTGGCAAATTCGTTTGCAAATTTCACTAATCTCTGAGATTTGAGTATCGATACAGTATTGTGTCTTCTTTGACTCCGGAACAAGGTTCATGATGCTCGAATACCACTCACAAAAAGTGCGCAGCGTGGTCACAGCTTTCACAAGCTTCTGATTGCCCTCAAGCATGTTACCGTCTTGGAACGTTTTTCGTGCGTCACGAAATTCGAAATAGCAGGCTTGAATAACCTGGTACGCTTTTCGAATGCGATCGCTTACGAAGTCATCGGGGGTGCCCGTGGCAATCTCTAAAATTGAAGTACCATGTTGAGTCGTAGTCGAGGTCCAATCGGTGTCGTCCATCTCTTTGCCGTTAAGCAAAATGGCAGTAATCATATGATCGGGATCAATCGTCGACTTAATCAACTCGATAAGGTCGGTCATTCGCACCACCGCTCCGGTGTTAAGCTTAGAATCTTCGCCGTTTATCATTACTGAAATCATTTGCGCACCCTACCTGACCTCTTGATAATACTCCCCCAACTTCATACTCCTTCGTTTGAGATCTTCGTATACTCTTCCCATTTGTGATGCTAATTCAAGCGCTTCCGATCCAGAAATATTCTCCTTGGCAAACACAAACATCCTCGTCACTGGCCCCAATGCGGGATAGTGAAAGCCCTTTTTCTCGATCTCGCGGTCGAGCTCAGAGAGTCGCGCCGACACCTCGTTCATTACTCTCGGCGGAGATCTTGTATCCTTAATAAGTTCGGTGAGACGGTGTATCAGCTTGCAACCCTCCTCTGCGCTCTGAATCACCTCATTCAGGCCTTCGAGACCCGCGTCATAAACGGCAAGCGCTTTTGCGCGTTGCGCGACGCCATCATAACCACCAAGATCATCGAGCCAGAGCTTGCGATAGGCGCGGCGGTATTTGGCGTACTGATCTGCAGCCACATAATTAAGCGGCTCGAGATCGAGAAAGCCATACTGATCAAAGAAGCTTCGGTAGATTATCGCGTGGCCGTTTTCCTTTATTTCAGGCGGAAGCTCGCGAACATCTGCAGCAAGTCGGAGCTCGACAAGCTTGGCGACCATTTCCGGTGTTATTTGTTCGTGGCAATCGGGCCTAGCACATGCCTTGTTCGGATTGCAGGGACCACAACTAATGATCGGCTGAATCACTAAGCAGCCCTCGGCGTAAGGACCCGTTTCATATCCATACGCCGAGGCAAGGAACATCGCCACTACAGGAGTTTTCACCGCGACGCTCATATGCATAGGGCCGGTGTCGCCGGTTATTAGAATTTTAGCTTGCTCGAGCACCGCGGAGAGCTGCGACACGCTTGTCTTACCAGCGAGTGATACGACATTAGGGTCGCCACAGCCCTGAATAATAGGATCAATAATAGGAATTTCCTTTTTCGCGCCGGTAAGGACAAGACGCGCGTCGAGTCGCTGGCGCAGAAGCCGTGCTAACCCGATGAAGTGCTCGGTCGCCCACTGCCGCTTTTCCTGACTCGCTCCAGCCTGTAGTGCGATCAGTGGACCTTGTGCCGAAAAGTGTACATCGGCAATCATTTGTTTTGCGGACTCTCTATCTTCCTCAGTCACATTTATCAGAAGCGAATGCGGGTGTTGATCAACATCGGCTGAACACCGAAAGACATCGACAAGATTGAGTGAGTTGAATTGTCGGTTCGCATGAAAAACCGAGGTCGCAAAAAGCTTGGCCCACTCCGATTCAATCACTCGGTATCCCTCGTCGTCTGAAGTCCAGCCACCATGCCGCTTTACGTTGACGAGCTTCAGCAGCAGCGCGGTATACGCCGACGATGACATATTCAAGCAATAATCAAAATTCCGCGCGCGCAGATCCTTCACGGTTTGTGAGATATATTCGTAGGCATCGATTATCCCTTCGCCTTCACGCGCGAGCGAACGCATCGTCATATTTAGATCAATGCTCAGCACTTCGTCGATATTCGGAATGCATTTACATACCGCCTCGAACTGCTTTTCTACCAGAACAGTGATCTTGCAGTCGGGATTCTCCATCTTCATGCCGGCAATGGTCGGCGTGGCTTGAAGCATGTCGCCGAGTCTGGTGATATTCACCAACAGAATATTCTTCTTATCAGCGTAGCGTCTTTTCAGTTTCATCATCGCTTTTTAGAGTTGTCGTGCATTTCCCGGAGCCTTATCCCCCAACTCCTCAACCCGCATTCGTACAATCTGCTTTCGCACGTGATAGAGGAAAAGAAGTTTCTGCTCAGTTTCAGTAAGCTTTCCGGAGCCGGTCACAATATCAGCAATCAAGCCGTCGAGCGTAGCTTCTTCACCCCGTTTCCATGCGGTCTTACAGCGCTGCTCAAGCTCCTGATCACCTTTGGCACGGCTTAACATTTTCGACCAAGGACTTGCGTCACTACGAGCTTTAATACTTTCGTATTTCGAATTGTAAATGATTGAGAGCATCTGGCGCAGCCGATGCGCGTAGGTGTGTTCGGCAAGCACACGCTTGCGCCCCGCTTCCACTACAGCTTTACGCTCTTCGGGATGTTTCAAGTAATACTCAATCTTAGCTTTAAGGTCAGGCATGCTATTAAAGGTAATCAGCTCCTTGCCCGGTGTTAAAAGTTCGGGGAGATGAGTTCTCTCGTCGACAAGTTGGAACGCGCCTGCAGCGGCCAATTCGAATGTGCGCGGATTTACAAAGTCGCCGTTCGGCTCCACACCATCGCGTTCCGAGGACGAGTGCAAATTGAGATTGATGTCAGTGGCGTTAAAAATTTTGATGTACTCTCCCGGAGTGAGTCTGCGCCCCTCTTCTTTTACCATTCGGTCAAACGGACGACAGGTCGGCCATTCTGTCCCCCATATATGGAAGGGCAGATCGGCTAACGCGGCAAACATCTGCTGCCGATTGTGATAGCCCGCACCGACAAAAGATATCGGCGAGCCCCAGCGGCGTTTATCTTCCTCACTAAGAGCAAGTGGCGTATGTACCTGTGGATCACACGCCGCGGGTAGATAATGCACTTCGCCGGCACCAGCTGCTTTGATAGCTTCGATTGCCGGACCTTTTTGAATTGTGAATACAAAATCGAAGTAGCGTGCAAACTCGCGCCAGTAAGTAAAGCGTAGATAGTCTTCCATGAACCAGAGCACGGTGACGATGCCCTTCTTCTTCATCTCGGTGAGGAAGCTCACTGTAATCGGCGCCTGCGCCATGCAGATCAGAATATCAATCGGCTTTTCGTTGATTGCCTCTCGAATGACATACGACACCATTTCAATGTAGGTGCTTTGAACCGAATTAACTCGATATTGATCAAAGATATACTTCGAGGTGAGGTGAAATCCCGGCGCGTAGCCGCTCACATCATACTCCTTAATTCGTTGCTTAAGCTCAGCAAGGGCGCGAAGAGTATAGGCAGTGATCGGCAAAGTTCCACCTTGCAGCGGTCCTAACACGCCAATGCTGGGCGACAACGTACTCAGTCCGCGCGCACCATAGAAGTTTGCGCGAACAGTGGCACAGTATTCTGGAGATAATGCCTGAGTTTGCGGGCGCACCAGCAGCTCGTTGCCGTCGGTAATATCGGGTATTGATTGCGATCCCACGGTTAGTGATGAGATATCATTAAGAACTGCAGTCAGATCCCGTAGACGCATTGCCGCGCGCATCACCGAGGCTCGCGGTTCAATAACCGAGATCTTTTTCGCGCACATCCTCTGGCAGGAGTCGAACACGTAGCCTGCGCCAAATCCGAATATCGTAAGCTCACTCGCGGCCTTCACGCGTTCGTCCTGCACCGAGCGCTTAACCCAAGTATCTGCGCCGCTTTGTGGCTTCGAGGGATGATCGAGCGGCTGACCGTCCCAAAGCACGACCGGCCCTTCGGCGGTCGAATTGATGGTAATCTTTGCGCTATCTTCAGGTTCTTGACTAAGTAGCGTGGCGACGTCAGGGAAGCGCTTTGCGATGACGGCGAGATTCTTCATAAAAGGATCTTCCGTGACCACCGTCGTCGTTGGCCCAGCAGCAACTGCTATTTTTGACTCATCGCTTTCGACACGCTTGCAAATTGAGTTAAGGAGATCTTGCACATCGAGCGATGTAGTTTTTGATACTGTTGCGGCATATTCCAGCGCCTGCTTCGCCTTTTCCATCTGTCCCTGCTCGGCCAGATCTTTGGCGTAATTAATGCTCATCCAGTATTCAAGATCAACCTCGGCACCCTCTGCGATTGATTCAGGCTCTCCCGAGGGAAGAAGCGCACGCGAAATTTTTTCGCGCGCTGCTACCGGCTGATCGAGACGAGTAAGGGTGACAATGACCGCTTCAATGCCAAGCTCTTCAAAAGAAACCTGAATTGGAAGTACCAGCTCTTTGATAGATTCGACTTTGAAGCCCGCAAGCCGCATCGCTTCGGTAAAACAGCCGCGGTCGTAGCAACGAAGATGTAGTGTGTCAGCTTGCGACACCGCCTGAGGCGAGCCTAAATAAAGCTGCAAACGGATTGTGCCGTTTTGCACTAGTACCCGGTGCATCTCTTGAAAATAGCCGGCGACGATATCCACGGGGATGCTGCAAAGCGCGGCAAAACTTACGATGAGATCGATCGAGCTCGACGCCAGCGGCTGCAGCGAGAGGCCATCACCGACAATTAATTCAAGATTTTCGCGTGCACCCAAAAATTCTTTGGCTTTCTCAATCGCTTTCGCGGAGACATCGATCGCATAGACCTTTTTGAACTTGTCAGTAGCTCCACGGAGCAGCCGTCCGACACCGCAACCAAAATCGAGCATGCTGAGATTTTTGGTATGTTCGATACCGCGAGTAAGAATCTCGAAATCGCGTGCACCTGATGACCACATTACCTCGTCGCTTCGGTAGCCGTCACTCATCCAGAAGCGATAGTCGTGGTGAATGCGTCGGTCCCAGTCGGACCGCATTTGTTGCGCAAGCTTTTTGAAATCGCTCATACGGGTTTGAGAAGACACTGGTCTATTACAAAGATATAAGATGCGCGGAGAGACGTCGTTGTTGCGAAGAGAGTAGCGCTTTTGATCGGCGGAATACTGGGCGATCCGAAAACGTTGTACTTACCAATTAGGAGTGTCAATTAATTGACAGGCAGGTGAGAAACAGGCAAGGCGAGAAAAAGGCAGGCGAGAAAAAGGCAAGGTGAGAAGTCGCTTTCCGGAGAACCCATTAAATGCCCTCTAGGAGAACCTAAAAGGTGCCCGCTGAAGCAACTTCTCATTTGAGTGCCTATGGGGAGGAAGTGTTCCATTGGCCCCCCTCCCACATTTGCCGCCTCAAATAAAACGCACGGTGCCTTCAGTTCTTAGAATAAAGGCAAAGCCAAACGACCAAGCCCTTGTGAGCGATTCGCCTCGGGCACCGTGCGAAATTACGGGATGGGCTCACACCAACCCGGGTCTGGAGAAGTGGGAAGTCAACAAACGCTTCTGGGACCATCAAGGAAACGGCGTGGGAATCAAAGGAACCACACCGGGACTCGATGAACCATTTTCGTTTGGACTCAACCGCAACCTCGCGCCAATCGCAGTCTGTGGAGAAGACTGCCAGACCAAGAGTAAAAATTGCTTCGTTGCACTTCGAAGATCGCAAGAAATACTACGATTCTTCAAAAACACAGATCAAACATTAACGGAAAGCGACTTCCGGGTGGTCAGTCATTTCAGCGACAAACTACCTGGAAACCGGCAAACATGTACCTCAAAATCACCTCTACCCAACCAAATTGACAGCCAAGTTTAACATAATTGCATACAGACGAAAAGAAGCTGGGAGAACAACTCCTCGCGGGGCAAAATAGATCGTAATTCCAGTATATTAGATAGCGCTCACGGAATTACTCAATAACCCCGGGTATTATTCTCCTAACTCTGCGATCTCTGTGTCTCTGTGGTTTGATTACTCTAAAAACCACCGAGACACAGAGTAGCGGAAAAAGCTACCCAGACCTAATGAGCAGTTACCAAATCTTGGAATTAGCTTCAGTATTAAAGCGAAATCTGCACTCGACGCACCACCTCGCCGACCTCGGAGCTCTGCTCAACCGGCGTGGCTGCGTTCTTTTGGCCTTCAATAATCTCTTTGTAGGCCGAATAGATCGTGTCGATGAGACCGATCACTTTGGTAATCCGCTTGGAATCACGATATAGATTTGCCTCGGTTAGATAAAACAACATGAAGTCGTAAAGTCTATCAAGATCACGCGCGATTTGGCCGCCTTTTTCAAAATCAAGAGTATTCATCAACTCAGCAATAATAGCCTGCGCCTTGCTAAGGAAGCGGCAAAATTTTGGAATATCATTTGCTTCAAGCCCTGCTTTCGATTGACGAAGGAATTTGATCGCTCCTTCATACATCATAAGCAGCAGGCGACCACGATCAGTCGTCGTTACCTGAACGCTTTGATACGCAGAATGTCCATTTTTGCCGTACATAAGGCTCCTTGAGTCAGTACACCACCCATTACCTTCGGCAGTTGCATTCCATGCAGCTACCTTCCATTGAGAACTATCGTCGCGCTATTTCCGGTGCTTGAGTGAAATCTGGTTCGAGAAAGCCAAGACTCATCATAAGGCGACAACTCTTCGATATTACTGAGACATTACCTACATCAGGCCGCAGGGAGGCCAAATTGCATATAACGAAGAGCGCGGGCAAAAGCTGAAGGCTACATTGAATGTTTACTCCCTTGTGGGCATCAACAATAAAGAAACACCTCATAACCACCTAATAAACACCCGACAATTGACTATGCGGGAAGATAAGAAAATGCCTCGTGCACTAACCATTCGTCAGCTCTCACAGAGCGGAGAACTACTCCGTGTCGTCACCTGTCCAGCCGGGGTAGTGTCCGTTTTTAGAACTTCTAACCCCGCAGATCTGAAACCATTCCAACGCGCGCTCGCAGGAATTCAGGGAGTGGAGCGTTTCGTAATCGAGATCGACCGGGAGCCGTATGAGCCTCACCAGCATCTTCTCATTGGCTACGCCGAAAATTTCTCGGCGCACACTGCGACAGTCCGAGAATTTATGATTTCTTGCGGAGCTCCGGATGCCGGTGTCGAAGCACTTCTTCAAGGATACGACCTTGAACGTTATGTCGAGACCAGACTCAGCCAACTTCCACCGGCAGAAGCGCGCATGGTTCGCCTGCTGGGTGCGGTTCATTCTAAAGGGCAAGTGTTGGTTTTAAACGATCCCTTTGAACAGCTTTCAATGCACGCTCGAGAGCGCTTCGCCGAACTTATCGCTGCATATGCCGCGCGTGAATCAGCAATCGTGATTGTACCCGCGCTCGGAGCCCGCCCATCAGCATGGATTGCTCACGAAGCAATTCATCGTGTCGAAATCTCCGTCGACGCGCACCGAACTATCGGATTCAGTAGCCACGCACCCTCCGAGATAAAAGATATTATCGATCAGGTCCGTGCCGAAGTTCGAAGCAGCGAAACCCGTCGAAGCGAAGCCTCATTCGGCGCTCCAATTGCCCTCGCGCCCCCGAAGGCCCCTTCGCGCCCCACAGCGCCAGCTCCTCGACCCATTGCGGTCCACGCGCAAGCTGCACTACCTCATTCCGACACTACTCAATCTTTCGGGCAGATTGCTTTCCCGCTTCTCTTGCTGAGCGTTATAAAGTCCCCGCGGACCTTGTTTTCTCGACTTCAGCATCCGATAAAGGTGCCGCCACTGATTGCTGCCATAACACTGGCAACAACTACGCTTGCGGTTATCGTGCTCGCAAAACGCGCAGAGAACACACAACGTGAAAGATCTGCTCCTACTGAGGTCGCAATGGGCAACCTCAATTCGAAGAATCCGCAGGCTCCCCAGCCGACGCCGGAAACAGTATCGGTGCTCCCGCCCGATCCAACATCAGCTGATTCGCTGCAGCCCACACAGGTGGCCGAAGTAAAGAATCCGCCTTCGCCGGTTGAACCAGTCCATGCAGCTACTACCACTTCAGACAGGCTGCTCGATCAGTATCCGTCGGCCATTAAGGAATCGTTAGTCAAAGTCTTTAAGGGCATTAATCCCACGCTGCCTAATGCTCAGGAAGTTACCGAGACACAGGTCGTTGCGGTAGAAAATCGAGCACAGAAGGCGGGGGAACTGCTTAAGCTCCTTGAGAACGCCAGCAACTCTGAATCAGCAAAAGGTGGAGAGTCCACGCCAACGTCTTCTGAGCCTAACTACCCGCCACCTTTCCCCGCGGCACAGCCAGCTGACCAACAAAACCAAGAGACGATGTCATGGGAAGAGCGCCGTGAAATGATGCGCCAGCGATTTCTCGAGTCGATTCGCGCGGCCAGCGCACAATAAAAGTTTCAAATCGGATGGCGGTTAGCGCGCCTTCCCAGAACCAAGCGTGATTTCTTCGATACTGCATATCTTCCTACCAGGCCCCGAAAGTCTGGTTTCATGAATGAGCAGTATTGTCGCCTTCAATGGATCAAGCGCAATTATTGAGTCAGCTCCAATTCGCAATTTGAGCAATCCGCGTAAAGGGGGATTGCTCCTTGAGCGCTGAATTGCCTCACCGAGTCGCCGCTTGCTATCTGCGCGATCCAGTTTGGGATCAAGGATCACGGCAATCTCAGATTTTAGAAGTACCATCGCTCCCTTTTCGAGACACGGGTTACGAACTTCTTGAGTGATACCGAGCGCAAGGCCTGCTACCGGGCGATCTTTCACCGTAATCTCACCGGCCTTAAGTCTGTAAGGGTCAACCACACCTTTAAGTTCGCTCAGCTGATTTGCCTCAAGGAGCGCGACAGCTTCTTGCCCATTATTGTTCACCACAGCGTTTAGGCCGAGAAAGCCAAGAATCTCCGCTTCATTCCCGGTGCCTTCAACAACAACGGTAAGGTAAGGATTGGCGTTATCAATCGTGACGCGTAAAAGGTGAGAAGCTACACCTTCGACGAGAAGCGAGAGATTTCCGACTATGCGGTATTCCTTTGAACCAACCAATAGCGCGACATAGCGATTTATCGAAGGGTCAAAACGCACGAAAAGATGGGCGGCTTGATCCTTCTTGAGCTCCGTTGGATCAAAGACTTGAAGATCTATCTCATCGCCGAAGACGATAAAAATTCCCGGCTCCTCCTGACTGACGATAATTTTTGCTCTTCTCTTTGTACTCTGAAAAACCCCGACTCCAGTCTTTAAGAATTCGGCATGACAAGCGATACAAGTCATCTCAAGTAATAGTCCGATTACCGCGCATATGAAATATGTGTGTCTCTTCATCAGAATTCTCGGAAGCATCTGCTCATTTCCTAGCGACTTTGCTGAGTAAATTTTTTGCTGCCGCCAAAGGCTCAAGAGTACGCGCGACACAGCGTCTTGTGATTCGTTCGAGAGTACGAGACTCGGCTCGAGCCCTTTCCGAGGCGATCTCACCAACGAATTGGATTATAGTATCTTGCATAATCTTGTGACGTCGTTGATTCGCCCGCGGCGAGTTACTCAACCAGTTACGATGTCCCTCAAATTCCAAAAGGAGCTCATCAAAGCCGTCGCCTCGAGTTGCTACAGTACGAACGACGCGAGGGCGCCAGTCGTCTTCGCCATATTCCCCCAAGGTGAGTAGCGTTCTGATATCACGATCGAGATGATCAGCACCATCGCGGTCGGCCTTATTTACCACGTATATATCGGCAATCTCTAATATGCCGGCTTTAAAGGCCTGCACAATATCTCCCATACCCGGTACGACTACTACTATGCAGGTATGCGCCAGCCGCACGACGTCTACTTCAGCTTGGCCGACACCGACTGTCTCCACAAAAATTATATCAAATCCAGCTGCGTCTAGGACCTGTACGACATCGGAGGTCGCCTTAGAGAGTCCTCCCAGCGCACCACGTGAGGCCAAACTTCGAATAAAAACATTCTCACGCAGTTCAGCGTGAGACATACGAATTCTGTCCCCTAGCACCGCGCCACCAGTAAAAGGACTAGACGGGTCGACAGCGACAATCCCCACCCGTTTTCCGCCCTTACTTAAACGCATGGCCAATTGATCGACCATGGTGGATTTGCCGGCGCCGGGAGCGCCAGTCACACCGACGACGTGAGCGCAGCCGCCGCGTTTAAAAAATGCGCTACGAAGTCTCTCGCCACGGCGTGTGCGATTTTCCACGAGGGTAATTGCGCGAGCCAACATTCGTGGATCCCGTGCACACACCCCTTCAAGAAGCTCTCTGTCCGAAAACGGCATACCCTATCCTAATCCGCGAAAAGGCTTCGTGGAAGCTATTTCCTTAGCAACGAAGCATGCGCTATTCTTTTGCCTGTGGATCCGACGTTTCAAACCCCCAGTCCTTCCCCCGAGCCGAACCCTCGTCGATTTCAAGGCGCTACCCTTCCACCTCAATTTTCGAGACCACATTTATCGAGCTACAGCGTTCCAATGGAGAACGGCTGCACTAAGGTGCTATGCGCATCGCGGCCGCACCCGTTGATCGATCCCTTTGTGCCCGGTGGTGAGTTCGCATATTGCGAATTTTCATTCGCTCCACGTCGCGCACGTATTATCGAGGTTGGCGACTTTCAAGCTGAAATTTCCTTCGATGACGAGCGCTTTGATTCGAAAATCGTCGAAACAACGGACACGCACATGCAACTTGTACGGAGCTTCTTCGCAGGAGAAGGCCCGCCATTTAAAGATCTCACAAATCTCGCCCCGAAAAAAGCTCGAGAGGAAGGCCTTGCCGAGTGGCTTAGCCGACCGGCGGAGGATACCTGCATTCTTGTTTACATGACGTTGCCCTTTAATAACTCAAACACTTACAACTGCGAATATATTATCTTTACCTATTCAAGGCTGGGGAAACTAAAGGAAGTGCTGACTCACGGGAGCCCTCATTCAGCCAACCCGCACAATCTTCCCGACAACATCCTTGCTCTGCTCCGCGAACGAAGCGCCAATTCAATGGGATTTGCCCTGGTCCATAAAAAGATCGCCGCAGAAAGCCCGGAAGCGGCAACGCTTGTGTCTCACTTCTTAGGTGATGCCGCGGCCGCCACCGATCTCGACATCGTAACAACCAGCCGAATCCTTCAGAGCGCAGTCGAAAAGCGAAATGCGCCTAACCTATTACGGTCACTACGCGCTTTGCCCAAAGCGTCATGACAGGCTTACGCTAACTGAATAATCTCGTTCAAGAGCTGGTTGATTGTGGTGATAATACGCGAACTCGCCTGGAAGCCTCTCTGAAGCACGATAAGCTTCACGAACTCATTGGCGATATCAACTGTCGAGAGCTCTATTGAACCCGACTGTAGATCACCGAACGTTCCAGTCTGCGGTCGTCCGACGACCGGTTCACCGGAAGCCGCCGACTGCTGTAAGAGCTGGCTGCCGATACGGACCAAGCCTTCAGGGTTGGAGAAATTCACCAAACCGACGGTTCCAACAATCGCGCTCTGACCATTGCTGAGAAGCGCAAAAATCTGGCCGTCTTTTTCTATGCTAATGCTCGTCACAGTACCGATACCCTGTCCATCTTGAGTAATCGATAATACGTTCGAACTCGCCGAAAACTGCGTAAAGGGCGAAAACAAATTGTCGATCGAGCTTGCGGTGGATCCGTTGTTCCAAGTTATTGCCGAAGTAAAGTCAATACCGGAGGCGGGAGTATTCGAACGGCTACCATCACCATTGAAGGTCATCGTTACCGATCCAATCACTCGCGGATACCCGGTTGAAGATCCAGAAGGATCGACTTCTTCACTATTCACATAGCCGCGAGCAATATATTGGTTCGCTCCCGTGTGATAGAAG
>CAZEAC010000024.1:13220-63742 GCA_964510065.1 uncultured Bdellovibrionales bacterium | reverse complement strand
AGCTCGCAGAAGTATACGGGGTAACCTACCCAACCATCCGTTTACGTCTGGATCGGCTCATTGGAAAATTACGTGTTCTCGAAGAGGGCGTCGCACAGGATGAGTTTGAGAAAGTTCTTAGAATGCACTATGCCGATCAAAAACTGGATCGGCACACTTTTGAACAGTTGCTAAAGGCTTATCAGCAGAAGAAGACGGAGACGAAGGAGGCAGTATGAGTAGTAGGCTTCGGAGCACCTTGCTGCGAATTATAATCGCCGTCATCGGCTTGATTAGCGCGACATCTCGAGTCGACGCCGAGAGAAGCGCAAATCGGGAGAGTATAAGTATCAATTTCTCCGCGCTGAAATCTTCGGGTAAGCTTCACGGAGGCGAGTTACGAGCAGACGGACTATTGTCAATAACATTGCCACAAGCCGCGCAGACGAAGGGAATTCAGATTCTTTCACTTGGCGAGGGTGATGTTACACAAAAGCTTTATGCGCTTGAGGGCGAGATAGCATATTTTGATATTGCCGAACCGGGATATCTCGAATTAATCACCACTTTTCCAGATGGAAGCTGGTATTTCTCTCGCACGCTGGCCAACAGCGGTCCAATGCGCATGCTGCATGGCTCGTCAGATTGGCATCGTTTTGTGCTTCCCTTTGATTCGCGTGGAGCCACCGCCGCTCCGACCCGGCTGGATTTCAATGTAGTGCTGCCTCGCGGCGGAGGTGTTCAACTACGAAATATCACTTTTCGTAATTTTTCAAACGAGACAGAGTACCAGAGTGCACTGACCGCATCCGAAGAGAGCGCCAAAAGTGAATTGTATCCACGTTTTGCGATGTTGTTTACCGTGGCCTACGTTGTAGTTGGAGTGATTTGTGGATTGCTCGCCTTTTTCTGCCGTGGCCGGGCTATCGTGAGAGCTTTTTTGGTCGGATCGCTGCTTGCCGGAATAGGCGCGCTGCTTTTTTCGGCATACGGTTCACTTTCAGGTCAGGCTTTTGCCTCATTTGCGCAGTACACGCTATTCGGGATAATTCTCTGCGCAATTTCACTTGCAAACTATCGTCCAACGATGCGGCGATTTGACCAAGCTGAAATTCGTCGCATGGAAGCGCTTGATAGAGGGATGCAATGAGCATTGGTCGAATTACAAGTGCTGTTTCGTGGCGCGGTCTTCCACTCTATGACATAGGAGTTGGTCAGCCTGCGGGACTTGGCGACGAAACTCCCGTCATGCGTGGAGTTATCGCAATAGGCTTTCGAGCTCGTGGCGTACTTGCCATCGGTGTGCAAGCGCAGGGAATTGTAAGCATTGGCTTACTATCGGTGGGGGTCTTTTCGGTGGGGGTGTTAAGCCTCGGACTGATTAGTCTGGGAGTTTGTGCTGCCGCGTTCGGAGCGGCGGCGGGAGTTGCCGCGGTAGCACCTTTTGCCTTAGGTGTGGTGGCTGCCGGGTATTGGGTTGGCGGTGTTTCCGCGATGGGCCCTGAAGTGCTTTTCTCGGTCGAGCAGAGCTTTCGACAGACTCCGCATAAGCGGCAATTGCCATTTCCGATTTTTGGTATTGTTTTTATCGGATGGGGAGCTGTTATCGCCGCAAGTCTGCTTGGTTTACGTCAAAAACAATGTGCTCGGTGGCGCGCGGAAAGTGTGACGGCACTGACCCCTTCGGAGATGCGCGGGCTGCGACGGAGTATTGTGCGAAGCATGGTGCTTGCGCCAATCTTGGCCGTGGCGGCAATCTATATATTATTCCTTGAAAATGTTGAGAAACATTTCTCCGATAGTATCTTTGGCCTGCTCTATCTTACGGTAATGTTGTCGATCCCATTATTCTTATTTTTTGCTTTTCGCTGCCCGCGCTGTAAGTTTCACTACATGTTAACTTCGCGACACCCATTAATTCCGAACTGCTGTCCGCGCTGTAAGGTGGCCTTTAAACCCGATTCCGCCACCTGAAACTCCGGCTACGAAATTAGTTCCTAGGAGAATACGTACCAAAGCCATGCTTTGGCACATAACTTGCTGTCTAGGTAAATGATGTAAAACTTTTACAACAAGACTCGATGACTATGCGACTCTCTCTTCACATTGTAATGGCATTTCTACTGGGATTTCAGCTGGTTGGCTGTGGAGTCGAGGCTGTCAACGAATCGGTAACCGATACGCAAAAAATACAGATTCATGGAGCGTTGCTGTCACGGCAGGGCCAGGGGATACCTCGTGCCGAGATAAGTATCCTGGAAAGTGGCGAGGCAATCACGACTACTGATAATGGCGACTTCATTCTGGAAGTGACAAGCCTCGGTACAGAAATGAGCTTTATTGTCCGCGGTGAAGATTTCAGCGCGCAATCGAATGTGCTCAATGTCCCCACTGATGGGTCACAACTTGATGTTGCGCTTACGCTTTCCGATGATCACTCAGACGTAATCGCCGCTTGGAAATCGGGAGTCGCCGGTCCCACAGCAACGCCTGGCCCGAGCGCTGGACCGACGCCCACGCAAAGTGGCGCTTTTAGTGCAAACGGCGACACGACATCTTTCGGTATTCCAGGCGCGGTCGTGGGAAATAGAAACCGCGGAAAGTCAAAATACTTTCAGCAGTGTGGGAGCTGCCACGCATCGCTCGTGGGAACTCACGAAAACTTTTCTCAGCTTAAACGGATTATTGCGGGGCCACCAATGAATATTCACATGCACGATGCTTCGCTCGCCGACATTGTCGCCTATCTACGTTATTCAGGAGGTGCCAGATGAGAACAATGAAGCTCAGATCACTTCTGGCTTTAGTAGTCTTGCTAATCGCGCTCTGTCCCGAAGTTGCGCCGCTATATTCGGCGTCCGATGCATTCGCGCAAGCGCGCGTTGGAATACGTCGTAGTAAGCGTCGATGCCGTGGCGCTTTCCTTGTTGCGAAACGTTCTCGGTGTGATGCGGATAAGGACGGATTAAAAAATATTCGCGAAACTCGCCTGGGAACGAAAGTGCGAGTGCGGGATACCGATGATGATGGGACCACCGATGGCGCGGAAGTACTTATATATAAAACGAATCCGCTAGATCCTGATAGTGATGATGACGGAATTGCTGATGGCGATGAAGACGTCAATAATAATGGCATTACCGACGAAGACGACTTGCCGGGCGAGGGGCCGACGCACGAGGACGACAATGATCCTTCCGGAGCAAACTGTGGTTTCTCCCCGTTCGACGTGGAAGGAAGTACTACAAGCTTTGAAATTCCCCAGGGAAATGCAGGCAATATCCCCCGAGGCGAAATTCAGTACCAAGCAACCTGTGCACGTTGTCATTCAGGCGCAACAAAAGGTCTCAATCAGACCTACACGCAACTTAATACCGCCATCTCAGGACCTCCGATGTTCATTACCACACTAACCACCGCGCAGATTGCGGACTTAGTGGCGTTTGTTAACAAGAGCAAGCAGAGCACTACGGGAAGCTGTCCGAATCCGAGCGAAAGTCCAAGCGCAAGTCCGAGTGCGAATCCAAGCACAAACCCAAACACGACGCCACCTGGCACCTGTGTTCCCAATCCATTCGACGCAAACGGCACGACCACGAGCTTTGGAATTCCCAGCGGAGTCGGCGGCAATATCACTCGTGGAATTTCGCAGTGGGCAATTACCTGTCAGGGATGTCATCCGGGTGGTCGCGGCACTAATTTTACATTCCCCGTACTGCAGACAGCGATTCAGAGCGCGCCGATGTTCATTACCACTTTAAACAACCAGCAGATTGCTGACCTCACCGCGTACGTGAACCAGTCGAAGAATGTCGGATCGCAGAACTGCCCGGGCACGGGAATGCCGACTCCGACCCCACCAGCACCTCCTCCGGTTGATGACAAAACCGCGGGAAAGATGGTGTACGAAGCGGTGTGCTTACGTTGCCACACTAATCGCACGGAGTTTCGAAACCTTACTCGGACCAAACTCGACCAGGCGATTCGCGAAAAGCGGCAAATGAGAGGCATTACGCTTTCCGAAGAGCAATATCGAGTTCTCTTTATTTATCTTCGTTCACTCTAAAATTGAAGGATTGCTATGGAATTATTCTTAAATCTTGAGCAGCTGGGAAAACTTGCATATCTCTTCGCGATGGGCGTTGTTTCGAGCCTTACTCCATGTGTCTATCCACTTATCCCCATTACTGTTTCCCTTTTCGGGGTAACTCCCGATAGCTCGCGTGGACGTGCGTTCTTGCTCTCAAGCACCTATGTCGCGGGAATGGCGACCACGTACACGGCGCTTGGAATGCTTAGCGCAAAAACTGGCATGTTGTTCGGGTCATTGCTTGGGCACCCATTGGTCATTGTCGTCGTTGCTCTCCTGCTTTCGATATTGGCGCTTCATTCGCTCGAAGTTATACAGCTTCCCTTCGCGAAACTGCAAAGTAAAGCGGGCAAGTTAGGTGGAAGCGGATTCTTCGGTGTCTATGTGTTAGGCCTTGTGAGTGGAGCAGTTGCGGCGCCCTGCGTCGGACCAGTGCTGGTGGTGCTGCTCTTAGAGGCAGCGCAGACTCCCAGTGTAGTTATGGCTTCGCTCCAGCTTTTCACCTATGCGCTCGGCATGGGCATGCTTTTTATCTTGGTGGGCACGTTCTCCGGCGTATTAGGAAAGCTTCCCAAATCGGGTGCATGGCTGGGTAGCATTAAGTTCTTAATTTCAGTTGCGCTGTTCGGCATGGTTGCGCGCTACCTCTCCGTAGTGGCTCCAGCTGCTTTCTTGGTGATTCAGAAACCGGCGCTATTGCTGTTCATTTCCTTTGTTGCCCTAGGGATCCTTTACATCTTGCGGAGTCTTGAGTTCTCGCACCAGGGGGCCCTTCGTGCGACTGCCGCCGCTCTGTTTGGACTTGTGATATTTGAGGCGTTCTTTTTCGAGGCTGGTCATCACGTGCATGAGGCGAGCGCTGATAATCGCCGAGTTGAATGGCATGAAAATCTCGATGTGGCGCTGCAGCAGGCAAAGCGGCTCGATAAGCCACTGATGGTAGATCTTTACGCGCAATGGTGTGCCTCATGTAAAGAGCTTGCCCATACATTTGAAGATCATGCCGTCGCCGACGCACTGACGACCCGACTTGTCGCCGCGCGGATTGATCTCACGAGTGAAACAGCGGAGAGCGAGGCGTTGCAAGAAAAGTACGGAGTTGTCGGCTTGCCCAGTGTCCTGTTTTTAAATGCTGACGGCACTGAACAAAAGGAGCTGCGCATTACCGGGGCGATGTCTCCGAGCGAGTTCTTGGCCCATCTCACAAGAATGAATAAACAGCTTTAATTACTATTTATTGACTACTTGAAGGAGGAAAAAATGAAATGTACTACACGTTACCTTGTTCAGGGCGCTCTTGTGCTGTGTTGTGTGGGGCTTCCTGTGATTAGCCGCGCGTTTGAAATTGCACCCACTGCGCAATCATTATCCGCTACGGTCGAAGACCTTACGCTCGACCCGGTATTTGCGGTAAAAAAGAAACCCAGCGCAAAGCGTGGCAAGAAGGTTTTTACACAAACCTGCAGATCCTGCCATGCCGAGGCCAGCCGCTTTGGTGGGCTTACCAAGACGCAGTTTACTGCCGCACAGAAGTCGGTTCCGGAGATGGCCTTCACCAAACCAAGTGCAGCACAGCTCAAGGATCTTCTTGCATATTTGAAGAACCCCACGTAGCAGGTCTGTCGATCTGGAAGGTTATAATGGAGGTTATTCTATGAAGCTCTTGATTATGTTTTGTATCTTTGGATTATTAAACGCATCGTCGGCACTTGCGATTGAGGTTGGCACGCAGCCGCCTGAGTTTGGTCTGGCGAGCAATAGAGGCACCACGGTTAAACTTGAGAGCTACCGCGGCCGGGTTGTCTTTGTTGATTTTTGGGCTTCCTGGTGTTCAAGCTGTCAGCATTCTCTGCCTTGGATGAATTCACTGCAGCAGAAGCTTGGAACTGATCAGTTTCAGGTAATCGCGATTAATCTCGACGACAATCGCGAGGCTGCTGAGCGATTTCTTGAACGAGGTGAGCCAACAAAACTATTGGTAGGCTACGATCCAACCGGTCAAACGCCTGAAGCGTATGGAGTTAAGGCAATGCCGACATCCGTGCTTATCTCACGCGATGGCAAGGTGGCCTACATCCATGAAGGCTTTGCCGAAGGGGATATAGCGAAGCTTGAGCAAGAGATCCATAATTTGCTCCGAAAGCGCGATGAGTCGAGCTAGCCTCGATTCGCCCGCCGCGTCGCCACATAAGGCAAGGCGGGGTATTTTTTAAAGAAGCTCTTATGGGATTCATTGTGGGGATAGTGCGAGTGGGAGAATCGGGCAGTGGACTTTAGTATTAAGGCACTGCTCAAGCCCGTTTTGCGATTTGCGCTTGCGCGTGGCGTGCGCATTCAGGAGCTGATAGAGCTGTTAAAAGCAAGTGTCGTGGAGATTGCCGCGCAGAGTTTGGCGGACGCGCAGCGCGAGGTTTCGGTTAACAGAATAAGTTTAATGACCGGTCTGCACCGAAATGAAGTGGCGCGGTTTCACCGAAATGGCGAAGTCAGAGACTATAGCCGCATGAATATTGTAACGAGGCTAATCAATTGTTGGCAGCAGGATTCTCGATTTACTACCTCGCGAGGCAAGCCGCGAGTTCTTCCTTTTGATGGGCCCGAGAGCCTCTTTAGCCGGATGGTCAGGAGTGTCTCCAAGGACCTGAATCCTTACAGTGTGCTCTTTGAGCTTGAGCGCGCCGGTGCGGCACGACGCACTCCGCGAGGCGTCATGCTGATAATGCAGGTCTACGTGACTAAGGACTTACAGGAGGGACTACAGCTCCTTGCGGACGATACACAGGACCTTTTCAGGGCGGTAGAGGGTAACCTCATGCAATCCGAACAGTCCTTAAATCTCCATATTAAATCGGAGTTTGATGCTATCCCGCGCCGTTTTATCCCGGAAATTCGCGAATGGATGCTCCGTGAAGGCAGTTTGTTTCATCAAAAGGTACGTGAATATCTGGCGAATTTTGATCAAGAGTGCAACGAGAAGGTAAAGCCTGACGAGTCAACCGCGCGCGTGGCCTTAGGAAGTTTTAGTATCACGGAAGAGCGAGTACCTTCCAAGGCTGCGGGCGCTGAGCAGAGGAGAGTAACTGGTGAAGAGTAAATTTTGGCTAATTCAATTTTTGATCACGGTGGTATGCTGCCTCTGCTTTGTGCAGTGCGGCGGAGGCTCGAAGGGCACTGGTGCGATAGAGCTTAACGGTAAGGTGCTCACGAACGATGGCGAACCTATTGCGAATGCGACTGTGTTTCTCGCCGAGAGTGGAGATTCGGCGACCACTGATACTTCCGGTGCATTCACCATAGAGTCAGAAGAGCAGCACTCCGACCTTACTTTCCAAATTGTAAGTGGTGAGCTCACTACCTCAGCCAATGTCGCGGGACTGCCCAGTTCGTATCAGAGCGTGTATGTCATCATCAAGGTGAACTCGTCCGCAAGGAATGCTGAGGTCGAGGAGCTAGTAGTTGACGGTGAGAAACGCGAGCCGCAGGGCGGGGGAGCTTCTCCCACGCCACGCCTCACGGCGACGCCATCGCCGTCACCGAGCATTTCCCCGATGCCTACGGCTTCGGAATCGCCGCAGCCAACTGCAAGCGAGACACCGGAGCCACAGCCTACGTCTCAGAACCCGGGCGGCTCTGCGACTTCAACGCCCACAGTAAGCCCGACTCCCGAGGAGGAACCTGAGGGTGAGAGTCCTCAAGAGGGCGAGGATGCCGAGGCCGAAGGCACAATAACTGCGATGAGCTCAAACTCGATGACCGTGCGCGCAATAACTTTCACGCTTTCTGCGTCAACTCGATTTCGTTCAGAAGAAGCGCATCAGAATCTTATGCTTTCGGATTTCGCAGTTGGCGACCAGGTTCACGTCACTGGAGTGTGGCGTAATGGTGAAGCTGTCGCCGAGACCGTACTAATGAAGGGCGAGTAAAATTTAGTACCTTGAGACTATTTTGGCAATTTTGCCTTGAATTCTATAGAGTTTACCTGCATCCGAGATACACTTTCCCTTTCTTAGCCGCAGCTTTTTCGGACGCAGCGAAGTAATCACAAGTTCAAACAGCAGCACCAAGAAAACAAGCCAAAGAAGAGTGGTGCTTGCTGATGTGATAGGATTCCGTTAGATGATCGCGAAATAATAGCATGCAAGTCAAAAACGAATGTGCTTCGAGATGCGGCATGGCGAAGCTAACGTCCTCGCAAGCCTACGAAAAAAAATAAGCTTCAACTACAAATCTCCAGTACCGAAACACTTTTCAGAAATTTGCTTTGATCGCTGAAGCGAATCCGATTTCTGAATTTTCGGAGGAAGGGATCGTGATGAATCGGTGCTACGTTCTGCCACCTTAACGAAATTTTTCCCGAGGATTTATGGCTCCCACACTTGAAACATTCAGCACGCGAACCCGTTCCCTGGTATCACAGGATGCCCGCGCCGTTACGTTCGAACATCTAACAGCCGAAACCCGTGAGAAGCTTCGCGCCGATATAATAGCATTGGCACTTCGCGACTCCACTTTTCGTCGTGACCTTCTCGCAAATACTTCGGTTGCCGTTCGCACTAGTATAGTCGCCACGGATCGTCCGCTCGCGCCCGACGTCTCAATTGTGGTTAGAGAAGACAGCAGAACTAAAATCCATCTGGTAATCCCAATTCCGAATCGCGAAAGTGTAAGAAAAAGTTCCTCCCCAATTGAATCTCTCCTTCAGAGAATTGCAAACTTACCTAAGCTAAAGCGGGAGTTCCTCAACGCGCCGCATCGAGTACTGCTTCGGGAGCTAGGTTTCATCACTTCAGCCAAGGCAAGAGAGCTGCGCTCCCTGGCAATCGAAGTCCTGGAGGAGTCTCCGACGAAGGTGATCGTGGTTCTCCCACCCACTATGCTACCTCCGACTAGAGAGCCGGCTCCTAACTTAAAACCACTTCGCGATCTGACCATATTTAATTCCTGCTTTACCTGTGAGTGCTTCACCAACGCGAAGTGTTTCACCGGCCAATGCTTTACCGCCGCAAAATGTTTTACATGGTCATCCCGATGCAAGTAGCGACAATGCTCCCGAGGACGGCGTGAGATGCACTCGCAAGAACGAATTGCTCGAATATCTTGCCGCCTCCGCGAGTAATCTCAAGGATCGTCTAGACGGCGATTTTGAGCCGGTCCATTCCGCTTCTAGTGACACGCTTCTGGCCGCCCGGATCAAACGCTGGAAAGATGCGCTCGATGATAGTGACGGGAAGCTTCTCTCCGAGAGGAGAAGAGCATTTCGAAGTCGGCACGCTTCTCTCAGGAAACTCTTCGGAGAAGTAAGACTTCGAAAAACAGCCGAACTGCCATCTTGGTGCGCTGATTTTGATCGCCTTCTTCTTACTCCACTGCGACGCCGAACTCCGAATAGTCGGCGTCGTCGGTGGTACCCGCCCAAGGATCTTCCCTTTGGCCCGCTCGTAGCACGGCTGATTAACACCGCGACCGTGGATCTCCGTACATGCTTCGATGGAGTTCGCGCCCATCGAACATCGGTTTTTGATTCCTTGATCGGCATACTTGCCGAAAAAGTATCGGCACTTTCGCTTGCCCTCTTCCAAGCTGAATTCGAGCGCTTTTGCGCATCGCGAGGGGTATGGTTACTCGATCGACTTATTAACGCGAGCCTTGGCGGTGACCCGCGACAACACTACCGAGCCTTTATCGATTCATTCAACTACGCGTGCTGGTGCGAGCTGTTTGCTGCCTTTCCAGTTTGGACACGCCTGCTGACGCTTACGATAGTGCAATGGCAAGAGCAGATCAGTCTATGCGCCCAGCGTCTTGCTGAAGATCGCTCACTAATTGAAAAGAAGTTCTTTAGAGGAGGCGTGCTTCCACAACTCATCTCGGTAAGAGGTGACCTCGGTGACTCGCATCGCGGCGGTAAGAGTGTGCTCGAACTCGAATTTCAAAACGGCCGATCGCTCATGTACAAACCGAGATCCCTTCGCATCGACCTTGCCTATAATTCCCTGCTCGAATGGTGCAATAATCGACTCTCCGTTCATGACCTCAGAGCGGTTAGCACCATTGATCGTGGCGAATATGGTTGGTGCGAGAAAATACCTTATCGACAGTGTCGCTCCCCCGCGCGCAGGCTTTCATTCTATCGACGACTTGGAAGGCTCCTCGCGGTTTGGCATCTGCTGCGCGGGACCGATTGTCATTTCGAGAATCTGATCGCGCACGGTGAATACCCGGTGCTTATCGACATTGAGAGCCTACTCCACGAGCCCGCACGTGAATTTGCTTTGCCCTCAGGATCGAACGCAATTATCACCGCCCAGCGCGTGCTCTCCGACTCGGTATTGCGGGTCGGGATGCTCCCGGTTTGGCAGGACCCTGGCGAAAGCGGTCGCGCTTACGACATGAGCGCGCTTGGGGGTATTGGCGAGCAGCGCGCCCCATTTCCTCAACCTCGATGGCGTTCGATAAATTCTGATCTTATGGGACTTGAGCAGGGCGAAGCCCTTGTGACACGAAAACAAAACGAGCCCAGCCGAGCCATTTCCGTCTATGACGATCAGAGCATTAAAGCAATCATTACCGGTTTCTCCGAGCAATACAATCTATTCCGTCAAGAGTGCGATAGTCCATCTCTGCGCTCGGTACTCTCGCGGTTTCGAACGGCGCGTTCACGTTATATATTACGCCCGACCTCATGCTACGGCTGGTTTATCGAACGTAGTATCGAGCTTGATTGTCTTCGATCGGGAATTGATCGAAGCCTCGCATTGGAGAGGCTTGCTCAGTGGTATTTCGGAGAAAACAGCTATCGCAGACTTGCCCCGCTCCTCGATGCCGAGCGTGAGGCGCTCGAGCAGCTTGATATTCCACTATTTACCGTGCCGTGCGACGGTACCAGTACGAATTTCAATGTCCGCTGTACTTCCGATGGCTCTCTCGCACATCCACTCGGCGCCTCGCCCTACCGTGCTGTGCTTGACCACTTTCGGCTCTACTCGACCAACGATCTGCAAATTCAACTGACGATAATTGAATCCACGCTTACGTCGCGGAACATTTCATGCGAGTTCTCAAGACGGGTCGCGCTTCACTCCAGAAAACGTTTCCTCAGCGAAAAAGCTCCTGGGTGGGATCTTATTCGCGCTGGCGAATTCGCCGAGCGGATCGGGGAAAAACTTGCGCGCGATTGCATAGTGGGGACGGATGGATCGAGATCATGGATCGGTTTTAGCCAAGGACGAGATGAACGCACCTATGATTTGCGTGCAGTTGGTGAATCACTTTATCAGGGCAATTGCGGTATTGCGCTTTTTTTTGCAGCACTTCACGCGGTGACCGGAAAATCTCGTTATCGATCGATTGCGCTCGGGGCACTTGCACCGACACTTGGAGACTTCGTTCAAAGTGATGTACATCCTTGGGATACGCGCCCTCTTGGAGTATCACAGGGGATCTCCGGAGTCGCGCTGGCACTTGCAATCTGCTCTGATCTCCTTAGAGATAGATCGCTGGAGGATCAGGCCAGGACAATTCTCCAGGGCATTGAACCTTCACGAATCTCAAGGGAGCGATCCGTCGACTTTCTTCAAGGGATCGCCGGAGTGCTTAGCGTGGTTACGTCGATTTGTGGGACATCGGCCACCGGTCTTATTGAGTCACTTGCCACAAGACTTCTCGAGCTCCGAGATGATGGGCCGCTTGGATCTCGCACCTGGAAGACTCTCTACGGCAAAAGATTGGCCGGCTTCTCACACGGCGCGGCTGGAATAGCCCTTGCGCTCTATCGCGCTTATCGAGTGACAGGGAATCTCGCACTACGAGCCGCCGCGACCGAGGCAATTATGTATGAGCAATCACTCTATAGCGAAACCGAGAAGAATTGGCCGGACCTCCGCAACGAACTTCCCTCCTATGACTCATTCGCCTGGTGCCATGGCGCGCCCGGGATTGGATTAGCCTACCTTGAGCTCTGCGAATCAAGCGAGCTCGCCTTTATTGCGCGACCTGCGCTTGAACATGCTATTGCATCAACGCTTCGTCGTCGAACATCGCCTTCAGACACGCTCTGCTGCGGCGCTGCGGGCCGAACCGAATTTCTCCTAAGTGCGGGCGAAGCGCTTGGAGCTCAAGAGCTCATCGATGACGCCCAGCAAGACTTGGGATCGATTATTGAGCGCGACTCACGCGGACTCCCTCCCCGAGTAGTCCCACATTCGGATCGTACGCTCCCGATACCCGGACTCTTCAATGGTATCGCCGGCATAGGCTATCAAGCGCTCCGTCTTTCCTGTCCGCAAGTTGTCCCCTCAATCTTGAGATTCAATCGGCAACCGTTGGTGAAATCGGTCGAAGCATCTCGAAATGGGCTTGTCGAGGGCAGGGTAGGTTTACTCTGAATGCCGAAGGTGCTTCACGGTCGGCTTTGGCGTGCTGGGGCCGCAATTTACCCTTACCGAGTTGCAACAGCGATACCCAAGCCGTACTAGAAAAGAGCTCAACAAAGGAAATTTTGAATGAAAAGGGTTGCAGCCTAAAGTTCTCCAAGCACCTAAGGAATGAAGCGCGAAGCACTTGCCCGCGCGGCGCGATACTTGCGCTTTTCACAGGCACGCCTTGAGAAATTGAAAGACAGAGGAACTTTTTCTCTAAATCGGACCGAATCCTCAAGTTAGAATTGCATGCTCCCCAAAGAAGCTCCTTTTGACCTATCGCGTTGCATAGCCAAATATTTTTCGCTAACCATGCCTCGTCTGCTTTGCAGAGACAGGGTTCTTTTTTTGCGAGGTCTGCAATAACTAACAAAGTGGGAGAGATATGCGAACAGAAGTAGTGCGAAGTTTACGATTAGGAGTAGGCGGTGCCTTTTGGGGGATGTTGATGCTTGGCATCCTTCAGCTGCCATATGCAGATGCGCAGCAATTTAGTGCGCCGTTTACCGTAACGAGTCCGCATTACAGCTTTAGTGTTGAAGAGTACAGCGGTTATATGGTGCACGCGATTGATCCGGAGTTTTGGTATGACAGCACCCAGATCACGAGAAATCTCTCGCAGGGCTATGTTGCGGATGTCGGCACTCTCAAATTCGGGGGGGTATATGGCTGGAGCATGTTACAACGCCGAAGTTTCAATAATGATGGTGAGTCGGTTTATGACTCTTATGTTGGCAGCAATCGCGATAGCCTTAAATCAAGCGACGCAGAGGTCGGAGCTCAGCCGGCAGCCATCGGAAACGGTGGAGCGCCGCGCTCGGAATACCATCGTCAAACATCAGAAAGCGTCAACGCGTGCTTTATCGGTGATATTGACTGTTCACTTCCCTCAGATCGGCCCGACCCAGTCGAATTCAATATTCCTGTAGCCTTCCCGGAAACCACAAGGCGTTTTCTTCCGGGCTTCGGATTTAATTGTAACGTGCTGTACGGGAACGCGCAGGGAACGATACGATCGTGCAACGGTTGGCCCCTCTATGGCGACGCATACTGTCAGGAGCATCAGCAGACTACAGGCTTTCGAGCCAAAAATCTTGCGATTGTTCCGAGTGCGAGTGGTGGCCAGGCGAATTCGCAAGTTGCGATCGGCGCCGATGTCTTCTCCGCGGTGGTCCCGCAGGATTGGTTGGGAGGCAATTGGCATACTTCTCCGGACAATCGACAGATTGTTTCGAATTATGATCCCAACGCGCGCTACCCACTTACGGTAATAAATTATTCGAGGCAGGCGACAGCTTCGACCCCAATTTATTTCGGACGCATTGGCACGGGCGCAGTACCTGCTGGGATGTGTCTCGTTTTTTGGATTACCGAAGGGATAGTCAAGGCTCCAAACCCGGCCGGGCTTCAGGCAGCATCCGCGCTTACGATTCCGATTGCTGAGAACTCAACGACGATTCAAGTTGCGGGAGGACGGAGACTTTGGGTCGGTACCGATTCGAGTTTGGTGCTGCCGCGCGCTTTTACCGACGCTGTAGATCGTGGCGGGTACGGTGTGTCTTCAGCGAGCTTTCTCGAAGCTCTCGGTACGCGATTTGATTTGGGTTCGAACTGGTTAAAAACCAATTTCGACGGCAAAGCCGAAGCAACGCAGCGACAAATTTGTGCCGCATTTACGGGAAGCGACTGGCGCTTCCGCTGCATACAGTACGCTCTCAGTAATGGAAGGATTGAGATTCCGGCGGCGAAGCCCACTCCCACTCCGTCTCCTTCAACAAAGTAATACTTGCTTATGCACTCACGAAAACAACATCGATTCGGCTGGGCTACATTGTTGAGTCTCTGCTCGCTCGGTGGGAGTCTCGTGAGTGCGTCTTTCTCTCAAAATGCGAGTCCGGCGCAATCCAATCCCTTGGCGCGGCAATCGGGCGGTTGGACCGTGTGGCGTTCTCAATCCGAAAAATTTTCGGCGGACGTCGCGAAGCTGAACACGAATACCGTGGCCTATCTCGAAAGCCTTTCGATTGCCGTGAGAGGCATGGCCACGGAGTGGCGTAGTTACGCGCTGCTTAATTCCGGTCGAATTGAGCCCTTCCTTGAGGCCAAGCTCGCCTCGTGGGCTGGCGAGCGAACCGGCGCCGAAATTTTAAGGAGCTTTAGCGCCGATCTGTTCGCGATTGAACAGGCGCTTTCGAAGCTTGCCCCTCTCGATGCCAGAATATTGACGTTACCCGAAAATGTCGAAGATTCGGCACGAAGCCAACTTCTTGCCCAAAAGCTTTCGCCGGCTCCGCCCGAGAACCAGCACGATGGCGCGTTGGGCATGTTGAGCGCGTATCTTACCGCACGCGAACAGCTAGGGTTCGCGCGGCGGCGACAGGAGGCGCTCGCCGCTATCGCCGACCTAGCGGCGACGAACCGTGCCGGCGCGGTGCAGGAGTTCTTCCTGCATGCACAATCGCAGATGATAACGGTCTGTAATGTCGTGGACATGAGCGCGTCGGCAATTGTGCGCGCGGCGAAGTCGCGGCGATGAATGCGGGTAGCACTTTACTCAGAAGTAGCATCATCGCGAGTGCAGTTTTTAGGTTTTCATCATCTCTATCTTGATGTTATTTTGGCACTAGCTGATGTTTGAGTGATCGAGGCAAGCGTGAAAGTGCGCATTGTGCAAGGACTGGCCGCAATTGCAGCCACTGTCGTTGGCTTGCGGGAATGAAGCGGCTTCGCTCACGAGCTTCCGTGAAAAGTAGAGAAAAAGTGTGAATCCTACACCCACCGAAATCCTCGCCACTGCCTTCTTCGGACTTGCCGTCCTGCACACCTTTTCAGTTAAGCGCTTCGCACATTGGGCGCATCACTCCCAACCTGGCTCGATAAAGGAAAATTTACTTCACTTTCTGGCGGAAACTGAGGTCGTGTTTGGGTTGTGGGCAGCGGCACTTTTTCTCGGTATCGCGGCCATGAGTGGTAGCTTTAAAGATGCGGTGCATTATATCGAGAGTTTGAACTTCACAGAGCCGAAGTTTGTACTTGTGGTGATGGTGGTCGCGGCGACACGTCCGGTGGTGAAGCTCGCCGAGGCGCTGATTTTCTTTTTCTCTCGGCTTCTCCCTCTCGCCGAAGGGATGTCATTTTACCTTGCAGCGCTCGTTCTTGGTCCATTGCTGGGTTCGTTTATTACCGAGCCAGCGGCAATGACGCTTTTGGCGCTTGTCCTCAAGCAGCGCTACTTCGAGCGCGAGATAAGTTCGAAGCTTGCCTACGCCACACTCGGTCTGCTGTTCGTGAATGTTTCGATTGGAGGTACGCTTACCCATTTTGCTGCGCCCCCGGTACTGATGGTCGCGGCAAAGTGGGACTGGGATACGATGTTCATGCTTAGCCATTTTGGTTGGCGTGCGGCGGCCGGCTGTGTAGTTTCGGCCTCTATTACTGCGTGGCTATTTCGTAAGGAGCTATCGAGGCTCACCTTCGATCGAGATGTCGGAATGCAGATTCCCTGGTGGCTGACGACGATACATCTTGTCACGCTTGGTCTTGTGGTGAAGTTTTCGCATCACCCGGAGGTATTCTACGGGATACTTGTGCTCTTCCTTGGCGTGGTTACCGCCACTAAAGAATATCAGGATACTCTCAAGTTGCGGGAAGCGCTGTTGGTTGGCTTTTTTCTTGCCGGGTTAGTGACGCTTGGTTCGCTTCAAACGTATTGGCTAAAACCGCTGATTCAAAGTCTGAGTGGCACGTCTCTTTTCTTCGGAGCGATTGGATTAACAGCGGTCACCGATAATGCGGCACTTACCTATCTGGGGTCGCTTGTTGAGGGGATCTCGGACGAGCTTAAGTATGCGCTTGTGGCCGGCGCGGTGGCTGGCGGCGGATTGACTGTAATCGCAAACGCGCCAAACCCCGCCGGTGTGGGCATCCTACAAGATGCAAAAGTGTTTAAAGAAGAGGGTATTAGTCCTTTCGGTTTGTTCCTTGGCGCGCTCATGCCAACGATTGTGGTGATGATTTTCTTTTGGATGCTTTAATTATCATCGATCAATATCATGCGCTTGATGGAGGCGAGCTCGTCCTCATTAGTCGAAGTGCACGTGCGGCCAAAAGGTATCGAGAAGCTGAATATAGTCCAAGCAATTATGTATGTTGCGAGGGGCAATTTTGTTGCGGCGCCGAATGAGAGTTCATAGTATAATATACTTTGTTAAGTAGGATTGAATTCACTTATGCACTTGATTAGGCTCGCTGTCGTATTACTTGTGATTTTTTGCGCACCCTGCCTTTCCGACGCTGCCACATATTATGTCGCAACTACCGGAAACGACTCTCTTGACGGTCTCTCGCTTACTACGGCTTGGCGCAATATTCAGAAAGCCGCGAATACCGCGGTGGCGGGCGATGTTATCCGTGTCCAGCCGGGCACCTACAACGAGAGAGTGACCGAGACTACCGATGGGACGCAGGCGCAGCCCATTACCTATCTTGCTGATGGCGCTGTAGTAATTTTCGGCGGCGTATGGCTCGATGGAGCAGACTATGTAAGCATTGCTGGTTTCGAAGTAACACAGATCAATGCTGCGAGCGCGTTTCCCTACGAAATGTTTCGGATCGATAATTCGCGTGGCGTAAGGGTGACTGATTGTTATCTTCATCACGCCGATCGGGAAACTATCACGTTTCGTGGATCGAGCGACCTGACGTTACGCGGAAACCGCTTCTCTCATTCTGGCTGGCGTAGCTTTCCGTGGGTTACTCCCGGCACTGGCAATGCCCTTGTATGGGCTGGTGGAGCCGCCTCGAGCAACTTCTTAATGGAGTACAATACGCTTTCGGAGGCTGATGACTTTATTAACAACAACTCTCCCAATAGCTTCAACTGGGTCATACGTAACAACTACTTTGGACCTGAGGACGCGCGCACGGGTTCGCATCTTGATAATCTTCAACAGAACGCGGTGCTTTCTGACTATTTAATGGAAGCGAATTGGGATGAAGGTAATGACATTGGCCTCCTGAATTCTCAAGGTGGTCATCATATGCAACACCTTGAGACCGCAGGTACGCGAAATCTAGTCCGAGGAAATGTCACAATTTCATCCGGAGGCGGACTTGGCTGGACTAACGGCGATAATAATTATGCCTACCACAATACATGGCACGGAAATGCTGCGTATAGCGGAAATACAGGATTGATTCGTGCCTACAGTGTATACGGACCTTCTATCGGGAACGAAATTTATAATAATCTTTTTAGCGCGGCGACAAGTGGAAACAATTCTCCCATAGGGATAGAGTCCCCCAGTGCCGGCATTGCGGACTACAATCTCACCTATCAAAGTGGGGTGATTCCTTATGGAACTCATAATGTCACCGGAAATCCACAATTTGTTTCCATCGTTGAGAAGAATTTCTCATTACAGAGTACATCTCCTGGACGTTTGACGGCTGGACCTATCGCCCGGGCAAGTACCTCGGGCGCTTCATCGACCGTGCTTCAGGTTAATAACGCCGGTCTTTTCTGGGTGGGCGATGATATTTCGATTGGCACAGAGGCCCAGGTGGCGATCTCCGCCATCTCGCTAGCTAATAATACGCTGACGCTTTCTTCTGCAAGAAGCTGGGCGGTGAATGATCCGGTGCGCTGGCGTGGGCAAACCGATATCGGAGCCTTACCGTATAAGGCGCAGGGCTATAGCTATACAGTTGCGCTCACAAGTCCCGGCTCAAGCGCGATTGCTGGGAGCGTTCAGATTGTGGCGGAGGTCAGTAACCCTGAGGTCGTTCGTATGGTCGAATTTTGGGTTGATGGAGTGCCGCTTGCTGTAGACACGAGCGCGCCCTATGCGGCGACATGGAATGCCAATGGCTTGACCGGGGCGCACACGATTCGAGCACGCGCGTACTCTTTATATGCAAGCGCAACGCTGTGGATGCAGACACAGTCATCCGTTTTGTTTGGCACTGCCGGACAGGTTCCCGGAGCTCCACAGGGGTTGCAGGTCACTCCTGGCTAAGCTATCCGGCGTTATTACACGGACTTGGCAGACTAGTTGGCGAGGGCGAAGGCTCTGTATACACCCGCACCTCTTGGGTGGTTGGGTTGCTACTTAGCTCGCGCCAGGCAAGCATGGTCGGAGAACCTATGAGCGCAAATTTAAGTTTGTTGCTCACGGTGAGGTTTTTGAGATTCGCCCCGTTTAGAGACATCTGCTCCAATGATGAGGAGAGCGTCGAAAGTGACTTTACAATTGCTACCGACTTCGCGGTTTGCTGATTCATAACCGTCTTTGAAGTATCGGTAACCGTAGAGAGGGTCAGCAGGGGAATATTAAGCAAGCGTAGTCGCGTAGTGGAAGTGGTTAATAGCTCGGAAATCAGCACCTGGTTGTCGGTTACTCTTGAGAGGCTATAATATAAGGGGAAGATGGTGGTAGGATTTGCTCGTTCCAGTCCGCTTATCGGTGTTAGTACCGACGTGTTGAGGTCAACGCGAATAACCTGCTCTTTCGCAGAATTCAAGCGCACGGCAAAGAGTCTGTCGCACGAAAGCCGAGGAGACGAGTAACGGCTGCCATCGCTCTTGTTCAGAATGCGACGCGGCGCGGAAGTGGCATCGAGATAGAATACTTCGCCGTCATTATTTAGCCAGGCGAGTTTCTGTGCGAAGCCTGTAAGCTCTTTCACGCAGGCAGGACGCCCGGCGCTCGCTGCATCACAGCTAAATATTTGGGTTGTGCTCCCTGTTTGCCTATCAAACCGATAAATACCGCCCTGGCTGCCATCAACGGTTGTACCCGAGTAGTACACATAGCTGGCCTCAAGATGAATTCCCGATGGAATGAAATTCGCGGGAAGCGCAATTTCGCGTTTCACCTCTTTTTGCATACTCTGTACAACCAGAATTCTTTCTGTTCCGCCTTGCGGAAGGAAGCGTAGCTGCGACCATGCCACTTCAAAATTGGAAAGGCCCATCGCGACATTAGATTCCTGAGGAATAGTCGCGACATCTTTCACCGCGAGGTAATCTTTAACTACTTCGCGCAGCTCGGTAACTGGCAGATTTGTTTTTGAGCTGCTTGCGGCCACTTTGATAAAATTTCTGCCGAAGCCAAATGCGGAGTTCGGTATTCGCGTTATTATCCCGCTGACCGAGGCCGCGCTGCTGCTGGAGATCCATCTCCAAGGTGAAGTCGCGCTATCAAATGTACGGACATATACTTTATACCCGGTCAGCGAACTTCCGCCGATGCTCCCTTCCAGGACGACCTCACTCTGAGTGGCGCCCAGAACGGAGCTTGGCAAAGGCGAGGTAATCTTAATTATCGGCAAAGTTCCAGCGCCATTAGCTGCTTTAAGTGCGCCTGCGAAATCGACGACATTCTTAATGTCTATTCGCCCGTATCCGGCGCGCGGATCTGGTCCGACCTCGCCGACATCGACTGCGGTTTCACGAATCGCAGCCCGAATATCGTTGACAGTCATATCCGGATAGATTGCTAATGCTAGCGCAGCTGCTCCAGATACATAGGGCGCTGCAATTGACGCTCCCGAAACCACTGCGTAGCGAGACGCATTGGGAAGCGCTTTGTTAAAAAATGTCGATGCAATTTCAACGCCCGGGGCAATCAGATCAAGAAGCACTCCGCCATTGGTTGCCGCATCACTTTGTAAATTCTTGGCGAGAGTTCCGACACGAAGAACTTGAAGCAGACCGAGCGGCGTGTAGTAAGAGATCTCTCCGCCGACGTCGGGAGTAGAAAATATCACCGGCACTCCCGCCTGGGTAGCCTCCGCGACTGCTTCTTGCATCGCAATATCTTGACCAATTCCCGACATTTCAAGACTGCAATTAATTACGTCCGCTCCTCGAAGCAACGCATATCGAATTGACTGCGCAATAGAACTGGTAAAACCGGAACCATTCGCGTCAAACGCCTTAATTGGCAAAATATGAGCCTGTGGTGCCACACCGACCACGCCTAATGCCTGAGTTACCGGTTGGCCAGTGCAGTAATCTGCTAAGTTCTGGGCAATGCCATTATTTCGAAGTGCCGCAATGACACCGGACACCATGGTCCCATGTCCATTACAGTCCGAGACATTATTGCGAAGCTCTGTCGGAGGACAGGTGCCGAGTGTATTGCCAGGCACATTAAAGTCATAACCGTAATAATCATCGACATAGCCGTTTCCGTCGTCATCATTATTATTTCCAGCGACTTCACCATCATTAGTTTCAATATTTGTGCTGAGGTCCTGGTGCCAGGTATTAACGCCGGTGTCGATTACCGCAACGACGATTGGGCGTCCTTGTGGGTCAACTCCTTGGTTTATGTTCCATGACTCAGGCGCATGCGTCACGACATGACCCCAGAGGATGCAGCCGAATTTATCAACCGAGAAGGATTTATCTATTCCTGGGAGCGACTGTGAAGTGCGGTAGCGATAATTTGGCTGTGCAAACTCAACGCTGGGCTCGGCATTAAGCTCGGCTAAAAGTCTATCCATATCAATGTCGCGATCCACAGCAATATGAAAGGTCGCGTCGAGGTCTGGATCCTGCCCCATCGGGGTTGCACGAAGCGCTCGTCTTGGGAAAGCTTCTCTTAGTCTTTTGGTGCTTGTCTTGCCATCGGTCGCGGGACGAAGAGTCTGTGCAAGATTGGAGGCCGAAAAAATTCGCGAATTATTATAAAGTGGTTTTCCATGCCGAGATTGAATTCCCCAACGATTAAAAATCTCTTTGACTCCGGAAAGCCTGTTGCGATTCCATTCCGCTCCGGCATCGGTTTTGAACTTAATTATAATCTCGTTCTTTGCAAACTGCGGGGCGGGAGCGTTGATCGTGGTGCCTCTCTGACTACCGCTAGGAACAAAATCAAGTTCGTCGTCGGCAACGGTAACTGTGGGAATGCTAAAGAGAACGAACAAAAAGAAACGCGAAATCTCAACCCAACGCTAACTTTGATGATTCATTATTGCTCCCTGGCTTTAACCTGGACTTCTCACAGCTTTCTGCTGCGGAGTCGTAACGTGTCGACTGACTTCGTTTTTCTAGGAATTGGTGCTCGACAGCCTGCAAGGCTGCTTCCGCGCCAATTCCGTCGAAAAGCCTCGTCATTCGCCACGTTACGACTCCTCGCGACGAAACCTGTGATAAGTCCAGGTTAAAAGCTTCAGCTTTAAGTATAAGCCAAAGTGGCTCTGCAGCGATACCAATAAAAAGGCTTACTATTTGGTCGTCCGTTATTCAGAGATAATTTGGAGTAAGTGGTAATTGTTTAATCAGCTACTCTCCGTATTATTACGTGCCGGCTATCCTACATCAGACGAATTCGCCATATCGGCTACCGTATCCCGTAGCCGAAGATAGGTTGCTTCATAAAAATCAGAAAAATAAAGCCGATCCTCGAGCTCGTTTCTAATAAAGAGTCGCGCGGCTCCCTGCGCTCTGTTCCGTCTTAGCAAATAATCGAGCGAGGGAGTGCCTTGGAGGTTGCTAACATTCGTATCCCAGGTATAGGAAGATATATCCGCCTGAAAAAAAGCTGTCTGTAATTGAAGTAGCTCAGATGGGTTAATTCCGAGGGTGCGCCCGCGATCAACAAAGGAGCGCGCACAGGCTCGAATCATAAAATTAATTAAAGAAGGTGCGCGCTGCGTCGAAACGACTAAGCGCTCCCACCTGTCGATGAGTTGATGGTACTGATCAATACTAAGCGCGCCACGGCGAGTGCTATCAAGGGCTGCCAGTTTTTCGTCTTTTGGCGGGACAATCTCGACCACTCGGCGTAGAAGCTCGCCTAAAATGTTATTGCCAACGAGGCTGCAGAGTGTCCGAAACTGCGTAGGCGACAGCGGAAAAAGTTGTGGATTCCGTTCGATCGCCGCCAACGTCCGACTATGTTCGGCATCCTTGCACTTTGTCTCGCCGATTCGATACTTGTCGAGGTCGTGAACGCTCAGCGCGAGGATAATGCCACGCTCGCCAATTCGTGGGCTCGCCGGGGAATCGGGTAGGGGCGAGTGAGATCCAAGCCGGTACTTTTTTTGTTGCGTGAGCGCCATCAGGTGATGCTCACCGACTCGCCACCCCTCTAAGATGCCGGCGGGTTGCTCGAGAAGGTTCTGAAAGCGGAACTCTCTGGCCAGGCTCTTTAGCAGCAACGAAGCGCTTGAGTCGCCCGCGCCAAGGGCGGTGCAAAGGCGTGGTCGTATCCCAATCAATATATTCGAGACATCCTGGAACTGCATGAGGGAAAGATATCAGATTTCAGTTTGTTATGCGAACGCGGTGGCTACCTGAACCGGTGCGACCGAGGACAAGAGTCCGAAGTCCAACCCCACAGCACATGGGGTAAGCTATTGCCATCGTTCCAAGGTACTAAATTCGGCGCCTAGAATGGCGAACTGCAGCAAAAAAAGCGCAATAAGCGCGAGCGCAGAGCCGTAGAATAAGCTCCTTGAGGATCGAGAGCAAAGCTTCAGTGAAAAGGTCTTCCAGCCTTGAATGAAGCAGACAATAAATCCCGGGAGTCCTGGAAAGAGAAACATATCTTTCATGCAGCTGAAATCTCGACATGCCAAACTGTACAAAATGATGAAGCTGATAAAAACGCATACTGTACAGAGTGCCCCGACAATCTCGATCGGCAATGTGCTCTCACCTCTAATTTGGGTAATGACGATTCCAGCCACCTTAACAATTCCCACGACGAGAACTGCAAGCGGGGCCAATCCGAGGAGAAAGGTAATCCGTGAAATGAGCGCTGACCTTTCGAGTGTCCCAGGCCACGGCCAATCTGCGAAGTACACGGAGAATAGCCTTCCGTAGAGGTGTGTCCACATTGATGTGCGATGACGCGGATAGTGTTGCTCACGCTCGGCGATCGTTGGATTCTGCAGCAAATCAAAAATTCGAAAGGTAAAAAATCCGTGTGCTATCGAAGTAACTCCAGGGCGACGCTCCTCAGTTTCCCGCCAGAGGTGCGGGAGCGGGACTCTATCGAAATTTACCATGCGTCCAGGAATGTTCTCGAGGAGCGCATTCCTAATGGAATCCTGGTAGTTGGCGACGGGGCGAGGAGTGCCCAGCGCGCATACAAAAAAAAGGGAAGTTGTCGCCAAAGCGTACATCCCAAACCTTCGAAGCAGCGTTGATCGCGAAGTGAGTATGTACATTAAGCAGGTCAATACCGCAGATCCAAAAACCGCAATGGCGTTTCCCTTGCTGAGCAAAGCAAGCACCAGGGTCAATCCCGCAGCACCTAGATAACCCCAATCTTTTGATGCCAGCGATTTCCAAAGAAGCAACGTAGAGGCGCTCCCTAGCATCGTCACAAGGCTATCGTTCGTTGCCTGTATGTCACTTATGAGTACCCCTGGAATAAATGCAACAAGCGCATACAGTAGTACTCTCTCAGGTCCTTGCGGCATCATTGATCGAATAAGTCGCAGCAGTAATAGCAATGTCGCAATTCCGGCCAATGCGGAAAGTAGCTGAGGCACAATTTTTACGTGGGAGAGTTCGCCCCCAACAGGGCTTCTGATGATCCATGCTGCAAGGTAATGATACAATCGTGGTTGGAAGCATTCGCCACAACTGTCAAATGCCGGAGCGTCGCCTGTGCCCTCAAGTTGTCGAATCAAGGGGCGAATAAGCTCCATATGGTCGTCGTTGGCGCGTCCCGGGTTAAGTATTGCGAGCCAAAGCCGTGTCGCACCCGCAAAAAAGAGGCAGCAAGTTTCCAATATATACCAAGTTCTTGCCGGAGAACCGTTCGCCGAATCGCACATGCACTATCTCGAAAGTAAAAGGGCATACATGGCAGCGACGTGTGAAAAGCAGATAAAGTAAGAAAATTTTCGAAGCAACCAAAGGTCTGAGCTAAGTCCGCAGGCCGCAAAATAAGCCCATGCGAAAGTAAGCATGGGTACGTAACGAACTTCGGCGAATCCGGGATTGGAGTACATCAGGCGGATCCCCAAGATCGCACCTAAAGAGCAAAGCAGCACCAAGCCCATAATTGTGCTTTGGAAAGTTAATTTCTTTGCGCAAAGATAAATTCCACAGCAGGTGACAATAAGAAGGATGAGCCCAAGCGACAATACCCCCTTGTAGGGCGCGAGGTTATACCAGTCCAAAAAAAAGAATCCAAAATATGCGGATCGAAAGAGCACTTCCCACACCCTATCCGAGCGACGCTCGATAGAGCAGCAGTCGTTAAAAGTCATCTCCACGACTTCCCAGGGATTAAAGGAGACAAACGACGAGATCGAATCCTCAAGAAATAGATCGGGGCTGTTTTGATCAATATTGCCAACAAAGTGAGCCTGCCCATCACGCATGCGAAATATTGTGTAGCCGCAAGAAATTGTAATTGTCACTAAAAGCGCAATTAGAACACTTTCTAGGCGGGTGCGGTGTCGCAGGAGCTTCCCTCGCGCTACGGCGAAGAGCAGCATGGGGAGAAGATGTACTCCATTGGATTTTGTCAGTACGGTAAGTCCGTAAGTAATCAAAAGCGCACAAAAGGGTAGGAGGCTATGCTTGTACATGCGTAACGAGAAAAAGATCAGTAGTGCGAGGACCAATTGTAAAAGGGTATCGTTGCTGATTCTTGTAGAATTGAATACAAACGCTGGAAAGCTGCAGGCCATCTGCGCGCATAGCAGCGCTTGCAGGCTTTGCTGGCGTAATGGAAAAAGCTCCTTCACGCAAAGATGAATTACTCCAGCGGAGAGAAGTGCCAAAATCGTCGCAAAAAGAACTACTCTGTCATGCGAGCTGAAATCATGAACGCCTAGGAGATCAAGAATGCGAACCCATGTCACTGAAGCAAAATAGTAAAGTGGTGGCTGATAGCTTTGCCAGCTACTACGCGCAGCAGGCAGGGACCAGTGTTTGCTTACATAGTCGAGGTATTCTTGGTGTCCATAGAGATCGTACGAAAATCCCTCGGGGCCGCATATTGAATAAAATCCGATCAGCAATCCCACGGTGAGCAAGTAGCTAGCATAAATTGTGCGCGATGAAGTATGTCGCCATGAACGTGGTGCCAGGGAGAAGAAGTAAAGTAAAGATACGGTAAACAGTATCCAGAAGGAATAGACTGCTGGGTCTCGTATCGAAGGCCTAATTTCGAGCCCTCCCGGGCCGCCGATATTGTTTATGATAAATCGGAAAGTGTTCTCGCCGGGGACGAGCAGGTCGCCAAGATCTACCCGCAATCCGGCGTACCAGTTGCATGTGCGGTAAGGTTCGCGTAATTTCTGACCGTTTACCTCGAAAAGTTGCAGGCAATCATCCGGCCCGATATGAAAAATTCGCGGGTGAAAGTCGCGAAGATGCGTATGCACTTTGATTTCAAATGCGGCATTTTCATTGAAAAGTCGAAGCGGAAGATAGAGTCCCCGGAATTCAGTTCTTTCTGGAGCGTCTGAATCACTTTCCCCTAATCCCGCATAGTTCATCTCTTGAACGAGGATAGGGTGACGAAAATCTCGAAAATCTCGAGCAGCGTCGACAAACGGCTGCACTTCAACTCGATAACGAGGGAAAGCGGCTCCGTACCAAGCGATAAGGAGACACACTAACGCCGCCGCAGCACCTATACGTAAGATTAGTTTTACCACTTTCTAATTGAGCTTAGGCGAAGTTTCGAAGAGTAACATTTTTCGCAATGTAACTGAGATGTTATCTCGAGGCAAGCTATTAAATCGGGCATTTTAGGTAACGCTTCGTGCGGACTTCTACATAACTTAATTTGGGAGTCATCTGTAGCGATTACAGAGGGTCAACGCGCAACTGATTTAGTTGATAGGTTTGTGAATGCGGTATTGCTCCGTCGGCGTATGGCGAGGCACGGCGCTGTAACATCTTCAACTACAATTTAATTTGCACCTGTTGCCCCCTGGTATTGATGCAGATCAGTTTGAACTTGATGGATCAATTTCGAGCTGGTTTCTTAGTTGGTTATTTCGCAACGGTGCAGTATGGGGTTTTACCAAGGTGGGTGTCCCTCTCGGTGTTTTGTTTCACGTGGCGGGGTTTTGGGCGTGCTTCTGCTTATTCTTCCCGTCGTCATGTGCGTTCCCTCAGGCCCTCAACGACCATCTGAGAGCATTGAGTTGGTAGGAACCAATGTTAATAGGCTCGATCCGCAGGGGTCCCAAGCGATCATACGAAGTGGCGTCTCCGATCGCGATGAGGTCTATAATCTTGGCGATAATATTTTCAATTTTGGAATTCTTTCAATGGTGCAGGCGCAGTGGATCGAGATCTCTTCTATGAATGGCGCCGTAACAAGATTTTACCTTGGTGGCCGCGTCATTGATAGTACGCACGCCTATGAAAAATTTTTGCTGCGGAAGATCTCCGCGGAGCTTGGAATTGATCTGGTGGAGTTCACTAAGATGCCTATGGAGGAATTTGCGCAGCTTCTGAACTCGGGGCTGGAAAAGTTAGATTGGTCGCTTACCGATGATGCTGCGGAGAGAAGGGTAATAGGAGCTGAACGTACCGTAGGGCTCGTGCTTCAGGAATTGCCGAAGGGCTCACTCTTTCATCTGCTAGGGCTACAACCTGGGGACTATATCTATGAAATTAACGAGCGCCCTATGTATGGTGTTGAGGAGGTATTTAAAACCCGCAACTACCTTGACGAGCAAAATGAGCGCTTTGTCCTGAAGTACCAGCGCGACGGGCGCAGCCATGCTGTGGTGGTAGATATGAAGGCCGTGATAGAGGGCAATCTGGTTTAGAGCTTCACCCAGAAAGTCTTTTTGCTTTCTGGATGAAGCACTAGCGAGGCTTCGCCTCAGACCGTCGAGCCGTGTTCGAATAGCAGTGCGGCGAAGCCTCGCTAGTCCTAAGTTGTTTAGTTCGGCTCCGGGCTCCTGCCCTCGACCTCACTCGCTCCAAGCTACGACCAGGCCCTACCTTCGCGTCGCTCCAGCCGCTGCGCGGCTGTCCGGCCATCCTGGCGGGCTAGATTCCTTGGCACCAGAATGCAACTCGTTTGGTGCTAATTCCAAAAGCCAAGGAATCTAGACCAGCCAGGGATGGCTGGTCATCCACCGAAGCGAAGCGTAGGTGGATGGAACGAATTCCGCGTAGGGCAGGAGCCCGAAGGGGAATTGACAATACAGAGTGCCCTGTCCAAATATTAATTTGATTGACTGGTGTCAGATTGCGGAATACTATCCAGAAATCTTTTTGCTGGCAGCTCCCATTCGTGGGGGGCTTCTTGTGAATAGGGCCTTATTAAAATTATTTCGTCGAAGGGTTTGAGCTAAATAAATTATATGGGGACTATGTTGAAAATGAAATTGTCACGGGGCTTGAGATTATCACTACATGTGAAAGCGATTTTAGTGGGGACGGTATTTCTTCTGCCTCTCGTTGCGGCAGCGCAACGTTCAACCACCCCTTCGAAGCCCAAAGAGCCTGCGTGTAAGTTGATGAGTGACGCAAACGGATCGTATTGCGCCAACAAAGGCTGCAAGGGGACTTGCGAGCCAGAATACAGCGGAAGCGGAGCGAGCAGGAAAGTTACAGGGTGTAAGGATTGCAGCGAAAATGGCTGTGAATATAAGGTGACAACTAAAGAGGATGGTACTAACGAGGCGAGTTGCACGCCGCCATCGGGTGGCTGCACCCTGTCTGTTGGGGGCAGTATTCTCCCTTCGTTTAAGGTGAGTGGCTTCAAAGTATCCGCAAAGGCTCCAGAGGGCAAATGTGAACTTATTGATGTTGAACGCGCGGACAAAGGGGAAACTGGTTGCGCCTGTAAAAGGAAGTAGTCTGTGCCAAAGTGCTTTTTCGTTAGAGAGTCGTTCATTAAGGCATCGGCGCTTTTTTCGCTTGTGCTACTACAATGCATCGTTGCCCCTATAGCTTTGGGGCAGCGTGCATCCATTCCTTCGAAGCCTTCGGGTCCGAAGCCGCCGTGTGAGCTTGTTCAGGATTCCGATGAAGCTCTTGGTGGGTATTGTAGGAATAATAGTTGCAAGGGGCGCTGTGATTCAAAAGTAGGTACACGCGTCGACCCGGATACGAATGATGATGTCAGCTTCATTGAGAGTTGTAGCTGTAAGGAAAACGGCTGCCAGTATGTTCCGGCTGAAGATGCTAGTGAAGAAGAGGAGGAGGGGCTTGATGCCGAATGTGTGACTCCGCCCGCGGGTTGCACCCCTTCAGGATTTGGGACTCGATCTGGGGAGGCCATGCCATCCTCGGTTAAAGGCAGATGCGTCTTGATTGATGATAATGAATCTGCTCTGGCCAAAGGCGAGTCGGGTTGTGCCTGTAATGTTAAGAAGACCTCTGCTGCCGTCTCCCGCAGGAGCAGCTAACCTCTAGAGGTTTAGGAAAGGTATGCGAGGGGTTGTTCATTTCCTAGGCGTTATTCTGTTGATAGCGTTTCTTGGGGGCTGTAGCTTCTTAGGGCCTCCGAAAAAAAAGCTGGAAGTTGCGGCGTACATCAGCCCTTTCTGTAGCGCTTGCTATAGGTCCCTTCATCGTGTTTCGCCAAAGGAGATCCAAGAATTTATGGCGATTCAGCGGACCTCGTTTCATTGGGTGCCGGTCGCGTTAAGCGATCACGAATGTGATCTAATGACCGCAAAGGCGATACTTTGCGCGGACGGCTTGGGCCAGGCCGCAGCTCTGATTGAATTTCTTATGGAGATAAAAACCTTTGATGCGTGCACGGCCGCTAGCTATTGGAGCTACCTCGACCCAAAGCAAGCTTCTGTTACTTTTGATGCACGGCAGATCGAGTACTGTGTCAAGGAACGTGGAGACGCGCTTTATGCGGAATCAGTGCGGCTTTCCGATCGGCTCGGTGTTACCTATGTCCCAGCCTATACTATCGATGGCGAGCTTCATTCAATGTTCAACCCAGCGAATCTTATGAAAGATGTGCTTGAGCGAAAAGTGCCGCAACCGATACAAAATGCCGATACCTCTGCGCGCAACGCGGAGTAAGGCGCACGAGTATTGTATCCCCCGCTTAAAAATTCTTGAGTAGAGCTACTCTGGGTAATAGAATCGCTGTTGAGAGTATACATGGAAGTACAACACGAATTCGGCGCCGCGCATCAAGAGAGCATTTCTCGAGCTCTCTCTGAGCCGCCTCATAGTTGCCAACTGATTGAGCTTACGATTCTACTCCCCTGTCTTAATGAGGCAGAGACCGTGGGATCTTGCTTAAAGAAAGCTGCGGGCTTTTTAAAAGAATCCAACATTTGTGGCGAGATTTTGATTGCTGACAACGGTTCAACTGACGGTTCGCCAAGGATTGCTGAAGAGCTTGGTGCAAGAGTGCTTCACGTTCCCGAGCGAGGCTACGGAGCGGCGCTGTATCACGGAAGCCTTCACGCGCGCGGGAAATACATAATTATGGGGGATTCTGATGATAGTTATGATTTCAGCAATTTGATGCCATTCGTCGAAAAGCTTCGTGAAGGCTATGAATTGGTCGTTGGTAATCGTTTCTTGGGTGGCATCAAGAAAGACGCAATGCCTTGGAAAAATAGATGGATTGGCAATCCGGTGCTTTCTGGTCTAGGACGACTTCTATTCCGGTCGCCTATTCGTGATTTTCACTGTGGACTTCGAGGATACTCTTCAGTAGCGTTTCGTAAGCTTAACCTTAAGACGACCGGTATGGAATTTGCATCTGAGATGGTTATTCGTTCGGTCTTAATGAAGCAGCGGATCATCGAAGTACCCACGGTACTATCTCCTGATGGGAGATCTCGCGCTCCGCATCTTAGGCCTTGGCGTGATGGCTGGCGGCATTTGAGGCTAATGCTGCTTTACAGCCCACGTTGGGTATTCTTTTATCCCGGAATATTTTTAAGTACGGTGGGCGCGCTTCTCTGCGTGCTTCTTACTATTAGTCCTCTTCGCTTTTTCGGCATTGAGTTTGATGTACATACCTTGATGTATGCCGCATTCGCAGTGGTCATAGGAACTCAACTAATTGCGTTTGCGGTGCTGTCGAAAGTTTTTGCGACAATGTCAGGACTTCTGCCCGCGAACTTGCAGTTGGTGCGGCTCGAGAAATTTTTGAACTTGGAGCGTGGACTCGTGGGAGGCTTGCTCTTTATCCTACTCGGAGTGGCGGGCTCCATATGTTCGGTGCTGTATTGGGGCTCTTATGAGTTCGGCCATCTGGATCCGCGTGGATCGTTACGTCTCGTGATTCCCTCGGCGCTTTCGATAGCAATTGGTTTGCAGATTGTCTTTGTGAGCTTCTTACTCAGCTTAATGAATTTGAAGCTGCGCTAATATAATTTTTCTTTGAGACGGTCTAGGCAAGCATCCTATTTCCGGGGGCGCTTACGGAAGACATCAGTAGTCATTTGTATTGCAGGGTACTACCTTGTCTTACGTTGGCTTAGCCAATCTCGGCCCAATCAGAGTGAACGTACGTTGACCGATCGATCTGCCATCTTCAAAAACTTCGAAGGTACAATGATACTCCCCCGCGCTGAGAAGCTCTGAGGTGAGCGATACAAAAAGCGGAAGTACGGTGGTGCGCCCAGCTTCTATAGGAAACGGGTCAAGCGGTACCCGCAGCTCGAGTTCTAAAGAGCCTTTGGCCGCCCGGACGGAATACGAGTGCGGGCGCGAGTCCTTATTAGAAATATGAACTTCAATTTGGTTGGTAATTTGTCCCGGGGTTATCTCAGTAAATGTTGTACGAGGAGCTCTTATGAACTGGAATTCAGCATGCTCGCGACTAGCCAAGCTGTAACAAAATAACGCAATGTACCCCGCAAGGAGCGCGGCATAGAGTATCGTGCGTGGCCGAACAAGCCGCAGTCGAGCAGATTGCAGTCCGCGGACACTGTCATAACGAATCAGCCCGGTCGGACGGTTAATTTTCACCATCACTGAATTGCATGCATCGATGCATGCAGTGCATTGCACACATTCAAGCTGTAGCCCATTACGGATGTCGATGCCGGTCGGGCACACCTTGACGCACAGCGCGCAATCGACACAATCTCCGCGTGTTTTGGCCTCTGAGTTTCGCTCAAGCTTGCCACGAGGTTCGCCGCGGTTCGCGTCGTAACCGATTACCAGTGAATCTTCATCGGTAAGAACAGACTGAAAACGCGCGTACGGACAGAGCACCGTGCAAAACTGCTCTCGAAACCAACCGAATTCGAAGAGCACCAAGCCCATTACCGCGACGCTTACAAGAAAGACCCCCAAGTTTGCAGTTGGAAGATGTGACATCATCTCGAGCAGCGGCTCACGCCCGACAAAGTAGGCAAGGAAAGTATTTGCGATAAGCCACGCGAGCGCGACAAATACGAGAAATTTTATCGATTTGCGCGCAATCTTGTTGGTGCTCCAAGGGGATTCGTCGAGCTTTTTGCGCTGTGAAGCATTACCCTCAATGAGCGTCTCTATAGGGCGGAATAAAAATTCCAGAAAAATTGTTTGTGGGCAGGCCCACCCGCACCATACCCGGCCGAAAAGGCTGGTAAAAAAGAATAGGCACAGCCCCAGCCCGGCCAGAAAAAACATCAGTGGCAAAGTATCGGTAGCCCAAAACGTAGACCCGAAAAATACGAATCGCCGCCCTGGAATATCGAAACGAATTGCCTGCTCTCCGCCCACGCCAATCCATGGCATCGAAAGGTAGATTGCAAGTAAGACAATCGCGATAAGCCTTCTTCTTACTCGAAAGAAGCCGTCGAGAATTGTGGGATAGACCCAATGCCGGTTGCCGCGTTTGTCGACAGTATAGAGGGTTTCTCGGAAGTCGCTCATCAGCAATAGCTTACTGGATTGGCGTGCCTTCGGGCGCTTTTGGGTTCTTTGGATTACTGTCGCGAAGTGAATGTATATAGGCAACTGCCGCGACTACCTCTGTGTCAGAAAGCACTCCCTTCCACGCGATCATACCTTTCGCCGGGACGCCGACTTCGATCGTGCGCCTAATTTCCGCAGGGCTGCCGCCATGAATCCAGTATTTATCAGTAAGATTTGGGCCAACAATGCCCTGGCCTTCGGCGCCGTGACAGGGCGCGCAGCGAGTAGCGAAGATCCCTTTTCCAGCTGCAATCTGCGATGCGTCAGAAACAGCGGTGAGGAGTGAATCATTACTCGAGGAGGTCGGAGGTGATGGCTGCGAGCGCGCGGCCTCTATTGTGGCCAGTTCGGCCGCGAGCCGTTCTTCGCTTGCTCCGCGGAATCCCACGGCATACACCGAATACAGTACGGCATACGCGATAGTGATGTAAAAAAGTGCAAGCCACCATTTCGGGAGATCGTTGTCATACTCCTGGATTCCGTCGTAATTGCTTTCGCGTACTGTGTCTTTTTCTGGTTTCATATAAATTACTCTTCTAAAGGAAGTTGTGCCGCTTTCACATACGTTGCATGTCGCGCTGGGAGAAATACCCAAACTGCAAGGACGATAAACATAAGACTAAAGAGCACCACGGAGTATGTTGACCACGTGGTTGCTTCAATGCTTCCTAAAAGTGCGCGCATAGCGTTTACTCCTTCTTCTTAATGTCTGTGCCTAGTCGCTGCAGATAGGCAATCAGTGCGATTATTTCACGGCGCTCAAGTCCGGTCGTTTCACTGAGTCCCTGCGTGCGTAACTCCTCGACCAGCTTGGTAGCCTGTTGTTCTAATGTAACGCCAGCAGTCGCGATCTCCTGCTCTGAGTAGGGGACCCCAAGTGCCGCCATGGCGCGCATTTTCTTCCCGATGAGCTCAGTAGTAAGGCGATCATGAAATAACCACGGATAAGCCGGCATAAGCGACCCCTGGCTCATCTTGCGCGGATTGAGCATGTGCTCAAAGTGCCAGAAATGAGAGTACTTACCGCCGATACGGGCGAGATCTGGACCGGTACGCTTGGAACCGAACTGAAACGGGTGGTCGTAAACGCTTTCACCGGCCTTGGAGGATTCTCCGTAGCGAAGCACTTCTTCAGGAAGCGTTCGAATCATCTGTGAGTGGCAGTTGTAGCAGCCTTCTCGCACATAGATATCGCGGCCCTCGAGTTCAAGTGGAGTGTAGGGCGTCACTGAAGCAATCGAAGCAACGTTGCTCTTGGCGGCGATAAGAGGAACAAGTTCGCAAATGCTGCCCACAAGCACTGCAAGCAGGGCCAGGACACTAAATGCAAAGGTCTTCCCTTCAAGCTGGTGGTGCCATGTACCAAGGGCTTGCGGCGAGGCCGAAGCTTCGAGATGGCGAAAAGACGTCGCGCTGGCCTCGGTGTCGGCGAGCGAAACCTTTTCAGTGCGTGCCAGGCCTATCGTTTTGACCACGTTATAAATCATGATCAAGAGACCAGCGATATAGAGCGTGCCCCCGATTACCCGTGCGACGTAAAATGGTTGGAGCCTTACAACCGTTTCGAGAAAGATTGGGTAGGTAAGAGAGCCATCTGGGTTTAGAGCTCGCCACATCAGACCCTGCGTTATTCCAGCCGTCCACATCGCGGTAATGTAAAGAACAATGCCTACGGTTGATAACCAGAAGTGAACATTAATAAGTCGCCGGCTCCACAGCTCCTTTTTCCACAGTTTCGGCATGAGATAATAAATCATGCCGAAGGCGATAAATCCGTTCCATCCAAGGGCACCCGCATGAACGTGAGCAATGGTCCAATCGGTGTAATGCGAAAGCGCATTTATTGAGCGGATCGAGAGCATCGGGCCCTCGAAGGTCGACATGCCGTAAAAAGTGATTCCAGCGACAAAGAACTTGATAATCGGATCGGTGCGAATTCTGTCCCACGCGCCGCGAAGCGTGAGAAGACCGTTGATCATTCCACCCCACGAAGGCGCAATCAGCATCACTGAAAATGCTACGCCCATGGTCTGCGCCCAATCGGGGAGGGCGGTGTTAAGAAGATGGTGCGGGCCGGCCCAAATGTAGAGAAATACCAATGACCAGAAATGCACGATCGAGAGGCGGTACGAATAGACCGGTCGTCCGGCAGCTTTAGGCACAAAATAGTACATCAGTCCCAAGAACGGTGTGGTGAGAAAGAACGCAACTGCATTGTGGCCGTACCACCACTGAACCAGTGCGTCTTGCACGCCACCGAATACAGAATAGCTCTTAAAGAATGTCACCGGAATTGCCAGCGAGTTGACGATATGCAGAAGGGCCACAGTCAGAACGGTCGCGATATAAAACCAGATGGCGACGTAAATGTGCTTTTCGCGTCGTCGCGCCATCGTGCCGAATAGATTCACGGCGAAGACTACCCAGACAAGAGTGATGGCGATATCAATAGGCCATTCGAGTTCCGCGTACTCTTTGGACACGGTTATCCCCAGTGGCAAGGTGACGGCTGCTGCGACGATGATCAGCTGCCAACCCCAGAAATGAAGTCTGCTGAGTGTGTCGCTCAGCATTCTAGTTTTCAATAGTCGCTGAGTCGAATAGTAAATACCGGCGAATATCGCGTTGCCAGCAAATGCGAAGATTACCGCGTTGGTGTGAAGCGGTCTGAGACGACCAAAGCTAATCCAGGGAATTGAGCCGTTAAGCTGCCACCACGCGAGCTGTGCGGCGATGAGCAGGCCGGCGAGCATTCCCACAAGGCCCCACAGAAGCGTTGCCAAAACAAACTTTCGTACGATTTCATCGTCGTAGGAAAAGCGCTCTACAGATGGGGAATTTGTGCTCATGATGTCGATCCTTCCGATATTATCCTGCATTCAAATTGAGTAGTATCACATCAATAGACATTCAGGTAGATTGAGAGTCGGAGTTTATTGCTCGAGTCTCAAGTATTTATCTATCGATATTTTATGGAGTGGCGCGATCTGCGAGAATTATCAATCAAACCAATGAGTTGCGCTGCGGCTGCAAATGTTGTTATAAGATGATGATGCTTCTTTCACAGACATCTGAATACGCATTGAGGGCAATGTCTTTCATTGCGCTCAAAGAGGGCGAGGCTCAGGCTCTTCGGGCGAAAGATATTGGCGCGGCAATAGCCATTCCGACGCATTACCTCTCAAAGGTGTTGAGGCGCCTCGTTGCAGCCGAACTACTCAAGGCGGTCAAAGGCCATAATGGTGGATTTGCACTCGCGCGTGCGGCCAAGAAGATTAAGATTGTTGATGTACTTGGTGCCGTGGAGACCAATGTGCCGGCGAAACATTGTATTTTTGGATGGCGCGCCTGTAGCAGTAAGGAACCCTGTATACTTCATCATCGCTGGAGTTCGGTTAATGAAGCATTCCAGAACTGGGCGCGCACGACTACATTGGCGGACATCAAAGACGACGCAAAGCGCGAAGGCTGGCTCACTAATTTTTCGGATCCTTATCGACCGCGGGATGCATAGCGCATGAGTGCGGTGTAGATTTGCCGGGCATAGATGAGTTTATATGAGTAAGGAGTGAATACGTTCCCGCGGTAAGCATGAGCAGGGAGGCAATTAGTGGGGCATGCTTGCGAAGTGGTGAGGTTACTACAGTCGCAAGGCCACCTGTAATAAGGAGTGATGGAACAGTTCCGGCCCAGAACGCAGCCATAACTACAAGAGCATGGCGAGGCGAGCCTGTTCCGGCAGCGACGACCAGATAGGTATAGAGCCAGCCACATGGAAGAAGCGTCGTGAGGAGTCCAAGTGCAAAAGGCATGAATGCTGGGCGGTCTTGTAATGCTTTAATAACCCTCTGAATTATCTTGGTAATGCTATGAGGTACCAAAGAAACTTGAATGACATAGCCACGCAAGAGACCAAAAATGCCGGCGAGAATCAGCAGGGCTGCCGTACATAATGTCGCGAGGTGCGTCAGCCCATAATCAGATCCGACGCGGTCAAGATTTGATCCAAGACTCCCGGCAACGAGGCCAAGCAAAAGATAGGTAACAAGCCTGCCACCATGATACAGGCAATGATTTCGAACCGAATGTCCGGAATTTAACGCAAGCGCGGAAAAACCGCCGCACATGGCAACGCAATGGAGGCTTCCAGTAATACTCGCGAGAAAGATAAGTATGAGTGACATGAATTTCACTGTAGTTGATACGAATGATAGAGAGCAAGCAGTCTCGCGAAATTGCCGGCATTGCCAAAACGTTTTGAGTCCGGGCCAGGCGGCATTTTGCTGTAAGGGCTGTGAATTCGTATTCAGCACCATTACTTCTTTGGGGTTAGGTAAGTTTTACCAATTGGAAATGGCGCGAGGGCTCCGCGCTGATATAGATCCAGGAAAAAAGTTCGAATATCTCGATGATCCGGAGCTCCTTAAGGAGTTAGTAATAATTCGGCCCGATGGTTTGCACACAGTTCTTTGGTATCTCCCGACACTACACTGTGCTGCCTGTGTGTGGTTGCTCGAAAAGCTGCCGCACACTGTAGCGGGAATTGTTGAAGCTCGTGTTTCGCTTGCCGATGGTACTCTCGACATGACAATTGACCCCAAGGTTATTTCGGTGGTCGATGCAGCGCGACTTCTTAATTCTTTAGGCTATCCTGCGGTGGCGCGTCGTGAAGAGGTGATGCAGCGCGAGGATACAAGGGAAACACGTGCGCTCCTACGCCGAGTCGGTATCGCAGCGGTAAGCGCGGCCAATACCATGATGCTTGGAGATCTCCTGTTCAGTGCTTCATCTGATTCAATGGCGTTGGAGCACCGCGCGCTTTTTATGTGGCTTAGCTTAATTATTGCCCTTCCCACGCTCACCTATGCGGCATTTCCATTTTTCAGGTCGGCAGTTGGCTCCCTTCTTGTGGGAGTTGTACATCTCGATGTCCCAATTTCGCTGGGTATCCTGCTGCTCAGCTTCTCTGATATCTCTGCCGTGCTGCAAGGAAGTGGTGCGGTGTATTTTGACTCCGTTACCTGCCTTATCTTTTTGCTTCTGCTCGCCCGGTACCTGCAACGACGCGCCCTATTTCGCGCGCGTGCCTCGAGCGCCACGACCTGGGATCTGCTGCCTTCAACTGTGCACGTCATTGACGGGTCGAGTGTTGTCGAAAAAAAACTGCGCGAACTCGCGGTCGGAGACTGCGTGCGCGTGCTGCCGAACGAGATTATTCCATGTGACGGTGTGGTAGCTCACGGAAATTCAAGTGTTGCAGTTACATTTTTGACTGGCGAAGCGTTGCCGCGATCTGTTGCAGCGGGGAGTTCGGTGTTCGCGGGAAGTACAAATATCGAAGCAGCGCTTGACCTGGTCGCGCGTGAGGTAGCGGCCTCAAGCCGCCTCGGAAAGATCCTGAGTCGAATCAAGCAAGATACGCGAAGTGGCGCTGCGCAGCCCCGATGGATTGATACCCTAAGCGGCTATTTTACCTTTGTGGTGCTCGCTTTAAGCGCGCTGGGAGCGGGGGTGTGGTGGTATATCGACGCAGCGCGGGTATTTGACGTCGTGGCGGCGTTCCTTGTCGTGACATGTCCCTGTGCTCTGGGTCTTGCCGTGCCGGTCACTCATGTGGTGGCCCTTTCCCAAGCGGTGAAGAAGGGAATTTTTATAACTTCGGCGGCTGCAATCGATATTCTCTCGCGGGCGCATAACATTTTTTTCGATAAGACGGGCACTTTAACCGAGGGGCGAATGAGTGTCGCTGATACGTGGGGAGACAGTGCATTGAATCCGCTCGCCGCGGCTCTTGCCGCTGTCGCGCCAAATCATCCCGTTTCGCGCGCCGTCGCTGACTATTGCGGTGCGCCGGGATGTGAATTGCGGCATCCTCGCTATGTCCCAGGAGTCGGAGTTTTTGCCTCTTGGGGCGATGCAGAGGTTTCGCTTGGATCGAAAAATAGCTGCGCGACGCGAGGAGTTACGCTCGGCCCCGAACTTGAACAGCTTGTTCAGGTCTGGGAAGGAGAGGGCGCGTCAGTGGCGTTCCTCGCACACCAAGAAAAGGTAGTCGCTTTATTTAAATTGCGTGATTCGGTGTCTAGAAATGCGCGCGAGGTAGTGGCGGTGCTTCACGCGCAAGGAGCTTCTGTTCATATCATTTCAGGCGATTCGATAGGAACTACTCGCCAGGTTGCACTTTCCCTGGGAATTCCAAAAGAGAACGCGCATGCGGAGTTGTCGCCGGAGCAGAAGGCTGAGATCCTCTCGCATTGCGGCGGGATTAGCGCCATGGTCGGTGACGGTATCAATGACGCACTGGCGATGAAGGCAGCTGATGTTGGAATTGGAGTGCGTGGCGGAATTGAAGCAACGCTTGAAAGTGCGCAGATTTTCATTTCGGAACAAAATGTAAACGGGTTTTTGCGCCTTTACCAAGGCGCGCTGCGCGTACGCGCAGTAGTAACGCGTAACCTTGTAATTTCTTTTGCGTATAATGTGGTTTGTGGCGCAGCGGCGCTTTGTGGCAAGATCTCGCCGGTTGAAGCAGCGCTATTGATGCCACTTAGCTCGTTATCCGTAGTCATTTCTGCCGTAGCGACCAGATATTTTAGGGATTAGAATCAAGAATCTATGGAGATAGTCGTCGTGTTGCTTCCGTTTGCTGCGCTCCTTGGATTGGTGTGGCTTGGCGCATATCTCTGGTCGGTCAACAGTGGACAGTTTGACGATCTGGAGACTCCCGCGGTTCGAATTCTATTTGACGATGAGGATAACGAAAGCGAGCTGACCTCGGAGCGCAAAGATTCCAAATAGTGAAAAAAACCGGCTCTTTCTTGTGACGTAACCGCTTCAATGCTGCTCTAAAGTGCATCTGTAGAAATGCCGATATCTGTACTTGACCGCTGTTAATAGATAATAGTATCCATTGACTGTCGATAGTTAATGACAATGTACGTTCCCTAAGAGAGAAAATATGAAAAAGAATAGAACTTTATTTGCGACACTCCTTTCACTTCTGATCACAAGTGCCGGCTACGCGCAAAGCATTCAAGAAATTGCGACACCGGTATCTAATCCCGTCAATTTCGAAGATCCGCGAATTGAATCGGACATTAGGCCAATTTATGCCTACCATCGCATCGATGATAAGTTTGTCACGTCTGGCGGTGATGTTCGAATATATGCATTGCAGATTCGCTACGCTCTTAACGACCGCTGGGCGCTGATTGCGACCAAAGATGGATACGTTGATATGAATCCGAGCGCGGTTCTCAACGATGAAGAGGGTTGGGCAAACGTCGCTGGCGGCGCAAAGTATGCATTCTATAAGAGTGAAGCCAATGACGCTATTGCTACTGCGGGACTTCGTTACGAGGCGCCTATTGGTGAAAGCGAAGTGCTCCAAGGGCAAGGAGATGGTATTATAAATCCATTCCTTAGTGCGGCGCTTGTTGCGGGACCAGTGAATGTTGTTGGTTATACCGGCCTTCGTGTTCCCTTTGATGATGATGACAGCACGTTCTATGACGCGAGCGTACATTTTGACACTTCGGTTTGTGGAGTAGTTTCGCCGTTGATTGAACTCAACTATTTCCATGTTCTTGATGGCGGTGGTCGTTTGCCGATTGCCGATGAGGGGCAGGATTTCTTTAATATTGGCTCGTCAAAAGCGACCGGTGAGAATATGTTAACGATGGCTGCCGGTGCTCGAGTACCGCTTGCCGAATCGGTATCGTTTGGCGCGGCATATGAGTTTCCGCTTGCACGAGGAACCGGCACTCATATAACCGAGTGGCGCCTCACCACCGATCTTCGTGTCACGTGGTAAAATGGCATCGTTTCAAGGTGCGAGAAAATTAGATGAGTCCTGGATCTTTTGCTGCCCGGTACGCCACACGCGTCCCTCGCTACACGAGCTATCCGACGGCCATCGAATTTTCTCCGCTTGAAAACGACGAACATATTAAAAGGCTTCTGCGAAGTGTTAAGGATGTCCCAGTTTCCGTGTACATCCACATCCCATTTTGCAGAAGCCTGTGCTATTTCTGCGCCTGCCATAAGGAAATTGTAAGAGATGACGCCCCTGTGCAGGAGTATCTTGAGCTTCTGAAAAGGGAAGTTGAGCTAGTACAGGCCCTTTCCTCGCAGCAGCTGATCATGGCCGAGCTGCACTTCGGCGGGGGCTCGCCAAGTATCGTGGCGCCGGAAGCAATGCGCAGCCTCCTTAACTTTCTGCGCGCACATTGGCGTGGATATGAAAGCGCGGGAAAGAGTATTGAGCTTGACCCCCGAACGACTACCGAAGCTCTGGTGCACTGTTTAGCTGAACAGGGCCTAAAACGACTTAGCTTTGGAGTGCAGGATTTTGACGAACACGTCATGCAGCTAGTTCATCGTGAGCAGCCATATTCGGTTGTAGCTCAGGCGATGACGTGGGCGCGCCAGGCCGGTATAGAACAAATTAATTTCGACCTCATTAGCGGCTTGCCCGGACAAACGCTCGACTCATTGCGCGAGAGCATACAAAAAACGATAGAACTTTCACCCGGGCGCATTGCGCTCTATTCCTACGCACATGTGCAGTGGCGCGCTCGAGCGCAGCGCACTTTGGAAAAATCTAACCTTCCTAGTCCTGAAATGCGCTATGAGTTCTATTGCGAAGCGGAGAAGCTGCTTCGTGATGCGGGATATCAGCGCATTGGGCTTGATCATTTTGCGCTCCCGGATGATGAACTGGCAATTGCGTTGCGAGAGGGCAGGCTTAGGAGGAATTTTATGGGCTACACGACTTCTCGTTCACGCGATGTCCTTGGCCTCGGCACTTCTTCTATCTCTGATATTAGCGGTACGCTCTATCAAAATCACAGCGATCGCGAGCGCTATCGCACGTGTCTGGAGCAAGGGATGCTTCCTGCCGCGAAGGTGCTTGTACGAGATGCCGAAGATCTTATTCGCGCGTATATTATTGAGCAGATTATGTGCGAAGGTCATGTTTCGCTTGATTGCGTGAAGCAAAATTTTCCTGCCTTCCCGGCGAGTGACGCAATTTTCGCCGATGCGCTGCGCACGCTACAGCCTATGATTGACGATGATCTTGTATGTGCGACCGTAGCCGATGTTCGAGTGACGCCACAGGGCCGCTATTTCGTTCGGCATGTCGCTTCGGCATTCGACCCGTACCTTTTGAGCAAGGGCGAACAGGTATTTTCGTCAGGAAGCTGAACTTACTTGCACTAGTACGGCGACAAGAATGTTTTTGCACTTCGTGCGAACATTGTTTCGCCGTACTAGCCAGTATTTACCGGTTCTCCTTCGGGCATCCTGCCCTCCGTCGAACTCGCTCCAAGCTACGTTTTGCGCGGGGAAAGGCGCAAAACTCCGCGTCGCTCCATTCGCCTGCGCTACGCTTCGGAGAATGTCCGGCCATCCCTGGCCGGCTAGTAGAGCGACAAGAAAGTGAAAAAAACGTTCTTATCGCTCTACTAGGGGACAGTGTGGAGCAGCAGCGCGTAAGTGCTCTTAGGGAACCTCTGAGAAACTAGGCGTTTTGGATTTGCTGGAATTTTGGATGAGATTTGCGAAAAGGCCGACGAAGACGGAATGCCTAGTTTTTAAGAGGTTCCTCAGGTCGCGGATGATTCAACAATCTTCACCGTAGCTTCGTCATTGCTCTCGCCCGATGGAATGAAGTGATCACCGCAATCGATCCGTGCACGAACGACATTGCAGCTCTCTTTAAATCCCCACTGCGCAACTCTGTGAGTCCGTCCAGCATTAAATTGAAATCTGATTTCAGGCGTGGGCTTTCCGATGTCGACATCATAAATAAGTCCGGGCACGAATCCGACAACGACGGTCTCATGACTTCCGTCGAGAACAGGGTCCGTGCCACTTGATACGCTGCACGCAGCAGCGCCGGCGCTGTAATCAGCGATTACCGGAAACTGTACTTTCCAGACCCTCGTTCGATTGTCTATCCCGGCTCTTAACTTGAAGTCAGCGCGCGCCCAAAAGCTGCTGATAGTGCCGCCGTTCCAGTTTTGCACTGAAAAGTCTTGGACTTCTGACCAGTGTGAGTTGCAAAGTCCGTTTCGCGGATCAATACCAACGAGCCATTCTACATTATCTTTATTGAGCGCGGGTGAGGTGCGCGCAACGAACGGATAGACCTTACAGTTTGGATCATTCGAGCCCTGGAAACTACTGCAAGGTTTCGCGGTGGTGCTGCTTGAAATTCCGATTGGGGCTGCGGCTCCAATAAAGGTACTGTACTCTCTTTCAATATTTTCAAGTACGGTCTCTTCTAATCGAGGGTGTGAATCGAGGTTGTCTGCAAGTTCAACTCCATTTATAGAGTTGCTGATTGCGTTCCAAACCAATTGATCAAGATCTGAATTTTGTAAGCCGTTGGCAAGCACGGAGAAGGAGCTACCCAGTCTTGCGTTCCAAGTAGGGTTACGATCTTGCTGAAAGCGTTCGGTGATTCGTGATTCAATATCACCCAGAGTATGATCGGGCAGGCCGACTACGCCAAAGAGATCACTGTATTCGCTGCTGCTTGATGATACGGGCTGCGGAGGAAGTGATTTCCCGCCAAATCCGCGGGGAACATTACTCGCCAGCACCGTTTCACCAAAAGTAGCTGTAAAACTTGGCGACAACGGGCTTGGTATCGAGGGGCTTTTTGCAAGTGTTGCAGCATCGCCGTGAATGAGCGCGCAGGCTGCGCCTAAAGATGGCGACGCCGGAGGGATATAAAGTAATTCGCTCACCGTCGTCCAGAAATTGAGTGAATCCTGATTCTTAAAATAGATCTGTCCATATTCGGATGTGCCGCCAGCATTGAGTAAGGTGGAGCTGCAGGGTTGAGTCCCAAATGAAGGCCCACTTACCCCCTGGTAGTCTCCGGACTCAATGCCGTAGCGATCACTTCTAGAAAAGTAGCGTTCAGCGCGGCAGATCTCCCCCTTTGAATAGGTCTCGCCCTCAGAGTTAAGGAGCGCGCAGGCAGGAATTGCAAATGGAACGACCGGAGTTTCATCTTGAAATCCACGTACTGCCACCGCACTTGCGACTTCCGTGAAGAGTTTCGAGCCAAATCCAATGGAGATGAATCGGAGCGATGGACGTAAAAGCTTCACCCGTACAGCGTTTGCGGTAAGATGCCGCACGACGCCGGGGTGTTCGGCCTGCCAGTCTTGCTCCATTGATTCGAAATTACCACCGCGTACCCAACCGCGCTCGATAACAACTTTGAATCCTCTATCGGAGAGGCGGTCCCAGGTAATACCGTCGGCTTCAGGTGAAGTTTCGCGGATAGAAAATGACTTGTCGCTGCCGAGTGATCCTTGGACTCGATGCTGGGACACAGACTCAACCGCTGATTCGCGGGCTCTCTCAAAGCAGATCTTGGTCGCGCACAGCTGTGAAGCGCCAGCCAGGGCCGCGGCTTCAGCGGTGAGCCGTAGTTCACGCTTCGTCTTGGTAAGAAATCCAAAGTTTACGCAGGCAAACGCCATCCCCACGAGTAGCACTAAGAAGACGGCAAAGAAGACGAGTACTGCACCACGCTGATGATTCATGCAAGTTTCCTAACTAAACACAGTTGGCGATCTCGTAGGGATAAAATGTCCCCGCGCTATAGGCGAGCTTGGCTTTGAGCGCTGAATATACTCCACAAAGTGAGCAGCTACTCTCGACTTGTACTCTTAAGTTAAGACCTCGAATTCCGTTCACTTCGAGACTGCCGCTTCCTTCAAAGTTTACCTGACGAGTGCCCAATCCACGTTGCGAAAGCTCCTTTAGAAATTGCTCTTTTGCCGAATCAAGACATGCCTTGGATTGAATTGCGCCGTGACGCGCAGCTTCATATTGAGCCTCGCGGATAATGACCTGTTCGGAAATCGAGCGTGTAAGATCGAAAAATGACATACAGAAGACCAACAATACCGGAAGCGCAAGCGCCGCCTCGGTAACACAGGCTCCACGGGCGAGGCGAGGTAATTTCGAATTTTTCGTCATGCTACTCTCCACAAAAAAAACCTTCTGAAGTTGCCATTGCAGCAGTGTTCCCGCGCTGCAGTGGTAATGTATCTTTCTCGATGATGCGCTGTGACTCTGCGCCAAGGCAAAGTGTAATCATTTCAACACTGCCACTTGAAGGGAGCGCCACCGCACGCGAACGGGCCACAAATTTGATCTCACCATGGCCGTTAGCCTGTTGATAAAAAGCCTTGGCAGCAACGACTGCTGTTTCCGAAATGAGCTCCGGTGCGCTTCCGGAGGGAAGGCTCGCCGCGGCTCTTACGCCATTAAAGGCGGCTTCGCGCAGTATTGCTCTCGCTTTCTGCTTCTGAGCGAAGTGTATAAGTGCACTGGTGAAGATCGAAGTCAGCGCGAGTGCAAGCGTTACTTCAAAAATAACTGAAGCACGTTGCGTGCGTCTTGCGACCTTATGTGTGAGAACAGGATTGGGCCATACTCTGAGAGCGCAAAGGCAAAGACAATCTAAATTTTTTATGGTGCGAGTAAGTTTCGGCATGACGTCCTACTTCTTTCCACCATTTCCGCCGCAGTATACGCTATCGACCTCGCGTGAAGGTGACTTGAAGAGAATTCTGCGTTTTGATGCGAAAAATTCTCCTACGATTGGCCCGAGCAGTCTTTTAACTCTAAATCGTTGAATCGACGATTAGGATAGCTGTTCCGTACAGGTTGCAGGCGCTGTCGCTAATAGTCTAAAGCAGTTCTTCTCTGAAGAAGGTAGCAGATTGAAAAATGCGAAAAGGGCGCCACGCTAACTGCACGTGGACGCCCGCTGAAGATACTAGGAGAAAACTCTTAATAGATTCGCTTCCAAGTGAAGCCTTTGCCGACCCTGTTTAATCTCTGTCGTGATCGAGGAGAGGATCCCTTGAGACGCGAGTTCTTTGCAGCAAGGATTTTTCCCTCGCAGATTACAGATATCCTAGCCACGGTTGTATTTGCCACCGCTTTGGAATTTCCACATCGATACGCCAATCCGTTCAAGCTGACTGGATCGACCGAGGAATTCTCGGCATTACTGCTGAGCTTTATCTTGGCCTGACACTTACCGTTTGCCTTGCTTGAGATCACCGCTGCTTTGAGTAAGCCATGGCTGGCAAGTGATGGGGTCAGGATGATTTTAATCTCCGGTGACGTGTCCTCATTATCAAGCGGATAGGAGATCGCTGAACCATCGCTAAAAAAAGTATACGGCGCTCCGTTTGCTCGGGGAAGGGTTCCGATGACGCCAGGATAGCCGGAATCGTAAAGAGAGCGCACATCGAGCCGTTCTAGAGTTCTGCCGTTGAGACGCTCGAGGCTTTGGAAGCTTCCCAGGCTCTCAATATCTTGACCCGTCATCTGAAGCTCAATATCGGTGAAGCCATCGGCGTTAATATCGGAGATGCTGTGCATCGTGTTCATATCAACACTAGACGTGAAAGGAGTGGAGATCGCGAGTTGGCTTCCATCTTTCCCCGAGAGTAAATGGATATGAGTTCTGCTGGCCAAGAAGAAATCAACAATGCCGTCATTGTTTACATCGGAGGCGCTCGCAAGTGCCCGTCCGTAGACTTCGTCATCGTCTTCGCCAGACGACAATATCGCTCCGGTCTTCGACGAGAGTACTAAGAAGCCACCGCGTTGTGAGGCTCGTCGCGCCGTGCCCTCAGAAGATGCTGCTGCCGACGCGATGTATACTCGCCCCACTGCGAAGTCCCTTAGTGAATCACCATCGACATCGGATAAAACGCTAATAGAACCGCTCAAGTTCGGAACAGGAAAAGCATTGAGCGTGACGCAGTTCTTTCCTGAAATTGTGATGATGTGTCCGTCGCTACCATAAAATCGCGCATCGGCAACTACCAAGTCGTCGGCCCCATCGGCATTTAAATCGGCGATTCTGCTGATATGACTTCCAAATCTGACAAAGCTCGGATCTCCAGAGGTCGAGCAAATCTCAGCATGTGACGCACCGGAGAGGATGTGCACTGCTCCTGTGCCCGCCACATCGTTCACTTCGGTAACGACATAGTCACTTACGCCATCGGCGTTAACGTCGCCGATGCCGGTTACGGCGGTACCAACCTGCGCAAAATCCCGAGTTGAAACTTGTGAGAAGAGAACCGTGCCTTCCTTTGCCGAGTAGATGGCGTAGCCGCCACGGCCTGAGTTTTCGAGTGGGTAGGGGTAGCCGACCAGCACATCGGACTCGCCGTCGGCATTGAGGTCGCCGATTGAAGCTACGGAGTACGCTGTTCCTAGCTTTGCACTGTCACCCGGAGGTGGCGTGCATTGTTTTCTCTTGCTATCGGCGAGCGCATTGGATGCGGCGAAAAGCAAGCTCAATACCATGAATCGACGTAACAGCTTTTGAAGTGTCATTGTGCTCAACATACTACCCTACTTATTTTGTTAATCATACTTAATTAGACGACGTATTCAAATGCGTATTTTGCACATTACGTCTTTTGTCACAGTATACGATCTCAATTGGAAAGCCAAGTCAATGGCAAAAAATATATAATATGTGATATCAGGTGCTTAGATTAAATATAAGGTTGGCCATATGATTATTTTAGATCCTGATCTATGATTGTGATGCGTATATAGCACACCAATGAACATAAAGCGTGAAATTATATTTGGACTGATGGAGCTGCTACTTCGGCCGCTCGTGCGCTTCTGCATTCGCCACTCGCTTCGTGTTCAAGATCTTTTAGAGTCCGCGAAGACGGTTTTTTTGGATATCGCGCAAGACGAAATTTCAAAGACAGGCGAAACAGCGACGGCAAGCCGACTGAGCGTCATTACGGGGATTCACCGTCGAGATATATCTCGACTAAGCTCTCCCGGGCAGGAAAGGCGCGGCGGTGCCGATCTGATTACAAAAATTATCGGGCAGTGGCAAAGCGATCCGCGCTTTACTACCAAGAAGAACGAACCACGAATCTTGCGCCACTCCGCGGAACGCGATGAGTTCTCCGAGCTGGTCCGATCAGTAAGTAAGGAGCTCAATCCAGCGACAATTCTTTTCGAGCTTGAACGAGTTGGGACGGTGCAACGCACCGACCGCGGTGTACAACTAGTCCTCCAGTCGTATACTCCGCGCGGAGATTTGGCGGCAAGTTTTGGTATCCTCGCGGACGACACCGACGATCTCATCCAGGGAGTCGAGGAAAATGTAATTGCAGAGGCCTCGCCCCCGAATCTCCACATTCGGACAAGCTATGATAATGTCCGCCCCGACGCGGTGCCGGAGATCCGTCGCTGGTTGCTTTCGGAAGGTCATGCATTTCACGCACGCGCGCGCGATTTCATTTCCAGGCATGACCAGGACATAAACCCGCAAGCTGATTTTCAGGGCAAAGGCGAAAAGGTAGTTCTCGGTTCGTATTCGAGAGTAATTAGTGAAGCAGTGCCAAGGCAGAAATTAAGTGACGATAGCAAGCAATAAAGGGGATGTTATGAAGGCGGTTGTTGGCGGCATTCGGTGGGCGCTCTTCGCAGTGATTGTAGTTGGATCTCTTGCGGCATGTGGTGGGGGGAGTACTGGCACGGACAACGGCGGCTCCGCAGGAAGGGGCGCCGAGTTTCGAGGGTATGTCGATAATGGCGAGGGATCTCCGATCGCTCGTGCGATTATCACTCTTCAGCAAACAGGAGAGTACGCGACGACGGATCAGGCTGGAAATTTCACTCTTAAGTCTCATTTTGTGGGCAAGAATGCCGCGCTTGAAGTTCGAAACGAGGGAACGGTTGGCTCTACTACTATTGATCGGGAGCTTGCCGAAGGGTCGGTCGTTACGCTCGCGCTTTCGCTTCTTGAAGGGAGCAGGCTAGTGATAGTATCACAAAATATCACTACACGAGCTGCAGCTGTGGACTCTGAAGAGGCTATTCCGACTCCGACCTCGGGGCAAATATCGGTGGCGACCGCGCCTCGCGACGAGAACCGGACACCGGGAAGTACGCCGCGACCCACCGCAACTCTGAAAAGTATCTTTCAAGGCTCGGTTCGTTATTCTATTGGAACGCCAGTTTCAGGAGCAGTAGTGACGATTTCAGAATCCAAAGACCGATCGATAACTGATCAAAATGGAACGTTTTCGTTGGAACGTCCAACTCAAAGGGGAAAGGCAACTCTTACTGTGACGATTTACGGCGTTTCGCTCTCAATTGATCTAAAAAATATCCCGAACGAAAGTGTGTACTACACAGTTGAGCTGATCGTAGAGTTCCCCGATGCCAGACGCCCAAGTACCATCGGAGAATTCTCGCCAACAATTTCATTTGGTGAATTAAAGAAGAGTTTGCGTAAGTAAGATCCTCCAGCGCAGAGCGGCGCAAGTGTGCTTATAACTGAGTGTACGCAATCCTTTTAGACGGGAAACTTTCCAAGCAAGAAAATGGTGGTTTGCTTCTTGCATTATAGGTTCGAGGGCGTCCATTGCCGCGCCGACTCCGTGAAAGATCGGTAATTTCAATTAGTTAGGATTGGTTCCCATGCAAATTGTTTTGAGTCGATCTGAATGCAATTACCCTGAGGCACGCGTAACTTTGAGTAACATGATTTCGACTGACCGGCTTTGGCCTGCGCGCTGCTCACCGAAAATTGGCGCGACCAATTCCTCTATTATTTTATTTTTTCTTGGACTGGCGCTGCTGCTACCCTTCCACAAGGCACAGGCGCTCACTCGCTGGCAGCGTCAAATTAAAGCTATGGTCCGGCAGGATACTATTGCCAAACGTAAGATCAAATCCAAATGCCGCGATCTGAAGTTTGCCGCATCGAAAAAGTCATTTTGCGATGTTGACGGGGATAAATTTGTAAATTATCGCGAATGGCATTTTCCGCTCCTTAACAAACATAAAATTAAGACCAATTTCAAGAATGCCGACACGGATGGAGATGGTGTAAGTGATTATGACGAGATCCTGAAATACGGCACCGATCCGCTTGTTGCGGATAGCAAAGGAAATGGTGGCGGAAACTGTGGCCCCGCCAACTTTGATAGTGCAGGCAATACTACACAATTTGGAATCCCCGCAGGAATCACCGGCAATGTTGCTCGAGGCCAGGCAGTAAATGCTGCTCAGTGTCGGCAATGCCATCCTGCAAATGACCATGGAATCAATTGGAGCTATGATCGTGTGCAGGCGGCAATCACCGGTACTACGGGGCTGCCGATGAGAATTCAGCTTGCGACCCAAGACCTTTCTGATCTGACAGCGTGGCTTAATCGCGCCCAAACAGGCGGTAACGGTGAGTGCTCAGGCGGCACGCCCACTCCAACACCCCCCGGCGGGAATACCACGCCTTCGCCGGAGCCCACGGCGACTCCACCATGCGTTGGCGGGACTCCTAACTTTGACTCGCAAGGAAACACTACCGCTTTCGGAATTCCGGCCCCTTTAGTTGGCAATATTACTGCAGGACAGAGCCAGTACACTACTACGTGCGCTACCTGCCATCTTCCTGCTGGCGGCGTAAGGGGCGCAGGCATGGACTTTGGGAAGTTGAAGACAGCATTCTCCACAAATCTCTTTATGAATGGAACCTACGGCGGGCCAGTAAATCTAAGCGACCAGCAGATTGCAAATGTGGTCGCATATGTACGAAAGAACGAGACGGTCTCATGCCAACCGGGAAGTATGCCAACTCCCACGCCGACGCCGAATCCGGTTAGTCAGGGAGCTGCGATATTTACCGCGTCCTGCGTGCGCTGCCATCGCATTAGCAGCAATGGCGAAGTTCATGATATTTCTCGGCATCCTAGCCTTAATAAAATTCACCAGGCTTTATGGAGCGGACCTGATGAAATGCCACAGTTCAGAAACCTTGTTGTAGGGCAGAGTGCTCCGCCGTACTCGGACTCAGAAAATGCTCTGTGGCAGTACTTGGGAAGTTTGCCGTAAGCTCAAGAAATTTCTCCGAGTGATCGATGATTAGGTATTGTAGCAAGAGCTATCTATTTAATCAGGATTTTGTATGTTTACTTCGGCATTATTTCTTAGAACCTTTTTGGGGGCCTCAATTGCGGTAGCGCTCTCGTTTATTGCTGCTCCTTCGCAACCGGCGGCGAATGACGCTCTCAATGAATATGCCGCGCTTCCCGCATGTGCGCCTATTAATGGTCAGCCGGCGCAGCGAGCAAAATCTCCAGATGTTCTTGGGGCAGTGCCT
>CAZEAC010000024.1:9233-13210 GCA_964510065.1 uncultured Bdellovibrionales bacterium | reverse complement strand
GTCGGCCTTGCTTTCACTCATGCTCTTTTTCCTTCTCACCTGCTTTAAAAAATCGGACGTCGCTGCTGGCAAGAAAGCTTTGAATGGTACTTTCTTAGCCTGCTCCTCCTGCCATGGAGCGCAAGCGCAGTGGAATCCCACGGTCATGATTGCAAATTTGCGCGCGCAGGGAGATGGCACACTCAAGATTTCCAATATCACTACGGTGAACAACGCGCACCTTTCTGAAATGAGTGGATCAGTGCCGACCAAGTCCATGCTTAAGCAGATTCGCGCCTACCTCAAGTGCAGCTTTAAAGGGTAGTACCGAGAGGTGCCGCGCAGCCAAGAAAAGATTGCGACGCTTGGCCTGCGCATGAGCGAGTCGCCATCAGCGGCTAATTACTCGTAAAGAGTTTGGCAGACTCGGAGTTGTTCCTGCGTTTACGCCAGGGGGATCGTTTCCGCCATGTTTGAAGCGGTACTCTGCGGGAATCTCGCTCGTGTAAAGTCCGTTGGTATCGGGCCCGATTGGAGGCCAATTAAGGTCTCCGAACCAACCCGGCTTGGAATTTCCGAGGTAGAGACTTTTAGGAATGGTGTGGTCCGCAATCGTCGAATCCCACTCCACCGTGTTCAACCCATAAATATAATTCCCATGACGGAGCGTCGTCGACTTACTTCGCGGGTAACAGGGACCATTTGCCGGTTCCGAAGGAGGTTTGTAGTCGTTGTAGCCGCTGTATCCGTAACGAAATATATACAGGCTGTCATCAAGCGCGCCCGGGCATACGCTCTCATAGAACCAATCGGTCATACCGGGGAGTCCCAATACATTGCCAACTACATTGTAATTATAGTTCCAAGAATCAATCCAGATACAGCCGGCGCCGAAGGTCGTGTCGGACTGCCGGCAACGAAAATGATTCCTAAAAAGTGTGTAGCTGCTCGACGATCCATGGATTGAATCAGCGTGATGCTTTACTAGCTTATTTCCCTCGAACAGCAAAAATTCAGGATGCGCCCCATGATTGCCGTTGTCATTTGTAAGCGCTGTAGTGATGCCGCGATACGCAGACAAATAATTGTAGGAAAATACATGCGCACCCTGACGACCAACATTGAGGAAGGTCTGATTGACATCTTTGAAAATATTATTTTCCACGAGCCACCCCTCGGTGTGGATTTGAGAGAGAATTGCGCTAGACTGGCCGGAGTGCCCGTTAAAGGTGCTGTGCTTAATACTGATTCGGTGCGCGAGGTATCCAATGATCGCCGGATAATCTGCCGCGCGAATCTCAAAAGTCACATTCTTAACCCAGCAGTTTTGCGCCTGCTCAAAGCGCATCATAAAGGCATCCCCGCTGAGGTCGATGGTAAGGTCCTCAACGCCGGCGAATACCCGCATATTAACCGCGCCTTCCGCGGTGGTCCCATTTGCAACGGGGTAGTGAATCCGTGGCATCAAATTGGTTGAGAAGTCGGTATAAAGTGCTGGGGTAAAATCAACTACCTTGCCATTTATGCCGGTGGCTCGAACCATCTGGCCACGGGCTCTTTGTCCGCCGTCTGGTTCGTCGCAGTAGCTGCAAAGGAGTGGCAGCGTAGCATCCTCTTCGTAACCGTAAGGGTGCACATAATCCGTATTATTCAATTCGTTCAGCACGAACGAAGAGCCAACAGTTAGCCCAGTTGGCGCATTCTTAAGTACTAATCTTGTGGAAGTCTTAACGTAGCCGCTCTCGGCGTCGACATTTACTCTTCCTAAACCATTGCTAAAATATATTTGATGATCGGTCTTGAGGACGGTGGCTGCTCCGGATCCCCGCAACGTCATGTAATCTCTCATTGAAAGAGTCCCATCGAGACGAAAAATTCCGACTGGCAGCTTTACGACCTGCTCCTTTGGGCAGCTATTTATCGCTGCTTGTACCTGGGGAAGCACATTCGTTGCACCGGTTTTATCAATTGAGGCAAGCGCAGCGCACTGCGTGGTGCTGCAAAGCACCTGCCGGTCGGGAATTCCGTTTTCGACGCCAGCCACGCTGCTCCAATCAATTCGATTTGAAGGCGGAATAATATCCGCGATAGCGGCCACCAGGCCGATTGTCTGGCTTACAAGGACTAGAAGTAGCGAAAGTGATCTATAACTGGACATCATAATTTTGATACTGAATCAGCTGTCCATGGTTCGTGAATCCCCACGAGATACTTTCCCCGGAGTCGATTTCTGGAGATGTTTTCCGGAGATGTTTTCCGGACACCCATAGTCCGTTTTCGCGCTAAGTTTAATAATATAGAGGGGTTAGCTAATATCGCAATTTGGGTGTCCAAATTAAGCGACCGGAGCTGCGGGCTTCAAAATTACTCTTCGGGTAGCCGCGCCGCGTTTATAAACAAGCGTAATATAATCTCCGCGCACCTGGATTATGCCATTTATAAGATCTCGCAATGTCGTCACTGGTATTGTATTTACCGCGGTGATTTTATCTCCCGGCAAGAGGCCAAAGAGATTTGGGATAGAATCTTCCAAGGAGTTGGAAGTCACGGTCAGGGATGGACCGGCGGCGCCGGCCGCAGCAAGCTCACGTACACCGCCAATGAGCCGTTCTGGCGACTCGAAGCCGCGAACGAGAGAGTCGAATTCGACTACACGATTTGGCTTCACGGTAGGCGTTGGTGCCTCGAAGATCGCGCGAAAGGCCTGCATATTAAATGCCGGCGCACCCTGCTCGACCGGAAGCTTGAATGTTAGCGAGCCTGGCCCCTTTACAACTACCTGCTCGTTTGAAATTTTTGCGATGCGATATCCAGCGCCAAGGCTTTCGCCTTCATCGAATATTACTTGGCTACGTGTCGCTGAATCCTCAAAGATCGCGCTTGAGCGGCCGTAGCCACGAGTATCGATGTGTACTCCGATGACTCTAAAGCTTTCGCGTGAGATCGATTTTGACTGCGCACCTGCAGATGAGATCGAGAGCACTACCAGCGCCAAAGCCGTCACCGCTGCTGTCAAATAGGTTTGAACTGTCTTCTTAACTTCTTGCATTAAACCACCGACATTACCTTTAAGAAGCTATCCACTGCGAAGAAAAGAGCCGTAGGGTCGCGCTAATTTCCTATGGAAGATTAATGACCTAGCTCATACAAGCGGAAATGTGCCGCCTGGATTAGAGTCCATGCAAATTAAGGACCAGCTTCAGAGCGAAAGATTTGAGGGATTGTTACTAAATGATTAAATGCTGTAATTGCTTAGGATTATCTGAAGCGGAGCATCGCTCATTGGCATCTTCAATTAGGAACTCAATTCCTCACTTGCCACCGCGCGCTTGCGTAGCATCACTGGGTGCACTCAGTAAATATCTGGTTCCGGACTAGGAAAAATAATGATGAGCGAAAGGAACAAATCTTGCAGATCAGCTAAAAGGCTAAAAGCGATCTTTCTCAGTTAGGAGGGCCTATCGTGCGAGGCATTCGAACTTCGATCCTTCAATCAATTGTTATCGCGATTGGGATAACTGTCACGATACTTGCGTTGCCCTCTCCGTCGTTTTCGGCATCCGCGTCTACCACGACGACGACTAGAACGACCTCCTCGACGACAACTACTATTGTTTCCTGCGCACAATGTGGCAATGGTTGCATGACAGGGGAATTTTCCTGCTCAAGCGGTTCCACCGGAGCAGAGTACGGTTGCTGCTACGGAGCGTCTCCCGCAGGCACATTATCTTGTGTAGATCAAAATGGCGTCCAAACCGAGGTTGGAACCGGGCAAACCGGAGCGGATTGTTCTCCGACGACAACTACGACGACGTCTACCACCACCTCAACTAGCGTCACCTCGACCACAACAACTTCGAGTACTACAACGACTAAACCATCAACTACTACAACAACGACAAGATCGACCACCACTACGACGACGACAACCACTACAACGACGACTACTACAACAACGACAAGATCGACCACCACTACGACGACGACAACCACTACAA
>CAZEAC010000024.1:0-9133 GCA_964510065.1 uncultured Bdellovibrionales bacterium | reverse complement strand
CGACGACTACTACAACAACGACCACCACTACGACGACGACAACTACTACAACGACGACAACAACAACTACTACTACTCGAACAACGACGACGAGCGTTTCAACAAGCTCGACACGGTCGACATCAACTACAATTCGAACGACGACGACAATTCGTCCGACGACTACTATAACGACTACGACCACCACGACGACAACCAGCACAACCACGACAACTACGCTTTGTCCCGATTCTGCAGTTCAAGAATGGCCAGCTCATGAAGATTGGAATTCTTCTGCCGCCTCGCCTGCGGCGCAACAGCTAGCCGGCTTTGCGGCTGAGGAACCTATGTTCGTGGCTGCAAGCGCTGGGTTCTGTCCAATCTGTCCATCGGGGCGTCCGCCGACAGTATCTTATGCCTGGGATCCCAGTCCGACATTCCCGTTGTCTCATTATAATTTTAAAGTCGGAAAACGGAGTGGAAGCTATTTCGGGTTTTTCGAGGTAAGAGGTCCTCCGAATACGGCTCCGCCGACTACCTATACCTATACAATCTACCCAGACTTTGCGCCGGGAGAGACAATTTATACGATAGTGACCGCGGTCAATACGATTGGCTTGGAAAGTGACCCTTCCAATGAAATCAGCTATGCAGTCCCTGATTACACCCGACCGAATGGCGAGCTCAATCAGGGGCCCTACATGGAGTATTCCTGCCGTGAAGAATCGGATGGTCGCGGCGGCACTGTCCGTATGCTACGCCTTAAATTTCGGCTTCAACCCGACTCGCCAACAAACTGGTATCTGATGGCAGCGGATAACGTCACAGGGCCTTATTATGTGGTAACCGAAACAGCAACGTTCATTGAGACCGATAACTGGAATAATAATGTGTATGAGTTCGCCGTTCCGGCCATTGAAGCAAAGAAGTTCTTTAAACTTCAATTTTCAGCGTCAGGCATGCAAGCGCTGCCAGTAAGGCCAAGGTAAAAAATAGATAAATACTTTGAGGAATGCGAGTTACGATAGGGACATATTGCATATTTGTAAAACGCGGCATCGTACATGGTGTACTGGCATGTCTTGTCGCGCTTGTTGGGCTTTCGCCGATTGCGTTAGCGCAGCCGCCTCCGCTTAAAAGAATAGACCTCCAGCAGATGCGCACGCGTATAACCCCGCCGCCCTCTGAGTTCGAGGAGGGCACAGGCGTAATTGTTGCAAGTGCTGACGAGATCGCGGCCGCAGATACGTACACAATCGGCGAGCCGACTGATGACGAACAGCTTTATCTTGAATATATCAATCGGGCCCGAGCAGCGCCGCAGGCTGAAGCACAGATTCATTTTGCTACGACTGACCCTGGAGTTCTATTTGCGTATGGCGCATGGCATGTTGATCTAAATTTGATGGTGTCTCAATTCGCTTCGCTCACCGTGAAGCCGCCGCTATCATTCGATGGACGATTAATAACTGCAGCAAGACGGCATACCAACGACATGTTCAACAACAACTTCCAGACCCATACTGGAAGCGATGGCAGTACGGCAGCAACACGAGTTACTCAGTCAGGCTACGCATTTTCTAATGTCGCAGAAAACATCTACGCATCCTCTCTTAGCACCTACTTTGGCCACGCCGGGTTCGAAGTAAATTGGGGAAATGGCACCGGTGGAATGCAAGTTCCTCCGTCGCATCGAAATGCGATACATTCCGTATTTCAGCAGTACCGGGAAATAGGAATCGGCGTGAAAAATGATGTCGCAAAGGGAATCTATGGACCTCAATGGGTAACCGAGGTCTTCGCATCACGTACTGACGCTCTTCCGATGGTCACAGGGGTTGCCTATTACGATGTAGACGGCAACGGAGCTTACAGTGTAGGCGAGGGGATTGGTGGACTCCAAGTGGATTCCCCGAGCACTACGTACACGACGGTTACTTCAAATTCGGGTGGCTACTCTCTTCCGTTTGCAACAAACGGCACCTACAACGTGAGCTTCCAAGGCCTTGGATTTGCAGCCTCGACAAGTTCGGTGACCATAGCAAACAATAACAATGTTAAGCTCGACTTTCGGCCGACATACAATGCCCCCACGATTACTGGCCCGGCCAGTGTTAATGTCGGAAGCCTCAACAGCTACAGCTTTAATGCTCTCGCTGGCGCAAGCGCTTACAAATGGCGCATTCAGAGGAGCTCCCCTTCGACAAGAATTGAGGGTGCTGAAAATGGGCTCGCTGATTTTACCTCAGGCGTCAACCCAGTTTACAGTCCTATCGCCGGTGCGCCAAATGTGTATCAGGGCACGCATTCTTTCCATATGGCTTTTGATACCGCAGCTACGGATCCATTTTCGATTACTAATCCTCAGGTACTTACCTGGAATCGCCCTTTCCGTGTAACCTCGACAAGTGCGCTTCGATTTTATAGCTGCCAGCGTTGGGCATCACCGGACCAGCGCGCTACTGTATGGATAAAAATTGATGATGGCGCATATGCAAAGCTCAACTGGGAGCAGCGTGGAACGGGAGCCGTTGATAGCTGTACTTTTGAGCTGCAAACACTCTCGCTGAGTGCGTACGCCGGAAAACAGCTAAGCTTCCTATTTAAATATGATCTTGCTGGCCAGGAATATTACCAGGGCAGTAATGGTATTGGCTGGTATTTTGACAACCTTGAAGTCACTAATGCGGGAGAGCTCACTGGAGAGCAGATCTTCGATATTCCGAGCGGCACATCGTTTCAATACACGCCACCGTCCGCGGGAAGCTTTCTTCTGCAGGTCGCCGGAATTGTGGGTAATCGCCGTCTCGACTGGGGAACGTTTTTTGCACTGACTGTAAATGCCGCACTTCCAGTGCCGGGGGCGCCGCAAGGAGTCGGAGTCTTTTAAGAGTTCTCCTCGACACTCACAAGCCACCATTTTATCCGAAGGAAAGCGAAGAGACCAACTAAACGGCTTGTAGCTTCGTTCGCTTTTCAAAAGCTGCGAGGCTAATACAGAGAGGCTCGAGCGAAGCGGAAAGATAATCTGCAGCGGTAGTGTTAAATCTATCCTGGAGATCTCGCCTTGGTAGCGAAAAAGCGTTGTCGCGAATATCGATCGTCAGGGCTAACGCAGCGTCGAGTGCAGTAGTAATTAAATGATGCTCCTGGCTTGCACGCTCTTCTAGCGCTTTGTCATACAGCAGTTTTTGCTCGACTAGGGTACCGGGATACTGTAGTTCGCCTAGTGTCTGCTGACGACGCTTGCACTCGCGGTACATGGAGTTGAGCTTTTGCCCAATTTCATCTATCGCTGCAGCATTGGTCATAAAGGTTCTGACCTTTGGACATTCGCCATGACAGGCAAATAGCTTAAGATCGTTCGCCAGGACAGCAAAGTATTCGACAAAGCGAATGTTTTCCGAAAGAGAAGATTCATTTCTCGTCGGGCCACTACCAAAGTTGATATCTCGATTCATTTTTAAATGGCCGACAGCTTGATGCAGAAAGTCATGAGCTACCTGCAGCGCGACAAAAGAATCGGCTATTGCAAGTGGAATTGACCCGGACTCAATCTCCTGACCGGTCTTACGAAGAAGGTTGGTCAGCGTAAATCCGACCTCGGCTCTTCTCTCTACCTGATATCTAAAGTGAGGTCCCAAGCATTCGCCGACTGACATTTCGATCCCATGGCGCAAATTAGAGAACCCGGTCCGAGCTTTGTATCCGCCAGAGTGTTCTAAGATGGCCGGCATAATCTGTGCGCCAATTCCAGAGTGCGCCGGGTTAATAGTTGGATATCGTTCATGTTGCGAAGTTTCCAGGGGGACATTAGTTCCACGATAACGACCTTCGCGATTGCTTCTTCCGAGCCATACAATAGCTGGCATGTTTCCCTTGCCGTCATCGGTTGGAAGAGTGCGATAATTTTTTAAATCTTGCATTGAAGCACCAACTATTTTTACTGCCAGCTTCGATAGATCTCGTCGCGACGGCTCTTTTCAAAACAATACATCTTAGGGTGTTATGGTTTCAAAGGTGTCTGGCAGTGCATGTGTAACTAGTTAGAATTTCGAGACTTCTTCGTTTGCTTTTGCCGGTATCCTTTCTTGGGTCATTTCTCTTAGTCATTCACAAATGTCGCGGTGCGCGCGACCAAGATAGCTACTGTATGATCGCCATGTTTATTAATGAGCTCTATATTTTGAATATAGGTGAGATCGCGAGGCGATGTATCCTTCGGAAGCAATAAGTGAAATGACATTGTGCCGTTTCCGTAGTAGGTGACTGGGCTCCTGCTGAGATTAGTGTTTTCGGTGAATGGTTTAAATTGGTCGTGATGTAGTGCGCAATCAATATACCGAAAGGAGTAATAGTCCTCTTTAATGACTTCGTCGGATCCCTGCCTAAATTGAGGTGTTATCATTACTTCTGCTGGAAGCCAGACTGAGTCTGTCCGAACCTCCCAAAGCCGTGCCTGCGCATAATTCTCCGCTACAATTTTAGCATCAACCAGTCGTAGCGTCCCTGAACCACGGCGGACCTTTTCAAAGCCTGTGCGCTCGAGGGCGTCAACACGCTCCCACTCTTTACTATTTTCGCGAAAGGCCTTTGAGAAGCAAAAAGCAGCGAGTACTCCTGCCCCGCAGTACCCGAGGGTTTTGAGGAAGCGTGATCTATTGTAGGTCGCAAAATTAGTCATATAAATCTCCTTGTTTTTTTGTTTCGTCGTTCTGGAATACGATATCGAAATACGATATTGTAGGTCAAGTAAAATCTCTCTTTTGAGTTCTGCTGAATTTTTCGGCGGGTTTGGACTAAACAGATAACGGATAGTAATCGTAATAAGCTCCTGGTAAATTATAGAAATTGCAAATATTCAGGAGAGAGTTTTCTAGCCTTTTATTGAAACTGCATCATGAAGCACCGCGACATAGTAATTGGGTTTGTGCGATTGCACGTACTCTACCACGCAAATAAGGGGCCCGTTTGCGGAAGTGGTCTTACGGAAGAGCTTGGCGAGCACGGCTACGATATTAGTCCCGGCACGCTTTATCCTCTTTTGCAGCGAATGGAAGACAAAGGGTATCTTGCCTCGACCTGGGAGCAGTCCGGAAAGGAGTCGCGTAGATGGTACAAAATTACGGCGCTTGGTCGTGACGCTCTTCGGGAAGCAAGCTCGAAGCTTCGCGAGCTTGTGGGCGAATTTCGCGAAGGGCGCTAATTCTCGACGTGCACCGATCTAGGGTCTGTGTCTGATCCTGGACACCCAAAGTTGCAGCATTCCTTAAATCGTGTAGTTTCAGCTGGTTAGTACTGCTTTTTAGTTTGGGTGTCCTACTCACAGAGGAGAATTTGCACTGTCGTTTCCTTGATTGGCTTTTGGCTTGGCAGTAGGATTGCGGTCAATAAAGCTCCTTTACACTTTGACTTTGGCAGTCAATTCATTTTTTTCTGCGACATCTGCGTATCGGAAATTGCGACAGTTGGCTCGGTTCGGCACGGCCGACGAGGACGACTGCGATAAACTCCGGTTCGCCAACGTCGCAGAGGGTGCTCAGCGTTTTCTTGTTGGTTTTCTTTCATCGTTTCGCTATCTCGAGGGGTGCTCCGGTGTGCTGGTCCTTCCGGCGTATCGAGGCACCCCTCGTCGTGTCTGCAGTTTGTACGGTCTCCTTCGCTCATTTCTCGTGCGGCATTTTCGTTGTCGCACCGAACCGGGGAAGAGATCGGCTGCACTCTTAAATTGGAGTCGGCACGCGAGTCGGTGAAATCCCATGAATGAAAAAGTTCTGTTCAAAGAAGTATTAGCAGCAACGGATCTATTTGTGTGCTCCCGCGGATACGAGAATGCTCTCGTCACCTCGGGCTTATTGCTTGCAAATAAACTCCGCGCCGGTGTCATTGTCCTAAGCCCTGATGGGCGGGGTTATATGAAGAAAGTGGGTGACGACATCGGTCTTCATCGCGGGCCGCGTGCGCGCGTATTCCTGGTAGGGTTCGAAAGTATGGAGCAGTCCGAAGCTTCTCGGCTTGTAAAGATGATCCATGCCTCAAATCGGGAATTGGTGGCTGTGTACAACTGCGCGGCTGCACAGGATATATGGCGCCTGGCCCTCAACGAAGTGGGCTTGCCCGCCGCCGATTGGATGCCGTTTCCCGATGGTCGTTTCGCCTCGCTTGGAAGCCGTGCATTGAAAGATTGCGAGGATGCCGAGCTTCTTTCGAAAGTCAATCTAAGCGCGACACTCTTCAAGGCGGCTGCCGCGGCGGACCATGAGGCAGTGCCTTCGGCGTCGCTCTTTGCAAGCATCGAGACAGGGACATTTAATCAGTCGCTTGGCTATGCAATCCATGGCTATGCGCGAAACCGCTTCACTCTTGATGCGGAAGCAGCGATGCACGCGCGTGTTGCGTGTATGATTCGTTCGGCCGAGAAAATCATGCCGGGCTTCTTTCATACGGCTCTCGAAGAAGATGCAAAAGGCTGGAGTGGTTCGGGCGGCATGGACAGCATCTATCTCCCCGCCTTTCTGAGAGAGGCAGAGCTCAATGCGATCACTGTTGCGCATCATTACCTGTTGGATGAAGAACGCGAGCTGGTGCCCGCGCTTTCCCCGCAGGGAAGTTCTCCGCTTGCGAAGTATGGTTGGGGCGATAATGTTGACAACGGCCGTGGCGCTGATGTTGTTCGCCTTTTCATTAATCGCGAGCGTTTCAATGAAAAGGAATTCGTACCGCAACTTGCAGAAAAGTTACGGGCTTGCGGATTCTTTCCTCTTGAGCGCAAAAAAACTCCAAGCTTCGGCAGTGGAATCGCGGTCCTTTTTCAAGGGTCTGACATGCAGGGCTTCGTGAAGCGCCTGCACCAGGCTGCCGCTTCAGTCTTGAAGTAGGTACGATACAAACGGCGCATGGGACTTCGAATGAGTTTTTCGAATCAGGTTTATTGCACCCCCTGCGCCGTCCTCTATTTCGCACGGAAACGAAGACCGGCGAGCGCATCGTTTTACAAATTACTATAATATCCGCACAATAATTATTTGAAACGAGGAAATTCAGCAGCAGTGTTGTTTCTTTCCCGTCTGCAATGACAAAGTCACGTCAGAATCTTCATTGTAGAGAGGAAGTCATGAAGCGAGCTCAAGAGCTGCCCAGGCGCGAAAACGCTGACCCGTTTCGATTAGATCTCGAGCATTTTCACCGCGCTGGTGAAGCTGGAGATGATCGCGTCGTAGCAGCGCTCGGAACTCATCTTTGTGGAAAGCACATTGCCCTGGTTGTCACGGGGAGTATCGCCGCGTACAAGGCGCCAGAGCTTGCAAGGATGATAAGGCGCTATGGCGGAGAGGTAAGCGTGTACCTCACGAAGGACGCGGCTAAATTAGTAAGCGCTGAGGCGCTCCGCTGGGCGGTCGGAAATGTAGGAGCCGTTTATGCTGATGCGCTGAGCGGTAATGTTGAGCATCTTACAACACGTGAGGGTAAGCGCTACGATGGCTACCTTGTCTGTCCCGCAACCTACAATATCTTGAACAAAGTCGCACACGGAGTCGCCGATGAACCGGCATCGACACTTCTTGCAGCGGCGCTCGGCAGGCTTGAACGATTGGGCGCTCCGCTACTTTTTGTTCCAACAATGAACGGCGACATGCTTACGAGCGTGCTGGCCGGTTCGTTACGCGTGCTCGAAGGGGCCGGTGCATATCTGGTAAGGCCACGCACCACTCACGGCAAGTGGGAGCTTCCCGATACTCACGAAATCGTGCTTGCACTTTGCCGCAAGCTTTCTAAGAGTGTGCTTTCGAATCGCGCGATCCTGCTTACCGCGGGGCCAACTCCGGTACGCCTCGATCGGGTACGGGTAGTGACTAATCTATTTCGCGGAGCTCTCGGTATCGCGCTTGCCGAAGAACTCGTGGCGCGTGGTGCCAATGTACGATTTCTCTTCGGTGGTGACCCGCAGCGCTTGCCGCCATACCTGCGCGGCGTAACGGTCCCTTATCGAGATTTTGATGAGTATCTAAGTCGAGTTGTCGAAAATGTGCGCGACGGTAATCTTGATGGAGCCACCTATGTAGCGGGAATTTTTAGCGCAGCAGTTGCTGATTATCGCCCCGAAACTGTCTTTGATGGCAAGATTTCTTCGGGAGTGGGGGAGGGAATTGTGTTGCCACGATTCATCCCGACTCCAAAAGTTATCGATAGAGTGCGTGATCTTGCGCCGGCGTTGCCGATGATAACGTTCAAGCTTATGGCAAATGTGAGCGAAGAGCAGCTGCTTACGGAGGCGAGACGCCGTCTCGCGAAGTTTCAATTTATAATTGCCAACCGCTTAGAAGACCTTGGCCGCGACGGCAACTCGCTTCGCTACCTTGTAAGCCGCGATGGCGAGGAGCGCTTTTGCGGCGACAATCGAGCACTCGCGGCGAAGATTCTTGACATGCTTGAGAGCTATGTAAAAGCAAACGCTACGTTTTCGAGGACCTGATTTTTTAAGGAGAATTAAGATGGGTGAGCTAGGTGCATTGCAATTTCCATTTCCGGACAAAAAATATCGTGGCACGAGTGCGGACTCGATGCATTTTCAGCAGATTGACCTTCGCAGTGAAGTAATTGTGCCGATTCCGAAACATGTCGGCGCGTTCGGAGTAACGCGACGATTTCATGTACATGAAGGGGTTGATCTTTACTGCCATGATGGCGATCCTGTTGTCTGCGTCGAGGCAGGTATAGTGCGCTGTATTACCCCATTTACTGGAGCGCATGCCGGGAGCGATTGGTGGAACGATACGTTCGCGGTAATCGTTGAAGGTGAGCACGGTCTTATTAACTACGGCGAGATTAAACCGCATCCTCAGCTTCGCGAGGGCGACAGAGTCCAAGCCGGCGATCGCATCGGGGATATTCTTCAGGTGCTTCGTGTCGATAAGGGACGCCCACAAAGCATGCTGCATGTAGAGCTGTATTCGCCCGGACCGATTGATCTTGCAACTTGGAAACCAAATCGTCCGCGACCGCCTCGGCTTCTTGATCCGACAAGCCTGCTAGTACAGGCCGGTGAAGCGCAGGGCTTTGTCGCGGGCGATCTAAAAGCCTTGTAGGCTTGCTAAGGAGCCTCTGAAAAACTAGGCGTTTTGGATTTGCTGGAATTTTGGATGAGATTTGCGAG
>CAZEAC010000023.1:52800-64369 GCA_964510065.1 uncultured Bdellovibrionales bacterium | reverse complement strand
CGTAAAAATGGCATGGTGGTGCGGCAATTTTAGCAGCACTTCGTGCTCAAGCTTCGGGGATTTGCACCGAAGGGCACGCGCGAACGGTGCAATTTGGTACGAGCACGAATCCCTTGCAAGTCAGAACTTATTCCAACTCGTGACGGCGGGGAAATGCGCTCGCCAATTCTCGTAAAGTAGGACACTGCAATCGAAATTCTTTCCCAGATACATCATCAGGTCCTCAGCCGCTCAAGACTACATGGCAATCAGCTGCCGCGCAGCCAAGCCTTCACAAAGCAGTGCGGCAGCCATCATCTTTGCTTCAGCCTTGGAACTCATCGCGCTGCTTTCCACAGATAGCACCTCACGCTGCGACAGCTTCAGCCTTGCGCTGCAGCGAAAAAGCGGCGCATGGTCCGGCCCACCCGCGCGAACCATGGCAAAGCTCGGCGGGTCAATCTTTTCGCCCTGGCAAAATTCCATCACAATCCCAATGAAGTTTCTCCCAGCGACGATATTCACTGATGCAGGAGAAACTGCCCCCTGGCTTTGGGTGCCAGCGGCTGGAGCGGTTCGGGGAACCTCCACTTCAAGCGCTGCGAGTTTCTCAAGCAGACGCTGGGCGATCTCGGTCTTCGCGTCCTGCTTCTTCAGTTTATATTCAGATTCGCCGAGATCGACCTGCACCCGGCCCACCTTCGAAAGATCGACATATGCCCGCCCGCAGAAACGCATCTCATGCGCCGGTCCGCCCACGGAGTAGAGATCATACGTCGGAAGCTCCAGCTTGTTTCGCACACAGTACTCCTGTAGCGCGCCTATACTATTCACGATGGCCACCGGCCGTTCGGCACGCACACTCGTAGCGCCACTTTGTACTTCCGCTGGCGAGATACTTTGCTCCGGCACTTCACTCACCACACGCCGAGGAACTGGGAATGCGGCTAAGGCATCAACCATCTGACGAGTAGCGTCAAGGCGTGCCTCGCGGCGGCTTGGCTTTGTGACATCGATCTCTAGCGGCGTTCCATCGGGAAGCAGCATTAGTGTGCAGGCGCGAATTGCGCCGCCTGCCTCGTCCGAAAAGAGCATTCGAGGAGTGTCAAGCTTATGCAACTTGCAAAGTCGCCTTAGCCTTCCGGCGAGTTTGGTAATTTCACTTTCGGACTTAAATTCCTCCACGCTCGGACGATCGGATGGGTCGAATCGACCCGCGTGTATCATCGCGCCAAGTTTTCCAAGTAGATCCGCGGCAGCTGCCTGCTTGCCTTGTCGCGCGTCCGATGCCGAGAATTGCGAGGAGGTTACCGCTTTTCCGTTGGGCAGCTTGAGTACGACCTGCACTTTAAAGTTCACCTCGCCAAAATCATCCTTCCCCGGAACGACAAAGTACCTCGGCGGTTGAAGTCTGCTCAATTGCACGACTTCATTGAGCGTACTGATTGGCGATCGGCGGGTCGAGGCCAATTTGTCGAGGACATCTTTTCTTAGTGAGTTCGCGACTTCCAACATCAGCACGTCTTCCCATCGCGAAAGTCCTTGATGTAGCTCGGCCGCTAATATGTGCTTTAGAATCCGAGCTGACGAGTGCTCACGAAGCTCAGTTCGCAATAGCTCTCGTTCGCCCTGCGTGATCTCGCCTATTCCGCAATAGCCCCCGCTCGCCATCTTATCAATTTCGTAGCTTACGGCGTCGCGCATGCCACGGTCACGCGTAAACTGCGCGACTCGTCCTATGTAATTTTTCTGAACAAGCACTCGATCCGCCGATGACACCTCCGCTCCGCGCGCGATCGTCATTTTTTCCTTTAATCCGGCGACGATTGGATCAATACGCTCCTTTGCGACGGCATAGATCCGGTCAAAGGCGCGCTTCTTCGCGCTTTCTTTTTTTCTGCCATCGCTATATCCCTCGATGGGTACTCCACCGACATCCACCTTAACGTAACAGCGAAAAAACCCCGGAAAACTTTGGAACGAGATGCTCGGCCTTGCTACACTTCTTGGGTCTGCCTGGTGCGCTGCATAGAACGGACTCACCGGGTCGCTGAAAAGCAGCGCGCTCTCGACAAATTCTACGTTGGTAACGGCATGTTCGACCCCAGACGGCAGTGCCGCAATCAATCGTGCATGCAGCGCGTCGTAGGCGAGTGCTTTTGCACGCTTCTTGGTCCATGCTTCCGCGCGCCCGGAATACTCGGTTTCGCCGACACGGGTCTCGACTTCGGCAACAAATTTCCCTCCCATTTCGGCGAAACGGGCGACTGGCACTCCGCTGGCATTGGGATAACGCGTGAGAAGTTCGATTACCGCACCCACAGGATTCTCAATTACCGGGGCAGGATCCGGATCGCGCTGCAGATTGACCGGGTCCTCGGTTGCAATTCCTGACTGCTCGGCGCCGCCCTTTCTTACTTCAAGATACAACCCCTCCGCCGCCAACGCCTTCGCGCTCTGTTTCGTTGAGGCGGTCGCTTCAGCTAGGTAGGTCTGGCCCAGCACTTCGATTTCCGCGCGGCATCTAAAGCGCGCTCCTTGGTCCTCGAACTGAAATGTCGGAGCTGCAACAACGCCCGGGCGTTGTTGATGTAGCTCAAGAAGCGCGCCAACCGGATTGACAATAGTAATCTCGCGCGTTGACACAGCCGGGACATCTTCAGACTGATTCGCTGTCGGTGCAGCTGCCTGGACCAATACCTTGAGCGACGCCGCAATCGGATTCACCTTGCTCAGCAGCTGATCATAGGCCAACGATTTAGCGGCCTTCTTGGTACTTGCCTCCGCCGCTCCCTCTAGAATCTGATCATTTACTTCGAGCGTGACCTTCCATTCGAAGCCAGTAACGGTTTGCTCGCAACGATCCACTGGCCGCGGAACAAGCGTAGGCATTTTCTGGTGCATTTCAAGAATAACACCGACCGGATTGAGGCCCCTTTCGCTCGGTGTGGGCATTTGCGGTACTCCCAAAGACCGTAGCTGATTCGATGAGGCCTGCAAAGATATCTGGTTAAGATTTTGACCAATTTCCTCCAGTCGTACATCGACTAGAGAGAAATGCTGATTAATTACCGCCGCCACCTCGCGTGCGCGAGCGTCATCTAAGGGAGCCGTCTCGGCTCGACTCGGAAAATATAACGGACGGACTAACTTCTGCGATTGAGGACGCTCCGCGCGATCGGCGATTATTGCTTCGAGACTCTTTGGTCCATCAAGTTTCAGCCGCTTCTGCAGGTACTCTTCAAGCGTCGGAATCTTCACCTGATGGGTTTGCTCGGCATATTTCTCAATTGAAGAATAGAGACGCTTGATGGTTCTTACCCACCAATCAATAGGCCGAGTGTCGAGCGGATCTCGCAACACCGGAATTTCAACGTAATCGATAATTCGGCCGACCATATCGACAACACGCCGTACGTCCTTATGCAACGCAGAATTAAAATTCTGATGCCCTTCGAGGTAGCTGTATACATCGACTCCCTGCTCAAGAAGTTGCGCGATGTAGCTTTCCAGCCGTTGCGGGTCCAATCCACCGACCTTACTAAGGGAGACTACCGGATGAATTACTTCGACAGGAATCCAACTTCGCGGCGTTCCATCGAGTATCTCCACTGAATTCAAGCGTACCGCGATATTATAAGCTTCCTTCAAATGACCGCGCACACCATCGAAGCCAAAGGCGTCGTAGTTTGACTCGCCGAACGGATCGAGTACCAGCTGAATCTTGGATGGTCCTGCAGCGTGAATCTCACGAAGAATTGAATCCGAAAGGTTGAGCGAACTGGAAAGCCCTACTACGTGCGGGACCCGACCAGAGAGTACAAGTGCGTCAAGTTCGTGATGCGCAACAACAAGAGGCTTGCCTTTTACGGTTGCCAAATTATGGTGCAAATAAAGATGTGCGTCGGGGTCGAAATTGCGGTGATAGTTTCTCGCCGCTCCATAGAGCGGATAGGCAACTTTGGGGACGAGCGGAAGCGCTGGCGGTTTCCGGTCCTCCTCGCCCAAGGGAAAGACTCGCAGGCTGACAATCGATCCCTGCATGTTCCTGACCGGCATAAGCAACACGAAATCGTTGAATCGCGTCACGGCATTTCCCTGTTTATCCCAGATGAAAAGCCCCGACTGGGTGGCTTGGTTGAGCAACCGCTTATGCACCAGGTGATTACGCAGCTCCGCCCAGCTATCGGGGTCCATCAAGATTAAGTTCTCTCTTTGCACGGTTTCTTTGGTAACACCAAAGGCCTCCGCGCTTGCGACGGTGGCAATTTTACGCCGCGAGAAGTACTCCGGAAAAATTGTGTCAAAGACCATCTCAAGCTTGTCGCGCTGATGTTCCTGATCAAAATCTCTGAGCATGAAAGTAAGACCGCTAAAAGTGCGCTTCGAGGCCATACAGGCGCGACTAATCTCGCTCTCATCAGCGTAAGGCTGCCATAAAGGCATCGAGACAACTCCAACGGCATTACTCCCTTTTTTGAGAATGGTAAGAGGGATGGAGACCACCTGCTCCCAGTAATCACCGCGAAGCGCGCACACATTCAGACCCCGCCGGTACTCATACTCGTCAGCGGGAAAGTCAGACTGTAGGTACCCGCTAGCGTAGAGGTAGGCGAAGTCGCTAAAGCTGCCGTTGCTCAGCTCCTGTGGATTAAACTCGAGGCCATAGACGGCGCAGCCCTTCTTTAGGGTCTCACGAACCTGTCGGCCGTAGCGCCCCTGTTCGTGCGCGATGCGCAGCTCAGCAAGCCGCACGGGAAGCTGCTGAAAATTATGCAACACGAAGCCGAAATCTTGCGGAACCTCGGCGGGAACGAGATCGAGACAGACGATATCCTGACAAAATCGCCCGAGGTCTATGCGCCGTCCCTGCTCGTCGACGATGATCTTCCGCTCGGCCCCCGGTATCTCATTAGCCGTATAGAGGCTACTTAACTTCCAGTATGGTTGAGTAATCCGCCGAGCACCGTGAAAATATTCATTCAAATATTGCCGAAACTCGACGTTGAGTTGATCGGCCACGGCCACTGCTCGCACAAGTGTCTCTTGGGGCAGCTCCTCGCCACCGCGCATCGCGGAGTTGCAATAATTCTCGAGTGCCTTATTAATTTGCTGGCGCCGACGCAACAGCTCGAAAAAGGTTCGTTCGAAACCGATTCGCTTCGCATAGAGCTGCGGTGCGATTGCCGAACGCAGAACACTCTGAATTGCATCGGCGCCCTTTGCCAACAGATAATCGTCGAGTCCTACCTTTTCCCCGTCAAACACGTCGGGGAGTCGGCCGATAAGAATCTCCTTTTTATAGCCGAGCGCCCGTAGATCCTCGGCGATGACAAACGAGGCTCGTTCGCTATCACTGATGCCATCGATGCGCAGCAATCCTTTACCACGACAGTCGCGGTCAAGAATTACGACAACTCGTCTGGGATCCGCCTCGATGATTGCCTGTAATATTGAATTATCGACCTCGGTAATACCGGGAATTCCCACCGTCGGAATTCCGGTCATACACCAGCTCACCAAACACTTGAATTCGCCTTCGGTAATAATGAGATCCTTATCACGCGCCTCGTGCAAGCGTGCCCCGTTATAGAGACGCTCAGCGACACTCATAGTGCGGTCGACGGAACGATCAAGTGGCCAGCTTAGGTATTTCCTGACCAGCGCCTCGGACTCCTTTAAATTGCGCGAACGCCAAACTGTAAGCTGCCCCTCGGGATCACGATAGGGAATGCGGATGACGTGCGAGCCGTTACTCGAATAACAGACGCGGCCTACGTTATCGAAGTTCTGATTATACCAACCGGCGAGAAACATCTCTTCTGCCGAGAATCCGTTGGTCTCAGCCCAGGCTCTAAGTGGCGTCACGGCCTCATGGAAATAGGCGAGCTCCGCCTTATCGGCGATGCCTTCAGGCCACTTCCTCTTGGCGACGAAGTCGTCGAGCCTGGTCTTGGATTCGGAGTGCGAACGCAGATAGGCGATAAGCTTCTCGTTTATCTCAACTACCCTCGCACGCTCATTGGAAGTAAGCGTTCTGCCAAAAAGATGGTGGCCGAGCGCCGTAAGCACCGCACCATGTTTCGCGCTTACATGAATAACCTTTCCACTGGCATCAAGCGAGACGCTGGCGAGTGTACCAATGCGACGGTACTCGTCATGAATGAAGTATCCAAACTCTGGGTTCTCAACGGTCTTCGCCGCATCGCGCGGTGGCGCTTCGCCCACCGCGAAATGGGCACCGGCCCAATGTTGTGGATTTACCGTGACCTCTATCGATTTACCTTCATCCTGCCAACCCCTTATGCGAAATGCGTGCCTAAGTCGTGGCTCGGTTGCGGTCTGCAAGGCGCGCACCAACGAAAGCCATTCGTCGGTCTGCCGTAGGACCGCGGCGAAATGGTCTTTGAGTTCGGGGCGCGGCAGATGAAGCCGCGAAACACGTTCAGAGACCCCGCTGGGCATCGAACGAAATCCGCGCTTCAGCTGACGAAGCGCATTGTAGATTCCTTCGGGGGAGCTCGCGATCCGCGCCGCATCGATTGAAGCTGTGGGCATAATACTAATAGTATACTACTGCGACAGTAGTCTCGTTACGAATACTAGAAACTAGGCCTGAGAAGGTAATTGCGAGATTTTTTGATACAGCCGATGCGCTGCGCGCTGCTCGGATTCCTTCTTATTAGTAGCGACGTCGCCAGTGGCCACGGTCGGTACCTCCGCCCCTTTGGGGAAACGCACTTCTGCCGTGCAAGTAAAATTTGGACAGTGGTCTTCACCACCCGGTACCCGCGACGCGAAAAATTCCACCTGAGTGATTCCATGCTGAATCAAAAATTCGAGAAGTATACCCTTATAATTTACACCAGGTTTGAATTCTTGAGCGGCAGCATCAGATGCTACCGCCGGAGCGGCAGCTACAGTACCAAAAAAACCTGGTCCGAGCTTTTGCATCATGTTTTTCGCCGCTTCATGCTTTGCATCCTGTTTATTCGCGGCATTTCCCTGGGCATCCCAACAGTTGGCGGTACCCTTTTCACGTATTGTGAGCGTACAGCTAAAAGTACGCTCATGGTCCGGGCCGCTCTCTCGAAATACTGGGTCGATAAGCATCAATCTACCCGCGCTCTGCTGGACTAGCTCGTTGAGCAGAGAATATGAGGGGCGCGCTCGCGCGGGCGCAACAAAAGTACTAGCGGTAGGCTTTAAGCCAATGGAAGGTTCAGTATTCATGGGATTACCTAGGGAAAAGATGCAACGCGGAAATTATAACAGCGCGCGTTGGCTAAGCAAGGAAAGTAATCATCAAGGATAGAGCAAATATACAGTAACTACTGGATGTTACGCTGGCCGATATCGCATACCTTAAGGATCTAGCGGTGACAGCAGCTTTCTATTACCCACATCATTTAATAACGCGGAGGACACGGTGTACGCGGGGAGCCAAAGAGGAATTTACATGTGTCATCTGGTACACCTCTCTCGAGGGAGATTGCTACTCCTTTTTGCGGATAAATAATGTGCTCACAAGTTCTGCTATTATAAATGAGTACAATCGGTAGGGAAGAGTAGTTCCTACCGATATTTTAAGCTTCACAATGAGGACCGGGAAGTATTAGCAGCGAGTACTCGCTCGAACGAGAGACGACAAGCTCCCGGGCCATCGGTGAATTTCATGGATTGAGACACCGTGCGGGGCTGCGAGCTTTGAGAGTAGCTGTTGAGCACGTAATGCAACAATAAAAATGGGAGCCAGCGAGCATTTTCTCAACATTTATTAACGGTGACTTGAGAATCGACGGCCCGAAGGGGGAGCTTCGCTCCGCCAGAAGACTCAAGCGGAACGCCTCGCCTTTCAGCCTGAGAACTGAAATCATAGGCCTCATACAGAAGTGGCAAGACGCCGCGTGCGCAGAAGTAGCATGAGGCGCTGAATACGGGTAGTGGATTGCTCACAAGTAGTTCTTCATTATTGCGTCGAGACAGGTTCAGTGTTGGGGAGAGCACAAGGGTTTCATGAGGTTCGTGGAGAGATCAGTGGGTATTTTAAGCATTAAGATTAATTTACTCTCCTTTACCCTTCATACTTCTGCCCAAGAACCCGGCTTCTAAAGGAAAATATCTTCTCAATATCACGCTTAACGAACAACGCATGCACTACTCGACCCTCCCCTCATTCCCTCAGAGGACGCGCAAGTATTGAAATTATTACGAAATTTGCCGTAACGCGCGCTCTCTGAGCGAAATGGCCGAGTTGGAACCACTCAAGTGCGCAAAGTGTGGAAGTGCTATGCGTATTGTTGCGTTTCTGACAGACCAGCATGAAATAGAGAAAATAGTGGCTTGTCAGGGAATTCCTAAATCATAGGCACCGCCGCCTATTCCTAAAGCTCCCCCCAACAAGACGAGCTTTGCCAGGACCTTTTCCCCAGCGACTTCGAGATCAAATGAAAAGGCTCCCCTTTGACGGGACACGAGGAGTTCTGTCGCGTGCGCTACTTTGCTGCCTCTCTTACCGCCGCGTATGGCCGCACTAACGTCATTTCCCCTGATCGTTGCTGTCGGATGCGCTCTCAAACTCAAAAATACTGCATGCTCGCCACCGTACTCGGCCCTCATCACCCTATACTTAAATGCGCTTAAACTAAAAAATCTTGCCATAAGAGTAACTCATCGAGTCTCTTATGAAAGATTGCTTTGCCTATCCATCATCGTGCAAGAAACCCGAGAATTCGCGAAAGCACCGCACGCCCCTGCGTCAAAAAAGTCGTATATTTTGTGCAGAGGAGCTCACCATAACCGTCGTGGAAGTTGAAGACGCCACGCGGCTGGAGCTCGAAACTCGAGCCACGCATAGTCAGCGGTAGCACGCCCGATTCAACGCTATCAACATCGCTTTCGCTAACGTTTTTATAAGGAAAGAGCGAGGAAAAATCTCTAATAAATTCCTCAGCCTCTTCGTGAGTGACTTCGGCTGAGTGTGTAAATGGAAGATAACCAGTCCCGACGACGCTCACGCCGTCTCGTGGTACTACAAAAAAGAGCCTGCCCTCGGCGCTTGAAATTCCAACCGCCAGCTTCGGTTCAAGCAAACGGCTGAGGCGAACATTAAAGGCTCTGCACCACCTATATAGCGGAAAACGATTGCGTATTGTGAGAGGCCGGAGCTCAGCCATGCGCCAGCCTGCGCAATTAATTACTGCTCGCGCGAAGTGCTCCCCGGATTGCGATCGCACGAGATATTTTTCTCCTATCTTACGAATTTCTTGGACCGGATTATTCTCGAAAATAATTCCGCCGCGGCTTTCAATTTCCGCGCGCAATGTCTCAACTAATCTCTTCGGATCACGAAGCAAGAGATCGCTCCAGCGAAGCGCTCCGAAAGGCGCAAGTCCTTTGCAAATTTCAATCGCCTCAACGTCCCTTGTTTTGAGCACTACACCCTCGTAGCGTGCTCCCGTGAGTAGTCGATACAGTAACGAATACGCAATAAGCGCGCCGCGCACGGGTAGGCCACTTTTCAATCCGCGACGCGCAAGCGGCATTACGCATCCAAGAGGCTCCATTATTCCCGGGTAATGCCAGGCGAGTTCGCGCTGCGCTTCAAGCGACTCAAAGATTCTTTTAAAATTAAGCGTTTGAAGGTAACGAAAGCCACCGTGCATTATGCGAAGCGAATTAGCGGAGGCTTCGCTCGCCAGCGAGCTACGTTCAAAAAGCTTGACCGAATACCCACGCGACACTGCTTCACGGGCAAGACCTAGTCCTGAAATCCCGGCACCTACAATAAGCAGATCGCTCGTCATATCGGTCAACGTAACCCTGCTCTCGCTCACGGCATACCGTACCGCGTACTTCCTAGCCGGGCATTTTCGGTACAGAGTAGCGCAGCTTCGCTCCCTCTTTACTATCCTCGACGGTTACTCCGAGCTGCAAGAGCTCCTTTCGAAGATCATCGGCGATGTTCCATTTCTTAGTCGCACGCGCCATCTCTCGAACTTTCAGAAGCGATTCGAGTATCGTCGCCGCCTGTGCATCCAGCGCGGGCAGCGCATTGAGCGAAGTGAGCTCGGTGCTAAATCGCTGCACTAAAGGCAAAAGACTTTTAGCGTCGGGAAGGTCTTGCGCAGATACCCGAAGCGGCTCAGCAACGCGGAGCCCCAAAACATTCACCAGCTCGCCGAGTATCGCTCGTAGATCTTGCTTTCTCGCAGAGTTACTTTCACTGCAGATCTGCCGGGCGGTGTCAAAAATGACCGCTGATGCGTTGGCACTATTAAAGTCATCTTCCATGGCTTCAATAAAACGTTGGCGATATTCAGCCATTTCGGCCGATGGTTTAAGAGTTGGGTCATAACCTTCAAGCGCTCCGCGCAACCGCCGCACGCTCTGCGCAGCGGACTCAATAACCTCGGGGTTAAACGCGAGCGGACTTCGGTACTTATTTCTAAGTATAAGCACACGAAAAGTATCGGCATCGTGCGATTTCAAAAAGTCATCAATGGTTACAAGATTTCCCAGGGACTTAGACATCTTTTCGCCCGATAGCTGCAGCATGCCGTTATGCACCCAGCAGCTCGAAAAAGGCTTTCCGGTAAACCCCTCGGTCTGCGCAATCTCGTTTTCATGATGGGGGAACACGAGATCGTTTCCCCCGCCATGGATATCAATCTGCTCACCAAGATGGCGATGCGCCATTGCCGAGCACTCAATATGCCATCCCGGGCGCCCTTTGCCCCATGGAGATTCCCAAAAAGGCTCGCCCGGTTTTGCCGCTTTCCACAGCGCAAAATCACGCGGATTCTCCTTGCCTACTTCATCGGGTACATTTGAAGCAGGCTCGTCAAAAGTTCGGTGAGAGAGCTTTCCGTACTCTGGAAATCGGTTGACTCTGTAATATACACTGCCATCCGCGGTCGGATACGCCATCTGCTTTTTAATCAATGCTTCTATCATTGCCACTATTGCCGGCATCTCGTCCGATACCTTGGGCATCACAGTCGGCGGGCGAATATTAAGATCACGGAGGCTATTTTCGAATTCTTTGATGTAGCGCGAGGTAAGTTCATTAGGCGCAATTCCAAGATCGTTAGAGCGCTTGATTATCTTATCCTCGACATCGGTAAAATTCATTACATGCTTTACCGTAAAGCCTCGGTATTCAAGAAATCTGCGGATTACATCGAAGATAATCGCCGACATAGCATGACCGACATGTGCCTTGTCATATACCGTAGGGCCACACACATACATTGCAACATGGCCCGGGCGAAGCGGCGTAAAGGGTTCTTTTTTTGAGCTAAGCGTATTATAAATTTGAATTGCCATGGCACCCCACGTCTTGGCCACTGTAGCCAGATAAGGTTACGTTGTAAAGGTAAGGAACCGTAGGAGAGTGATCGTGACAGCGAAAAAAAAGCGGGTATTGGTAACTTCCGCGCTGCCCTATTCGAATAACCGGCCACATGTCGGCCACGTCGCCGGGGCCTATCTTCCCGCCGATATTTACGTGCGCTTTTTGCGGCTGCAAGGCGCTGACGTGCGTTTTGTCTGCGGCTCTGATGATTATGGTGTCGCAATTATGCTTACC
>CAZEAC010000023.1:0-52790 GCA_964510065.1 uncultured Bdellovibrionales bacterium | reverse complement strand
CATGATTGAATGTAAGGGTAAAGTACAACTTATGGGGGGCCAACTTTGCATGTAAGAGCGAAAATTGACTGCAAAAAATGTTCCCCGAAAATTCAAAATCGCTACCGTCTGCGGCCGCTGCGCCGCCGAAAAAGAGGGGAAAACCCCCGCAGAAGTTGCCAAACATTACAACGCGAAACAGCTTGCCGCGTTTAGCGGGTTAAATATCAAGTTTGACATCTACGGATCGACCTCGCGCTGCCCTTACCACACACAGCTCTCTCAGGACTTCTTCCTCGCAATTCACAAGAAGGGCTACTTTGAGAAGCAAGAGGTTCTTCAATTTTTTGATCCGCAAAAGAAAGTATTCCTTCCTGATAGATTCGTGAAGGGAAGCTGCGGGTACTGCGAAGCAGCCGATCAAAATGGCGATCAATGCGAAAACTGCGGCCGTGTGCTTGACACGAAATCTCTGAAGAATCCGCGCAGTGTCTTTACTGGCGCGGACGCTACAGTTGAAAAAACCGTACAATGGATGCTTGATCTCAGCCGCTGTCGAAAGGAGGTTGAAGCGTGGCTCGCGGGCGCCGTACTTCGCGACAGTACGCGTGCCTTTGTTTCGGGCTTAATGGAGAGCGGTCTGGTAAAGCGATCAATGACCAGAGATATTTCGTGGGGCATTCCCATTCCTCTCGACGACCCTGACGCAAAATCCAAGGTTTTATACGTATGGTTCGACGCGCCAATTGGCTACATCTCATTCACCAAGGAGCTCTGCGCCACCCGCGAAGGGAACCCCGATGCTTACAAAGAGTGGTGGCAGTCGGAAGATGTGGAGCTGTATCACTTTATTGGCGAAGACAATACGATCTTCCACACGGTCATTTGGATTGCGATGCTTTCGCTTGAGGGCGTCTATAAACTCCCCAAGGGCGTTATCGTAAACAGCTTTCTTAATATTAAATTCCCCGGATCCGAAATCGAGAAGATGTCAAAATCGCGGGGCACCGCCCTTTGGATTGAGGATTACCTTGCCGAGCAGGGAAACTCAGCCGACATGCTGCGCTATTATCTCACAAGGATTGCGCCTGAAAATGCGCGCGCAGTATATAAGCCAGAAGATTTAATTAACCGAAACAATGGCGAACTTGCTGACATTTTGGGAAACTTCGTGCACCGAGTGCTGCAATTTACACTGAAATATGTTGGCCCCAAGGTTCCTACAAAAGTTGCCGAGAAAAGAATTGCTTTAGACCAAAGCTTCATCGAGTCGCTTCATAGCGCACACGCCAAAGTCACGAAACTTATTGAGGAGTTCAAATTTAGAGATGCTCTCGCCCAAATCATGGGCTTTGCGCAAGAATGCAATCTTTATATTGATTCGAAAGCGCCCTGGACGAGTCGAAAGACGGATATGCAACTAACCGAGTATACCCTTGCGTGCTCGCTTGACGCGATAAAGGGGCTTGGAATCATGCTTCTACCGTTTCTGCCGGAAAGCGCTGAGAAGATCCTTACTTTTCTCGACATTGATCCGGCAACGGCGCAATGGAGCGATGCACTCATTGCTCTCGAGGCTGGCCATGTACTCCACACGCCTACAGTATTGTTTCCTAAAATCATTGAGAAAGAGTCGACACAGTAGCTTCGAAGCTCATTTTGCAATTACTATATCTTCGAGCACAATAAGATCAGTCTCGGTATTTTCAAAAAACTGAAGCGCCTGTTCCGGCGTTTCGACAAGCGGCTCGTTGTTAGTATTTAAGCTTGTATTAAGCAGCACCGGCACGCCGCTCAGCTTTTCAAATTCTTGGAGAAGCTCATAGACTCGCGGATTATCCGGGCGTTCAAGTGTTTGCGGTCGGGCACTGCCGTCAATGTGAGTGACCGCAGCAAGACGCTCTGGCATTCTTACTTTCGCCAGCTGCAACATAAACTTGCTTTCATACTCAAGCTCAAACCACTCATTTTTTCTCTCTGAGATTACTACCGGAGCAAGCGGCCGAAACCATTCTCGCCGTTTTATTTTCGCGTTGATTCTCTCGCGTGTCTCCTGGCGTCGCGGGTCAGCAAAGAGTGAGCGATTTCCCAATGCGCGTGGTCCAAACTCGGATCTGCCTTGGTACCAAGCTACTATTTTTCCATCGGCAAGCGCCCGTGCGATATCATCCGCAGAATATGGCGTTCCTCGATTTCGTAACTCTGTGCTCAGCGTGTGCTCGGCTCCTAGATACATGCACTCGCGGGGTGAATATGTCTGACGTGGCGCGCCCCGAAGTGAGTGCGCGACCCACAGCGCGGAACCTACCGCGGTCCCATCGTCTCCACAGCCGGGGAATAGATGCATTCGCGAAAATCCGCTTTCTCGCAAAATTCGCTGATTGACATCAGCATTCAGGAAGGAGCCTCCCGAGAGACAGATATTTCCCCCGTGAAACGAAGCGCTTTCCTGACAAAGCCTCTTAGAGTACTCAAGAAGAGATTCTTCAAAGACGTACTGCATCGATGCAGCAATCTGCATCGCGTGAGAGCTGTCGCTCTGCTCACGTGACAATGCTGCGTGAGGCGCAAGTCCACTCAGCTGACTCCACATATAGTTAATAAATATCGGATCTGCGCCTTGGAAGGGACGCCGATAAAACGACTCGCCGAACTCGCGCCAGCGCAACTTTGCCAATTCTGACGGCTGTCCATACGCGGCAAGACCCATTGTCGTGCCAGCCTTTGTGAGGCCAGGACCTAGTCCAAGTTTCTCGGTTACAACCGAATAGGCATTACCGATCATCACACCGGGGCAATAAAAATAATGAAGCCGATTGTCATTGCCATAACTGAAAAGTGAGCAGGCTTCAGGCTGAAACATGCTCGCATCAACCGTAAAGCAAGCCGCTTGATCGAACGGACTTGTGAAGAACGCCGAGGCCGCATGGGCGATATGGTGATTGAGAAAATAGGTCGGCACCATTCTCCCGCCAAGCGATGCATAGCCCTCGGAGAATATTTGTCCGCTGTGAAGATGCACTAAGTTTCCACGAAGCTCTTCGCGCTGGCGGTTGAATATTTTTATGTAGTTGTCGGGGCTATAGAGGTAGAGTGCAAAGGCAACCGCGTCGATTTCATCGAGCGAACGTCCTGCAGCATTCAGCACGTATTGCACAAGCGCCGCATCGACACCGGCGTCTTTTTTACGCCGCGTAATGCGTTCCCTCGAGATCGCCGCGACAAGCCGATTGTCGACTACGAGTGCGGCACTTGCATCATGGCCCCAATTAAGCCCTAGGATTACTGACATTATAAGGTTAGATGAGCATGATGCACGGCTGCATCGAAATGATTTTGCCACTAACCTATTAAAATGCTTATATTTTTTCTACGTCACCTTTATCACTCTAATGTTCCATAACCAATACTAGACATCGCCGTAATGGATCAGGCGTTGTCGGTTTAGCTCTTTTTGGGTGGGCTTTGGAAAGGTTGAAGGGATTCACAATCGGCATAGTTCAATCCGCTCCTAACGTAAGTATTTTTACTACGACACCACCTTACTACTTTACCATTTCGCCAACCAGATTTTCGAAAAGTTACAAAACGAGGAGCATGCTATGATGAGAGCTGTCAAAACTGACGCGACTTTTTACCGCGCCAAAAAACAAGACAATCTTCGACGATTACTTTACTTCTGTGTGCTTCTGATCGGAGCGCTTACCTCCATGGTAATTATACTCCTTGCGAAAGGCGACCTTTTTACACGAAAGGAGCCTATCAGTGTACTTGGCGCAATGCAGCAAGACTCGCGAAGCGCGCCGCTGCGTCTCGCGGAAGTGCTTGTTCCGATTCGACCGATCGAGACGGGCGAGATTCTCCATCCGACAATATTCCGGCTTGAACAACGTTCAGTGGCCGAAATCGCTGAAAACCCCGTGCAGCACTTCTCCGAGGTTAATGGGCGGTATGCACGCGTGCCTCTTGTTCCAGGACAATCGTTTAGCGTTGAGCATCTCGCGGCGACGCGCCCTGGGAATGCGCTCACCGAAACAATTCCTGAAGGCTACCGTGCGGTGACCATCAATATTAACGCGACAAGCGGCGTCGAAGGGTGGGCTCGCGCAGGCGCGCGGGTTGACGTTTCGTGGACCACACGAAACGCCGGTAAGACTAATTTAAAAGTCATTGTACAGAACGCACTCGTACTCTCGGCAGAGCGTCAGGTAACCACCAGTGTCAATCCGCTTACGCCAATTCCGAGCACTGTCACCTTGTTGGTAACTGCAAGGGATTCGAGCAAAATTCAACTTGCGCAAGCGAGTGGCGAATTGAGTCTTTCACTTCGCGGCAATCGCGACGACGGCCGCGGCGTACAGGGCGAAAACATGTCGGTAAGCGATCTAATGGATGACTTCCAGACTCGTGAACAGGAAGATATTCAAGGGTACGTGCGAATTCCCGGAAAAGATGGTGGCGAAATTGAGATGGCCATTATTAACGGCAAACTAGTACGGCGCTCGCACAAGATCCCCGCTAACGAGATTCCTAAAGAATAGGCGTATTTTTCAGAAGAGAGAACTATGCCGCGGAAAAGTCGGAACGGCCGTTTTATTATTCCCGCCGGTGAAATCGGCGCGTACACCGTGTGCCCCGAAGCATGGCGCCTTCGAGCGCTGGTCCGCGCCAAGACTCAGTCAGCACCATCAGAAGTACAGGGACGAAAACTGCATGAAGAATGGGCCGCGCGTTTTGATGAAGCCACCTATCTCAATAGTCGGATCCGATTTGTGGCCTCGCTGCTTGCCGCAGCAATAATTATCTTCTTGCTCATGCGGAGCTAAACAATGTGGTGGCCTGAAGTTAATAGTCTCTCGCGAATCATACAGGACATTTCAGCGCTTGATACTGAGATCTTGGCGCTTGCAATTGTCATAGTGAGCGCATTCACGGTGCTCAACGTCATTAATGGCTTCGCGAAAAAAAAACGCAAAGAGTCGGGAGTCGGCGTCGGCAATGAAACTGTGAGTATCGATGGTGGACACTCGCTTCCTGTGCGTCACTACATTTCCGAAATGCAGGGGCTAGCCGGGAAGCCCGACGCGATAATCACGGAGAATGGATACATAATTCCGGTGGAGCGTAAACCACTCGCCAATAAAATTCGCGATCGCTACATCGCGCAGCTTTTGGTGTACATGCGACTCATCGAAGAGTTTGAGGGCAAGAAACCCCCTTATGGATATCTCATACTTGGACCGAGCTGCAGAAAAATCCGGATCGACAACACCGAAACCAGACAGGCTTGGCTTCAGGGGTTCATTGACGATATGAGAAAGATCATTGACGGTGCGCCCTCAGCCCCATCACCGCACCCCAAGAAATGTAGAAAGTGCGATGTGCGCGAGCATTGCAAAGCGCGCGGCGACACTATCCACTCCAACTCCACACTCCTCTCCAAATCTGCCTAATCATTTTAATTGGGATCAAATTTTCGTTGCACCGTACTGTGCGAGCAAGGCAGGTTGGTGTTCTGGCGGAACAGCACCTTTCTCGAGCGCCAAAATTGCTTCTTCGGTATAACGAATGCAAGAGCGAATAAGTGTAGCTTCCTCCTCGCTTCGCGGCGCCGCGACTTCACGGCCCAAAACACAATGTAGCCGCACGACATCTTTCGGGGCAGCTTTGTCGGCCGCATGACGATCGGGAGTCGAAGGCTCAATTACCTGCGCGTCATCACTCACCCCCATCAGTCGATGAATGGTGCCAGTCGGCAGATTTTGCGCGTCTCCACGACGCATCACTCGCGTACAGACCTGCGCTCCTACGACAGCGACAATCCATATCTCGCCACGAAATACTATCCAACTTTCACTCTTCTCGCGATGATATTGAAGGCTGAGACATCCTGCACGGCCCTTCTTCGGTTCAAGTATTTTACAGGTATAACGATGCGAGGGATCAAAGCCCCACACAATATGCTCACGACCCCAAACCCACTCGTCAATGTGAACATCCTTCGACATCTTAATCCAGGTTTGCCAGCCGTTACGCAGTAGGCGCAAGCGCCATCTGCTGCGCCTCTAATCCGAGGAAGCGCACAACAGTTTCGACCATTCGCTCAAGCTCCGGCGGCCACGTTTTACAATCGGCTCGCATCGAGTGAATGCTCTCCAGTATAATTCCACAATCGAGCGAATCATCCCTGTGCGGATGCGAAATCTCAACGCAGCGTCTCTCACTTTGCCATTCAAAAATCGAAACCGGCTGCTTCTTCTTTAGAAGCTCGACGATCAGCGATGAAGAAATGAAATCTTTTCCACGCGAAACCAAATAGAGGTCAGCGGCAAGACCAGGGACTGCTCGGCTTCCGGCAAGATTCATTCGTGCTGCCGAGAGGAGCAAGCGACGAAGCACTTGCTCTTGTAACCCGTTCTTAAGATCGGGAACTTCAGTCCCAAAGCGCCGACGAAAGGAAGCCTTACACTGAGCGAAGGGCGTAACTGCTCCAACCAGCGGATGCGCAAAAGTAGCTTCACACAGATTATTAACATCAAGTCTCGAGAGCCATTCTTTGGTAAACGTAATATCCGCGGGCTCGAGAAATGACGAGAGATCAACAACTTTTCCCTCGCTCCAATCCGCCATAACTTGCTGCTCAGTGCTGCAGCGAAAACAGCTATCGAGGCGGCGCTGCCAATTTGTATCTTCATCGCGATCGCATAGCGAAAAAACTCCATTGCAACGAAGCACCACAAGCTCGTGCTTTAGGCCGGTCAAATAGCGGCTCAACAAGCAGAGCGCACCACTCTCCTCGCCGAACGAACCAAATGGAATATGCAATACACACTTCATAGCGCACTCACCGAAACCGGCCTACGCGTGAGTGCATCGCGCATAACAAGGTACAAAGCATTTGGACTATCCTCCCGGCTATAGGAGTAGTGAACGACTCGCGTCCGTAAAAGCCCCCAACTGCACTCCCATGGGGTTACTCGCTCAAACGCCTTTTCGTCAAAAAGTTTTTCATTCACACTTAATGCAGCGATTCCCTGTTCAAGCCCCGCAAGAGTCTCATCCGAAAGTGTGACATATGGCTTAAAAGGTTCCTTCGTTCCATTGACTAAAATTAATGATGAAGTATTGATGGCGTCATTCACCAAAGGCGCCGAGAGCACTTTAGGTTTTTCCGGTTTTTGCTCAGAGGCCCCTGCTGACGCAGCTTCCGCATTTTCACCTAATGTAAGCTGTTGCTGCGAACTCTTGCTTCTTTTTATTTCGCGCGCAATTCGATCAATCTCTGAACGATTTCGCCCGCCCTCATCACTCACCATCGCTGGCCAATATTTGGCCGAATGCCCTTTCGAAACCAATTCAAAGATGACCGATGAGGGGGAAAGATCTACACGCGACTGCACGGAGACCAGCTCAACTTCGATACCATACAAACCTACCTGCTCGGAGCGAAGTTCAGAGAATACGTCTTCAATACGCACGCCATCCGGGTGGCTAAGCCGCGCACCTTCAAGCACTACCCTCTTCTCATTAATTCCTTGGCCAAATATCCGCAGCACACAATTCGCTTGATACGGTGCGGTGACGCCTCCCTCAGAGGGGAAGAAATGAATCATCGTGTGCGTAAGCGCATTCGAGATTCCAAAACCGATCCAACGGATACTCTGCATAAATCAACCGCTCCTAACTCATCGCGCCATAAATGCCGTGTTCGCGGCTTCCTGGCGTGCGCTCGACAAGCTGTACTCCAATATCACCGGCTTTTGTACTCAAACGCACGTACCCGCGCACGAGCTGGTCCTCTTCAATTTCGATGAATTCGCTGAATTGTGTTTCAATATTAAACACTCGCGAGGCTTTTGCTGGGATGGTCCACCCAATTTCCGGCGAGCGCCGGCCCACAAATAGTCGACCACGAAGAGAGGCTTCGTACTCATTTCGATTGATAACACAGAGAAGATTCGAACGTCCTAATTCAAAGGTAAGTGGGAAAAAAGTGGCGCGTGTGGCATTCACTAATGCCGGCTCGCCAAGAAGCGAACCGTTCTCGCGCCCCTGCACGCGACAGTACGCTGCCCCAGGAGTGCTCACGACCATGTGCGCATGTTTTATTCCCTGCTCAAGTTTGCATGGGCCCAGCAGCGGATCGAGTTCTACCACGTACACGTTCTGCGCCGGCACCTCAAGCGTAACCTGGTTAATCAACATGCCATCTGCATCGAAAAGATCGATACGCGACAGAAACGTTGTGGCAATTGGCGCCGGAGGCGGAACAAGAAATAGCGTCGTTTCAAAAAATGGAAAGGTACTAATCCAAAAATGTTTGGAATTAGACTGCGCCGCGGACGCAGCTACCGCAGAGGGGTCATCTGCAGCGGGTTGCGAAGAAGGACACTGCGAAGTAGGACACTGCGAAGTAGGACACTGCGAAGTAGGACACTGCGAAGTAGGACACTGCGAAGAAGAAGACTCTATTTTTTTCACCGCGGCGCTCGCATTTCCTGAATTCGCGGCCGCGCGTGAGCCGTCGGTCTCGGGAGCAGCCTCCGCCTGTAACGCTGTCTTCTGGCCTGACTTACTTAAACCTGATTCGGTTTTTGGATGGTCCGACATCGCCCCCTGCAAATAGTTAATGAGCTTCCCACACATTGGCCGGTGAATCGCCCGAGCCAATGATTACGCCGTTTGTACACTAGGGCCTAAGGAATGGCAACAGAAACTGATTATTATTAAGCAGTTGTACAAGTTAGGCAGCAATTTCTAAGCTTATTACCTAGAACGGCCGATACATTATATAGGTAAAAGGAATGGTGCGGGCCCCAATGGAGTTAGGGAAATGGAACAGGGTACCAAAAAGCCACCCGCGTCGAAACAGATCGCAAAAATCGATCTACGAGCCGTGGCGGCTGAGCGCGCATACACAACCAAGCGTCAGCTAGATATATTTAAGAATATCCTCGGCTACAGCGCCTTACTGCTTGTGGCCATCCTCTTTGCCATGATGCTTGCAGGGCCACGATTTACACACGTCCTGGAAAAATTTGGATTACAGCCATTATTCAACAAAGAAACCGGAGTATACGCTGACTGCTCTGACCCCTCGAACCGGGATAACTCAATTTGCGAGCGAAGTTCCGGGCGAAATGATCAGAGCTGGCGAAGCATGCAGCGCGGCGGCAAGGGAGCTCAACCCTTTAGGCTTGATGGACGCTAGCTTGCCTATTTTTTCTTTGGCTTTTCTTCGGCCTTTGGCTCCGGAATGAGCGGCTCCGTCTTGAGCGCCTGTCCTGCCTGCGGCCCCTCCTGCTCTTCCATCTGCCAAACTCGGCCCATTGGCGACGTTGGCATTCCCATCATCGGAAATGTTTGAATACCAAGGTGACGCACCGGAATCCGTTCGAGAGTGCCGCTCATCCCTCCCGTTCGCAGCAACTTTGCAATTTCCTGAGTTTTGCCCATCTCAACTGAACCAGCCGAAAGCACCATCGACGAAGTCGGATCGACAAGCCGAGCATTCAGATACACCCTAATCGGCGAAGCCACGTAAGTGCCGACAATAATGCCGCCAAGTTGCCGTTCTTTTCGAACCGCCGCGACATTTCTCGAAAGAGCAAACTCTCCGCTCGTATCAAGAAACTGCAAAGCGTCAGAGTGCCGAAGCTCAACTACATCAAACCCGCGCATGACCAATTCGCTCATAAGCTGTTCGGAGACCATTCGGCCGAATGAAGAGGTACTATAAAGATCATCAAGATTTACGAATGTGGTAACTCCCAATGGTCCGGGATTAACACCGCGGTAATAGCTGTCTATTTGCTCGGCGAGGTAGCTGGTTTTGAAGCGCCCTACCGAATCATTGTTGGTATCTTTTATATGAAAGGGAACAAACGCCGGGAGATCATTATAACGCTTGCTGCATCCATTCAGCGAGAGCAAAATAAGCGAGATAAGCGCCACAATTAGCGCTTGGCATAGAAGTTGAAGGTTTATCGCCTGCGTAAGCCCTTTTGACGTTCGCATAGTAGTAGTAGCCGGATAGTTTGCTGATTTGCTTATGATATCCCTCTCTCGCATCTCTCTTCTCCTACCTTACAGAGTCAAATTTCTGACGCTGCATACTCTTTTCCGTTGGGGCTGCCTGTATCTTTTTGCCGCTTCTCTCCTTGGATGTGCGGCGATACGTCGCCAATTTAACGATGAGTGCAAGAGTCATGCTTACATCTCACGCGGCTTGAACGAATTTATAAGTAGCCGATATTCCTCGGGCGCACCGGTACGGCTGGCAATTATTCCATTTTCGGTCCCGGCAAATCTTTCCACTCATAGCCCAGAATTTCCCGGACTCGATCGACGACTTGCCGAGTTGGTGCACGCGCACTTCATAAGCCGCGATGAGCTTCCAATTATTGAGGTATTCAACAGATTAGACTGGCCAGGCAAGAAAGAAGAGTTTTATACGGGAAATTTTGGCGCCATCGCCGCTGCTCGTGAGGCGGGTTATGATTTTGTGATGGTCGGAAGTCTCGAGCGAATCTCAGATGCAAGCACGCTTACCGCCGCAGCCAAAGTCATCGAGGTCGAGTCTGGGATTACTCTGTATTATGGTAAAACCTCTGTAACCTCATACAAAGATAGCGATAGAAATTTCTGGGCTCACATCGGCGCCGATACACGAAGGCCTGACAAGATATTTGACAGTCAGTTAATAGAAGACCTCTCTCGCTGTGTGGTCGAGAGTGTCATTGCCGGCGACAATCGCTGATTGGCAGCGTCAGCGCTCTTACTCGCTCATCGAGGGCAACAACTAACCACGCGCGAGATTCGTTGCTCCAGTAAGGCGCAAACAGGAACAATGGGCCCCTTACACCTTACCCACATTTGATTACCTGCTCCTATTCTGCGCTCGCGCCACTTGGGAAGGCGAGCAGTTAATAAATTTACAGGAATCAGCAAAAGCGCTAAAAATTGAGCAATGCTTCGCTCGATACTCATTCTATACACGCTCTTATCTTTTTCTATCGACGAGTGCGCATTAGCCCAAGATTCTCCCCCTACCGCATCGCCCCGTTTAATTCTTTTTTTGGTGATCGATCAGGCGCGCTACGAGTATTTTGATCGATTTAAAGAAGATCTCGAAGGCGGCTTGAAGTACGTACGAGATCATGGCGTATGGTTCCAGGAGGCGCACCATCAACATACTCCGACCACCACCGCGCCGGGCCATGCCACCTTAATCAGTGGTGCCTATCCCCGAAGGTCGGGCATTGTCGACAATCAGTGGTATGATCGCGCTGCGGGGAAAGTTACAACCTCGGTAACCGACAGACGCTACGGTAAGTCACCGACTAATCTGCTCGTTTCAAGCTTTCCCGACTGGCTTAAAGCAGCGGATGAAGCTACACGAGTCTTTACAGTCTCGGGCAAGGATCGTGGAGCGATCCTGTTAGGCGGAAAGAGCGCCAATGGCGCCTTCTGGAGCAATCGCGAGAAGGGAATTTTTGAAAGCAGCGAGTACTATGGCGCGACTCCGTACTGGCTCGAAGCATTTAATGAAAAAAAACCGGCAGACCAATACTTCGGACAGCTTTGGCGTCCGCTGATTGAAAATCCGTCGCGGTTGAAGAACGTCGGAATTCTCGATCTCGATAGGGGCGTATTTAAAAACCAGTTTCCGCATGCTCTCGGGACGTTTTCTCTCTATCCTGACAGCACTTTTTACGGAGACCTCGCAAAATCCCCCTACCTTGATCAGCTTACCCTTGACCTCGCCCGTGAAATTGTCCTTCGTGAAAATCTGGGGTCTCGATCGTCCGCTGACTTCCTTGGCGTATCTCTTTCGGCGCTTGATCTTGTCGGCCACGAGTTTGGGCCACACAGTCGCGAAGTCTACGATACTTTTCGGCGCCTTGATCGTGCCCTCGGCGTTTTTTTGCAGTTTTTGATCTCCCAAATGGGTTCCGAAAGGTTGGTGATAGCACTTTCTTCCGACCATGGAGTAATCTCGTTTCCCGAAGCAAACACGCTGTCTGGAGTGACCGCAAAGAGGCTTGGCGCGGACGAGGTTCAATGTGCTCAGCAGCTTGCTTCGAAGCTGCAACAGCGCTTCGGTACTGCAGATCTCTTCTTATCTGACGAGTTATTCGACACACGTAAGTTGGCTCAAGCAGGACTCTCCGACGAGCAGGTGTCGACCTTCATCGCAGAGGAGCTACAGAAGTGCCCTGATATTGCTCGAGTCATCACGAAGAAAGAGCTCCTTGGTACGCCGCGCGCCGATGATCCAGCGCTGCTTTCTTATCAGCGCGGCTACTACGAGTCGCGTTCGCCAGATTTTATGGTGGTGCCCAAACCAAATGTGCTACCCACTCTGCGCGATGGCACCACTCATTTGACGCCCTACCCCTACGACACGCACGTACCACTGGCTTTCGTAGTCCCGGGAATGGCGCCACGCGCCGTTACAGGCCAGGTATCAACGGTCGACACGGCTCCGACTCTCGCCAAGATCCTGCGGCTTCGCTGTCCTGACAATCTGGATGGGCGCCCACTGCTCTAGCGGCTTACGCACCGGTGAAAACTTGATTTAATTGCAAATAGTTAGCTCACTTGCAATAGCTGTCAACCGAATTAGCCGCAGTGTCGTCTATAAGTACAATGCAGTATTTGTAAGGAGCTCGATTGCGACCTTGGAATGAGTTTATTGACGAGCATTATCAAGCGATCTACCGCTATAACGTTCAGTTCCTGGGCTGCAAAGCCGACGCGGAAGATGTCACTCAGGACACTTTTCTCAAGGCTTTTAAGGCTCGAGAAAAGGTTAGCGCACTGCACAGTGAACGCGCCTGGCTCTATTCAATCGCCAGAAATTGTTGCGTTGATCATACTCGCTTCGTTTCGCGCGCGCTTCGTTTTTTCGCTTTGAAGCGCGAAGAAGTACCTTCGCACCACGTTCAGCCGGAAAGTGCGAGCTTTCTTCTTGAGCTTCTCCGTGAGCTCTCCCCGCGTCAACGCGAAGTCTTTATCCTTCGTCATTTTCACGACATGTCAACAAAGGAGAGTGCCGAAGTTTTGGGAGTTGACGAGGGCACCGTAAAAGTACATTGCAAACGCGCAGTTGAACATCTTCGCCGAAGACTTCGCGACGAATTTCCGTCAATGCAGTCAACCGATAAAGCATCCGAACCGTCAAAATCCATACAAAAGGGAGAAGAGCATGAGTCTCGAACAACGAATACACTCTGACCTAGAATTACAGCAACTTTGGCAGCTCGGGAATGATGGCAGAGACCAAACGTTGATAAATCAGCTAAACGCTGCGAGCAACAGCATCGAGATACCGCGAGAGCTAAAAAAAAGTCTTTACGCGATTGCTTCGACGAACAGCGTTGCCAATGCCGGGGAGCTTTCAATTTGCTGGATAACTCGCGGCGCACTTACGCTCTGCGCAGTCGCATTGTTTTCGTTCTGGATTTACGGCCAGGGCAACTTGCCTCGCCGGACATCCAATCAGGAAGTCGCGCAGCTTCTTGAGGAGCAGGTTTTTGAAATGCGTCAGCTTATCTATGACGATCCGACCGCCTTTCTTGAGGTAAACCTAACACCCGATCAGATTTTTCAATTGGAGGAACTATGAAGTACCTGTCGATTTTGTGTGCAAGTATTATCACGTTTCAAAGCGTGACTGCCGAACCTCGGCTTTCCGATGAACCAACGCGAGGGAGGCGCGGTGAGCTCCTTCGCGAACTCGACCTATCCGATGCACAGCGCACGAAACTTAAAGAGATTCGCGCGAAATATGGCTCTTCACGCGACTCTATGCGAGGCATCGGCGAATCACGGCAGAAACTCATCGAACTGCTAAGCGATCCAAAAAGTTCTGATGAAGACATTCGCGCTCACGTCAAGAGAATGAGCGAGGACTTTAGTAGCCTATCCAAGAACCGCGCTGAAAAAATGCTTGAAATGCGCCGCGTCCTCACCAAGCAGCAATTTAGCACGCTCTTAGAAAGCATGAAGGATCTACGTCAACGATTTCAAAGGAACCACCAAGACTCTGGCGAAGACGGCAGCCATCAAGACAGGACAGAGATGCAACATCGGCCATTTCTGAAGAAACGATGGGCAGCGCGGCGTGAACAGCGCAATAATACCTCTGAGGACTTTGAAGACGAGGGGCCTCGCGACGAGGAAGAGTTCAGCGAACGCCGTCGCCCACCTCCGCCCCCGCATGGCGGAAATGGGGCACGCGGCAATCAAGCCGAAGAGGATCTGGGGTTAGAGCCGTTTTAGCCTGGACTTCCCACAGCGTTCATCACGAGGAGGCATACCATGGCGAATGTCGCCGGCCTACACAAGAAGCGCCGTCCAGGTTAACTCCCGGAAGGTGCGGAGCGCGCTCTACGCTTTAGCGCAAGTAACACAAGAAGCGAGAGCGGCCACAGCAACAGACCAATAATCATGACTGTCATGATCTTCCTGACAATTCCACCTCGTGCCTGGACAAAAACGGCGCCCAAAGAAAAAAGCCAGGCACCCGAAAGAACACAGAATATAAGAGCCGCGGCTGCAGCGTAAAGCGCTGCGTTTACATATAATCCACGGTATCCGCTCCTTTGGAAGGCCTCGACAAGGTCTGCGAGCTGCGAACGCTGATACGGCTCGCGAAACGAATTTGAAAAAACTTCAACAATTTTTTGTGAATCAATCGGCTCAAAACGACTCCCGCTCAGTCCACGGCTTTCAAGCGCCATCGCAATCACGAGCAAATTAAGATCTTCCTGCTCCTTGGCCCCAGGATTTAGCCGAAGCTCGCTCAATGACGCGTCAAGAAAAAGAAATGGCGCAAGAAGCTCACGGCCGAACTGGCCATTCTGAGCTTGCGCCCGGGCAAAGTCCGATCCCGCCGCAAGGAAACGAATACCTTCCATGATCCGATCCGACCCTAAGCGCATCACCACATCTTTGCGATATCTCGTGAAAAGCTCTAATGCTTCCAATAATGCAGATTCTCTCTCGCCAAGACTACGAAGCCTTTCAATAAGATCGAATCGGACCGCACGAAGTTCGAAATTAGCTCCGCTAAGCCGCGAGGCGATCGCCGGCAAAGGCAAACGGCTTTGGTCGACCACGCCGACCAATCCTCCCTCAGCATCAATGACTGCACTTCCACTACTTCCAAAATTGCCAAGTGCCGACAGTTCAAAGTGCTGGGAGCCCGTCTCAACTACCATGCCGTGCGATACCTGCAACGACTTACATCCTGGATACCCAACGACCATGATCTGCTCATTACGCCGCGGCGATTTTCTCTGCGCTGTTGAGTGAAACTCCAGGTTGTGCGTGAAATGAAGCTCGGCTATGTCAATACTTCCAAAAACACGAGCAACAGTCGCGCTGACCGGCCCTGCCACGGACACGGGCGCTTGACCCACCGCCGTCGAACGCAAAATCTGAATATCGCTGCAGCGTCCGAACGGACAAAGTGCCTCTACAACATGGCTATTAGTGAGCATTGCATGCGCGCTCACCGCGATTGCGCTTGCACAGCTTTCTCCATCCTGGCCAATAAGCAGGTAGACCGCTGGAAGCCTGTCATTCGGATCCGCAACAGCGACTCTAATTAAGGCCAACAACATCAAAATGAGCACGCGCATGCACACAATTTAGAAAGGGTGTCCTAAAGCAACAAGCCGCCCCTCGGCAAACACAGTTTTAGCATTCGGCGAGGGGAAAATTCCCTTTTTGCTGCTTTTCTCAACTATGCTACAGTTCAACGGCTTTATGATCAGCATTGAAGATATTAGCGAGATTTTTGAGAGAGTTACCGAAAACTACGAGGATCCGGTTCCAATCGGTGGGCGTTGTGAAAGCAATGTGTACTACCGAGTTGAGGATCTTACAGAAGAGGATCTTAATGCCTGCGCCGAGTACGTTGCGGAGCGAATTAAGAATGTTATCTCACCGCAAGCGCCACAGCTTTTTTTGAAGCTCCCTGGAGGTTATACATTTTTTGCTGAGCGGCTTTGCGCAATGTATTCGGAGCTCAATCCGAAATTGAAAGAGATTCCGCTTGAGCAGTATTTAGAAAGTAAACTTTGGAATGGTCATGGCGAAAAATATCGCGGCCACAACGCGATATTAGTCACTGACGTGATCACTACCGCTCGATCCAGCCTTGAGGCACATACCAAAGCAACGCTTCGCGGCATTCCTGTTTTATGTTGGGCTACATTAATCGATCGAACCTTTGGTCCAGGTCCTGTGCCGGTAGTGTCTGCCTTTACCGGAGCTCCGGTTCGCGCGTTAACGCGAATTGGATAGAGCTGTACTGCTTGAGTGCAGCTTTCTTGAGTTACATATTAATCCAGGCTTTTCGGTAGGGCCAGCGCTGGGCGAGGAATTTGCTATCCGATTCTTATTGTCCGAATCTTTACTGTCCGACCTTTCTCAGCGGGATTACCTTTGCCCCTGAACTTATAGGATTCCCGCCTGGCATCGCTTTCGATTTCGAAGCCATCGAGCTTGAGACCGGTGTCCCACTCGACCGAACGTTATCAATCTGAAATTTAATCGGATCGGCATGCTTGTCATCAACCACTTTCTCGCCGCCTAGCTCAATGGTATCCCCAGAAAGCTTCGACCTTCGAAGCACCATTTCAAATTCATGGTGCGCAGCCTGTGTCGCCTGTAGCTTTGCTTTTAATCCGACCAAGACCTTACTCAACGAGCAAGCAGCAGCAAAATCGCCATGCTCACTCGCCGCAATCAAGTTGAGCTGTTTCCCATGAAGGTCTTTCTCTAATACACGAAACTCACCCCAAATTTGGTCACGAAGCATTATTGCATCATTCACCAGCCGTTTTGAATGCGGCGCATCAAGCAGCGCGCTCAAGCGCCTTACCAACTCAGCGTTTGTCTCCTGCCAGGCCGCTGCCTGCATCTCGGAAAACTCATTTGGTTGCCGTGCGTGCGACTTTCCCATCGATGCATAAAGACGCATCGCCTTTCTGCTTCGTTGTAGCAGTTCTAATAATCTCGAGCGAAACGTTTGCTCTTCCATCACCAGAATTCTACTGTACCTCGAATATAAAAATCAACAAATCCAACCAATTCGAACCGCGTCACAAAGAAAAATTTTCCGCTCAATGTTCTCTCGAACAATGTTGGCGGCAAAAAATTCCGCTCAAGTCTCACTATAGTGCTCGAACGCGCTGGCACGATGCTTGCTGAATACGAGATTCAGTGGCGAGGTAGACCACCAACACGGGCTTCGAGCTGGGATCTTCAAAGCCACCACACACAGCACGTCCCCCGGTTTGAAGTCCGTTGTTTTTTCTACCCCCCTACCAAATAGCGAGGTAGCGGTTTTCCGGAGCTGACCATGGTCACCCCATGGTCAGCTCTTTTTCTTACTCCTTAAAATTGCAGCTTCCTTAGTGAGGGTGCTTTGCGCCTCTCAGCTTGACGCCCGTGATAACCCCTGATTCAATGCAGAGGTGGCGTTATTCCGTTCTACCATCTGCAGCATGCTCCTTTTTTGCTTCGCGGCTCTCTCTGCCTCCGCCGAAGATTCCTCTTCGATTACTTGGGCGGCGCTCGGCGACGAGCTTGAATTTACCGAACTCTCAGCACCGACTCACCTCTTCTTCTCGTCAAAACTAACTTTTGTCAGAGCGGGAATGAGCCGTTACCGCGTTGGCGTGATTCGCGCAGCCGAGTTCGGCTGGAAGCGCGCTGAAGTCAAGACGCTGTGCCAAGCCGCGCGAGCGGTCGTTGGAATCAACTCAAATTTCTTCGACGAACAGGGCGATCCCCTTGGCCTGATCGTCAGTCGGGGAATATTGCATCAGAAAATTCACCAGGGCGGCTCGACATTAACCGGTGTCTTTCAGGCGAGCCGCAAGAATGTTTCAATCGTCAATCGCACTGCCTTCCAACGTGAAGCCGTGCTCGAGGCATTACAGGCAGGGCCGCGCCTCCTAGCTGCGGGGAAGCCAGTCAAGGGACTCCGCGAAACACTATCGCTCCCGAAACGTGCCGGGGTTTGCATTGACGCCAAACAAAATCTGATATTCTTCGCTGTCTCGTCGCGGTTTCTCGGACTAAGCCTTGAGCAGCTACAGGAGATTCTGCTTCGTCCGGAGATCGGCTGCATTGATGCACTCAACCTAGATGGCGGTGGCTCGGTGCAACTTTATGTAAGCGCAGATCTTCCCGGCGCGCCGCACGGCAGCAAAGAGATTTCAATCACCGGTGATGATCAGGTTCCAGTAATTTTGGCGCTGTTCCCGAATTAGTACTCTGTAGCAATAGTTTTCCGACCCTTCTCATCTCTGTGCTCTTCGTGCCTCTGTGGTTCTTTGAAAGTAAAATAAACCACAGAGACACAGAGTGCACCGAGTGAGGACCGAGACGAAGGGTAAGTTATTTAGTTTACAGAGTGCTAGAGCGCCACATGTGCTTCGACACTCGCCGAGCCTCCCACACGTTCCGAAAGGTCGCGCAGCACATTCATAAAAATAATAAACGCTTCATAGGGACTTTCATAAGGGCTGAAATAGGCGTGCACATCGCCATCGGCGAACCACTTTGTACACATATAATAAAAATGATCTGATGTCAGAAGTTTTCGCCAGGTATGCAGCAGATCCTTATCACCACTCTGTTTGATCTTTACGCCGAGTTCATAAATTTTCTGAAGCGCACTCACCTGCATTCTATTACCGCTCCATGCCGTCAAATCGCGATCGACATCAGCCCAAGAGGTAAGTCTTCCAAACGAGATATCTGCGCGTGAAGGATAGCTGGCGAGTGTTTCGGAGGGAGTCCGAAAACTCCAATCCCCGTGTGCGAAAATCTTCGATGGCAGGTGATCAAGGAACTCAAAAATACCCGTCGACGCCCACTGATGCTCGCCGAATGTTTCATAGTCCATGAAAAGATTCACAGTCTCACCGTTACCACTTACCGCGTGCACCCACGACGCAAATTTGTCGGCTGTAAGCGGATAACACTCCCAACCGCGATTGGAAAAGCGGAACGCAATGTCATCTGAGAGCCGGTAGTTCTTCAATAAAAGCTTGGTTTCATGGCCTGGCACGGAATAGACAAAGTTTGGACTACGCCAGCCCAAGATATCATCAGCTCCCTCGGCGATTATCGCGTCATAGCCCATCCCCGCCACCATCCGACCAATCGCGTCACTATAAATCAGCTCGGTATTTCTGAAGACTTTGGGTATTTGATTAAAGTGTTCAGAGATAAGTTTTCGGTGTAACGCCACCTGCTCTCTAAATTCAGCTTCATCAAATACCGCCGCAAGCGAGTGGTAATAGGTTTCGCCGAGAAACTCGACGCAGCCGGTCTTGGAAAGCGCGACAAAACTCTCAAGTACCTGCGGACTGTATTTCTGCATCTGCTCTATTGCCGTGCCGGTGATCGAGTAGGCCACCTTAAAACGCCCATCGTGACGCTGAATAAGGTCGAGGATCTTCTGGTTAGTCGGCAGGTAGCACTTTTCGGCTACTTTCTCCATTACCGCGCGATTTTTCTGGTCATCAAAATAACTATGGTTCGCAGAACTCTGAAAATACGAAAAGCGCCTGAGCCGCCACGGCTGGTGCACTTGAAAGTAAAAACATACTGATGGCATGAGCGAAATCCTTAATGAATCTCTTTATACACTTCGAGAGTCCGTGCCGCGGCCGCATCCCAATGCAGTTTTCGCACTTCATTCCGCGCCATTGATACCATATCGGCGCGAAGCTCTTCGTGCACTAAGGCATTGATCACAAGATCGGCCAAACGTTCGACATCCCAAAAATCAACCTTCAGCGCGTGTGCAAGCACTTCGGCAACCCCGGACTGCCGCGAAATAATAACTGGCGTATCGTAATTGATGGCTTCAAGCGCTGATATGCCAAAAGGTTCCGACACAGATGGCATCACATACACATCGGCGAGGGAAAACATCTGTTCGACTTCAGGTCCTCTCAGAAATCCCGGGAAGTAAAAATGCTTCTCGATTCCAAGTTCGCGAATTCGGCGCTGCACCTGCGGCAACATATCTCCTGCCCCAGCCATTACAAAGAGCACATCGGGTACATGCGGAATAACTTTTGCAGCTGCTTCGACAAAATAATCCGGACCCTTTTGAAAGGTAATTCTGCCAAGAAAAAGCACGATTCGCGAACTGAATTGCCGTGCTTCGCGATAACTTTCAACCATACGTGACGTGTAGACACCATTATGGACGACTGCGATTTTGTCGAGCGCGACATTATGCACTTTATTCACAAGCGCTCGCGTATAGTAGCTCACTGCAATTACCAGATTCGCTTCGTGTACTCCCCAGCGCTCAATACCGTTAATCTGCTCATTCATCGCCTGCCCACTCCGGTCATATTCAAGGCTATGAACATGCGTCACCAATGGCTTCCCAGTGACGGCCTTGAGTGCTATTCCCGCAGGGTATGTCATCCAATCGTGGGCGTGAATTATGTCAAACTGCTGATCAGCAACCACGTTGACCACATTTGAAGCGAAGCGTGCAACCTCCTGGAAGATGTCGGATCCGTAGCCTCCGGAACCACTATCTTCCAAGTCGACAAGTCCCAATGCCTCCATAGATTCCAGCGCAATTCCTTCGCGTCGGGCAATTGCCTCGGCGGCCCGTTGAACATGAAGTCCTTTGACCCAGTCTTGGTACGCCGCCGGAGTCATGTAAGGATTAATAAGCGCGCTTGGAACTCGCTTCTTTTTAATCTTTCCTTTCACAGGGGCGCTCGCGACCAGCTGCTCCTGACTGTCCGGAGAGAGGCCACGTCCCTCGGAGTCGATGAGCTGCATATGCGGCGCATTTTCGCCACCAAAGAGGTGCGGGACGACAAATGTCAGGTCGACTCCTTGCCGCGCAAGCCCCGTGGTAAGCCCTTCGCACGCGGTGCCTAGACCTCCGATAATGTGTGGTGGGTACTCCCACCCAAGCATGAGAATTTTCATTGGATTAGACGAAAGCCGGAGATGACCGGATGATGATACTGAGCGATGCCAATATTGTCTATAATTTCCTTACAATTCGCCGAGTTCCCTGCACCATCAATACTACCACTCAATTCAACTCGCGATGACTCTCTGCATTAGAGTCCATCAAACATGGTTTAGATGCCCGAATTGCCCCTGTACTTCTATTAATTATTATCTTATGCAAAGAGGTCCAATCTAACTCAGATAAGAGGTAAGGAACATGCTTTTGGCCGGAGATATTGGTGGTACAAAGACGCGCTTGGCGCTTTACGAAATAAGCGGTTCAGGAAGCACGAAAAGCCTTAAGCGTTTAGTAGTAGAGAAATTTGATAGCAAAAGCGCTTCGAATTTCGAGTCAATTGTTTCAGCCTTTCTCAACTCCCAAAATGCCATGGGCAAAGTCGAGGCAGCCTGTGTTGGCGTAGCTGGGCCGGTTTCGGGAGGAACGGTAAAAGCTACTAACCTACCCTGGTTTCTTCATGACAAGCAGCTGAGCTCTGAGCTCAAGATTGGGCAGTTTAAATTGGTGAATGACCTAGTCGCCACCATCGCTTCAGTACCAAATCTGGCGTCATCAGATCTCGTAACGCTGCACGCCGGAAAGCCTGAACGAGAAACAAACGTAGTCGCAATGGTCGCTCCGGGTACCGGGCTTGGACAGGGATATATGTACCGGGACGAGCGCGGCCATTGGCATCCGCTCCCTTCCGAAGGCGGCCATGTAGAATTTGCGCCGAAAGACGATCTCGAGTTCGATCTCTTGAAGTACATGCAGCGCAGGCTCAAGAAAAGGGTCAGCGTTGAACGGGTATTGAGCGGGCCTGGGTTAGTTAATATCTACGCCTTTCTCAAAGATCTTGGGTATTCCACAGAGCCGGTCGAGCTTCGCCAAGAGCTGGCCGACGCTGCGGATCCTGCCGCGATTATCGCGCAACGCGGCATCTCCGGTGAGTTCGAAATCTGTGTGCGCTCTCTCGATATATTTTGCGGACTGCTCGGATCGCACGCCGGTGACGCAGTGCTGACCTATCTTTCAACCGGTGGACTTTACCTTGGAGGAGGAATTCCACCCAAGATTGTGAGCCACCTCGAGAAGGGAGTCACCGTATCGTCATATCTCAAAAAGGGAAGAATGTCGGTGCTCGTGGAAGCGACACCGCTATGCGTAATAAAAGATGATCATGCAGCGCTTCTTGGCGCGGCGACGATTGCAAGTCAGCTCTGCTCATAAGCTAGACAAGAATGTCCGAGCCACTTCTCAGTCTTGGCGGTATCTCCAAACATTACGGCGCTATTGAGGCGTTAAGCAACCTTTCGATTCGAATTAATCCGGGAGAGGTTGTCGGGCTTGTCGGTGATAATGGCGCCGGAAAATCAACGCTAATAAAAATTATCGCCGGAAATTTTCCGCCCTCTTCGGGAACAATTACCTTTGACTCAAAAAACGTGCACTTTGCCCGACCACGTGATGCTCAAGAGGCAGGGATTGCAGTCGTGTATCAGGACCTGGCGCTCTGCAACAATCTTTCGGCAGCCGCCAATATTTTCCTCGGGCGCGAACTTTGCCGCGGACCATTTCTCGATCACAGCACCATGAATCGTGAAGCCGAACGCCTTTTTCGCGAATTGAAAAGTGATACCCGTCCCTGGCAACGAGTCGGCACGATGTCCGGAGGGCAGCGTCAAGCTGTGGCGATTGCCCGAGCGCTTAAAGCCCGCGCCAAGCTTATTCTCTTCGACGAGCCAACTGCGGCAATTAGCGTGCGCCAGGTAAGCGAGGTCATGGCGCTCATCAAACGGCTCCGCGATCAGGGAATCGCCGTGGTTCTAGTCAGCCACCGCATGCCCGATATTTTTGAGGTGTGTGAAAAAGTCGTGGTACTTCGCCGCGGAATTAAAGTCGCCGACAAGGCTCTCTCAGCAACAAATCCGGAAGAGATCACCGGGCTAATAACCGGAGCGATTGATGCAGCCTGATTCTTACTTAGAAAAGCCACGTGGATTTGGTCTACGGTCGCTGACAGGAGCGCAGCAGTTTTGGATAAGCGTCGCCGCGCTCGCGCTTATCACGAGCATGTGCGTGGGAAGCTCGAGCTTTCGAAGCTACGATAATTTTTTCAACACCACACGAAATCTTGCTTTCATCGGTATCATTGCCCTTGGGCAAACTGCCGTGATAATAAGCGGCGGCATCGATCTCTCAGTCGGTGCGATTATGGCGTTTAGCGGAATCTCCGCCGGGCTTACGCTTCAAGCGGGTTATCCGCTGTGGGCCGGGATTGCCGCCGGTCTCGGCGCGGCATTAGCGCTTGGCTTTATAAACGGCGTGCTGATTGCCTACTGTCGACTCTCGTCTTTTGTGGTGACCCTTGGAATGATGAGTGTTGCACGTAGCCTCTCACTGGTCATTTCAAACAATAAAACACTCTACGATCTCGGGCCGGACCAGGAAATTTTTTCGCAGATCGGCGGGGGAAGTTTCCTTGGGCTTGCGACGCCGCTCTGGGTGATGCTTGTTTTCGCGGCGACTCTCGCCGTAGCGCTACGGCATACCCTTTGGGGGCGACATTTGTATGCCATCGGTGCCAACGAAGAGGCGGCACTGCGCACCGGTGTGCGGGTCGCTCGCACAAAACTCAGTGTATACATGTTGTGCAGTTTCGCCGCTGGACTTTCCGCATTGCTCATTGTCGGATGGCTCGGATCGGTCACGAATGCACTCGGCATGGGCTACGAACTTAAAGTTATCGCAGCGACCGTCATTGGAGGAACAAATCTCGTTGGCGGCGAAGGTGGTGCCTACGGCGCCGTCATCGGTGCAGTGCTCATTGAAGTAATACGAAATAGTTTACTTCTCGCCGGCGTCAATCCCTACTGGCAGGATACATTTGTCGGTGCATTTATCATCTTTGCGGTGCTTATTGATCGGTTGAAAAATATTCGGGACCGGGAGTAGCAGTTACCGACTGAACTCCGCGCAAGATAAGCACATCGTTTCCTCTGCTCGGGTCAAAGCCGTTGAAACATAGCAGTAAAGAATCATTTCTCGTCGACCGATCAGTCTACCAGAATGAACTCAAAATGGACTATCCAATCCTATAGGGCGCCATGAACCTCTTACGATTCCTCTCGCTATGCACCTGGATACTCTTCCTCGCCTTTCAAACACCGTCCCACGCGCAGCCTCTTGAGCAGTTCCCTACTCCTAATGGAGCTGTGTACGCTATAGCTAAGTATGGGAACACTCTTTACCTGGGAGGTGAGTTCAGATCACTCGGAACCCCGACCGGCAACTTTGCCATCGCGGGATCATCGACCTCCAATTTTATTACAGAAACTTCATCGGTCTCAGGGCGCGTCTTTACTGTTATTTCTGATGGAAATAACGGGTGGTACGTTGGTGGAAGCTTCGAAGGGGTTGGTACAGCCACAAACATAAATAACCTTGCTCACTTTACAAGTAGCGGCGTAGTCGACACTAATTTTTCTCCAAATCCAGACGCTCCGGTATTCGCGCTTTTACTCCAGGGAAGCGTTCTGTATGTAGGCGGCAATTTTACCACACTAGGAGGTCAGTCGCGCACACGATTTGGGGCAGTTGATGCGACCACGGGCGCAGCCACCTCACTCAATCTGACGGCGAGCAGCTTTGTCTCAACTTTCGCAATTCGAAGCGGCATTCTTTATGTAGGTGGTGCTTTCACCACGTTTGGCGGTTCTAGCAGAACAAGGCTGGCTGCGGTTGATCTCACTTCCGGACTCGTCACTGCGTGGGATCCCGGAGCTAACGCCTTCGTTGAAGAGCTGCTTGCATCGACCAGCGGCGTATACGTGGCGGGATCATTTACCACCTTAGGTGGTCTAGCCCGTAACTATCTCTCTGAAGTTGATGCTAGTGGTTCAACAACCGCATTTAATCCTTCACCGAACAGTCCTGTGTATGCCCTCGCTTCAGACGGTACCGATCTCTTTGTCGGCGGAGGCTTCACAAGTATTGGCGGGTCTACACGCTACGCGCTCTCCTCATTTAACTTAACTTCGCAAACCCTTAACGCTTGGGATCCTAGCCAGGGAATGGCTGCGGGACCTATCTACGCACTTGCCACGAACTCAGGCAGCGTCTATGCCGGAGGCCTGGTAGCATCAGTTAACTCGGCTACTGTCTACAATGTCTTTGACATTAATGCGACAACTGGTGCAATTGGATCGTTTCGTCCAAATATACATGCAGAGGTTGTCGCACTGGCAGTATCAGGAAGCGGTGATGTGGGTATCGGAGGCGCATTTTCATCTGTCGGTACGAAAACAGACCGGAGATATTTTGCGGCGCTCGACACGACAAGCGGTGCAATTACCTCACTCGATCTTAACCCAAACAGTTATGTCCGCGCGATGAAGGTAGTCGGAAGCACACTTTACATCGCCGGGGATTTCACTCAGATTGGTGGCGCGACTCGCAATAGGTTAGCCGCGCTTGATCTTACGACAGGCACGATTCAATCAATCCCCAATCTATCCATAAATAATGGAGTCTACTGTCTCGAAATACAAGGGAATACCGCGTATATCGGGGGTACATTTACCTCCGTTGGCGGTTCAACGAGAAACAGAATCGCGTCAATTGATCTTACTGGTGGCACTGTGACAAGCTGGGATCCAAATGCGGATAATACCGTTTATACCTTAGCTTCTTCGTCGACTGATGTGTTTGCCGGTGGCGCATTCACTAACATTGGAGGTGCAGGTCGAAATTACCTAGCGAAGCTATCAACGAGCAGCGCAGCAGCAGATGGAGCTTGGAATCCCAATCCCAACGGCCAAATACGAGGACTACTGCTCGATGGAAGTACGCTTTACGCTACTGGTCCATTCAGCTCAATTGCGAGCGTAAGCCGAGGCAGCGTTGCCGCCTTGGATACTTCAACCGCAGTCGCGTCAAGTTTAAATCCTGGCGTCAACAACACTCCCTACGCGCTTTCATCCCTTGGATCGCTGCTCTATGTAGGAGGTCAATTTTCTGCCACCACTCAGCCAACTTCCGCCGAACATCGAGGCGCTTTCGCAGTGAATACCACAAGTGCCGCGATCAGCACTCTCAACCCACGAATAAACCCAAGCATCAATTCCACCTATGGCATCGTCAATGTATTGTATGCATCAAGTAACTCCATATACGCCGGTGGACAATTCGCAGGCATGTATTACAAACCGGGCGGCAATTTTGGCGTTATCGATGCCGTACTAAGCGCCTCAGTCGCGCCGACGATTACCGGCACTGCACAGGATGGCCAAGCACTCACCAATGCAACACTCGGCACGTGGGAAGGCGTTCCCACAATTACTTACGCACGCCAATGGCAGCGTTGCGACAGTTCAGGTTCGAGCTGCGCGGATCAGTCGGGTGAAACCGGATCAGGGTACACTCTTAGCGTCTCCGATGTCGGCTCCACCGTTCGAATAAACGTAACAGCAACCGACGCACTTACTTCTGCGACTGTAAGCTCTACTGCAACCGCGATCGTCAAACCTCAAAATAGCGGAGCGCCATCTATAACCGGGAGCGTCCTTACAGGAACGACACTGACCAGTAGCGAAGGAGCTTGGAACGGTGCCACAGGACTAACTCTAGTGTATACCTGGAAGCGATGTGATTCTGCGGGAAGTAACTGCACTGACATTGCTGGTCAGACTGCAAGTACCTATGTTCTTACTACTGACGACGTGGGTTCCACCATACGGGCCGCAGTAAGCGCGTCTAAGAACGGATCGTCCGCTACTACTTCAGCCGATTCGAGCCAAACGGCAGTTATAACCTTAGCGCTTGCAGAACTTAGCGCGGAGTTACGCTCGGTAAAGTTCAACAAGAAGAAAAATAAAACCACAGGAAGCCTCTTTTGTTCCAACGCGGGCACAGGCAGTGCAAGCAACTTCCAGGCCACGCTTTACCTCTCCAAGAACAATCGAAAGGACTCAAAAGATATCCGTATTAAATCCACTACCATTGAATCGCTGGCACCAAACAGCACAAGCTCAGAGATAAAATTTACTCGTGCTCCAAAGAAAGGCTATAAATTCATAATCGCCGTCTGCGACGACACCGCGACGGTGAGTGAATCGAATGAGGACAATAACTCCGCGTCAAAGGCGGTAAAGTCTTCGAGTTAGTCCTAAGCTTTCGCTGCGCGCGAATCGGCCGCGCACAGCTATACTTTGCTATTTGCTTGTTTCGCGAGACTCAGTTCTCTCTGCCAAGATACTCTTAATGGCGCTTTTATTGATTTTGCGGTATTTACATAGTCGATTGGAAACTACTCGGAGCCGCGAATGAACAGACTGATCCTCTCGATACCATTTCTCGCGCTTTGCCTTTCGGCACATGCTGAAACTAAAACGTTCGCGCTTGTGCCGAAGTTTATGAACCATCCTTTTTTCGAACAGAGCCGCGAGGGTTGTCAGAAAGCCGACGAAGAGCTTAAAGACAGCGAGTGCCTTTTTATCGGTCCTTCCGAGCCAGATGAGCAGGCACAGCTGCAGATAGTCCAAGATCTGATTACTCGCAAAGTAGCCGGAATTGCGGTGGCCCCAGCAAATGCTCCCGCAATGGCGAAAATTCTAAAAAAGGCCAAGGAAGCCAAGATCCCGGTGGTAACCTGGGATTCTGATCTATTGGAGCCGGATCATGGGCTGCGCGTAACCTATGTGGGCACTCCCAACTACCAGATGGGGCGCGCATTGGGGGAATCTCTACTCAAGTTGAAACCCGAAGGGGGTGGAATCTTCGCGTTACAAAGCGGCGGCGCGGCGGCGGCGAACCTGAACGAACGGATGCAGGGAGTACGCGATGTGTTAAAGGATAAGGGCTGGAGCGAGGCCGTGGGCACGCCGCTCTATTGTAACGACGATTCCGCGCTCGCGGTACAACAGATGACCGATCTCTTACTTAGCACCCCAGACCTTTCAGCTTTCGTACCTACCGGTGCGTGGCCACAAACTGTTCACCGTGCCTACCGCAGCACTATGACCAAATATCGAGAGAAGCTAGAAAAAAGAGCTTTGATTGTCGTCGCAGGAGATACCCTGCCGATGCAGATCGATCTGCTTCGTGAAGGGCTTAGTCAGACGCAGGTCGGGCAACGCCCAAAAGAGATGGGTTACCGCGCAATTATGACACTTGAAGAGATAGTTTCCGGGAAAAAGGTCGCCGACCCAATTCATACCGGCCTTGATATATGCACCGCAGCAACATTAAGCAGCTGCATGGGATAGATGTATAATAAGCCAATGAATCAGAATAAGCCCGGCTCCGCGACGACGTTGACCCCTTGGCGTTCCGAGGTCCTTGCAATTACCGGGACTATCGGCTCAGGGAAATCAACGTTCATGAAGATGCTTAAAGAACGCGGCGTATTTACGGTGAGCGCCGACGATCTCGCCCGCGAGGTCGTCGCGCCAGGAACAGCTGGGCTGGCCGAGGTGCAGAAGGCCTTCGGCAAGGGCGTACTCAACGCCGATGGTACTCTCGACAGAGCCGCAATGGGCAGAGAGATTTTTTCCCGACCGGATCAGCGCAAGAGACTCGAAGCAATCCTTCATCCAAAGATAGCAGCCCGTGCCTCCGAACTTTTTCGGGACGCTCTTGCGCGCGGCGAGAAAAAGCTCGCGTATGAGATTCCGCTACTCTTCGAGACCGGGCTTAATAGCGCCGGATTTAAGAAAATAATTGTAATTACGGCGAACGATCCAATATGTGTTGCGAGAATCATGAAACGGAATGGGCTCGATCGCAGCGAAGCTGAGGCGCGAATACACGCCCAGTGGCCTGTCGAGAAGAAAAAACAGGGAGCGGATATTATTATCGACAATTCAGGAAGCGAACACGATCTGGCGGTGCAGGTTGAAAAGCTTTTTCCTTCTTCGTGACAAAGATTGAGACAAGATTCCAGCCCGCAACTATCACCAGGGCCCTACTCATCTTGCAAACTACTACACTGTAACAAAGGTAATTTTTCCTTCCCTCAGCTCCCTCTCTGTGCTCTCCGTGCCTCTGTGGTTTATCTTACTTTCAAAAAACCACAAAGGCACGGAGAGCACAGAGATGAGAAGAGTCGGGAAACTATTATTACAGAGTCCAGGCTAGTTCACGAAAAAGGTTTTCGTTCCAAAAAACTCACCCATAAGCTGCCGCGCGTACACACGTAACGCCTCATAATCCAATTTTTGCTCAGAGAACTCCTCTTTCGAGTAGTAATCGAACTCGGCAAATGCCCTTACCTTCTCGCGCATTTCGCGATCGCGTGCATCTTCAAGCTCGCCATAATCACCTTCAAAAAACCAGCTATACAGCGAATGAAACCTTAAGAAATAATAACCTTCCTCTGGAATCCTGGTATCTCCGCGATCTTTAAAATTCTGCTTGAAGAACTGATACGCCCACTCATCATGCGACCATGAACAGACCACGTTCATTAATCCACAACCCTTCTCATAAACGCCAAAAAAGGTATCATCGTCGCGAAGATAGGTATCGCGATCTGCGCTCACAAAATCTGGATTATGTACAAATCCGACCGGACAAACATGCAGCGCCGAAACCGGGCAGCCAGTGACAAAGGTATCGCCTACGGCAAGCCACTGCGGAACGCCATATTTAAAAACTCGCTTGCCAAGGTCATGAAGCAGCGCCACGAGCTGATACCATTCTGGCTTCCCCGCGTTTCGCGCAGCATTCATTGCTTCAAGGCCGTGCATATCCTGCGTGGCGCTAGTATTTGGATCACTCTTGTCGCGAATGACACCAAGTTCATCAAATGCATCGGCGATGGTCATCTCTTCCGGCTTAAAAATAGCGTGTGGCGAGACTTCGGCATCCTCGGGAACATAGGGAAGCTCGGTATCCTTACGAACACGCCCCAGAGGGAACATAAGCCTGTTCATTTTCAAAGTCAGATCGTGCGTAACCTGCGAGCGGTTAAGAAAATATGTCTGCGCAACCTGCGGAGGCACCGAGAGATAGTGCTGCAAACGACTTGTACCCCACGACGCATGCGCCACGTCAAGTATTGGGCTGTTTGAATTCCGTAAGTACGTAACTATCTCAGATGAATTTGGCAGTGCTTCACTCATACAAATAATTGCAATAAATTATAGGCGATTTCGATCCTCATACTCTTTTAACTGTGCAGTAAGCTCGTCGAGCTTACTCTTAACCTGGACTTCTCACAGGTTTCTGCTGTGGAAGCGTAATTTGCCGAATGGCTTCGTTTTTCTAGGAATTGGTGCTCGACAGCCTGATAGGCTGCCTCCGCGCCAATTCCTTCGAAAAGCCTCGCCCTTCGCCAAATTACCCTTCCTCGCGACGAAACCTGTGAGAAGTCCAGGTTAAGCGCTCTTTCTTGTACCACTCTGAATTGTGGGTCAACTCCATCAGGGAGCTGTGCCGATGGCAGCGCTTCAAGCGCCAAGGCGAAATTAGTCGCGGACTTTTTTGTGATTTCGTACTGCGTTGTAGTCTCGATCAAAGCGCTTTCTCTCTCGCAACCGTGATATGCATCGGGAATAGTTCCTTATCTATCACGGAGCCGAGTATTGTACCAGGAATTCTTATCGCTGCCCGGTATTGTGAGAGAAACAGCTGCTACCTAATTTCATCAGCTTCAAGCAGCATCTCTGCCGCTTCGCGAACATTCGTCTCGGTGGCATGGCGTATCTTAATCGCCGCGGCAATTTTTTCAGCATCGAGCGTTCCAAGCTTTTTTAGTGCATCATTTCGCGCCGCACAATAAAGCTGCTGTGCATTACGGACCATCCTATCTCCGGTAACTGCGTCAACAGAAGAGCTTTTCATATAGCCCCATCCGGAAAAGTCATAGTCGAACGGGTTATTGTAGGTAAAGGCATCGCTCTTATCGTTTGCGCAAACTACCCGTATCTGCGGCATCTCCATTGAGGTGAGCGCAGAGAGGCCTCCCGCAAAATTAATCATCTCACCGTTTTGCGTAAAGAAGGCGCGAAAACTCGGCGTTGGCGTAGCGCTGGTTTGTATAAAATAGGTCCACTGCTGCGGACTTCCCTCAAGCTGACAACTCCCGCCAAAACGAAAATCTTTCTGTGTAAGCGCCTTATAATTAGCGACTGCTTCAGGAGACGGCTCAATCAGGGTTGGCCCTTTCGGATAGTCAGTGTGCACAATTGAGCTCTTATAATTCATCGGTGCGACGCCGTTCGAACTTGCTGCGGCAACACCATCCAATTTGCCCCGTACCTCACTTCGGATCTTCGAGAGCAGCCCTTCGGCACTTAGCTTAATCGCGCCAGCACTATCACTGTACCCGGCACTAGTAAAGTTAAAGTGCTCGCTTACTCCAGACTGTGAATTTAGAATTACATGGGACACGTTGAGCGCGCTTTCCGCATAGAGCCCAGTTTTTGTCCCCGCGAAAAGCATGAACGCCTGCTCATTCATAAGATAGAGCCGATATGAATGCTCGGCGAACTCCTGATAGGCATAGCTGTAGCTACGGGCTGGATCCCTAGATGGTGATTCGTAATATCCATTAAAAACAAACTGCCCTTCGGCTGAAAGCGTGCGATAGGGAAGCTCACCTGGGCGCACCGCCTTCACGGCAACAGGTGCTACTGCGGCTGGCTCAGCGGGCGGCGCTGGCGGCAAAGAAGCTACTGCGGCGGGAATAGGCTGAACGGGCGGCGGCGGCGACGCAGGTGGCGCCGCTTGCGGAGCCTGCCGTTCGCAACCAACAAAAAGAAGAGTTGATGCTAAACCACCAGTTAGCGTAAGCACCTTACCTAAACTACGATTTGATTTTACCACTGGTCCCATGCCTTAACTCCTTTGCCAAACAACAGAGCGTAACCGATATTGGGCGGCTAAGCTACGCGAGCATTAACCATCAGAAAACGCTCAATGTTTTGAACTATCTCATCGATAATATTGAAACAGCGATCTAAAATATTGGTGCTTGCGACAGAGCCATTATGCTCAAATCAATCCTATACGTCGGGAAAATTTTTATTATAGTGGGAAGTATCATCATAGCCGCAAAGGTATTCGCATTTTAGAGGGCTATGCGCCGTGAGCGTCATTCACTAACGATATGCAGCAAAATGCGTCGATTCAACATCTTATAGCACTGTTGAGATACGAGTAAGGACCGATATGCAGCTCGATTTTAAGACTCCAGATTCTTTTACCCGGAAAGAGTTACAGCAGCTGATAAAAGAGCATCAGCAAAAATACTCGGAAGAATACATTCGCGCGAACGCACTCGCTGACGCTGAGAAGCAGATTCCCGCGCTCAAAGAATCCGAACCCGCGCCTTTCGAACGCGAGCTTCTGTATGCTGCTGAGAGCGCCGCAAGCAGCATCGCTACCCATTACAAAGGACCACTCGAAAGGCTCGACGCACAGATAAAAGCCGAGAAGGAATTTGTCGACCGCGAATACAAAACTACTCACGACAAGGTCGAAGCGATATATCAGGCCGAAAAGGAAGCCGCCGAAGATGCTTTTGGACTAAAAGACGCTCACAAACAGCTCGAATTGGCTGAGCAGCACTATCACGAGCTCAAGACCAGACTCGGCAGGACTCCGGTAGTATACATTCCGGGTGTTCTTTATTGGATTTTCGCGTTCTGCATTTTCGCTGGCGAGATTCCTCTCAATGCTTTGGTGTTCCAGATCTTCGGCGAGAACCAGGTGATGACATGGGTGATGGCCTTTGTCATCGGACTTTCAATTCCGCTTTCGGCACACTTTATTGGTGTGAAGTTTAGAGAACATGAAGGACGGGTCTCGTGGGCGAATATGTTCAAGGGATGCGTCGGGCTTTTTGTGGTCGTCGCCGCACTCTATGGCTTGTCGCTTATGCGCACCACATATCTTGGGGAATTTCGCGAAGCGCTCGGCTTAACTGAGACTCTTGTCAAGAGCAGCTTTATGTTCTTTTGGCTCAATATTGCGGTACTTGGCGCCGCGGTTATGATCGCCTACCTATCCCATGATCCCCTTCCCGGCTTTCATGAATCAAAGAGTGAAGTCGACGCGGCAAGGCGTCGTGTCGAGAAGAAAGAGATCCGTCGAGTCAAACTACTTAAACGTTGCGCTGAAAACCGCGCCAGCAAACTAGAAAACGCAAATCGCGACCATCGTGACGGCCTCAATAAAATTATTCACTTAAAAGGAATGTACGACCAACTTCTAAAAGAGGGTCAAGAGTTCGAATCTCGTTGTCTCGACCGACTCCGCCGTGATATCTCTTTATATCGAACCGAAAATCTTAGAAAGCGAGACGACAAAGAAACGCCCGCATCGTTCAGAAGCTTTCCAGAAATTATAATTGAGCTTTCGAAAATGGCTGAAAAGCTAAACAATACCGAGGAGAATGGCAATGCACAAGCGTAAGATATTTTCTGCCCTCGTGGCATTACTCATAACACAAACATCTTCGGCGCTTGAGTGTTCCAAGCAACAGACACACAGCGCGACAACCTATGTCATGGTTGACAGAAGCGATCCTCCGGCAAACGCCGAGGGGCTAAACCAAACTCTTCGCACAGTCGGTGACGCGATTCGTCCCAGCGAACGCTTAGTAATCGGCCTGGCTGGCGCAAAGCTTAGTGACGCAAGGGTAATCATGGATCTGGTGCGTCCGGAGCAGACCATGTGGGAGTCTGCGATAAAAATTCGCGCAAAAGAGAAAGAATTTCATGATTGTCTTGAAATGGCGAAAACCGAGATTCTCGCCTCAAACGCAAGTCAGAAGTCCTCGGCAATACTAGAGACGCTCTCATTTGTCGGCGACATCATGCGCGGCGACAGCGTGAATTCAAGACGAGTTGTAGTATATTCCGATATGGTGCAGAACACCGAGTCGCTTTCGTTTATTGGTCAAGTAAATGTTGATGGCGCAATAAAAATGGTCGAGAAGGACAAATTGCTTTGGGACCTGAAGGGAATCGATATCTCTGTCGCCGGAATCGGTGGCGAAAAATCGCTAAAACATGCCAAACAGGTTGAGGAGTTCTGGCGTAAGTATTTTGAAAAGAGTGGTGCGACGCTGAAATTTTACGGACCGATGCTGCTTTCGCTCTCATAAGGTGTTAATGCTGGGGTCTCGCTGAGGACTCCTAACCCATTATTGCACTACTCTCGGATTAATCAGGCACCGCGCCGACACTGCTTCTCTAGCCGTGGTCAGTAGGGCAATTCACTTCGCTTCTCCTGCAACAAAGATTTGATAACGAGACCTCGATCAAGCGCTGTAATTTCGAGCGGCATTCGGTTACTGTTAGCATGATGTTAAAAGTCACCGAAAAACTCGAAAAGTTGAGTTCACTTCCTCGTGAAGCTCGCCATGCGCTTCCCGAGCCGTGCTTGCCCAATGCAGTGCTCGAAGAGTTATTTAGAATACCTCGCCCGGGATACGACGAGTGGCGTGCTTCACGCTGTAATTTTCTGCTTGATTGCATGCGAAAAGATCCGATTCATGCGGCAGCCTACGCTCATGCAGTTATCGAAGAGGCCCGTCATACCTGGGGAGCTTCAGAAGTATGGGAGTTCTACCAGACGCTTCCGCGATCGGCGATAACACGAACGCTTCTCATAAACTGCACGTCGCTTCTTAATCCAGATAATAACGCACATAAGCTTGCGCTTCTACGCAAGGACCTCGAAAGTATCCCTGAAAATCAAAAAAGAGAGTCAAACTTACTCAAGCTCCCGCATGATGTTCAGCAGCGCTTACGATCAATGACCTGGCTCGAGGAACCCAATTGGCAGCGCTCATTATTAAATTTTTTTAGGCGTGGGTACGAAGCTGACATTGCCGAACGTCCGGCGTATGCCTACCAAATCTTGGACAAATTACGCTACCTAAAAGAATCACAAGAGATCTGGGAACTTTACAAGAAGCTCCCACCGAAAGAACTCACTGCCGGATTTCTTATCGCTGCGCTACGAATCTTCAAAAACGACCAACAGCGATTCGACGAACTCTATAAACGTGCCGAAGAGGTCATCCCGGAGAATCCGACTGTTGCTACGTTGCGCCATGAACATCTTGTAGCAAGGCGCGAGTTCGACCGCTGCGTGGCGCATTTGACCCGGATGAGCGCCGCCAAACAAGCAGATTCGCCACTTATCACCCGCTTCGCTACCATCGCGGCAAACGCTGGCGAGTACGCTGCTGCTTCAGAGGCACTCAAAATTACGATTGCTCTCCCCGAGCTTAGGCCTACTCCGAGTGAGCTATACGACGTGATTGCTCATATTGATCAGGCGCAACGCGGTAAGGTGCTCGCACGTGAACTTCGCGCAATCTTCAATCTAGGCGAGGTCCGCCCCTCCGACTCGGCGGCCGCTCTTCCGCAAATCAGTGCAGATAAAAGGCGAGCTGAAAAGCGTCTTTTCGAACTGCTCAGCGCCGCAGGACATGCTGCGCCCCACTCTCGCGGCGAGGGCCTTTCGTTGATGGCGGCCTATTTAGCGCTTGAGTCACGTGGGCAGCGTGCACAGGCGCTGGAGCTTTTTAGCCTTGCGCTCATGACTCCGCATGGCGACAGCTTTGCGCGAAGGGCAATTAGTGAAGCACTCGGCACCGCCAAGGCTGATCTTTTTATGGGGCTTTCCAAGATTTGCGCCGACTTGGGCCTTGACCATGCCGATGTCGTTGCTCGAGCACAGTTAGGGAACTTGCTGCGCCTTCGCCCCGTGCCGGTGGATGCTGTCAGCCGCGGATACAGCGCCAGTCCAAGCGGGAACGAACCGGCGCTTAAAAGGTTGTTACGCGAGCTTCTCAGTGAAGGAGAGATTGCGATCGTGATGGACCTTGTTGCGCGCATCAAAACTGACGGGAAAGCGCTCTACCAGAGTGTTATTTCGGATGTGCTCGCCGGGCGCAGCTATAAGGCCGCTCCTTCTGTACTTGATGAGATTCTAAATCTCGTTGAGCTTGTCGGAGTAAAAATTAGCGCTGAGGCAAGTGCCGCGGCATTACAAGATTCGCAAGCCATGCGGAGTCCTCCGCTTATCGAACGTATCCTTGCTGTCACAGACCTCTCAACGGCTATGGATCAAACGGTAAAAGGTAAGATAGCGCGTTCCGCGCTTATCGCCTTGGTAAGCGCTGGCGCGCTCGATGCAGCTCTGCGGGCATTTGTACTTTTGAGAGCGCATGGAGCGTTTTCGTTGAGGGCAGCAGACGTTTCCGCGATCGTTGAGATGCTTTCTAAAAATAGTTCGACAAACAGTACCGGGGTAGATCTTGCGTCGGATCTCCTACGTTGGTCGCTGCAGAATGAAGTTGCTCCATCTTATCAGGCACTGCGCGAGTTTGGATCGTCACTTGCCCTCAAAGGATCTGCAGGTCAGTGGGCTAGCGTCATCGCGTCATTACAATTACCAAAGGAGACCCCCGATCTCTGCCGTGCCGTTGTGCATACCTTTCGCATGGCGGCAAGGTATGAAGATGGGCTCTCTTTCGTACGTCGCCACTTCTTAGTGATTCCGCACCGGGCTAAGCCCGACATCGCAGACCTTGAATTTCGTTGCGGCGAATATTCGGCCGCGCTTGGACGCTGTGAAGAATATTTGCGAACAGTTCCAACCTCGCTTAAGGCGATTGCCGTGAAGCTTGATGCTCTTGGACATATAAACCCCGAAGCAGCTCGCCGGTTTGCCGAGACCCTTCCAAAGTTGACCGAAGGCCCAAGTGCGCGGCGGATTGGCCGCGCCTTGGATCGTTTGAAGCTACGAGGGGCGCGACATATTTCGTGAATTTTTATTTCGAGTACCACTCAACCGCTGTTAAGCTACTGCTCATGCCGAGCGGGCGGCGCCGCACGAAAATGAGCCGTATTCTTAGACTTCCCCTATCAGTCTTGACGCTTGAAGCTTCGATCTCCCGTGTCGTTTTTCTAGAGAGATCGTGATCGAATCGAGGCTGGGTTCTGAAGATGAAAATTGGTACAGAGATCCTGCTGTACCCCAGGTGAACAAACAACCCTTTTAAAAAACCCCGAACACTCAGCTGCGCCAACCAGCCGGAGCGGGGACGCCCGCAATCGACGCCGGGAACGGATTTGGAGTTTCCGAAAGTTCCGCGCGATCGGCAATCCTTTGGTACCCGGCATCAAGCAGCTTCTGCTCGATGGCATAGCGAATGACCAAGGTCACAATCGGCCGGAGCGGGTCGATCTCGAACTGCGTAGTGCGCACTCTGAACTCGGTCTCAGAGCCGTACCCTGTTCCGAGACCTCCACCTCGTGTAGCTTCCCCGAACGATTTGGCCCCCCCTCGGTAAGCAGCGCGAATCACGGGTGCCTGAAACTCGTGGGCGAATCGAACGCCGATCACTCCGGCGTTTTCCGCGCCGAGATCCATCTTCCCGACATAGCTATCACCGACGGTCGAGAAGACGAACTTTGCGGCCTTTTCACCACCCGGGCGCGTCCACCCGGGAATGATGTTCTTGCCGCTTCTCGTGGGTGGGGACACCACCCAGAAGCTTTCCTGGCGCATATCGCCAGTGCTCGGTCGGCCAGTCTGGCTGTTGAGGCCATCGACGGTCAACAGAGCGCCATAGCGCCCCCCGGAATCCGGGACGATCAGCTCGACGCCGTACTCCTGCCCAACTCGTCCGCCAACCCAGATCGTTCCATTCGGGCTAAGGTAGGTCGGGAGCTGCGTCGGTGAATTTTCCGGATTCGCCACAAGGGCAAGTCCGAAATTTTGGTCCGACACACGGAGCACGGGGCTTGATATGTAGTTTGTCATGGTAGTTAGTAACGAACATTGCCAAGAGTTTTATTGGCATCAGGCCGTCCTTCCTAAGCACATGCTCAGATCGGGACAACCGGCAATCTTTCTTAACGGCGCAAAAAGATTGTGGGTTATCCCGAAAACGAGAAGTCTTCTACCGAAATATTAACTAATCAAAGTTACAAGGGCCTTTATTGATGGGGTAACATGACATTTTCAAGTAAATGCGATTATTAATCAAATCACAAGGAGGGCCATAACCATCGATTTTCGCTTGTAAAATTCAGCAATTAGCTCTCACGAAATTCTTATATAGATCAAGCGCAAAATGTAGGGCGGTACCAGAAAGGAAAAAGAAAGAAGCTGCTACAACTCTCCCCCTCTTTTTTCGCCCGCCTGTATCCGCTAGCATTAGATAATGGGAAGTAAGATTGGACAGGAGATTTTACAGCTATTTCGCCGTTTTCAGGCGCTCAACAACTTTGTGGCCCTCGATCCAACCTGGAATCTCTCGCTTGCGGAATCGCACGCACTCACTGAGCTCGATGCTCACGGACCGCTTTCAACCGCTGAACTTTCGCGGGTACTCGCAATCCCGCGAGTACCGACCGTCACCATCGTGAATCGACTTCGTCGCAGCAACCTCTTTGAGCAGGCTGCTCCACGGGGCGACGCTCGCGAGAAGGCGATTCAGCTTAGCGCAAAGGGTAAGGCATTTCTCGCCGAGATAGATCCACCTGCTGATGCGCAGCTTGATAAGATACTCGCCCCGCTCGCCCCCTCGGAGAGGGTAACTTTGCGACGCTTTTTTGGAACGGTTGCTGATGGTCATGCCGTGCCCAAAGTGCCTACGCGGCAAACTGAACACATGATTCGAGGGGAGCTACGCCGAGCAACCCGTGCGCTGCGCCTTATCCATTCCGACTTCTCGGGGGACAATATGGGTTCTCCCGAATGGCAGGTGCTCGCCGCACTTCGCGAGAGGCCAGACACAAGTCCGACTCGGCTTGCACAGCAGTTCGGTGTACCGCTATCGACGATGACCGGCCTTTGTGCACGGCTTAAGGGGCGAGGACTTATCGGCTCAAAGGGCGGCGAACAGGATCGTCGTGTGTCGCTTTTTTCGTTGACACGCGTTGGCGCGAAGCAGCTTGAGAGTAGCGAGCGCGCGATTGCCTCAAAGATCTCCACTGCACTACAAGCCACCTCCAAAGAGGAGCTCGATCTCGGGCTTCGTATCTTTCGTAAAGCCGTGGCGACAGTAGGAAATGCAGAAGTGCTTCGACGTGGGCTTGAAACAGTATGCGTTACCGATGAGGGCATGCGTGCCGAAGCTCGTGCGCTGGCTATTGAGCTGCTCGTGCGCCGCGGGTGGCAGCAGTACTGCCCCGAGTCGCTCTGTGCGAAAGGAGATTTTATATATACGCTTGCCGAGCAGCCAGGGGGAGCACTTCGCGGTGTATGCAGTTTTGCCGCGAAACGCCCTCCCACGCTTCTCCTTGCAGTTGTCGATTATGAGGCAGAGGAGAGCGGATTCTTCGCAGATTTTATCACTTCGTCGGCACGCAGTGTCACCGCCGCACTCAAGGTGTCACGTGTATTTATTCCACCTGCCTTAACCGAAGTAGTGCCGCTTGAAGTCATTCAAAGCGTAAAACTGCTCGTACGCAAGCGCTCCTAGAGACACCTACCAATTCCGCAGGCGCATATACGTATCTGTGCATATATTTTATGCATTACTATAACATATCAATATTACTTACATATTAATATACACTTCCGTTGCTTAGCATTTCATACACTGGTATTATATATATATACAACGTATTCAAACATATTAGAGGTACTATGCAGCCACACGAAAACAGCCCCACGAGTAAACGAAGATTGCCGATCCGTTCGCGACCGAACAAAGCGACCGAGATTCGCACTGCTGCATTGCCCGCCCCCATTGAGTCACTTTCTAGGCAGGAACAAGGCATCACGATCCCTCGTGAGACATTCGCACGCGAGCTTGGCCCGCTTGGACTTTCAACGAAAGCAGTCGATGCCCTTTATCAATTTGCGAAAATGGTGCGACCAAATTGGTGGATACGTTCGCGGGACGCCGCTGAGGTTGTGCGACCCTATCGCGTTGATTGCGCGAAGGATGCTGCGAAGGAGCTTGAAGCGGCGGGCCTTGTTCGGCTGAACGCAGCAACGTCGACGCACAGCTTTGTCATAGTAGAGCCTACATGGAAGGGCGCACGTTGCCTTGGGGCACCTGTAGATAAATTCTTTTCTTCGGCCAGTCTCTCTTTCCCAATTCACAATGAGTTGAAAGACGTACCAGAACTTTCGAAATTAGAGAAATTGCTTGGAGTTCCCACTGTCGACGGTCTTACAAAGAGCTACTGGGAGAGTATTCAGCAGTCGCTCTCACCAGAAAATATGCACGCGTTTGCCCTTGAGCTTTGTAATCGATGTGCTTCGCTGGTCGAATTCCGTTTGGCGCTCTTTTATTCCAATACTTCGAGCCTAGAGGGTGCGCTGCACTATTTCGACTACCACATTCGAAAGAACGACAAGTCCAATCCCGATGCGGGGAGTGCCAAGCAGCTTATAGACATCGAAATCGCAGCGCTCTCTGATACTCAGGCAAAAGCACAAATTGATACGCTGCAAACGAATCTTGTGGGCGGGGAGAGTAACCACAGCGCTTCGGCTAAAAAGTGGTGGGAGGCGGCGAAAAAAGAGTGGGGTTATCATGCCGCACTCGCGGTGTTACAAGAGGTCGCACGCAAGCGATGCACCATCACCGATCTCTTTATGGCGTACGTATACTCTAATACTGACAACTTCGAGGCAGTCTTTAGCTATATGCGGTACTGCCCAATTGCGAAGCGGGCGCCAATTAGTCACAGGAACTATCACTTTCCATGTGCACCTCGATTGAGGTCGCACATCTTTCAAGGGAAATAGCTAATCACAGGACGATATGGCAGCGACGTTAGTTCATCCAATCAATAAAAATGGCGACATCGATTTAACAAACGCGGTCGTAGCTGGAAGATCACTTTCCGGAGCAGCAACCATTTGGCAAATCATCGGCAAGCGCTATCTCAGCTGGGATTTTCCGCCGCTTTTTGATGAGACCAAGATGCAGAAACTATGGGATCTGCCAAAAGATAAGCAGATCCCGGAACAGGTAAGAATCGTTCTCCTGAGTACATTTGATCGTGCAGTAGTTCGACAAGGCGAAATTCCTCGACTCGTCGAAGCAATACAGATCTTTCTGCGTGAATTTGATCCGAAGGGACGCTCAAACTTGCCGAAGCAAGTAAAGATACTCACTAGACTTTCTAAGAGTGCGCGGCTAAGCGCGGTTTGTTGGAACCAGTGTACTGTGATTGATGATTTATGGACGGTCCGCAAAGACACTGCCAAATCACTTCCCCCTCTCGCTGGCGAAGTATTCAGCTCGCTTACATCGCGCTGCAATATGAGCAATGAGCTTCTCGCGCAGAACGAGGAATTGAAAATGCAAGGGGTGTCCATCGAACGATCGCTCAGCGGAACTGCGGCAAAACCTCTGCTATCGAAGAACGTTATCCGTCCTTACAATCTCGAAAAGGAAAGCAAGCATTTCTATCTCTTCGAGGCCTTGGATGCCTGACTAATTTCGCTGAAACGCCTCTGAGCTAATTAGCGAATCGCCTACTAGCGAATGTGCGGTTGAGATTACTCCTAATGATGGTGTAGCAGCCGTAAGGAAGTAGGTGCAGATTTTAATTTTCGACCACGACTTTCGCTTAATGCAGTAAGCCGAGCGGTAATTGGCGGGCATGCCGAGATTCTGCGCTATTTTTTGGAAAATGGTGCTAAGCCCAATGATGCAGCCGGAATTGATTATCCAATTGTGTGGGCTGCTTACCATAACCGTCTTGATTGTGCTCAGCTGCTGATAGAGTGGGGAGCTTCCGTCGATGTTTGCAATCGTAGCGTCGACGGCTCTGCGGGTCCGGAGTATCCAAGAGTTCCCCCGCTAGTTCTCGCCGCAAGGCGCGGACACATTGAAATGGTAAAGCTTCTGCTTGCCTCCTCGGGAAATCTCAATGCACATCAGCAGCTGAGACTTGCGTTAAAGTGGGCGAAGCATTTTGGGCATTTCGACTGTGTGGCCCTGCTTGAGAGAAGAGTGGCAAAGGTAGGAAATTAAGCTTACAAAACGATATGAAACGAGAAATCACGCCGCCCGAGGACTTTGAAGCATTGCTCAGTAGACTTGCCAGACTTCTTCGAAGCAGCGATCTGCCGAGCGAGTTCGCCGAGGCGCTCATAACACAACTCGACCCGGAGATACTGAAACGACTCCGTCCGCTTCTTGCTTCGGTTGACGTTAGCTATGGAAAGTAATGCCGGGCACACACAATCGATTTTAAAGGAGCTATTATGGCATTAGGTGTAGTCAACGATGTCCCTCTGCTAAAACGCTTCGAAGCGGCTGTTGGAGGGATTCGAGCGCCGAGAAATTTCCGCGCGGCCCAACATCATTCCGCAGTCAATTGTTAAAATCTGCCGATATAATTGTAATGACAACGGGGCAAAGACGGCTATCATGCCAAAAGGCGTCGGCCTCTTTTGTATATTCCGTCTAGCAAATATAGAAATAAAGAGGCGAAACTATTATGCCGCACCGGCTGCTTACGAGTGTAAGTGGGAAGAATCTAGTGCGCTCTGGAAAGGCTGGATGGGATTAGATCTTTACTCGAGTTCGTCAAAGGACGTGCCTATCTGCAGTCGCGAGCTTGCAAAATCTGGTCGTGCCGATTTCCAGCATCTCGCACTTCTTAATGTTCTTGAATGGGTCAGAAGTAACGGAGAGATCGATTCTTTTGATGGGCAGCTTGTGCGCACCTCTCTCCCCGGCATCGGCCTGCGTAGAAGCGCATGGCTCGGGCTGCTTCCCGTCGAAATTAAAGAGTAAGGCACCCGCGCGCAGTGGGTGGAGCTCCTGAGCACTGGGGTAGTGTGTCATTGCTGACGAGGCAGTTAACACTATAATAACATTAATAAATATACCTGCGCGTCCGTGCACTCTAAATGGGCATAACAATACTGTAAAGTTATGCGCACGAAACAATTACCGGGTCGATGCTTGCCTACTAATAGGATAGCGCCGATGGCCTTGCCGGCTATTCCCAGCCCTGTCTTTGCGCTTGGCTCGGAGAATTTTGAGCCACGCCAGAACTGGAGCGCGACTATTCAGCGTTTCTTAAACTCAGACCTCCATGGCATTGGCGACGCGGCGCTGCGTGTATCTGATAGCCTTACGCTCCAGACGCGAAACGGTGATGGTCTCGCCTCACAAAAACTCAGAAAGCTTCAAGGAGATCTGCGGCGACTTGCTAAATTGAAAGATGAGCTGATTATCGGCGCTAAAACTTTTGAGCACTTTGCCCAGCGCCGCCTTCCCGAGAATCCTCCCAGCTTTCCTCGCCCTTGCGCTGAAATCTACTCGCGCGGAATCAGCCACCTCGCCGGGTTTATAGAGCGAGATTTAATGGCGGAATCTCGCGAAGCACCAGCTGAATTTAGAAATGATTTTAATCTCGTCGCGCAGCCTACATTGCATAAGTTTGATCAGTACGCCAAGCTACGTGAGCGTGTCCTTGCGCTGGTCTCTGAAGCAGAGTCGCAGGAACCGCTTACTTACCAGACTGGACACCTCTCGGGAGTCTTTGAGAATAATATGGCACGGCGCCTTCGCGACCTAATGATGTTGCATCACCGTGAGCCCGGGAATCCGGAGATCTCGCGACATGGTGTAGTTATCGCTAAAATTACCGAGGGTCTCCTTAAAGGAGATGTACGCGATGGGGCGCAGATGCTTGTCTGCATGAAAGGTCGAAGCATCCTAGGCGTATCGCAGTTTTTTGCGCCGAGTGAGTTTCCCTCTTTCGGGGCGCCACTTCATGCGGAGTTTTCGGGGCTCAAGAATGCTTACCTTCTTCTTATGCTCGTTCGCCCTTCACAGCAAGGGTCGCCGGTTTTCCCAATGCTTATGAATGCAACTATGATAGCGCTTGGCGTATCCGGTGCAGACCACATTGTTGGAGAGGTCGAGCATACCAACCATCGGGCGATGAAAGCATACTCTCGTTTCGGCGGCCGCATTGTGTCTGAGGTTTCACTCCCACACTGCGCACCAAACGGAGCTGAGACCTCATTCCTGGGGCTTTCGATACCGATGCCTGAATAAAAACAGCGAATGAGTCCGGTAAATAGTTCGCTCGGCATTTTTGTTGTGATTGAGATGAAAAGGGCAAGCAGAAGTTACACCCCTTCCCCACCCAGCGCTACGCGTTACTGAGCATCCGCGAATCTTACGCCGCAACCGGAACCAAATAGGAAAGCAGCCGCGGCGTCTGAGACTGATGGACACTCATTAAGTTAACGTCTTGCCGAGCGGGCGGTACAAGCAAGTAAATGAACCGTACTCTTAGCCCAAGGAAACTAGAAGCTAACTTCTTTGCTTGTCTGCTGAACCGCCGCGGTCAATGGGGCGACCGTTGCCTTACGAGTGGTACTTGCCGCCGCAAAAATATAGGTTCCACCCCACGATCCGAGATAGCCAATATTACAGCCACCAACGATGCCCTCCGCTGCAAGCTGAAAAAGGTATTTTCCCTTCCTGAGTCGGCCAAGATTGTAGCTTCTCGTAATGAGGTTTCTGCCGGTATTCGAACCGGACCAACCGAGAAACTCGGAAGTGGGAAGAGCTTTGCCGTTGAGGTAAGGCGTAACCCGAATCGAACTACAGCCATTATTTCCAACGACGCTAAAGAGGAACTTAACGCTTTTTACCCCTTTCTTGATCCTAATTGAGGTCAGCTGCTGGGCATTGCATAGCTGGACGAATGAACTGCAATACACTGAGTCGTAAAATTTTTTTATTACTGGCTGCTCTGCATAAGCCACCGATTTGAAACCGAGTGCAAAAACAAGTACCGATAGAAAAAGAGCGAAGTTTTGCCTCGACATAATGAAACACTCCAAAGCCATCCGACAATTGGCCACCACAGATCTAAAGGATCCGAGTTGCCAGGTCAACAACAGTATCAAGTGCGCGTCGGACGGGGGGCTTTCGGTAAAGAGGTGCGTGATTTCCGGCAGAGTCAGCCCGGCGGTACCATATTCTTAGGGACTGAATACCATAAGGGTAAGGGGCCAAGCCCGCTTCGGGTACGACCGTTCAATCGCCAACTTTCAGTGCTAGGCGCGGCTGAGATTTATTCGTTGATTGAGGAGAAGCGGCAGTTCATGACGCCTGCGCTTCCAGTAGTCGGAGTTATTCCTAAAGGAATTCGTAGTGACTGACCCTGCTGTGACCATGCGCATGCAGAAATTCCAACTAGAAGTGGTTTCAAAAATACCCCGTCGCGAGGAGCGGCTCGTTGGGTGAGATGCGAGGAAGCCGACAGAGCGCGCGCGGAGCAAGCCTATCAGGCTTGCGAGCACTCGCGACGAGGCTGACGACGCAGATTGCCCAACTAGACGTTCCGTAGTAGGGGTATTTTTGAAACCACTTCTAGGATTATCCTTAAAGATAAAGCTAAAATTGAGGATAAATCGAAGTTTTCTTGCCACAGCCGTGCGCATACCGATTTCATCACTTCAGTCGAAGTGAGAAATCTCGAGCAGCTTTTCTTTAAAGGGCATCCGCGCTCGACAGTGATAGCGTAAGTGTAGCAAACCCCATCCAGGCCAACAGCTAGTAACATGCGAGAGTTATTTTAACACGAACGAAAGTGCGTCCGCTAAGAAACAGTAGATTCGTTCGGGCGCCACGGCTTAAAGGTGGTATCCTTTTCAGTTTGTCTGAAGGAAATATCAATCTGATCATCTTTATAAAATTTCACCCGCACCTGTCGCACATCAAAGCCAGGACGATCCGGTTGGCTCGGGGTTAGGAAAAGCTTCGACGGAGTCATCGGTTCAATAATCAAACTATTTGGCTCAGAATCCGCGAATACCTTTATGCCCTCGCTAGGGCTCAAGCGGCAAACTGCCGATTCAGTTGTCATCAACGTGTGCACGCGCACCATACAGGAAAATTGGTCCGGTTTCGACGGCACCAGGCACAACTCCGGCCTCTCCGAAGCTGTTCCAAAACAATATGCGTAAGCTAGCAACATAGTTTACCCGAAAGAGAGAAGATAATAGGGGCACCTATTTGATCGACATTGAACGGAAAAATCTTAAGGTGAAAGGCACAAAAGGTCTCACACACTACTTGCAGGAAAGTCCTAAAGAGCGAAAAAACTGCGAGGATTACTTAATTAGTGCCTTTCCCACAATGCCAAAATATAAGTCGAAGTTGCCATGGCCCATCTTCTGGCGTTATAATTATTAAACGAAGGATGTGGGCAATTTGACGATGATAAGAAGTATAGAATAATGCTATGTTTCGAAGCTGCCACCTAGTCACATCTTTCTTGATTACCTTTGCGCTTGCGGGAGCCTCTGTGGCAAGTTTTGCGGCAACTCCCGCGTCGATACTGGTGGACATGGAAACCGGATCAAGCGGTACCGAGTTTACCGCTGCCGTCGCCGGCCAATGTTCCAAAGGCGCGATTGGGACAGATTCCGGAACGATAGGGCATTGGGTCTCGGGGCCAACTAGCCCGCCGAGTAAACTCACGATAGCCACCAATCTTCAGCCTCCCCCGCTTGATTCAATCCTGATAGCTGGTACTACATATTCAACGACTGGAACACGAGTTCTGCGAAAACAACTTCGTCAACAGGAGTATCAGACATTCAAGTTTAATACCGCCCAACCGGTGGTGTCAGTTGGGTTCTATATTTATTTTAGTAGCGAAGGCACGGGATGGCGTCCTGGGCTTAATGAATTCCGAGACTTTTTCGGGATCGAGAGCGGAAATACCTACAATGTGTTGAGCGTCATTGAAGGCGGCGCTCACACAACTGCCGCAACGCCTTTGCTATTACAAGTTCATACAGATAATCAAACGCCACGCACCAGCCCACTTTTCCCCGCTGACGGAAGTAAGGGATGCAATAGCGGCACCCCAATCGCATTGGCACCGCAAAATAAATGGATCTGGGTTGCAATGCTATATGATGTGCCGCATAACGACGCGCAGATGCAGTTTTTCGATCCGGCAAATGCATGGACACAAATTGGGATGTCAGGGCAGTGCGCGCTTGTATCTTCATATAGTCCGCTCGCCAATGCCGAATTTATTTATCTCGGACAATCGGATAATCATGGTACCCCCGAAACCAATACGACTCTTTATTATGACAGTCTGATAATTGATGTAAGCGCAAACGCACGCGCGAATTTTCCGCTTAGGCCTGCAAGTGGCGGCGTTAATTTATCACCGGGAGCGCCAAGCGCACTACAAGTTGCTCCATAAATTACCGGTCTAAGATTTTGATTTCGCCTTTTGCGCCGACTTTCAGCTGAAGAGCTGCGCTAGACGGAGCTTGATCGGCGCATCCTGCACCACGAACTCATAGAAGGCGTTACTTAGTTGTATCGCCGGTAGTATGGGGGAAAATCGGCAAAGGGCACTGCTTCATAGGCATTTCCATATACTTTACATCGATCTCGAGCACACGAATTATGAGAGAATTGCTCCTCAAGCCCTTTTGAATTCTTTCAGTTTAGCGACATAATTTTTAAGGCTTATCGGAATATGGCTTAAAGTTGCTTGCCCTTGCCGGGGCGCTTTGATCGAAGGATAATCAGCCTGAGAGGATCAACTCCGCGAACCATGCTGCTCCAATTTTTATGCCCACTCTAACTTCACGCCGGACACTCGTTCTCTCAAGGACGCCCGATGACGGCGTGACCATCTTTTATCAATCAGACATCAAATCTGAAGGCACCTGGATCAATAAAGGGTATCTCTGCCAAAAAGTCGCTGAGCGTCTCGGGCACGCGGCACTTTGGCACAAGATTGTCTGCCGTAGACCGCCGGGACAGATTACTAAAAAACGCTCGGCTTACACGCACATTCTTTGCTTTAGCAAAGGTGTACGATTAGATTCGGAGCTTTCAACAGCTGACGTACTACCCGAAATGGGTGATAAGACGTGGGAGCGCGGCATGGGCTTCGAAGCCTGCCGTATGATCGCCCAGTTTATTGCCGATCAGACCACGACGAAAACGGTGGCGCACCCGTTCTGTGGGCAGGGCAGCATGTTGGCGATGGCCAATGCGTTCGGACTTGCCGCAATCGGCATCGATCGAAATCCACACTGTGTCGAGCTTGCGACATTACTCCAGGCCGATCTTGTGAGCAGGCGATGGCAGGGCATTTCGAAGGATCGGGAGTGTGCAGAAATCTAAACGCTGAACTTCTTATTCTTCTCAATCCTGCCCGAAAAAATTCGGCACTACGACGCTGATGATGCCAGAGCATTGCGCCGGCCAACTCATGCGCGTGACAGTACGGGTGCCCTCCAAGGAGATCTCGCGCCGTATGCAACGTTTCCACCATGCCCGTTCTCCCTTCGAAACAATGCTCCTATGCACAGCTCTGTCATGCCTGCCAGAATGTCTGCCACAAAATGCTTATATTCGATCGGTCAAAGGGGAGGCACCCGTTTCGCCACTGTAACTAAATTCTCGAGCTAGAGTTCGCGCTCCCGGCGGAAACCGCGCGCTGCTGAGTCCGATGTTACTTTCGGTCAACTCTTTGAAAAACGACTCCCCGGTTCTCGTTTCAAATCGCATCCAAAGCGAGGTTGCTCCACTTGGATGAGTGGTTTCCAAATGCTCGACTCGTGACGCAGATATGAGCGTATCTTCGCCTAGGCTCACAGGGATAGGTGGGGAGAAATTGGCTGTACCCAAAAATCGAAAATCCGGGGCGGGCTGATAACTGTTCGCACAATTCTGTCGCTCTACCCAGGCTGAAAATCTCTCGAGCAGATTTGCCCAGCCCCGAAAAAGGCGGTCCACAGGCTTGTTGTAGATGTCGCCCCCGCCAGCGAGAGGACTCACGACGAACTCGCGCGGCACACCGGCGTTCTCGAGATCCAAAATAGACATCTGGATCAGGCCACTGTGTCGAATGATTACTTCAGCCGGAGGGTGGCAAAGTGAAGACACCTGAGCCAGCACGGGTTGAAGCCGGTGAAGCGCTTTGAACGCCGGGAGCTCTTTGAGCCAGGCAGATAGCTCCACCGTCGGATTGAGGACTGCCTGCATCACCTTCGAGTGGTCGGAATCCTGGAGCCGTTCCGGAGTTTCGAACACCTGGAGGGCCCTCAAGGTAAGTGGAAGGTTGACCGCAAGACCAAACACGCCTCCGCAATCACTGAAAAAGGTTTCCCAGTCGAGTTCCCCATGATAGTTGAAGACTCGGAACCGATCTTTGAGCAGTGGATCGCTCTCGAAGGCACGCGCTATTGCAGGCGGTGAGCCGCGGCGCTCGAGCTCATTGAATAGTTCCCTGCGCTCTTGCAGCACTTCGTAAAATTCAGGAATCATCGCGGGGCTTAAGCCGGACCGCACGGCTTCGAGGCAGGCATCACTTAAAGAATGTTCTGCGCCTTTGCCCGCGGCATGCCTTAGGGCGAGTGAAGTGCTGTAAATGATACGCGGATCGTACCCCACTGGGTCGACACCATGCCGTGTGCCCGCGCTATAAAGCGGAAGCGTGAGCCCGCCCTTGCACTGGACGCCGGCTCCCATGATTCTCGCCGCATGCAAGACTGTTGGGTTCGACTCCAAGGGGATGTCTCCAGCGCTGGAAATCCATTGAGGCGCGCCACTCATGGCCAAGTTTACCGATAGCTGGAGCGAATGTCGGAGCAGGTCGGCGCTTGGAGCGGGCTCGGTGTCATGCCATCGCTCGCGCAGGCGGTCTCGCTGTAGGTGCTCGGCGAGCAGCGTTTGCGCCGCATGTGAAGCTCTTGCCGCATAGATTATCTGCCGAGCCAGTTCCGGCCGGACGAAAAGGCCATGCACAAAGTCAGCGGCATCGTTAACGGTGAGCGGCTTGGGCAGCACTAACTCCTGCACCACCTCCTTGGCCGCAGGAGCAGCCTGTTCTCGCGGTGCCAGCGCAGCTGATACCGCTCCGCCCGTGAGCTGTCTAAGGAATTCCCGGCGCCCTGCGTTCGAGGCTCCGGAACCTCCAAGAGTAAAGAGTTGTAGAAGTCCCATGCACTAAATAATGGAGAAAGCCAGGGAAAGCGTCCCATTTTATCATGTGCCTCGCGCTAAGCAAAGTCACGCACCTGCGCAATATGCGGCGCAATAAATGTTACCGAAAATTGACCATGAATCATGGAAGAAATTGTAGAACACTAAATTCTTGAATTCTTTCGAGCAAGGTACCAGCCGGGTAGGAAGAAGGACAAAAACCAGGTCCATAAAAAAAGATGCAAAAGCAACTTGGTTATCCCGCATAAATAATCTGCCGTCCCAGTTCCAGCGCCCAAATAGATATCAGGTTCTTTTGTGGTGAGCGTCAAGTGCCTCTGCATGCACCACTCAACCAGCTGAATTTACGTGATAACTTTGTCCATTATTGCGCTAGAGGAGCCACAGGCGAAGGAAATCTAGATCTGCTATACTGACCTTTACTGTCGTTTGATCCTTCAAAAAATTTAGTCAGGTAGACAATGCTGCCTTGCCTATCTCAGATCGGTTTCGATCTGACGCAGGCACGGCTGCTGCATAAAGATTTTTACATGGCGCTCGCTGTTCGAATACTTCACGAAGAGTGGGCGGCATGATTCGGTTTTTGCTGTGGAACAGGGTCCTGTTGCCCGATGTCCCGCGCGAAGTGTCTTCGCAAAGGACCCTCCACCCTCCTGTGGTCGGTGGTTGTGTGTCGGTTCGTTTCAACACAGTAATTCAACACTCACAATGACAACAACAACAGTAGCGCTACTATGCGGGCTCGGCGCTTTCGGCGCCCTTGCCTTCCTCCGATTCCCGGCGTACCTCTCAAATCTCAGAAAACGGGCAAAGATCCGTCGCGAAGAGGCTGAAAAGGAGCGTTTGCTCGCGTGCGAGAGGCAATTGCAGATTGATATTGGGGCGGTTCAATCCGAGCTCAATCTTACGCAGGCGGCGATTTCGCTTCACCTGACGAACATATCGATACTCAAAGGCGCAATCGCACGATCGAAACAGATCGTGCGAGATAAGGAAGCTAGATCCAAAGGATCCTCTGCTCAACCGGGGGATTCAAACGCACTGCACCAAGCAGCGCTTAACGAAACTAAGCAATTGCTCAAATCGGAGCGTGCCCTTGCCGAAGCTGAAATTGAACTCCGCCTGGTCACAAATTGTGAAGCGGAAACAAGAGAGAAGCTGCAGCGCTCTATCGCCCTGCTCAACAAGCTTCAACAAACAAAGGCAATTCGCGATCTCCTCGCGCGCGTGAACTCTCTCAATTCAGTTCTCGCTCCTGAGGAAGTTGAAAAGCCAACGCCGCTGGACGAAGTCAGTGCGCGATTGGCGGCACTGATGAAAGAGAAGTAAAACTGCACATTGCAGGGGCTCTCGATTGAAATCGGTTTTTAATTGCAGCAGCCCCTGCAGATTTTGTCACACCGATCCCTTTTTGCGAGGAGCTTCAAATTCTTCTTCTATTCAGCATTAAATCCCTGCAGCGCCGTACTACCGTACTCGCCGATAAATTGTCGTTTTTAGATCCGCCTTCGTGAGGCGTGCCAGCATTCTCGAGCAGTTACGCGGGCTACGGCGGATAGTTTTGCCATTTTTTTATCAAGTGGACAGAAACTAATTAGTGAAATTCTTGAAGAATGTCGGCAAATTCCCCATTTTATTGTAAGCCTTACTGCCCAAAATCGCGCCATAACTATTACATGAGAGCGCCTTCTAAACTTGCAGGGTCCAAAGCGGCCAAAATCGCGGCGGACGAAAAGTTCGTGCTCGCGGCAAGTTTCGAAACACAACCGAACCGCGCCGTCTTTTGGTCGAGCGGTGGATTTCGGCACGGAAGAGATCCGCGTGACGAACGCAATTTCAACGAAGAGATCGCGCACGTTTTTTGCCGTAAGAAGAACCAGGCGCAGGAGAAAACCGCGGCACCGTATGTCTGCATGCAAGATTTAGCTGAAGGCGACATTCTTCTCGATCTTACCTTCACAAACTGCGACGTTTCTCGTCAAACCAAGATCGCCGACAAGTTATTTTCTGCCGCGAGCCTACAGTTTGCAAGAAACGCGTCTGGTACGATTCACGTAATTGCCGACCGGGCATCACCCAACTCCTCGTTCCGGACAACGGAATACCGGGAGATAATGGAGAATCCAAAGATCAGCGCCGTCAACGCAGTTTCCTTCAAAAGTCTCCGCGGAAGTGAATTTTCCATGGAAAGTTGGACGTTAACGGAGTGCACACTACCTAAACTTGTATGGGCAGAGCGCTACCGCGAATTTTCGTTGCGGGTGTCGCTGCACTACCTCGAGGACAAGCTCCTTGGGCGCGGATTGACCCGATTCGCCGTTGGAAACACCCAGGTAAGCGATCCGGAGCAGCTTAGTTTGAATGGCTGCGTAGCACGCTTCTTCGGTGAAATGCTTTTATGCATCGACGAGATTAAGCGCTTGAAGCAAAGAGCGCGGCCAGATGAAGTCGCGCTTCTCGACGGAGAGGACGATCGGCTCCACCTTTGCGCCAATTTGCTCGTCAAGGTTCCCGAGTTGCTTACTTTCGCCAACAAGCCTCGCTCAAAACGCGGAGAAGATAATGTCATCGATGAGCTTGTGGTAGCGGTGGCCGGGCGTTTAAAAGGAAATGAGCCGTTCACTCCCCGTTCTGAGACTCGGCGGAGCTCGCTGTGGGCCACTATTCGATCCGAGGAGCAAGCTAAAATGATCGCCTTTTTAAAGCAGCGATATCCGGACCTGAACTGGAAGAACGTTCAATAAGCGCGAAGAGCCAGCCGCAGCAGCACCAAACATTCCCTCGGAGACCGCGCGATAAATAAGCGGCAACTTTTGGGCAATTTCGACG
>CAZEAC010000022.1:0-64929 GCA_964510065.1 uncultured Bdellovibrionales bacterium | reverse complement strand
AGGAGGGCCGGACAGGCGCGGCAGCGCCTGGAGCGACGCGGAGTTTCGCGCCTTTTCTGCGCGAAACGTAGCTTGGAGCGGGTTTGACGAAGGGCAGGAGCCCGAAGTCGAACCAGACGGCACAGACTAGCGAGGATTCGCCGCACCGCTGTTCGACCTTAGCTCGACGGTCTGAGGCGAAGCCTCGCTAGTACTTCTTTCTCACATAGGCATTAAAATCGAACTTGTGAATATCGTGATCTTTGCCCTGCCAGGAAATATAAAAAACTTCCTGATAGGCTAGGCTAATCGTCATATAGCCGTTGTCTCGCTCGATCTTCAGATCTTCAGGGCGCCTTATAGGAATCTGCATCTTGTTGATGTGATACATCAGCCGCTTTCTAATCTCTTGGTCGGTCTCAGACGATGCTACCCTAGTGACGGACTCCATCTGGTTCATCAATTCGTAGTAATAATAATAGAACGGCAGAATATGGTAACCGCAGTAAAGCACCACGCCGATTATTGTCGCGAAAACGATGAAGGTCAGCTTACCGATCCCCGACTGTCCCTGATGAATCCTTTTGAAAGAGTTCATAACATTCAAATTGTTGCCCTTTTTAACCCTTGCCGCAAGGGAGGGCTTTCTACCAACTGCAAGCTTGGCTAAGCTCGCTGTATGTCTTCCTTGGGCGACGCGCCTCATCACGAGCGGTCAACGCTCGTAAAACAGTACCCTCCAATCGTCATTGTGGGAGTGCTTTTCTTGGCGCTCGGCGTCGGAAATCTAATTTTTGGAGTGCAGGGAGAGCTTGAGTTCGAAAAGCTGCTCGCTCAACATACCCCGCAACCGGCCCCGAAGCCGCTCTGCCTTCATTGCGACGACCTCCAAGAGGAGGGCTCAGAGGGCGTGAAGCAGATCCCTGCGCCAAGCCCAGAAGAGCTTTACCCAAGCGAGCTCAAGGTGCGCTATGATTTCTACTCGTTTGTCGCCTCGGGGGGGTTGATTCTTCTTGGCATTGGAATTGTCCTTACCCTCGCCGGACTGCAGTCTCGGCGAAGAAACCAAGTTTCGCGAACGGAAGAATAGGCTATTAGCTTCGTAGTACTCAATACCCCCGACAACTCTTTCCCCAACTCACTAACCTTTGTGCCTCTGTGTCTCTGTGGTCATTTTTTATAAGAACCACAGAGACACAGAGGCCACAGAGTTTGGAAAGGCCTCGTAAAGAATGCCCGGGGGTTAATGAGCAACTCCCGCATCCGGACCTAACTCATCAAAAACACCCACCTTTTTTCTGAGCACGCGAGCTAATTTTTTAACGGAATAGATCCGAATATAATGTCTATATGAGGGGAACTGCACTTATTATCACCAGCGTACTTCTCGCGGTCTCTACCGCATCGGCTGATTCACTGTGGCAGTGTGACGGAAAGTTCACGAATCACCAGGAATCGGCCAAGTGTCATGAGATCTTCAGTGCAATTCAGTGCACCAATGACGGTCGCCGAACAATTACACGAGCTTCAAAAACAGCAGCTCTCGAGCAGCCGGCGCGTTGCAATCCCCGCGAAAAGGGATGGAATTTTCCAACGCGACTCTTTGACGGAGATGATACTCCCGTTGCGATTCTTCCCGATCGCGAAGAAGCTGAACTTGCATACCAAGAAGCTGATCTCGATTCTGCCTACTGTATAATTAAGGCTATTACCGGCGACAAAGCAGCTTCACGGCAGTGCGGCATCCCAAGTTTCATGGAGATTACCGACACGCTTTTCCCGGAATAGCTATCGTCGCCGCTGACAGCAGGGACAATAGTCCGATCCACGTTGTGCAATCACAATTCGCCGCAGCGTAGCTTTACAGCGCGGACAGGGCTTTCCGGCCCTGCCATACGCCTTCACCCTATACCCCCCATATTTCCACACTCCATCACCAAGATCGGTCCCAGCACTTGCCACCGCATTTGAGAGTATTTTACGAATCGCTGAATGGAGCGCTATAATTTTCCGGCGCGGAATTCTCGCGACCTGCGTAAGCGGATGAATTTCAGCGGCCCAAAGACTTTCGACTGCATAAATATTTCCAAGACCCGCAACAAAGCGCTGATCGAGCAGAAAATTTTTGACTCGAGTCTTCCGTTTCGAGAAAAGCGCGCCAAGTCTCTCGACGGTAAAGTCATCGGAGAGTGGTTCAATACCAAGCTTCCTGGTCACCTGGGCGTAATTATCAACCAGATAAATTCGTCCAAACTTTCTTGGATCATAGAAGTGCAAGGTCTGGCCCCGCGCAAAACGCAGCAAGACTCGGTCATGGATACGCGCCGGGGCGTTGGCAGGTTTGACCTGCAGATCTCCGCTCATCCGCAAATGCACGAGCATGTTCCGGCCGTTACTAAGATCAATTACAATAAATTTTCCCCGACGCCAGGCCCTAAGCACTTTACAGCCTACTATCTCGCGCAGAAAAACACTTGAGTCAGGAGTCCCAATACTTCGCTCCCAATTAACTTCCGCGCCTACGACGGTTTTTCCGGAGAGCTTTTCGGAAACATAGCGCGCAACTGTCTCGACTTCCGGAAGCTCAGGCATGCGCTACTCCGTTTGCAACCACTCTTTCAACGCCTGCATGCCCAGACTTCCAACTTTGTGGCCAACGGGATCCTCGACCATGCGGACATTAAAATTAAGGGACTCAAGGTATTCGGCACCCTTTCGCGCTTTAGCAATTGAAACAATTTGGTCTTCGGTCCCGTGGGCGATAAAGACCTGCGGACGAACCGCAGTCTGAAAAGTTACATTGGGCTGCTTTACGACAAAGCTTGCGAGCAGCCCGACTTTTCGAAAGCGCTCCGGTTGACGTTGCATCAACACTGAAAGAAGCGCCCCGCCCTGCGAAAATCCAAGTGCCAAGACATAGCTCGGCGTAAGTTCATAGCGCGCTATCGCCTGATCAATAAACTCAGACAACGAATCCGCTACCGTGGCAATTCCCGCACTATAATCGGCATGCTGTTCTACCTGCCACCAGCTAAAACCTCCGATCGGATCACGCTCCGGTGCCTCAGGCATAAGTATCCCTGTTCCAGGCGGCAGAGATCGTTTAAACGGGCTCATCACGTTCATATTCCCCGCTCGCCCATGGACCAAAAGCGCCAAAGGGGCGCTGCTTGTTTCTCCTATCTCGAAGTTATGCGTAAGCACTCTCGAAACACTGTCCTTTCAATAGATTAGGCAGACCTGACGGTAACAACTCATTAAGGGTGGGTAGCTTTTTCCTCATCTCTGTGACCTGTGGTTTACATGCATTAAAAACCACAGAGACACAGAGGTCACTGAGTTAGGGAAGGAATGCCCGGGGTTAATGAGTAGTTACGATCTCACATTAACGCATCGATCGCCGTTAAGATTGCATCAAAAGCTCTTAGGCGCAATCTTACGGGGAGTTATAACAGGTAGGGCAATTCGATGAACGCGGATGGCAAAGACGAGAAAGTGGACGGGCCGAAGATTGCCGCGGAAATAATCGAGCGCATGCGTCCCGAAAACAAGAAGAAGCTTCTTGAGAAAATCCAGCGCACTGACCCATCTATCGCCGAAAAGATTGAAGCTAACCTCTACGATTTTGACCAAATTGCAGAGCTTACGCCGCAGAGCATCCAACTGCTGATAAAAGAAATCTCACCGCAAGACATGCTACTTTCGATGAAGGTCGCTTCGGAGGCGGTCAAAAATGTGCTTCTTCAAAACCTTTCCGAACGTCGCCGCACGGTGGTTACTTCAGAGCTGGCGGCACTGCCACCTACCCGTCTCTCGGAAATAGAAGCGGCAAAACGGCGAATAATTCAAAAGCTTGATGAGCTTCGCACCAAAGGTCTCGTGCGGGGTCAGTCTAAGCACGACGTATGGGTATAACTTCCTTTTTCAGCGCATCCTCTTGATTAATTCCGCGAAAGTACGCTAAGAGTTTCCCGATGAGTTCATTACCTTCACTTCAGTCCTTTCAGTCGCGTGAATTTCGTTCTGGGCAGATCTGCATCAACGCGCGCAACGCGCTCATGCGTGTCAACGGAAGGCTTCTTGAACCTGAGGAGCAGCCCGAATTCAACGAAAGGCAGGCCGAATTGGTGTGTTTCCCTCATTCCGATCCGAAACACCATAATCCCGGAACGCTTATTTTTCGTTTTGCTGTCGCACTTCCAGAGTCAACGAGCCAGCAAGATGCTAACCGCTTGGCAGACGAAATATGTTATCCGCTGAGTTGGATGCGGAAAGCAGAGATTAATTTCAATCGAGAGTAGTCATTAGCTGGTTTCCTGCGAGCGTAGCAACTTCTGATCTCTGTGCTCTCCGTGTCTCTGTGGTTTTTTTTTGAAAGAAAGTTAAACCACAGAGGCACAGAGATAAGAAGTGTCGGAAAACTATGTCTACAGTGTGTTAGCGCAGCGCTGACTTCATCGTTCGACCAAGGTCTGCAGGTGACCGCGACACATGAATTCCCGCCGCGCTAAAGGCTGCGAACTTGGCTTCAGCAGTTCCAGAGCCGCCACTTATAATTGCGCCAGCATGGCCCATTCGTCTTCCCGGTGGCGCTGTTGCACCAGCAACAAATCCCACCACCGGCTTCTTCATGTTCGCTTTCACCCATGCGGCTGCTTCTTCTTCAGCAGAACCACCTATTTCACCGATCATCACAACGGCTTCAGTTTTTCCGTCATCGTTGAAAAGCTTTAAGCAGTCAATAAAGTTCGTTCCATTAAGCGGATCGCCACCAATTCCGATACAGGTACTCTGCCCAATACCAAGCTGGCTTAACTGAAATACCGCTTCGTATGTTAATGTGCCGCTTCGCGACACGACCCCAATAGGCCCTTTGCTATGAATGTGGCCGGGCATAATACCAATCTTGCACTCGCCGGGAGTTATAATGCCCGGGCAGTTCGGACCGATAAGACGCGTCCTTCGTCCCTGCATGAAGGCATTCACCTTGAGCATATCCAAGACTGGGATCCCTTCAGTAATACAGACCACCAGATCAAGATCCGCATCGACCGCTTCCATTATCGCGTCGGCCGCAAATGGCGGCGGAACATACACCACACTTACTGACCCACCAGTCGCCTTCTTTGCGTCTACCACGGTATCGTAAAGTGGAATCCCTTCAAATTGCTGGCCGGCCTTTCCTGGTCCTACACCTGCGACCATTTTACTACCGTACTCCTTACACATCTTAGTGTGAAAAGAGCCGCTTTTTCCGGTCATGCCCTGGGTAATTACTTTTGTGTCTTTATTTACGAGCACGCTCATCGAGAAACCGCCTCCACGATCTTCTTTCCGGCATCATCCATAGTATCTACCGCAGTTATTTTTAATCCTGATTTGGAGAGTATTTCCCGACCAAGCTCGACATTAGTACCCTGAAGCCGAACGACAAGAGGCACTTTAACCGCCAGCTCCTTCGCGGCCTCAACAATCCCCGAAGCAATGACATCACATTTCATGATACCACCGAAGATATTGACCAGAATTCCTTTGACCTGCGAATCCGACAGCAAAATCTTAAATGCCTCAGTAACAGTTTCTTTCGAGGCTCCTCCACCAACATCGAGGAAATTTGCGGGATTGCCGCCAAAGCTCTTGATAATATCCATAGTCGCCATCGCCAATCCGGCGCCGTTCACCATACAGCCGATGCTGCCATCGAGCGCGACATAACTTAAGCCAAACTTTGACGCGCGAAGATCCTTGGGATCCTGTTCATCATAATCTTGATACCTCTGAAGCTCGGGATGTCGAAAAACTGCGTTATCATCAACCGCGCATTTGGCATCAAGGAGCACAAACTGCCCCTCTTTGGTAAGCACCAACGGATTTACCTCAATAAGTGAGAGATCTTTGGTAATAAAAAGATTGTAAAGGCCGGCGGCAAGCTTCGAAAGCTGCTGCGCTTTTGCAGGGTCGAGCCCTAATCGAAGCCCAAGCTGCATCCCCTGGTAGCTCTGAATCCCCACCTTCGGGTCAACCGCAACCGTTATAATCTTTTCTGGCTGTTTGTGAGCAACTTCCTCAATTTCGACTCCACCTTCTCGGGATGCAACGAACGAGACACAACGCTTTGCTCGATCTACAAGGAGGCTCAAGTAAAATTCACGATCTATATTACATCCAGCTTCAACGTACACCTTCCTTACGAGCTTTCCCTTTGGTCCGGTTTGCGGTGAAACCAACGTCATGCCAAGTATCTTCTCGCCATGCGCACGCGCTTCGGCGCTATTTTTGGCAAGCTTAACCCCACCGGCTTTGCCACGTCCTCCGGCATGCACCTGCGCTTTCACAACACAGACAGGCCCAAGTCTGTCGGCAGCTGCTTCAACTTCCCCAGGCGTGTAACATACCTGCCCCTCAAGGACAGGAAGACCGGCTAAACGCATTAGCTCTTTGGATTGGTATTCGTGTAGATTCATTCGTTACGCTCGCTCGAACTTTTTATTAGAATTAGTTAGGGATCACTCCACAAGCGACCCGCGGCCCACCACCACCTAACGGCTGCGGCATGTCGGCGTAATTGTCTCCACCCGAATGGATAACTACTGCGTGACCGCGAATCGCCGCCAGGGTTAAATTTCGCGCAACAACTGGCTTGCTCGCAACGCCCTTTTTATCGACTTCCAGCGCCGGAAGATCGCCTTCGTGCCCAGAGCCTTTCGGTCCGGCGTGTTTACCGGTCTTCTTAGTATCAAGATGCCCGCCCGCACCACCTGCGGCGACAACCTTGCCATCTTTCTGACCGGGAGCGCAGCTCGCGAGCTCGTGAATATGAAAGCCCCTCTCGCCGGGTGGAAGACCTTTTAGATGAGGTTCAATTCTAATTCCACCCTTCTTAGCTTCGCTAATCTGGAGCGTTCCAATCGAAGCACCCACACCTTCTGCCGTAACCGATTTTACCTCTACCACCACCGGTTTTGCCCACACTGAAGTGGGGAGAAGCGCAAGGAGCATCAATTTTGCTGTTTTCATAGCTATCCTTATTCAATATTAGCCGCAGATTGCAATGAGGCCACGTACTCCATCCGCGCTTTTCTTAAGCGCAGCCTTCTCCGCGTCGTTAAGCTGTATCTCGACGATCTTTTCAACACCATTTCCGCCAAGAATCAGCGGAACACCGAAATATATTCCGTCAACGCCATACTCTCCCTTACAAAGCGCCGCCGCAGCCAACACTCTACGCTTGTCGTAAAGATAACATTCGGCCATCTCAATAGCCGCAGCCGCAGGCGAATAGAAAGCTGATCCGGTTTTTAACAAAGCTACTATCTCTCCACCCGCACCGCGTACTCGCTTCTCGATTGCATCGAGCTTATCAGAGGCAATCATCTTCTCGATCGGAATGCCATTACAGGTTGTATAGGAGCGCACCGGCACCATGTCATCACCATGTCCGCCCAGAACAAAGGCCGAAACCGACTCAATAGATACATTAAGCTCCGCTGCCAAGAACGCCTGATAGCGCGCAGTATCGAGTACACCAGCCATTCCCACAACCATGTTAGGAGTGAATCCGGTTGCACGCCACATTAGATTGGCCATTGCATCTAACGGATTGGTAATTACGATGACGAATGCCCTTGGAGCGTGCTGCTTAATTCCCGCTCCGATATTCCTTATGACATCCGCATTTGTCTTCACCAGATCGTCGCGGCTCATTCCAGGCTTTCGTGGGATACCTGAAGTTACGATACATACATCTGCGTCTTTAATATCTTCAATCTTATTAGTGCCCTGAATTGTAAAATCGCAACCGAATACCGGCGCAAGGTGCATCAGATCAAGAGCCTTGCCCTGCGGCATATCCGGTACGATATCAAAAAGTACCACGTCCCCTAAATTTCTCAGGCCCGACAACAGGGCTAATGTTCCACCAATTTGTCCTGCCCCAATGCAGGCAATTTTTCGTCTCTTTGGCATACGTTCCGCTCCTAATATTATCTCTGTACCAACGCTGCGCTGATACAGCTGGATTCTTTCACTTTCTAAGAACTATGGAAAGAAATTACTTGGTCTGATCGCCATGCGCCAGAGCTGTGGGCGGCTCAGAACCAGTTCGCTCTTTAAGACCTTCCAAGACCCCGATCTGATTTAAAAGCTCGTTCGTATCAGTGCGGCGAACGCCCAGCTCATTTGAACCCTTTCCTGAATCAAGCAACACAAACTGAGGATTACGCGCGATCAGCGCTTTGACTAATTCAAGTTTCAAGAGTGCCTGCCCGCCAGGGCCCGAGAGCGCGCTAATCTGTTGCACTACTGCTTCAGCTTCCGCCTGTCCCTTCGCAAGGATCGCCTTGGCATCATTGCGCTTCGCCTCAAGGTAGCCATCGCCTCGAAGCTTAGCCTGATTTCGGTATCCGTCAGCCTCGGCCGTGCGCTGGTTCACCTTCGCCTGCGAGTCGTTGTACTCTTTCTGTTTCTTTGCACGGATAGTTTCACGACGTGAAATCTCACGATTAGTATCTTCATGAAGCTTTTGGATCTGCGTGAGCTTCTCTTGATACGAAGAGTCTACTGACCCGTCCGGGAGCAAGCGCTCAAATTGAAAGTCATCAAGATTAACTCGCAAGATTTCAATGCCGTAGCGATTAAGCCTATCGTTCATCGACCGTTTGACATCAGCCACGGCCTTGTAGCGCGCTTCGACCGACGCAAATTCGGCAGTTCGAAGATGGTTCATATAAGTTCTGATATCAGCGCGACCCGTCGAGACGATAAGACTACGAACCTCGTCATCGCTTGTCGCTACTTCTGTTACAAGCGTCACAAGCTTTGCCGGGTCGGCCATGACCTGATAAGAAACCGTGACTGCGAGCGCAACTTCGTTGCCATCAGCCGCTCGAGTATACACAAGATCGCCTTTATGCTTTTCCGCGGCAGCTCCACCGCCCCAGGTAATATACTTCTCTGAGACATCAAAACGGTAGATTGTGTCCCAGGGCCAAACAATTACTTTCTGGGCATTCGAGAGTACTTTTGACGAAACGCCACCACCGACTATCGGGGGAAGCTTTCGAAAGACCACGCCGTATTCACTGGGGCCCATCTGTCGAAGCCCAGTATCACACGCGCTAAGCGCGATAATGCTTAGACCAAGACAAAGACACGAAAGGACACGGCCGATTGCTGCTCTTCTCACTGTAAACCTCCCTGTCCAGACACACCCAGCCGTTTTGTCCATTCTTCAAGATTATAGGGATCGATGTCAGTAATCACACCCCCGCGAAGCGACGAGAGAAGCGGCGCGAGCTCGCGCGCAACAAAGACCTCGGCCCCTGCACTTCGCGCAAGAGCTGTCGCCTTGAGCCTATCTACCTCTGCCTGCGCACTTGCGACAAGCAGATCGGCCTCGGCTTTTTTCTGGCTTTCGTAGAGATCGCCCTCGGACCTGATAATTCGAACCTTATTGTCTCCTTCAATTTCGAGAGTACGATTACGCGCATCTCCCTTTGCCTCCTCATCAGCGGACGCCGCCTGCGCTTCGGAGAGCCGGCCTTCGGCGACACTTAATGCCTCTTCTTGATCCTGGAGATTTTTCTGGAATATCGCATTTTCGATCCGTGCCTCACGGTAGGTATAGCGCCGCAGTAACACCGCTTCGATCGCGATACCATCACCTTTAAGCCCTCGAATCTGCTGTTCAGGAACGCCATCATTAATTATCTGGAGCGCCATAGCGACACGCTCTTCCCGAAGCTTTGGGTTGTAGAATTCGCCGGTTGAAAGTGTCCCGAGCGTCCGCTTCAAAGCGTCGTCGACCGTTCGGCGAATCTTATTTTGCCAACGTTCCTCTGAAATTCCCACATTGGTAAAGAGGTCAAGCGGTCCGCCATGATCCTCACCGGGATCGCGGTAAAAACGCGCGAGCGTGGTAAGATCAACGTTTATCGTTGCGCGATCGGAAGTCTGAATTTCCAGCGCCGGGAAAATTGCGTTAGACTTTGCGTCCTCTTCGTGATCTTGAGCCGCTTCGAAGTCTACTATGCGAAGAGTCTGAGGCACGAATTGAATCTCGGAGTAAAACGGAATTCGCCAGTGGTAGCCCGGGACCAGTCCGCGCTTAGAAAAGCCTTTTCCCGGTCCAAAATTAATCTGCCGCACCCCCATCATTCCCGGCGGTACGATCACCCCAAAGATGAGCGCGAGGACAAAAAATCCGATCCCCACTCCGACAATTGCGACAAGTATTCCGACGACCCCAGCGCCACGTTGTTTTTTCATTGGCGCCTACTCTATTAGAACCACCAAGAACTGCAAGGGCTATGAGACGTTCAATAATTTCGGCCTAAGAGGTTTTCCGAGCAGCTACGCGCAAAAAGCAACGACGGGTCTATGAACTTACAGCAAAACCTCAGCAAGTTGTTTTGCAAGTTCAAGAAAACGAACTGGATTCCGCGGTTTGCCATCAACGAGAACTTCATAATGAAGATGCGGACCCGTCGAGCGACCAGTCGAGCCGACCAGGCCCAGACGTTGATTTGCCGAGATCTTTTGCCCCTCTATGACATGCGCTTTGGAGAGATGTGCATATCGTGTCAAAACTCGCGAATTGTGACGAACATCGACAAATAATCCGTAGGTACTGTTGCGCTGAACTCGCTCAACCGTCCCTGCCGCGGTCACGAGCACATCGCTGCCGCTAGGACTTCCGAAATCAAGCCCTTCATGCATACGGATACTGCCCTTATGAAAGGGAGACTTCCTCAAGCCGAAACCAGAACTTACTCTTCCTTCATTTGGAATATTAAGCGGTACGCTTGCAAATAGTTCGATATAACGATTTAAGAGATCAACAAGATCGCCCTTCAGCGCGACGTCATCGAGCATGGAATTCTGGAGCACTGCGCCCTTGCTCGAGTCATCTCCAACGACACTCTCGCAGCGGGTGCCGCAGTCAACTTCAAGACCACCGATTCCGGCTTCTACCTGCGGCGCATTTGATTTCGCAAACTTATTACCTTCGCCACGCTCTTTCAACGCGAGCGAAGTTGAGGAGTTGAGAATAGTCGCAAGCTTCTCAAGCTTCCCCTTTACCTCCTGCTCGTAGGCAAGTACCCCAGCGTTCGACTGGCGCAACGAATCGAGCTCGCGAGTAAGCCGCTCTTCGGAGCTTCGTAGCCGATCACGCTCGCGGCTTACAAAGCGAAGCCAAAGCTCGCTTTTTGCCATTAAAAGCTGCACTCGCGCGTAATCGCCAGTCGAAAGCAATACGGCGCTCGAGAGAAGTCCAGTAATCAAACCCAGAATCACTACGCGAGCCAAGGTAATCCGAAACTTCCGCACCTGCGCACCGCCAGGGGGAACTATCCAGATACAGAATTCTCTAAAAAATGAGATCTTCATAATATATTCGCCGAAACCGCCTCCAAGACCACACTGCCTTCAAAACCACTTCGTCTCTAAAAACAGAATGTCTTTAAAAACACAGAGTCATGGTAAAAGCTGACCCCGAAACTACTTTAAGCTACTTAACGTAACCTGACCAAAGCAGCAACGGCCTTTGGAGGCTACGAAATTAGAAGCAACAAGGTCAATTCGCGGCGAACCTAGAACAAAACGGCGTTAGTAAATTTCTATCTTGCCGCCGAAAATATCATGCGAGCTTAGATGCCAATAGCTCCTTTGCGGACTCTCGAGATGCGCTGGTGATATCGTAACCTGCTAACATCCTTGCAATTTCCTCAACTCGCCCGCTGTCGTCCAGGAGGCTTACAGAGCTTGTCGTGCGTTTACCGACATGCTTTTGGACAAGGAGATGACGCTCAGCAAGGGACGCCACCTGAGGCAAATGGGTGATACATATAACCTGAGAACCTTGCGCCAGCCGGCGCAGTTTTTCTCCTACTGCTCGCGCAACCGAGCCTGAAATGCCAGAATCAACCTCGTCAAAAACCAGCACATTGACCCCAGTCTTCTCCTTAAGCACCTTCTTTAGCACCAGCATAATACGCGAAAGCTCGCCGCCCGAGGCTACCTGCTTAAGCGGCTTTGCCGGCTCATGTTTTATTGTCGAAATCAAGAATTCGATAGTATCTGCGCCATCCGGTCCGAGCTCTTTAGGTGCCTGACGCACCTCGAACTGACTTCCAACCATGTTTAGCTCGGCAAGCTCATTAATCACCGCTACTGCCAACTCACGCCCTTTTCGCTGCCTTTTCTGACTTAGCTCGCGAGAAAGCGCTACCGCGACTAGCCGTTTCTCTTCCACAAGCTTTGCGAGTTTCTCGATACTCTGACTGTCTCCAAGGACAGCAAGCGATTGCTTCGAGCGCTCAAGAAGCTCAATAAGCCCGACATCATTAGTACGATATTTTCGCTCCAGCCGGGCAACCTCGGCGAGCTGTTCGCGAAGCGCTGCGAGCCCAGCCTGGTCAAGACTTAAGCCGTCGACATAATGCCGCATATCGCGTTCGAATTCTTCGAGCTGTATCACGGCGCCGGAATAAAGGCTGACATGCTCCTCGGCGCTCGGATCAAGTCGGATAATCTCATTGAGCTGCGACTGTATTCGTTGCAGCTGATCATGCAGGCCGCCCTGCTCTTCCAAACTCGCCAAGATGGCCTGCACAGCCGACGCTAAGCTTTCCCCCGACGCGAGTCGCCGCACCTGCGTTTCTAGCTCTGCACGAATGCCGGCATGCAGCCTAATCGCTGAAAGTTCGCTCACTAACATCTCAAGCTCATCGCGTCTTGATGCGTCTCGACGCTTGGTTTCCTCTGCAGCTCGAAGCCCCTCATTAAGCTGGTGCCACTCTTCATAAGCTCGCTGGTAACGCTCGCGAAGCGCATCTAATCCACCAAAATCGTCAAGCAGTACTCGATGATAACGGGCCTCAAGCAGACGCACCTGCTGATTCTGCGCACAGATATTGACCAGATGGCTCACCGTTTCCTCAAGCATGCCCAAAGTGCCAAGCCTTCCATTCAGGTACACTTTACTTCGGCCGTGTGCCGAAACGGTTCTCGTCACGACCAACTCTTCGGAGTCACGAAACAGATCGGGAAGATCCTCTCTTGTCTTCGGCGCGAGGTCAGCAAGCGAAAACAGAGCTTCGACTTCAGCATCTTCACCACCGCTTCGAAGAAGATGCGATTTCATCCGAGCGCCAAGTACGAGCTCCAAGCCGTGCAAGAGCAACGACTTTCCCGAACCAGTCTCTCCGGTAATAACATTGAGGCCAGCGGAAAAGCGGACCACCTCGCGCTGCATTAACGCAAAATTACTTAGTCGAAGCTCTTCCAGCATATGACACTCCCCTTATTGACCAGTTCAGACCTCTCACGGTCAGGCGTCAAGTTTCATTCAGACTTATTGGCGATTCCCCAATTCAATTTAGTTCGTAAGATCTCGAAATAGCTTTTCGACGGTGAACGCACGAATTTCACTGTGCGCTTGGCACGAGAAATCTTCACAACATCTTCACCCTGAAGTGGCAGCGATATCTGCCCATCCAGGCTCAGAAACACCTCCCCGGAATAGCTCGGTATGCGAATCGTGAGTTCGGAATCAAGCCGCAAGATCAAAGGGCGCACAGTCAGCGAGTGAGCACAAAGCGGTGTTACCAATATTACCGGCAGCGTCGGATACACAATCGACCCCCCAGCGGCGAGCGAGTATGCTGTTGACCCGGTCGAGGTCGAAATAATGAGCCCATCTGCGCGCACCAGCATCACCGACTCGCCATCGGCCGAAAAATCCAGGGGCAGAAGCTTACTCTGGGCTCCCTTAATTATCGTCGCTTCATTTATCGCCTGGCCACTAAATATCCTCTTTTTTTTGCGCACCACTTCCGCGCGAATCATGCTCCGCTCTGCACACTTGGCTTTGCCAGAGAACACTCGCGGCAGGGTTTCCATCAACTCTTCTGGCTGAAGCTCAGTGAGGAAACCAAGCTGGCCAAAGTTGACACCAATGAGGGTTGGCGATGCGCCTTTCACATAATGCGCAACTCCGATCAGGGTGCCGTCGCCACCCAAAACAACAATCGGATCCGCAGTCGCCGCGAGCTCTTCGGCGGAGACTCCCTTTTTTCGCTCATCTAATATTTTAACGGTTTCTCGTTCAAAAAGGATCTTATGTCGGTGCCTCGAGCACCAGCGTATGACTTCGTGCGCAAGCTGCACCGCCTCTTCAATGCCGCCACGTACAACTAAGCCAACCGTCGCCACCTTACGCCTACACTCCTCTTGAATTGTTCGTTACTTCTCCGATCCAGTGTCTCGAGAAACAGAATCGAGCACTTTCTTAATTCGCCCCTTGGCCAACTCATCAGTTCGAAACTCCTCTCCGGCAATAGCCGCGGCCACCTTGCCTGGACCCGACGTCACCGTGTCATACGTCGCGCTCCAGTTTTTTCCTGCTTCGTCGGGAAGCATCTTCGATACCGTAATCGGCTCATAACCAGAAATTGAGAGCGCTGCATTTCCTAAAAGATAGATCAAATAGGGAGGAAAAATCACCGCCGTCCCAATGTTAACCGCGGTTTCACCAACCCCCTGACCAAAGAGCCAATTAGACCCGACCTCGTTAAGCAGCTCCTTAGTCTTCTCCGGTGGCATCGGCGTCTTTGAGGCGCGCACAACCGCGGCATTGAGGTCTTCGTCGCTGGGCTGCTGTTTCTTAATTAAACCACAGCCCGAAAGTACCAGCCCAGAAAGCAGAAACGCTATTTTAAAATTACGCCTTGCCATAGCCTCCCCTCATACTATTCGTGGAATTTACCGCTATGTTGCATTAAGGCGACCGCTTTCGAAAGTCGAATAATGCTCGTGAAGGGTTTCTGTTAAACCTCTTATCTGCGACAATCATCTTAATTGTCAGACTAAATTCTCGGTTTTAGGTTTTGGGTATGAAAGTACAACTTTATTCGCTTGGCCTCCTCACCTCAAGCATTTTTACCTGCCTTGCAGTCCCTTTTGTGGAAGCGAGAGCGCAAAGTGCGACCGAGGTCTCTAGCGACGTTCTCGTTGGAGAGGGAATCTCTGGCTACATGGATCGAAAGCACCGAAATCCTATCGTTTCATCGCGTACAGTCTCTCGGCCGGGAAGTGTTGAAATCCTTGCCGACGCCTATATTCAAAATGGAGATTTCGACGACGCGCCGATTCAGTTTCAGTTCTTCGTCAATAGGACTCTTCTAAAAACCCAGCTGCGCTCGGTTGAGCTTCCTGGCGCAGTAGGCGTGACGGTCACGCCCGATGTCGCGACGGCGCCTTTTAATTACAGCATCGTAGCAACGACCCTTCACCCCAACCGCACGTTTACTACGGTTATCCATGGCGCCGTATTCCCCACAGATCTTGTTGCGACTTTTGACTGCACCTTGGCGCTCACCGATACCGACGGCGTTGTCACTGAATATGAAGCAAGCGATGTGACATCGGGCCAAACTGGCTCTGACACGCTCACGCTCAGCCTAACTGAAGCCGCAAGTATTGACGATTCTGAGAATACGATTGACGCGACCGCAACCCTAAACGACGCCGGCGCTGGCAGCACTGGCACTCTTGTCACGACAAAAGGCGATGCCACACTAACCCACGACGTCACCGGCACAATCACCAAATCAGGTGGAACGGTGACTGCAATAGATTTTACAAGCAGTGATGGCTTAGCAACGCTTACCTGTTCTGCCAGCGGCAGCACTAACAGCGGTGATTCCGTTGAAGGCAGCTCGGGCAGCGAAGACGATTCGTCTGCCAGCGAATCTTCAGGCGAAGCAGGCCTAGAAAGTATGCTGCAGTAGCTCTTGAAGCAATTAAGCTACTGGGCATTCTAACGCTTCTCTAGCTTAATCTCATTTCGTATATCATTAACTCCCGCGACCATAAGCGCGGCGCTTAGGATCTGATCGATCTGTCGATGATTCTCCCTTACCCCCGAAAAAGTCACCACCCCGGCTTGCGCTACTATTTCAATACCGTTGAGATCGATTCCATTGCGATCTTGAAGCTCAGTCCGAACTAATTTCTCAAGGCTGTCATCGCCAATTTGTTTTTCAATCTGCAGCTGATTGTCGACTCGCACCACCCCGCTTACGGAGCGGGCAATTCTTTCAATGGTAGCGCTATCAGCCGAGCTACGCACATTTCCTTGGAGGGTAACCGCGCCATCTAAATCGGCAATTTTCACGGAATACGCGCCAAGCCCCTGCTCAGACTTAATCAGCTGCTGAATACGCCGGCTCAGATCGCTCGAAGCCGTGCCACGAGCTACAGATTCCACACGAAGTTGATTATTTACGCTTCGCACTCCGGGGACCGAGCTTGCGACTTCTTCGACTAAATCCTTATCGCGATCAGATTTTACTCGGCCGGTAAGCGTGATATGCCCTCGGCTATCTTCGATCTCAATTTCATAATTAGAGAGCACGGCACTTCGCTTAATTATTGACTCTACCTTTCCCGCAACAGACTCGCTCAGCGCTGGCGCAGCAAAAGCTACTACGCAAACAATGGCGTGAAAGAATCTGCTGCGTGGAAAGTTCAATCGCTTCATAGCCGCCTCCTTACCAGATCGGTATTTGACCTGCGGCAATACCTTAGCGCTAAATTGAACGCATTCACAGCGGAATTAAGGGTAGAGCGCTAACGTCGCTCCCTCTGATTCACTGTTCGAATATAGGCGGGACGATATTGGCTCTCTGGAGCTACCGCACTTTTAAGATATTCAGTGGCTAGTTTTCTTAACACGCCACTATCGTCAACGGCCGCCGCTACAAAATTACGAGTAAGGTGCCAGGCACCTTTAAGAGCTGAAGATACAAATTTCCCTAACACGGACTCACGTAAGGCACTCGAAAAAGAGCTCTTGGCAAGGTCAAAACGGTTACCCGGTTTAATTGTCGGTTGAAATCTATTCATCGCGTCCTCCCCCTCATATACATAGTCTAGCCCCAAAGGTATCGCTAAGTACTGAGATTTTTTAGGCCGAGAACGGCTATTCGAGAGCGGTATCTTTGGCCAATTGCCTTTTATTCAAGGATATGGTTAATCGGGCTGCATGATATTTAAAGATATTCACACTATTTCGTTGTTAGCCTGCGCTATTCTCGCTGTTGCCCTAGTATCATTCACACCGATCGCCTCGGCTGAGAGGGGCTCACGTATGCTTCGAAAAGCTCCCGCAACAAAGGTAGTGTCTACCCTTGCCGAAGCTCTCGAAGCTAGGAAGCAGCCGACGAACCGCAAACCAAAATACTGTCAGGGCGGCCGCTTCGCCTCCTGCGTTTGTTCTCAAGATGTGACTCGTTTTGCTCAATATCGTCCGGCATTGAAAGAGTGCGGTGGAAAAGCTGCGGTGATTCTTTCTGGTAAGTACCTCGGCATCTTTAGTGTTGTAGTTAGAGACAGCGAGAACCGTGATCGATGGCCTGCAAGCGGCTTCGGTGGATGCAGCAGCTACGAACGTGACATCCTTGCGCTCAACCGATGTAGCGCATTTAAGGTTCAAAAGCGCTTTGTGGTCGAACATGAAGACGGCGACGCCGAAGTACACTGTCTCGGAGCGTCGGGCTATTCGACGCTCTTTAAGCGAGTCGTACGGATGACCGCGAAGCTATCAGACGTTCCTAATTCGACCAACGATCCCCTCGCAAGATGGTGCCTCGAGGGGCCTGCAGTTCCGCTCAATTAAGCTCTGCTCTCGGTTGCTTGCTATTGCACGAACAGCTTCGCCGACCAGCGTTCATGCGCTGAGGTGAACGCGCTTGGTATAGCCAGCTTAGCTTTCAGAGGAAAGCGATCCTTCAAGGAGACTCAGCGCGACATTTGATTGTAGATTTGCCTGCGCGAGAAGCGCTTTACTCCCTTCTTGGAGAACCTGATTTCTGACCAGCATGGCCATCTCTGAGGCGATATCCGCATCGGTGATTCGACTCACGGCAGCCTCTGAGTTGTTTGCTTGATCTTGCAACACTGCGAACTGAGAAGTAAGCCGACTTGTCGCCGCGGCGACATTTCCTAGCTCTAGGTGAATTCTCAGGTCGGTTCTATCTATTATATCAAGCGAATTTTCGGCATCGCCTTCGGTGAGCAAGTTTAAATACTGCATGCGCGTGGAGCTCGTGGTATTCGAGGGGGTCATCCATACAAATGCACCGCCTGAATCTTGGGCCGTAATGTCGTCAACTCCGTCACCATTAAAATCACCTACGACACCCTTTGCGTGACTTGGCGAATACGAAACAGTTGACTTCACCTGAAATGTCCCGTTGCTGTTCCCCCGAAAGAGATCACCACTACCATTGCTCCAGGTAAAGAGATCAGGAAGACCATCAGAGTTAAAGTCTCCTATCTGTGCATAGCGCGAGCTAAACGAAACGCTGGTGGTAAGATCGTTACGCGCAAGGAAGGTTCCGTTGGAATTCGCAATTAGAACTGAAACTCGATTGACGCCAGTCGTGCCAGCGACGGCGATATCAGTATATCCATCTTGATTAAAATCAGCGGCAAAAACTGCGGAACTTCCTCCCGCTGTTGTGTAGGCAACCGCCGCGGCGAAGGTGCCATTGCTGTTTGCTAAGAGTACATTGGCGGTTGCCGTACCGGTTGCTGTAGCAACAATGTCGTCGTGTCCGTCGCCATTAAAGTCGCCTACCGCGATATTATTGGCATTGGCGAAGCCGGACGAAAAGTACGTTGGCGCATTGTACGTTAGAGTACCATCGCCAAATGAGATACCAATGTTCGCGCCGGCATTGTTTGCCGAAGCGATATCAAGATATCCATCATTATTAAAATCACCGACCCCGATACTATTTGAAGCAGTGATATGAGAAGTCCGCGCGAGGAATGTGCCGTCACCATTTCCCTCCAGAATATCAAGCGCGCTACTACCGACGATTAGGTCCATGTCGCCGTCTAAGTCAAGATCGGCCGCTTTGATGTCACGAATACTGCTCGCAGTCGTCGTAAAGACAGAAGCTCCTGAAAACTGTCCACTCCCCGTTCCTAGCCTTACCTGTACGCTCGCCGTCGCAGCGTCTGCCACCACGATATCGAGAATGCCATCAGCATTGAAGTCAGCACTGGCAATCGCGGTTCCACTGGCAATCGCGCCACTACTTATCGCCGAACTAAAAGTTCCAAGGCCCACATTACGATCAAATTCACTTGCGAGATTAAAGGTCGAGCCACCGTCGGCGCCATAACTGCCCTGCACACGGAGATTGACGACTCCAGCTAAAGGGTTAATGTCGTTAAACTCCGTTGTCGTAACAATTCTATTGTATTCGTCGACGAGCGCATTCGCTTCGTTATGTAACGCCACTCTCTGCGCCACCGTGAGGGAGCTATTTGCCGCCTGCCCTGCAAGCTCACTTTGCTGCGCGGTAATTGCGGAGAGTTCATGGAGTGCACTTTCCGCGATACTTAAGAGACTTAGTCCATCACTGACATTTTTTACGCCGCGGCTAAAAACCTGCTTGTCTGTACTTAATGTCTCGGCAAGGGAGAGCCCGGCTGGGTCGTCCGCTGCGCTGTTAATTCGCAGCCCCGACGACAGATTCTCGAGCGCACGACTAACGCCGCCAGTCGCATTCCTAAGCGCGCCCTGCGTCACAAGAGATATAGAGTTCGAGCGAAATGAAACGCTCATACGGCTTCCATGCGTAAATAAGAAAATTCCTTACTTACGTAAGTCGGCGCTTTGATTGAAGACCCTTATAAATGGACGCTAAAAAAGGCGGAGGTAAATAGTGGCAAATGCTCATTAAGTCAGGATAATTGGAATTCCCCGTGCATCTGCAGGTCAGGTTTGCTCGGTCAATTTCAGCCATAAGTTCCGTCAGCGGCAAGCTGAACGCCGATAGCCGAATCTGTGTTCCGCCTTATACGGCTCCTGCTTGGGCTCCTCTCGACTCTAAAAGCGTGAGATTTGCAGAAGTCGTCATAGAAAGGAGCGCCTCACCTCACTCGTCGGCGGCGGAAGTGGATTTCTCTTCACTCTCCGCGATACCAATTGGAAAATAGTTAAGCTTATGCTCCGTGGTAACCTCGACAATCTCATGATCAAGAAGCAGATCCGGAAATGCGGCACGGAGCTCCCGGATAATCGCATGGATCTCCTGTGCATCCTCAACTTCCACTTCGACCTCCATCTGCCAATCCCCCAACACCTCGGTGATATAAACTACGGTATTGAAGCTTCCGGAAAAGTAGAGAAAACGCTTTTCGGTCGCTTCGTCCATCGAGGCCATTGTGAGCAAGGCCTTCATAAATCGCCTCCCAAGCTTGCGAAAATCGACTCGTGGCCGATAGCACTGAATGACCCGGGCAGCCTCGAGATACCCGATACGCTGCTTTACCGTGTGAAAGGAAAGTCCGAGGTCCCGCCCAATCTGCTCATTGGGTCGCTTACAGTCACGGGCAAGCTGGCTTAAAAGCGCATAGTCAAAGCTGTCCCACTGCTCACACTTCGGCTCAAATCCATAATAAACAGTAGAGAACTCCTTGCGCTTCTCGTCGGTAAGGTAGTCGCGACGGAAATGGTAGGTAACTGGGGCAAACGAGATATCATAGCGGTGAAAGAAGCGCCCGAGATCAAGCTGCATTTTTTTCACCAGATTCGAGAGATGGATCGCGTTTCGCACCGTAAAGACTACTTCAAGGTCCCACACGCCATTCATACTTACCACCCAGAGCGTGTGTGGGTGTTGAACAAAGTAATCGATAATGAATGCCTCACGCTCTCTATCGAAACTTCGAAAGCGGAAATATACGCGGAAGCTGATGTGGCCCAGCCGGTGTGTATCGATAATTGCGATGTAGCCCTTAAGGATCTCAGCGTTACTCATTCGCCTCAGTCGGTAATCGAGCATCTGCTTACTAACCCGCAATTCACGGGCCAGCGAGGTCATTGATGTTCGCGCGTTGAGGTCGAGGCGCCACAAAATTTGCCGGTCTACCGAATCTAGCGCCGGCTGTCTAGGGATGTTCATGAAGCCAGCATATTTCATTTTGTCAAAATAATCATAACCTAATTTTTGACAACTCCGAGCAAGTTACCTCATAAGTCTTCGATTCGACTAATATTCATTTTCCAATCTTGACTGCGTGAGGAGTCCTGTCCTTAAAGTGCGCACACGCTGAGGGCGGAAACGTTTCGAGTTCGAAACCGCGCTCGCCTCTGGCGAACTTATTTGGAGGAATCAATAACTTTATGAAAACCGAAGCGACGACCGATCAGAGCAACTCAAATTTCTCTGCTCACGAGCAAATAACCGGTCCCGACACATGGAACCGCGAGCGCTTAAACACAGGTCAACGCTCCAGTCTGAGCTCCTTCGCGAGACGCTGGATTGCCGGTGTGCACGGAGCCACAACTCTTGCCGTGGCGCTCTCATCAGCCATTCCACAGAAAGCGTTTGCCGACTTCACTTCAGCGTCACTCCCGCAGCCGGATGTCGGCGCGCTTGTTTCAAACCGCGATCCAAGCGCCCGTCCCGAACTTCGAGCAATTGGTCAGCTTAAAATCGGGCCGAATGATTTAACGCCCGAGCAAAGCTCAGCTTCGCGAGTTGTCTATGTTCACCGCTCCTCGAGCGATGAACTGCCCGGCGTATATTTTCATGAGCCGGTATTTAATCTTCTCACACACGACCAAAAGGCAAACACTCCCCACCCTACCATTCATAAAATAGTAACCCTACCCGATGGGAGATCTGGGCTGTTCTTTGCCGCCCAACTCTCATCCCCGGCCATTCGCGCGGAGGCACGTAGCTTGGTATTCACGAATGACGCCGAGCGCATAAAACGGCTAAATATTCCGGAAAGCTCCGTGAAGGTATTTCAGTACCCGGTAACGGATGGAATCGTGCAGGCAATCGATCGTTATAGCGGTTCAGTATTTGGAGTTTCGCAAACGAAAAGCCTTCGCGAATCAGACATCGCCTCTTTTACCTTTAACATGACACCTGAAGTGCGAGATTCGTTCGTTCGCGCTTTAGGCGAGAATCGAGTAGACTTCGTGTGGCATTTCAGCAGTAAAGCGGTCAGGGCGGAGACTGGAAAGCTCAATATGACCATGACCCAGGAAGTCGAGGAGAAAGCGGTAGGCGGCTTGCACGCAGATCAGCGAAGCGGCGCAAAAGGGCTAACCCAGATCGAAAAGGAAAAGTTCCTCCGCGATGTCGAGCAGAATATAAGTACCCAGATAATCGTGACTCATCCGACGCTCCTTACCGCGATCTACAACCTGATCCGTACCGAGGCATCGACGGACAGATTCTTCATTGCGGAGCAGACAGAAGAGTGGCGCTCTTTGACGCCGGACCAGCAGCGTGCGGTCGCCGAGCACATGCGCCCACTCATTGAAAGCAAACTTATTTCACAAGCGAAGCACAGTTCGACAACTGATACAGACACGACTAAGAAAACCACGCACGGCGAAGCATCGGGCGGCGGAGGTGTCAATTTAGGCGTCGTGAAGTTCGGCGGGCAAGCGGGCGTTGAATTTACCAAGCAAGAGCTCGACACTATCGAGAAAACGACCGGTGTCACGTTGCGAAAGGACAAGAGCACACAAAGTTACGTTCCTACCGGAATTAAGATGCATAAACTAACTCAAAGCGCTCTTCGAAGCACACTACGTCAGATTGCGGAGATCGTGATGATACAGGGTAACGTGGGGTATCAGGAGACTTCACCAATTAGCACCGAGTTTACCGATGCTGTGATAAAAGCCTGGTCGTCGTTTGAAGCCTCGCAGAAACGTCACGCCGAGGAGAATCAGAGGCTCACCAAGGAGAATGAAGCGCTCCTAAGTCAGAACAAGGCGCTCGCAGAGCAGTCGGCAAAACTAATTCTCGAAGCTGAGAGAATGAAGCTCCGTGAAGAGACCTTACAGAAGTACTACAATGAGAGCCGTCGTTACTCCGCCGCTTCAAAGATGAAGGTAGCTCCCTCCCGTATTACCGACTATAGCAACTCAGACGCTACCCTACAAAGGACTGTGAACGTCGAGGGGAAAACATACAAAATTGAAAGACCTGTCGGACTCATTCAGGTTGAAAGAAAGGGAAATAGCTACCTCTTTGAACTCGATGTGAGAAAAGGTGATACCCTCTTAATGCAGATCGAAGGAAAGCTCAGTCCCGCTGAGAAGGCCAAAATCGTCTATGACTTGAAGCGCTCAAAAGGCAAAAAGCCCGATCCGGTAATTGAGCGTGAACTTCGGCACAACGAGGTCTGGACCGCGCCGGACCACTACAGTGGCATGGGAGACTCTCTGTACCTCTCCCCACGAGCGGGTGGCTCCGAAGCGTTTGTCACGATCTACGTCGTGACACCTGTCACGAACGAAGTCGCCAATTTAGCGAAGAAGTAAGTAAGGGAGGGAGGACACAGACCATGGAAATCTTGAGCAAACTATCTTCACGTTCAAAAAATGCGGCACGAGCGACACTGCCACTCTTAGCATTGGCCCTTTGCACTGAACCACGCGCACTTGCCGATACCGAAACTCGGGTTGGGGAGGCAGCTCCCCGACCCGGGACCGAGGCGCTAACGAATTCACCGAATTCAAAGCTTCCTTCGGCAGAAGAACAGGCCTATTTCGAAAGACGGCTTGCCGAGCGTCAGTTTCGAGACCAAACGTTGAGTATGGAATTTGACATGCGGCGGCTCGCGAAGGAGCTAAGCCCCCCACCGCCGGCGCGCCCACTTCCGGAACAGCCGGCTGGCGCACGTCAATTACACGAGCTTAAAGAGTGGGCGAAACAGCCCTCGACATTGCCAGCACCGAAAAAAACGGCGGGCAATGGCGAGCTCCTCGCACCGCGCGGGAACAAAGAACTGAGCACAAAATGGCAGCAGTATGTTCCAGCAGATAAGACCAACGAGACATCGAAGGCCGCAAGCGAACCCACGAGCCCGTCGAAACCGAACAGCACGGAGCAGCCTCCGGCAAAAGCAACGCAGGTAGCAGCAATGACCGATAACACACCAAGCGCGAACAGTCAGGCACCAGCTGCAGCAACGGATAAAGTAAAATCGGAGCCCAATCGAGCTCCCGCGTCAGGCGCGGCCGCTCCGAAAGTATCGCCGATGAAGAAACCGATCCGACCAGCGGCTGATGGTCCGACTATTTCGGCTGCGCCGTATACACCGAGCCTTCACTTGCTAGCAACCGCGCCTCGGACCGGGGGCCTCCTGCCCTCAGGTCTTGATTGCCCGACTGGAACCGCAGACACCCCGGTCAAAGACGCCGCACTGAACGCTCCGTCCACTTCAATTGGCGGAAGCTTGGTTAACATTGCTAAGAGCATCGGGAAGTCCATTATCGACGGCCCAACTAATGTTGAACCAAATAGCGTTGATACTCTGTTGGCGCAGGAACAATGTAGGCTTGACTCAATTCGAAGAACTATCCATTTCCCACTTCGCGGGACTCCGCTTAGCGACGATGAATGGCGCATTATTAGAGATCAGGAGCACCGAGTCGAGACCCGCGAGAAAGCGGTACGCGAACAGATGGAGCGTGAATGGCAAGAGAAGATCACACGCCCCGTGTCGAACCGAACGCGGGAAATTGAGCCTCGCGCACTCCGATGCGACATTCATCTCCATCCTAACAAAATGACCGAACTCCCACTTTGAAATGCACCGATTCTGAACACTCCGCGTCAATCGGCCGTTAAGCCTATCGTTAAACGGAATAAACCCTCCGCAACCTGTGAGCACACTCCTGTGGGTAACACTCACCGAATCTCCCTTCGCCCTTTAGGAATTTAAGATCTATAGACCAAGTTAAAGAGCCCCCTCTCGCTTAGCCCCTTGCCCGCGCCTTTACAATTTATTCAAATGGAGATCGTCAGAACTTTAAGGAAGCAAAATGAAATATTTTCGCTCAATCACGTTTGTCCTGTGTCTGTGCATAGCGAGCGCGGCGCTCGCGGAATCGGCATCGAATGAAGTTCGAAAAATTATCGCCACACAGGTCAAAAAACCGATTGAACAGCTGAAACCAGGCAGCACCTTTGCCGCGCTTGGCGCGGATGAGCTTGACTTCGTGGAGATTATCATGGCCGTCGAGGAGAAGCTTGATATCACAATTGAAGATGACGAGCTCGAAAAAGTTGCGAAGGCTTCTTCAAGCAGCAACTTAATTCAGCACCTCACAATTCAGGATTTTGTGGCGTTTGTGGAAAAGGTGCCAAAAAAGAGGTAACTGCGGTATCAGGGCATAGAGAACCGTGATTGTGGAAAAGCGCCGCCGCTGGAAAGGTACGGAATTCCAGCGGCGGCGGTGATTAACTGAACTGAATCGTCAGCTGCCAGAAGAAGTTCGCTCCAATGAGCAGTCCAACTCCCGCTGCGAAGAGCCAGCGCCGCGTTTTTCCTTTGCGGGTTTCGACTCTTCCGTTGCACCGGTCGATAAACGCAATGCCGAAATAGAGCGAAAACAGGGCAAAAAGAAATGCCACGACGCCCATCAGCACCATCGTTGTTGAGGATAAATGCATGTTCCTCTTTCTCCTTTCTGAGAGCGATGCTCTCAGCGAGCTCGGAAGTTAGCGCCGAGTTCGATGAGCGCATCGCCTTAAGGAGACTCTTATATCCTTCTACCCTAATACCGCATTGGTGATTCTATTAAGTTGACGAGGCTAGTCAAATGAAGCTTCCTGTGAATCCCTAGATATCTGATTTAACAGCGATTAAAAATTTATATTGTCCTAACGATGAGGACAGCCAGGCCAGCAGCAGGGACGGCGCTTCCCCTTGATAAGATCTTCACCTGCGCGCTTGATATGTTTCGCCCTCGTCTCCGCTTTCTTCACCGAACAGATCCACTCGTTCCTGGCGAGCGGCGTCAGATCGTTCCAGACATCATTCAGCATGTCGTTAGAAGCAAGCACGCCTCGAAAGTCAGCGGGAACTTTATGCACCACTCCACTAGAGATCTTTTTCTTTGGCATCAGGAATATATGTTTAAGTCATGCATCATTCGGGCTTTTCAAAGCTTTTACCATAGTACGATAAAAAAGATCTTCCTTGATAGCGAAGTGCAACTAACGGAATCTCCATCTCCTCTGGGCTCATGCCGCCATGTTCACCTAGATAATAGCGCTCGAACATGCCATTTTGAGACCAGAAAACGGACTCACCGCGGTAAGGAAGGATTGCAAGATTCCCAACCCGAGCGAGAAACGCTTCCGAGTAGGGCTTCGGACCAAAGAGGCCCTCTTCAATAAGGCGCGAGCTTCGCTGCACGTCAGCAATGCCTTTCAGAATCTCCGCGAGATCATGCTCGGTGCGATCCAAATACTCTTCCTTCACATGAAGATAGAAGTTTCTCCGAGAGCCAGCGGGAGCAATCGGCTCGCCCGCCACACTATGCTGAAGACGTTTAACGAGTTCAGGATACTTTCGATCGAGATAGAAAGTCCGCGCGGCATTTATCGGTGCATGGCCATGGTCAGCCGAAAGGAGCAGGACGGTGTCTCCCGAAGCAAAGCTCTCATGATCAGCAAACGCTCGCTCAACCTCCGCGAGAATGTCATAGGCTTCAGTACGCGCCTGCACGCTCTCCGGTCCAAATTCGTGCGACACCTTATCGAGCCCATCATAATAGAAGTAAATATATCGGCGATTCAAACCCGGCTCGTTTAGCTTTGCCCGCAGCAGCTTCAATCCCTCGATTACATGATCGAACTCAAGACAGCTGCTTCCTCGCGCCGCTTCGAGATTGTAGGGTGAATTCGCATAGTGCTTGGAGATTATGACCGTCGTTTCAATCTTTTCGGCGCGAAGCTCGGCGAAGAAGCGCCTTGTAGGCAAAAGATCGACAGCACCAAAACCTGCCTCTGAAAGCTGTCGATCACGACTGTGCGCAAACTGTTGCTTTAAGGGCACGATAACCTGCCCCAGCTTCGGTTCATACTGAAACCACTCATACACGCCACTTTGGCCTGGTGGCAGCCCGGTAAACGTCGTAGTTACATGCACCGCCGTAGATGACGGATATTGAGAGGTAAGCTTAGAGATTACGCCCTGATCCATCGCCCGGGAGAGAAGAGGCGAAGACTTTAACAATCGAGAGAGGTTCTGCCATCCAAAGGCGTCAAAGTAGAAAAAGACCACGTTCCTTGGTGGCTGCCGAAGTGAAGGATAGGTCTCTTGCGGAAGCGCAGGAAGGCGCATGGAATTTGCGTCTAGAAGATTCGCCACTGTTCCAGGAATTCTAGAGAACGAATAGCTTTCGTAGCAGGGGCGACGAAAGCGCCTCGCAAAGGTGGCACTATCAACGGCGGCAACTGATTTCTCGTTAATCATAGGAATTACAACAGGGACTTCTAATTTCGTGGCACTATATCAGAACTGTATGTGCGTACCTAGTTAAGGTGTAGTTGAAAGCGATGAGAAGCTAAGGCGACAGTCCTAACCTTTCAAAGGAACGGGGGGTCGGAGTCCTTCCAACCCCCCGCTCGCGATTAACCTGAATTACTTCGTTCGCGGCTCAATCGCCGAGAACATTGTCGAGATCAAGAACTTGACCATTAACTCAGGGTTAATGATCCCGTTCTGCTTCTTCGTGAGACCGATGATTTCATGCTCGACCGGAGTGGGCGTCCCTGATGCGTGGTACTGCGCCACCGTAGCGACTCTTACCGGGTCCATGAATTCGACCTTGATCCGGTCGATGGCCGCGAGGACCGTCAGCGGATCGTAAAGGGCGAACCCCTTCACCAGATCCCAGATCGAATCAGTGCCGGTGCGATCTTTGCCTTCGCCTCCTAAGAAGAAGTCGCGAAACCACTGCGCATCCCGGCTAGCATCCAACTTCAACCGTTTTGGATCATTAGGCGGCATGTTCGCGCGTCTCCACAAGTCCTCAATCGAGTCCCTCTGCATGCTTTGAAGCCGTTGACCTACAGGGCTCCGAGCCGCCAGTTCGTCATACACCCAACGAGGGACCTGCGCAGCTCCGGCCGCCGCGCGGGTAACAACGGTGAGCGGAATGCCCAGACTTTGCGCCAAGTAGTAGAAGTTCTTTGCGGCCTCCAGATCGTACTTGTTGTTCTGTGCCGAATCCGGGACCAGAAGGCCGTTAACGAGCTTCGGGACTTCGCCTTCGCCTTCGACACCGCTCATCACCACGAGCCGTTTGATTGCGCGCTGAGCACTTGCACCGTGCCTCGCCAAAAAACCGGCGAGATCAGTGAAGCGCGAAAGGCCAATCATAGTAAGCGAGCCAGCCATCGCGGCTTCACAGGTGTGAAGCATGTGACGAACTGGATCCCTCATAAGCCCTTGGTGATTTGCGTAATCGCAACGGAACTGATACTCGGGAAGATTGTCGACCGAGTCGGTACTTCCTGGTGTCCCACTTCCAATAACAACGGGGAGGCTCCCCCGATTAAGTTGGATTGTGGCGCCACGAATGAGTGCAGCGCGATCCGCCGCCGGCTGGTGATTAGCCACCAAACCGAGGAGATACACGGAACCGCGTGAGCGTGCTCCGAGACCGAGTCCTGCAAGCAACGCGCCTTCGTCGTCGGGATCCATCCCTGGGTCCGTGCCGCCGATGTAAAGCGGCGTGTGCGGGATATCGTAATCACCGGCCCAAGGGGGCCTTGATTCGAGGAAGCAGTCCTCCTTTTTTAGGTTTAATGTTGACATGTCGTGTCAATGCTAACTGTAGTTTTTGTTGAAACGCCATGAAGGGTAATTCCTCCACAGCAGCAGAGGCTCAGCACATCTGCTGCGGTGAATAGATATCCTCAATGGCAAAAACCTCTCTATCTGCCTTAGCTTCTCTGCAGGGGTGCTGCAGAGAAGCTTCTAGATCTTTCTACCAAAGAAAATGGGTGGGCGAGGTAGATCTTGAAAACTCCCAAGAAAACCTCACACCATGGCGAAATAGTGCTTACACGCAGATTCGCCAATCCAGTTATGGATCCCATGTTTTTTACCGCTTACCCTTCCACTGAGGATGGCTCCGCAAAAAGTCAGGATTCCGATCACTCAGGAGAATCGGTAGGATCGAGGGGTCCATGTCGTGCTCCAGGAACTCACGCCACGCGGCGAAGTATTGATAGTGTCCCCGCGACGTCTGCTCGGGGGTCACCGTCCGCACGTCGACCCAGCGATGCTTGGCCACTTCGGCCGTGTCCTGAATCCGCACCTCTCCGCTCACCGGGGCCGCAACAATAAAGTTGTTGCAGTGCGTCGTCTTGAGCCCGCACCACGAGCGTTGATCGACAGTGCTCCGCGTGCTGTGCAGAAAGTGTAAAGCTAGGCTCAGATCCGGCACGAGTCCGGTCTCCTCCGCAAGCTCCGACACTCCTATTCCCCAAGTGGTATCGTGCTTTCCGACCTCGAAGATTCCACCGGGGAGCAGGATTTTTCCCTCTGAAGTGCCGGCAGCTTCGCCGGTATTCGCCTTCGGCCGCAGAATCACGGCGATCACCATGTTGGGATCGTCTTCCTGGTATCCGATGAAGTCCCCGGTGGTCACCGGAATGGGCTGCGGATAGTTCGGCGGAGTCCGCTCCGCTCCGGGCAGCTGCCCCAAGAGCCGGAACAAGCCGTGGTAGTCGACGCCGTGATCCGTCATCAGACGCATAACGTCGTCCGCGAATTTTGTACTCATTTATGTGTAGTGTTTGTGCAGTGTGCTTAGTGAATGGGGGAGCCCACTCACAGAGTAGCTAACCAAGTAGAACAGTAGAATCTACCTCTCCCAAAAGGATAATTGTGAATGAACGACCAGGGCAGCTGGAGGCTGCAAGGTACATCCATAATTATAAGGCCGAACGAAGCCCTACTCAACGCGCACACGTCTACCTAAACATCCGCAAACTAACACTTTTTTAGTTTATTTCAGGACCCAATTCACCCTATGAATTGAGAGCGCCGATTATTGGCACATCGCTATGGCATAGCCCGTACCTTGATCTGAGAATCACAAAATTTCCGCGGCACAGAGTACGAGTTAACACTTGCTCGCCTTTATCGACCCATTCGCGCAATGGCTCGGTTCGAACCTCTCCCGTGATGCCACTTGCCTTTAAGAGATCCGATCCAATGCGACCGATCGGATTGCCGATCTGCGGAATCTCTTCGCCCCTGCCCTCGTCATCCATAAACCTAAGACCCGCCAAGCCTATGCCGCGAAGGACTTAATCAGCTTCTTCCGGCCGGTAAACCACCTTAGGTGCCATTGGATAGTTGCGGATGGTCTGCTGCATCAGCTGCCCGTTCCGGTGAAGGCGCGATTGTTATCGGTCCTCCGGCTGAAATCAACGTAGGCTCGCTACCGAAAATTTAATCGCCGTCCACCATTTGGTTGCGGGATGCCGGTCCCATAACCTATCAGGTCCGTCACTAAAATCATCCTCAATGCTATCAAAGGCATTGTCCTTCGCCTGATACCTTGCCTCAATCGAGTAAGCGTCACCTTGAAAATCGAAATTTAGCTTCTCGATTTTCGATCCATCAGGAAGGACCTTCTGCCTACACATCACGGATTCTCTTGTCGGCGGCCATGGCACCTGTTGAGGCGCCAATGCGTGCAAAGCTCGATAAATCGACAACGAAGCGACCGAACGAAAATTCCCGGGAAACGGGCCCTGGGGGAGATCAAGTTCATTGGATACGCCGAAGACCGAGCCGGATAGCTCGCCGAACTTCACTTTCTCCTCTTTTAACGGTGCAGTGCTTGAGAAGGCATATTCCTGTGTCGCGTTGCCGCGAAACTTCGCCATAGCGATCAATTTGCCGATCTCGTTCTGTAGTCTCACCGAATACTGCTCAACTAAAGGTTGGAGTTTTGCTACCTCGCCAATCCAAGTACGTCTATTCTCCCGAGCAACGCACTGTTCGCGAATTAGCCGTGCCTTCTGGCCGACTTCCTCACATTGAAATCCACTCAAGAGTGGACCTGTACCACCAGGGGTCTCATCCTGGGTACGAACATTTCGGCGACTTAATGCGGTTGGTAACGCCTCGGCGAGTTGCGACATACGACACTCCAATAAATCCGATAACAAGCGAGGAATTGTTTCGTCGTTGTGGGCATGAACTGCGGAACAACATGACTACCTTCTCAGTGTAGAACCGATACTAGTGCTAACAAAATCAAATTTAGCGCGCGATCAAATCAGGCGCTAAACTATGAAGTTTGGTAAGCGAAAACCGCGGAAGCGCAATCCAAAGCTGACACTCGGCGCACTCCCAACGAAGGCGAGCCTTAATCTGCCTGGGAGGTATTAGCGATACATAATCGATACTAAGCCCGGTCTTCTCGGCGAGTTCAACGTTTCCAATTCCCCACATCGTGTCGTGCTTGCAGGATTCAGAAATCCCGCCCGGTAAAAGAATCTTTCCGTCAGAAGTTCCCGGGGCTCGCTCAAATCCCTCCAATCCTCCCAAAAGCCGAATCACCGCGTTCGCATCTTGCGGATTATGCTCGTCAAGCAATGCAACTCAACTGGTGCAAATTCCCTAAGCCAAGGAACCTAACCACTTCCATATCTGCTAAGGCCCAAAAACTCTTTCCAGATCTCCTGGCCAATTCGCGGCTGAAGCAGAGGTTGATTAAGTTTGTAACCGGGAAATCCAGAGTTTAGTTTCTGAATCTGATCATTTCCACCGCGAAGGAGCAGGGCCTGCCAAACCTCGCGCTCATCGTTAAGTATCGGCGCCGCCGGGCCAGACACGGCAAGCCCGCGACTTCGTCGCTGCAGCTGATATAATAAAAATTTCATCTCGACATCAAGCAGCCCGGTGCGGTCTTTACCCGAGCGACAGTTGATATGGACAATACTTCCAGAGAGTGCGCCAACCATTGCGACACGGGCGCCCAAAGCATAGCGCATAAGCGGTGTCGCGGTTGGTCCCTCGGCAGAAAGCAGCGATCGAATCTCTGGAAGTAGCGATTCAACGGCTGCCTTTTTCCAACCCGAACTGCGCGCGAGGGCGCGACTTAGAAATCGCTCAAGCCTGGGCTGCTGCTTTTTTACAACGTTCCAAGCATGGCCGTTAGCATACGACGACTCATGATTGGTAAGCACAAAGGAATCAACACTGAATGCCATTTGTGGGCTATTCCGACTGCGCCGAGCAAGCAGGAGCAGCGCGGCCACCTTTTCATGAATGGTAACATCTTCAATTGGCGCCGCATGCTTCCGGTCGCCATGCCCCTGCAGATCAATAGTGAGAAGTCGTAGCGAAGAAGTCTCTTCGCCTGCTTTTGACCTAGCAACAGCTCGCGCAGCGGATATGAGCTCCTCAACATTTCGCATTGTTGCTTCGCGACGAAGCACAGGATCTTTTTCGCCAAAGTGCACAGGAGTGCCACTTCGAAGAAACTCGATTTGCTGTTCGCCACCTACAAGCGCAAACTTCGACACCCATAGATTCGCTAATCGAGCCGGCATTACGGAGAGTGGATACTTAAGTGACTCACTCGACATTCCGCTCGTGCCATGTCGCGCAAACAACGTCGCGCCAGGAACTCCGGCCAGATACTGGTTCGCCGGACAAAGCGTTGTAGTCCCCACTCCAGCTATTTCAATCTGCATACTGGCCCATTCCGAGCCGTTTCGCGTACGCGCCGCATCAAGGCTACTTACAAATTTGCCTTCATTTTCCTCCAACGAGGGAGTAGGTAGAGCCATTGAACTATTCATTGAGCACCTCCAAGAATCATCAACACGGAGGACATTAGCTTAACAGACAATATTCATGCTACTATTGTACTGAACAGTAATTATCTAGCTATATTTCTTTATGAATACGAGAATATCTGCTCGGGAGCGTGACATATTAGGGCGGATCGGACTAAGCGCCGATCAAAGCCTGCCAGCTCTCGCAAAACTGAGTGGACATAAACTTCACACTGTTCGCTACACCATTTCGAGACTCGAGAGCCGTGGAATTCTTCACCGCTCCTGGCTTATCGACATCTTCCGGCTTGGCTGGCTGCGCTTCCAAGTTCTCTTGATGATTGGTGCGGCGAATCGGGAAAAGTTTATCTCCTTTTTTTCGCGCTCGAATCGGGTTGTTCATATCGCCGAAATTGGCGGCGACTACGATTTCGACCTGCTCCTGCTTGCGCGCGACCCGAAAGAGGTTCTTACTATTTTTCGAGATGCCTCGAAAGTCTGTGGCGATATATTCGGCGAAAAGGCCGTTATTCTACAAACCCAGGTCGCCTACTTCCCGCGAAAGTACCTATGTCATGGCAAGCCACTCTTCTCTGCGCTTCAGGTTGGAGAGCGCGAAGGGCGCTACGAGCTGGCCCCCCTTGAACAGCTGATTCTCGAAGGCCTTATTAAAGACCCGCAAATTTCAAAACGCGACCTCGCCATGGCTCTTTCAATTTCGATTCCCACTCTTGATGCACGGCTTAAAAAGCTCCGCGCCGAAGGAGTTCTTCGTGGTGCGTTTTTCAGTCCGCGCTATGTCCAGCTAGGCGCACAAAACTATAAAATTCTGCTCAAAGTCTCAAGCGCAAGCAAGGAACTTCGCGATAAGGTTTACCTGTTTTCCTATCGCCATCCGCACTGTACAAGCTTCCGCGAAGGAATCGGAGAATGGGACTATGAACTGAATGCCGAGGTGGAGGGGCATCGAGATATTACTGAGCTAAAAAAAGATCTTTGGAATACCTTTGCGCCTGCGCTCACAAGTCTCGCAGTGATCCCGCGATTTAAGCTTCTTAAGTTTGCTACGTATCCCATCACTCTAAGTAGCTAGTACTCTGGAACATAAGTTTTCCGACTCTTCTCCCCTCTGTGCTCTCCGTGACTCTGTGGTTTATGTTACTTTCAAAAAACCACAGAGACACAGAGATGGGGGCGAAGGAAGTATTACTGCCCCTGACGAATCGAATACAGCTGATCGATAAGCGCAGCATATCGCTTTACAATTGAGGCGCGCTTTACCTTGAAAGTTGGCGTAAGCATTCCGTTTTCCACGGTGAGCTGATCGTCTATTATCCCAACCTGCTTAATCGTCTCAAACTTGGAAAGCTGCGAATTGACGCTCTCAAGTAATCGGTTAAATTCGCCACGCAGCTCAGTCGACTCAGAGAGCTTCTCGGGGAGAGTAATCCCCTTCTCTGCTGCCCACCGCGAGACCTCACCGCGCTCCGGGGCTACTAGGGCGATGCAGTAAGGCCGTCCATCACCGACAATCACCGCGCTCGACACCAATGCTGAGGCACAAAATTTCTCCTCGATATTCTGCGGGGCGACCTTCTTTCCGCCGGACGTCACGATAAGATCTTTTTTACGGCCGTCGATATAGAGAAACTGCTCGGCATCAAGATGTCCGAGGTCACCCGTATGAAACCAGCCATCCTTATCCCACGATTCCGCGGTGAGCGTAGGACGGTTAAGATAGCCTCGCGCAACATTCTCACCGCGAAACAAAATCTCCCCATCTTCGGCGATGCGGATCTCTAAATTGTCGAGACATGGACCAACGGAACCGACCTTGTTCCTGCCGACCCTGTTGACGTTCGTGGCAACACAGGTTTCGGTCAGCCCGTACCCTTCGTAGATAGCGATACCAAGCGCCTGGAAGAAATGATTTACCTCCGGTGCAAGCTTCGCTCCGCCGGAAACAACATGCTTAAATCCTTCACCAAAAAGATTCTTGCTGACCCCCTTTGCAATCGGTGCCGTGAGTGCCGCGGTTAAGCCGGCCAAAAGCGGAACCGCCTCGGATTCACAAAGCGCATTGTACCGCATGCGATGACTCCAAAGGGTGAGCCGAAGAAGCCTTCCTAAGATGCTCTTTTGGGAGGCGCGTTCCACCACTCCGATCATAAGCTTTTCGATAATACGCGGCACCATCGGCACGACCTCAGCTCGCCCTTCACGAAGGTCGCGGAGAATACTTGGCGCATTCAGCACCGAACTCTTACGGTCGGCAACAGCCGGAAATTTCGCGACAGTCGGAGTCAAAAAACCGATGTAGCCGATTAACCTGGCAAACGAATGTGCCAAGGGAAGGAAGAGAAAAATATCGCCAACCGGCGCAAAAAGCGCTGTTCTCGCCGCCTGCCACACGTTTACCAGATGATTTCGATGGGTCTGCACCACTCCCTTCGGCGGTCCTGAAGTTCCCGAGGTATACACAAGTGAAGCTACTTCATTGTCAGAGCGCGGCTCGAGCGGTTCATCGGAAATCGAACTATCGGCAAGGACATTCTCGAGCTGGACCACTCGTGAGTCGGGACTTACCTGCTCAAATGAAATAAGTCGCGATAGCACAATGCGCGATGTAGTCGCCGGGCGCACCTCCGTGCCGGGTATCTCGATCTCCTCCGCGCTAATCTTCTTTAGTTTCTGGAGCTGCTCCTCGTTCTCAATGAAAGCGACATCAACAGCCGCATCGAAGAGAATATAGGCGGTCTCTTCGGGACTTACCGAATGGTACACCGATACCGAAGTAGCCCCGGCAAAAAGAATCGCAAGGTCAGCAATCATCCATTCTGGTCTGGTGAAAGAAATTATCGCGACCCTGTCGCCCTTCTTTACCCCAAGCGCACTCAAATACCGCGCGAGTCGATAGACCTTGCGCGCCACCTCACGGTAGCTTTCCGATCGCCAGATCCTTGAACCATCCGATTGAATATGCGCTTGCGAATAGGTCACCTGGTCGGGGAAACGTGTCGAGATCTTAGAAAACAGTTCGGGGATCGAGCGGGCCGATAGAATTTCGTCGTTATCGTTTGAGATAGCTTCGTTCGTCACGGCCAAAACTCATGAAGGAACTAAGCGAAATTCGGCCACTGTCGAGAGCGGATACTTGGCAAGTGCGCTCTGCACCTGCTCTCTTGTGACGCGAGCTACTCTATCTGCAATCTCGCGAAGTGGCGTAACCTGGCCGCGATAATTCCATTCACTTCCTATTGCCATAAGCCGTCCTAGTGGAAGCTCGCCGCCGAGTACAATCTTCGCAGCAAGCTTATTCTTGGCACGGTTAAGGTCATCGTCACTAAAGTCAAGCGGCTTCGCTATAATAGCCCGCAGTCTCTGTGTCACTTCCTCCAACCTCTCCGGCTCGGTACTTGCTGAAGCGACGAAACACCCAGTACCATCACGCTCGTCGGTGTCGGCACCTGCCGATTCGGCAAGCCCACTATCGACAAGATCCCAGTAAATCTTTGAGCCTGAGGAATCACCGAGAATCATCGCCAGAATCGTCATAGCATAACGCTCATCCTCCTGTGCACTCGGCCCCTCCGAGAATAGAAGCACATGCGACTGCTTTAAATCTTTCTTTGAATATATCTTATTGATCGTTCGCGGAGCGCAGCGCCCAAGTGTGCGTGGTGCTTGGTGTGACGTCCACGCGCCACAATACGTTTCAGCAAGCGCGAGGAACTTCTTCCACTCGATTGCACCGGTTCCTACAAGCACTACATTGCCGGGTGAGTAACGCCTTCCGAAATAGTTAGCCATCTCGTCGCGAGTAAGCGCAGCAATGCTTTCAGTACTCCCCAGTACAGAGTTTCCGCCGGGATGCGCTCCAAAATAATCGGCAAGGGCACGCTCATACAGATAAAAATGCGGCTTGTCTTGATACAGCGCGATCTCTTCCAAGATGACCTTCTTCTCGGTATCAAACTCTTTCTGGTCAAGCGTCGGCCGGAGCATATCCGAAAGGATCTCCTGCATCGAGTCAAAATACTCTGGCAAAACCGAAGCGTAATAGGCGGTATTTTCTTCAGTCGTAAAGGCGTTCGCCTGCGCACCGATATTTCCCAATGCATAGGTGAGCTGAAGTGCGTCACGTTTTGGTGTGCCTTTAAACATCATGTGTTCAAGGAAATGAGAGACTCCTGACTCTTTTTGGGTCTCATCGCGAGAGCCTGTTTTTACGAAAAACCCGATCGCGGCACTTTGTGCCGATGGCGATATTTCGGCTAAAACAGTCAGGCCATTTTTTAGTTCGGAACGATGAAAACTTCTCGACGTCATACCTTAATCCTTACTATGCAACTCACGCGCCCCGAGGGTCAGAAGCGAAATTGTCTCGGCCGGAAAACGCTCGCATACCGCGTCAATATCACACGCGCGTACCGCATCAATTTCACGGGCAATTTGATCCAGTCCACGAACTTTTTTATCTAGCCAATAATCTGCAGCATTCGATCCAGCTCGCGAACCAGACGACTCCTCGCTTATGATAAGTGAGGCCTTGATATTTGCCTTGGCACGGCTAAGCTCCGCGTCAGTCACTGTTCCTTTGACACCGCGGAGCTCAGTCAACATGACGTCGAGGGTCTGATCGGCCCGTTCCGGAGTCGTCCCGGCGTATGCCAGAACGGTTCCATACTCCGTCGTCGCCGAGTGACGGGCGAAGACCGAATAACAGAGGCCACGCTTCTCGCGTACCTCTATAAAGAGGCGACCAAACATCCCTCCTGAAAGCACACCAACCAGCACTTTAGTCGCATAATAGAGCGGTTCGCCGAATTTCGCGGAGGGATAACAAAGCACAATCTGAACTTGCGCTGAATCCGAACTAATATGATGAGTCTGCCCAGGCTTGACCGCTTCAAATTTGGGAAGAGCGCAGCCAGCTCCGTTCCAACTTCCAAACAGGTCTTTGATGAGCGAGATCACCTCTGATGCTTTGGCCTTGCCGGCGACAGAGAATATAGCTCGAGAGGGTTGAAAGATCTCACTCCAAAGCTTCTTCAACTCGCCGATGCTGGACGCTTCAATTCCCTCCTTTACTCCAATGCCGGGGCGGTTATACGGTGCCGGGTAGTAGCGCGACCCGAGTTCAATCATTGCTTTTCGCGACGGATTATCATCAAGCGAGGCAATGTCTTGAAGCAACAGGCTCTTGATACTCTCGAGCTCATCTTCAGGCAGGAGCGGCTCACGTACCATTGAAGCAACAAGCGATAAGGCCAGTGGTAGCTTGTCGGCAAGAAGCACTCCACGATACATATAACGATCATGGCCGGCGCCTTCGCCGTGACGAATGCCCGCATCGTCGAAAGCATCGGAAAGCGCCTTTGAATCACGCGAACCGGCACCACGACTCGTAAGTTCACCGAGAATCAAACTGCTTCCAATGCGCGTCGGCGCATCGGTAATCACACCGCCCGGAAGCAGCAGCTCATACGCTACCGACTCCACGTGTGGCATCTCCTCAACAATAACCGTGAGGCCATTAGAGAGCTTCTCAATCGTAACCATCCTTTACTCCTTACTCCGAATAGGATCGAAGGCTTCGGCCCACTCGCTATCTATTAAAAGATCGGCGAGATTTGTCTTCCGCAGCTCCTTACCACTCGCAATTACCTGATACATTCGGCTAAGCTCCGAAGAGAAATGAAACACCGGTCGCCCGCCAAAGAGCGCCTCGCGCAGCTCATCGAGGCTTATTCTCCGTGGGTCGCGAAGCAACACCAGCGGCATGTCACGCCCCGCGCCTCGAGAAATTATCCCAGCTTTTTCGAGCGCCGAAACTGCCGGTTTTAAGATTACCGAGCTACAGCCAAGATGCTCGGCTATTTCTAATTCGTTGGGAAGCCTGTCGCCTTTTATAAAAGCGCGCGCTGCCATCATCATAGCTTGAATTGCAAGCACCATTCGCGCATCACCTACGCTAAGAATAGATCGCTTCCATACCTTGCCGTTACGCGGCATGTGTTGCGCCTGGTAAGAGCTCTCAGCGCCAAAAAGCAATATACTCCAGGCGAGGTAGAGCCAGATGAGAAATATCGGCACCGCCGCGACTGCGCCGTAAAGCTTGTCATATGAGGCGAAGCGCTCGATGTACACCGCGAAACCCTGCTTGGCAAAGGCGAAAAAAAGCGCGGCGACAAATGCCCCGAAAATGGCCGAACTTACCCGCACCGGCGCTTTTGGAACGAGATAATAAAGCGAAAAAAAGGCGGCGATATCAATCAAGAACGGGAGCAGCACGGTGTAGAGCTGCAACGCAAGTCCGCCATTGGCAAATTGCGGAAGCCAGGTTTCGATACGAAACTTTGTGAAAGAATAGGCCGAAACTAGGAGAACCGGCGCAATCACCAAGATCGCGCAGAAGATCGCGATGCGGTCCGTAATTGAGCGCGGCTCGTAGACTTGCCAAACTTCATTAAGCGCATACTCCACAGCATTGATGAGCAGTATTGAAGTGAAGACGAGAAACCCGAACATTACCGCACTCACTGAAGGATCCGAGATTACCTGCCCAAAACGGTTAAGCTGCTCAAGAATCGCCTCGACGGCTTGGCTACTTGGCACGAACTGGTGAAAAACAAACTCACGCACCTTAGTTATATGTTCAGGTGACACGGCGAACGCTGCCAACAATCCGAAAATCAGGGCAGTCACCGGAAAAAGGGAGAGTAGTGACGTATACGCAAGCGAGGCCGCGCGCGAAAAACCATTGTCACGGTAAAATCTATCTGCCGAAGAAAGTGAAACTCTAAAGAGCCAGCGCACCTCGGAGACCAGCCAGTGCCCCATTCGCTTTATGAAAGGCAGTGGCTTAACTACATTTTCAATAATTCGCTCGGTATCCATCTGTACTATTGAGATCGGCATATAAGCCAAAGAAGAATAGTCTCGATTCATATTGAAGGAAAGGGCTTTATTTAGAAAAATCAACCTGTTAGAGTCATTATATGGAACTACTCATTTCGTGTGGGTAGCTCTTCCCTAACTCTATGACCTCTGTACCTCTGTGGTTTAAAAACTTAGAAGACACAGCGACACAGAGGTCACAGAGTTAGGGAAAGAAAACCCGGGGGTAATAAATAATTACCAATATATGTCTCATCTCTGCTTTAAGTGCGGGGCCTTGGTAAGCCTCCCGCCCAGTGGCCGCCCTGCACGGGGCGATAGCTGCGATAAGTGCGGCGCCGATCTTAAGGCCTGCAAGAACTGCCGTCACTTCGATGCTGCCGCCTATAATCAGTGCCGCGAGCCCTCGGCTGAAAGAGTTGTCGAAAAAGAACGGGCGAATTTCTGCGACTTCTTCGCCTACCGCGAAGGCCAAGGCGGAACAGCGGCGCAAGCTGGGAAGGTAGATCCGCGAAAGGCACTCGATGACCTTTTTAAGAAGTAAACTTCGCGCCCCTCTTTAAGACCTCAACTTCGCGTGATTCAGCCGATACAACTTTAAATTGAAGCCGAAAGTTAAGAAGCTTCTGTAGCTCTGGGGCGCGCTCCCACCACTCGATAATTCGTACCAGATCCGTTCGCGGTGGCTCAAAAAGCTCTTCCGGAGCATCACCCACTCGATAAAGATCCCAATGCTCTACGCGGAGCCTTCCTTTCGGATATTCATGGCAAAGTACATACGTTGGAGAACTCACTGCCCCGTTCGAGCCGAGCGCTTTCACAAGGTAACGCACCCACGTGGTCTTCCCAGCACCGAGTTCGCCGCTAAGGCCAATGCACTCGCCACCACACAACTCTTGTGCAAATTCATGCGCAAATCTTTGCGTGTCCGCTTCGCAAGTAAGCGAATAAATTTTCTCCACGACCAACTACCTCTCAGCGGTAAACGCACCGACTAAACCTGGAAGCTGTTCGGCCATCTCCGAGGCGAGCATAGGGCCGCCATGTTTCTGATTGATTGAGTCGCCAGCCAATGAATGCAGCAACACCGCAAGTTTCGCCGCGGAACAAGCCTCTATATTTTGACTCAAAAGCGACGCCACGATCCCCGCGAGCACGTCGCCACTTCCCGGAGTCGCCATATAAGGATTTCCAAAGAGATTTACCACTCCCTTAGCTCCTGCATACACGATCGTCGAAGCCCCCTTCACAATCGTCACTGCCTCAAACCGGTTTGACAGCTCACGCGCTGCCGCATAGCGATCTTTCTGAACTTCTGCAGATGAGCGCCCAAGCAATCTCCCTGCCTCTCCGGGATGTGGCGTAATGACTGAGTGCGACAATTTTTCGTTCCAATTTTTGTCGTGCACAAGCCGAGCCATCGCATTCAGTCCATCAGCATCAACAACTGAAGCCACCTTCCGCTTTGAAAGTACGCCAAGAAGCTTTGCGGAAAACTCCAAAACTTCACGTCCACTACCCATCCCCGGTCCGAAGAGCACAATACTCTCTTCGGAGATGAGCGCGAGCAGCTTATCAACTGACGCCTCTGAAAATGTGCCATCCCTTCCAGGAACCGATTGAAAAATAAGTTCACTTGGCGCCTGCGACCTTGCACATCCGTCGGGCATAACGACACTCACAAGCCCCGCGCCAGACTTAAGCGCAGCCAATCCCGCAAGAATCGGCGCACCAGGCATGCTATGCGACCCACCCACGATAACAATTCTTCGAAGTGCCCCCTTATGCAGATCAAAAGCTCTTTTTGGAATCAGCAGCTCACCAGGAGCAAGCGCCGAGAACTCGGATGCCCCATCCGCATGTATCCCTATCGGGGCGATAACAAGCTCGCCACATATCGCGCGACCCGGGTATTGCAGCAATCCGCGCTTGGCAAGCTCTATCGTCACCGTCTTTCGAGCCGAGATATGCGGGGCATACGCCTCCCCAGTAGCGCCATTTACTCCCGACGGAATATCAACGGCGAGCACACCTTCTTCAATACCGTGCCGCTCCTCGGCCTCGTTTATCAAGCTGATTAGTTTGGCGATATTTTCCCGTGGTGCTTCTTTCTGCCCGGTACCGAGCAGCGCATCAACGACGATCTCTGATTTTGAAAGAATTTCGCGAGCACGCGCATCATCTGCAACCGGAAAGGCCAGATCTGTCGAAAGCCCTTCTGGAAATACGGGGTAAAATAGAACTTGCGCAGTACTCTTTCGAAGCCTCGCAAGCTGCTCGGAGAATGCCTTTGAGTAACGCGCACTTGCCGTGACGAGCACCTGCACATTCCATCCACGAGCCGAAAGTACACGCGCAACAACTAGCCCGTCTCCACCATTATTACCGGGACCACACGCAATGAGAACTTTCCCTTTCCGCAACCGCACACGTTCTAATTCAGGCTCCGCACATTCGAGCACAGCGCGACCCGCGCGCTCCATGAGCTCGGCTTCGGGAACACCAGAATCAATTGTTTTCTTATCAAGTGCCGCCATTTCGACGGGCGAAGGACACTCAAAGCGCGACTGGCTATGCGGCCAGCGAATCGCAAGTCCGTGCTGAAAACGCTCCAACACCGCTTCATGCAAAGAATGCGAAAGCACTGTCACTGATTATATTGCCCCAATATTTTTCTCAATTACCGTGGCTACGTCGCTTGCGTGCTTTTCGCAAAGGTCTTCATTCTCACATTCGACCATCACTCTTATCTTATTTTCGGTACCCGAATAGCGCACTAAAATTCGGCCCGTTCGCCCCTTTTCCTTAAGTTCTTTCTCTTTCTGCTGAATAATCTTCTTAATCGCAGGAACCGTATCAATCGGCGGCTTGCTTTTGACGGGGACGTTTACAAGCTTTTGCGGAAAGCGAACAAATACTTTGGCCAATTCCGAAAGCGGCTTTCCGGTTCGGCACATTACCGATGAAATTACCAACGAGGTTAAAATCCCATCTCCCGTGGTCGCGTGATCGGTAAAAATAGTGTGGCCTGACTGCTCCCCACCAACCTGGCAGCCGACACGAAGCATCTCTTCAAGCACGTAGCGATCGCCCACCTGCGCCCGAATAAGCTCAAGCCCCTGACTGGCAAGTGTCTTTTCAAGACCAAGATTGGACATTACCGTCGCAACTACTTTAGGCACCTTTAAAAGTCCACGCTCCTTAAGATCAATCGCGCAGATAGCGAGCACCGCGTCGCCATCCAGGACATTTCCCTTTTCGTCGACAAAGATTGCCCGATCTGCATCGCCATCAAATGCCACTCCGAGATCGAGATTACTTTCAAGCACGAGCTTTCGCACCACTTCCGGATAAAGACTCCCGAAACCCGCGTTGATGTTGCGTCCATTAGGACTTACGCCGCGAGCAGTAACTTCAGCGCCGAGCTCTGAGAACGTCTGCGGTCCAACGACATACGCGGCGCCATTTCCGCAATCAAAGCCCACCTTGAGCCGCTCAAGTGAATACTCACGTGGAAAGCAACCCTTCAGATAAACAGTATAACGTCCCACCGCATCGCTTATGCGATTTGCTTTACCTATCTCCGCAGGTTCAGCGGCCTGACCATCCAGAGTACCCGCAGCAAGACAGCCCTCAAGCTCCAGCTCAAGATCATCCGCGAGCTTGTAGCCATCTTTTCCAAAAATCTTAATGCCATTATCCTCAAATGGATTGTGCGATGCCGAGATCATTACACCCGCATCAGCGCGCATACTTTTGGTAAGGTACGCGACCCCCGGCGTCGGAAGCGGTCCACATAGCATTACTTCAGCGCCCATACAGGTAATTCCAGCCGAAATCGAAGTTTCGATCATATAGCCCGAAAGCCGGGTATCTTTGCCGATAAGAATTCGATGTTTTCCGGTCTTACGCAAAAATACTTTTGCAATGCCTTTGCCCAAACGAACAAGCGTTTCGGGATCAAGCGGTGGAGTATTTGCGACACCACGAATACCATCGGTGCCGAAAAATTTTCGTTCTTTTTGTGTTGTAACCATACTATTTTACCGTTTTCCCTTTTTGCCTTGCTAAGACAGCCTCTTCTCCTTCGGAAACCTGTACCTCGGCCGGCTCAACTTTTGAAACAGCGAGTCCATCAGGAAGATCAATCTGTACAGGATAAGTCCCCTTTTCTCCCTTTGATAGCTTCACCCTTACGAAGGGCACTATTTTCTCAGGTGCTAAGTTCTTTAGCGCCAGTGGTGAACCAACGACCTCGACGTACACAGTTTCTGGGCTTGCGCTATAACGACCACTCTCCGTGCTGCGAATCTCGACGGGAAACTTCTCGAAGCTCTTGGTTTGCTTGATAGCTGAAACCTTTGCACTTACTTTCACCGAAGAAGGAGTTGCTTCAGTGAGTACGCCTTGGGGTCGAAGCGCAAGTTCTCTATTAACATCCTTTTCGATATCGCGCAGGTCGAGCGGATATGTATCAACCTCCCCGACCTTTGCAAGCTCGCTCTCCGGCCCCTTCAAATAGACTTTTGCAGGAGCAACGGAAAAGGACTCAAGGGAGTTCGGTTCGGGAACATTCCCAATTCGTGGAACGTTTACCTGTACCTCTTTAGTAACCAACCTATCAAAGGTAAATTCAATCTCCTGCGGCTCAATCTTCTGCACCTGTACATACGAGGGCAGCGAGAGACTATCTTCGCGCAGTGTCGCGCTAAATCGAAGTCCAACATCATCGGGGAGTGAGACCTTTACCGGAGGCGGCGACCCCGCAAGACGCGCCACTAGCGAAGACGGGCCGCGCACGGTCACACGCGCCTGCCTGCCTAACGGAGCGATCAAGATTCGATCTTCGGGCAAGTTTCGCAGCTCAATCGGCAGAAGCAATTCAGTCACCGTAGTATTGGCATCACTGTTGACGAATGCAAAAAGAATGATTGCGATTGCCAGCGAGAAGAGTTTGAGCCCGAGATTTCTCATGCGACGGCCTCGTTCTCTTCATTCTGCGAAGACTCTTCCTCGGAGGAAAGGATTCTGTGTAATGCATCGCGGAGCATTGCACCATCGAGGTTTCGCACCATGCGCCCTTCATGCACCATTGAAATCGAGCCATTTTCTTCCGAGACGACAATCACCACGGCATCGCTACGCTCAGAAAGCCCAAGCGCAGCGCGATGCCTCGTGCCAAGATTTGGATCGAGGTCGGGGTTGAAGCTTAGCGGCAGCACACACCCTGCAGCGACAATTTTATCTCCCTCAACGAGGACGGCTCCGTCGTGCAGAGGTGATTCTTTCACAAAGATACTGAAAAGGAGTTTGCGATTGAGGTTGGCGTCAAGCATCACGGCGTCTTCTAGAAACTCATCGAGCCCGACTTCGCGCTTCACGACAATCAGCGCTCCAAGCTTAAGCTCGGAAAGTCGCACGCATACAAGCGAGATGTCTTCGATTGACTGCTCCAACACCTTTTTCTCGGCGCGGCGGAAAATAGGTTGCAGGCCAACCTTTGTGAGCCCGCGCCGAATCTCGTCCTGAAAGATAACCACGATGACAATGATCAAAGAGCTGAGGAAGCTCTCAAAAATCCAAGCGAGCGTCACCAATCCGAAATAGCGCGCGCAGAAATAGAGAAAAACAACGACGGTAAGCCCAGTGAGCATCGGAGCCGCACGCGTACCACGCACGACAAGCAGACCACGATACACGAGATATGCGACGCACAGGATATCGACAATATAGCGAAACCCGGCGTATCCATTATCCCACATAGAGGGAACCTATTATGGTCGCTTTACGCGGCGACGGAAAGACTTTTCTCCTTCGAAGTAGACGCGGACGCAGACTCCCCATCGCCTTCACCTTTGGGCCCATCACCTCCCGGCGGACTTGGCGGTAGGTCCTGGTTCTTCATTATCTTTTCGATCTCTTCGGCGTCGAGCGTTTCGCGAACCATAACTGCTTTTGCAAGCCGATGTAAGGTTTCGAGATGCTCTTCTATTAACTTTTTGGCCAAGGCATGCCGTGAATCGATGATCGCCTTTACTTCGGCATCGATCTCGATCTGTGTTGCCTCGGAATGCTCACGTGGCTTCCCAAGGTCTCGCCCAAGGAACACATGCTCCTCCTTGGTGTTATAATGGATAGGCCCAAGCTTTTCGCTCATCCCCCATTCACAGACCATTCTTCTTGTAATATCAGTGGCACGCTCAATATCCGAGCTTGCACCAGTATTCATCTCGTTGAATACAAGCTCTTCGGCGACACGTCCACCGAAAAACACTGCGAGCTGATCCATCCAGTACGCCCGCGAATAGGTGTGCTTATCATTCTCAGGAAGCTGCTGCATCACGCCAAGAGCCATGCCGCGGGGCACGATGGTTAGCTTATGCACCGGATCGGCATTGGGCAGGAGTTTAGCAACAAGCGCGTGGCCCGACTCATGGTAAGCAGTCGTAAGCTTCTCTTTCTCGGTCAAAAGCATTGAACGGCGCTCAGCGCCCATCATTACCTTGTCTTTAGCGAATTCAAAATCTGATTTGGTGACTTTGTCTCGTCCTTTCCGCGCAGCATAAAGGGCAGATTCATTTACCAAGATCTCTAAGTCGGCGCCTGAGAATCCGGGAGTACCACGAGCAATAATCTCGAGATTAACATCCTCGGAGAGCGGCACTTTCTTGGAGTGCACCTTCAGAATTCCAAGCCGGCCATTTAGATCCGGCCTTGGTACGACCACACGGCGGTCGAAACGGCCAGGTCGAAGAAGCGCAGGGTCAAGCACGTCAGGACGATTGGTTGCCGCAATGAGGATAACGCCCTCATTGCTTTCGAAACCGTCCATCTCAACAAGAAGCTGGTTAAGCGTCTGCTCTCTTTCGTCATGACCGCCGCCCATTCCCGCGCCACGATGACGCCCGACCGCGTCAATTTCATCGATAAATATGATGCATGGCGCGTTTTTCTTACCTTGGACGAAGAGGTCTCGGACACGCGATGCGCCGACACCAACAAACATCTCGACGAAGTCAGATCCGGAGATACTAAAGAACGGCACCCCCGCCTCACCAGCGATAGCCTTCGCAAGCAACGTCTTACCCGTTCCAGGTGACCCCACAAGCAGCACGCCTTTAGGAATACGCCCACCGAGCTTGGTGAATTTTTTCGGATCTTTAAGAAAATCAATAATCTCTTCGAGCTCCGCGCGCGCCTCGTCTATGCCAGCGACATCCTCGAATGTAACTCGCTGCTGACTCTCGGTAAGAAGCTTGGCTCGTGACTTTCCAAAGCTCATCCCCTTCCCAGCGCCGATCTGCACCTGACGCATGAAGAAGATCCAGATTCCAATTAAGACAAGTAGCGGTAAAATATTTGCAAGAATAAAGAGGTACCATGGATCCTCTTCGGCCTTCTCGGCACTAATCGCCACGCCATGCTTTCTAAGAAGCGGAATGAGATCTTTGTCTTCGGGCGCAACGGAGCGGAAGACATCCTTTCGATCGTTGTACTTTCCCTCAATCTGACTGCCCTTGCCGGTTTCTTTAATCACCACCGAGTGCACATTGCCACTTTCAACCTGTGCCAAGAACTCAGAATAGGGCACCGGCTCAACAGCAGCCCGATCCTGCGCCAAGAGCCGATAAAGGCTCAAAAACAGTACGATTAGAACAACCCAAAAAATTGCGTTTCGTGATCCGTGACCCAAGCGGCTACTCCTGAATAGATAATGTACTACTTAAGACTCAATAAATACCAAAAAGCATTCACATTTCTCTAGAGCGTGTTTCCCCCCCCCTAACCTCGCCCCCCCCGCATAAGTTTCGGCAAGTTACAGCTCCACCGCACAAACCTGCGAAAAGTCCGGGCTAAGGCTTGTCTAAAGTCGACCTCTTTGGCAAGGCTCGTTCAACAGATTTCCTCGCACGCTCCCGACCGACTAAAAGTCGCCCTTTACTCCTCATAATCCTCCATCCAGAGGGAAGCTCACAGCCAATACTGTCATATTTAAGGACAGAGAGCACACTCTGCGCATGCCGCCGCCCAATCCTAAAACCGAGTTTGCCAAAAAACAGCTCTTCGACCGCTCTCCAACCTATACCCGGTGGCAACTTCTCCGCCAGCCCATGAACGGCCCGAAGCCACCCCGCTGCACCAAACCGATATCGTTTGAGCGAAGCAAGAGCCTGTTTTGAAGTTGAATAAAGCAGCTCCTGGTCTTCGGCAACGCTCCCCCCCCGGTGCGCGAGCACCTCAACTATGCGCGGATCAAACTCATGCGCAAGAAACGGAATAAGTTTATTTCGAATTCTGTTTCGCAAGAATTGATCACTTTGATTACTCGGATCTTCTCTCCATGAAAGCCGCTCGGCTTCGGCATAGCGTTCGATCTCCGCGCGCGACACTTCCAGCAGCGGACGAAGTATGTGCCGCCGCGAATCACAAGCCGCGATCAGGTGTGGTTCTTTGTTGGTCAAAATTCGCATCAGCAGAGTCTCCGCCAGGTCATTCGCATGATGCGCGGTAAGTAGTAGCGAGAGATTTCGCTGCTTCCGAATTTTTTCGAGAAACGCATAGCGAGTCTTTCGCCCCCACTCCTCGATGTTAACTCTTTTCGCCGGCGGCACCGCTCGCAAAAGATGGAAACGTACCCCATAACGCTTTGCGTGCTTCTCTACGAAGCGCGCATCGGACATGCTGCCATTTCGAAGCCCGTGATCAATATGGGCGACCTCTAAAGTCAAATCACGCTGTCTTAGGATCTGCACGACGCCGTGTAAAAGCACCATGCTATCAATGCCCCCTGAGACCGCTATAAGCAGCCTCTCTCCACGTTTAATCCGTGAAAGCAAAGTCGGGATTATAAACGCTTTTCCACGTGACATCTTACTACAGTAGGCAAATTTAGGGCCCTGATCAATGAACGAGGGCGAGAAACTTTCGTCTCCCGCCCTCGTAAAGGGACACGGAACAGGGTGGGGCTGGGTTACGAAGACCGTATCGAAATTTTCTTTGATTTGGCCTTCTCGCCCAATTCCTTGGGAAGCTTCACCGTAAGAATACCTTTCGCAAACTGCGCATCGATTTTATCTTCATCGACTTCGCAGGGAAGCGAAAAGGCACGCTCGAAACTTCCAAAGCTACTTTCGACATATCGCGATTCACCTTCGCCTTCTTCGTGTCGAGCTTTCTTTTCGCCACGAATCCGAAGCACACCATCGTGCAGCGACACATCAACATCTTTTTCATCAACGCCCGGTAGCTCCGCAGTCACCGTAAGGGCCTGGTCGTTTTCCGCAATATTTACTCGCGGATTAAACGCGCTCAACTCATTAGCGCGAACTCCCGGCCTAAACCATGTCGAAAGCAGCTCATCAAATAAATCGTTGACTCCACCTTCGACCATGGAAAGCGGATATGATTTTCTCCTACGCCAAGGATTCAACATCCCTGGGACATTTCTTTCCTCAGTCATAATTCCTCCTATCTACATTTCTACGGCCGATGCGCTTAATGGCGCTCTCAACCTACCAGATAGATAATCACGATTTTGGGGATTTCAAGGGTGCCGCGAATGTGGCGGATCGCAGAGTAATACTCTGTAAACAAAATAAATTTACCTACTTCTCTGTATTCTCTCAGTGCCTCTGTGGTTTTTTAAGAAGTAAAACAAACCACAGAGGCACTGAGGGCACGAAGAAAAAATGGCCAAAAAGCCCGCGAAGACGAAATGTAAAGTATTTCAGCGGTTCCTTAGGCCGATTTCCTAAATCGATCGACGCTAAACGCGCCCGCTCCGGTGTAAAGAAGCGACAACGTGCCAGCGAGTACAATGACATCTTTATTAAGAAGATCGCGCTGCGGAAAGAATCCAGTACGGTACACCACAAGCGCAGCGAGAAGTGTACCAATAATTGCGCCCAGCGTGGTCCAGAATCCAAGCACAAGCAATATTCCAGACGCTATCTGGACATAGGGAAAAAGCATATTAAGCAGAGTCATCGCATGCGGCGGGAGATTCCCCATAATACCAACAGGCTGAAAAACACGGGTGGCCTCATGATGAAGCGGCAGCCCGAGCTGATGCAAACCAGCTAACACAAAAAACGCTCCAATCGCGATACGCACAAACAACGCACCCCATTCCGGATTGCCGATAGGTTCGCTAATTTTCATAAGAAGCTTGCAAGTAATAACACTACCCATCTATCATAAATTACAGCAGTTTTCTGGCAAGGGGGAATTTTTACCGCGTGACCAAGAGCTACGCAAAAGCGCTTTTTCTTTTTCATCGAGATCTAAGGCTGCACGACAATACAGCACTCATTTCGGCATGCGAGAAAGCCGACACGGTGCTCCCCTGCTTCATTCTTGATCCACGACAGCTGGAGAAGAATCCATATCGCGGACTTCCCGCGCTGCGATTTATGCGCGAATGTCTTGAAGATCTTGAACAACAAATTAAAGAACGCGGCGCGAAGCTGCTGCTTTTCTACGGCGAGACGCATCGCATTGTGGAGGCGCTTTTAAAAGGCAATCGGTGCGACGCCTTCTTCTCCAACCGCGACTACACTCCTTTCGCGAGGTCCCGCGACAGCAACATTCAAGCACTTTGCGCTCAATTAAACGTCGCCTTCGAGCTCTGCGGCGACGCGCTAATTCAGGAACCGGAAGCGGTCGCAAAAAGTGACGGAACCCCTTACACGGTTTTCACTCCATTTTTCAAAATGGCACGACAGCTCCCCGTTCGCGAGCCTCGAAAAAACGAATTCAAAAATTTCTGTGACGACTCAAGCAAGACTGCGCCTGCGTATCTCTCAGAGGCTCTTCCGCCGAGCGTTGAAACGCAAGCTATAAAGGGCGGTCGCGCAGAGTGTAAGAAAGTTATCGCCACACTCCCAAGATTTTCAAAGTACGCGGAGGAACGAAATTTTCCGGCGAAGCCGGGAACGACCAGACTTTCAGCATACAACAAATTCGGATGCTGCTCGATTCGCGAAACCTTATATGCAATGCGTTCGCGTCTTGGGGACGACAGCGAACTGATTAGGGAGCTCTATTGGCGAGATTTTTTTACGCACATTGCTTTTCACTTTCCACATGTGTTTGGCGGCGCATTTCACAGAAAATACGACGCTGTTCCCTGGGAGAACGATGAAAAGCTCTTCGCCGCGTGGTGCCAAGGACGAACCGGGTTTCCAATTGTCGATGCCGGAATGCGCGAGCTTAATAGCAGCGGCTTTATGCATAACCGCGTGCGCATGATAGTAGCTTCATTTCTTACAAAAGATCTGCACATTGACTGGCGCTGGGGTGAAAAGTATTTCGCCGAGCGCCTTATCGACTACGACCCCGCGGTAAATAACGGTTCTTGGCAGTGGTCGGCATCAACAGGTTGTGACGCGCAGCCCTATTTTCGAGTATTCAATCCGCGCTTGCAGAGCGAAAAGTATGACCCAGAGTGTGTTTATATAAAGCGCTGGGTCCCGGAGCTTGCTTCCGCAAATCCTAAATTGCTGCATGGGCTGCACGACGCTGAAACCGAATTTCCGGGGTACCCCACCCCAATTGTCGACCATGCAATTGCAAAGGAGTGGGTCGAAGATACCTTTCGAGCCTTGCCACAAGCCCGCAAACCTCACCAGGGCTCACCGGAGCAGAACCCTGGTGAAATTTGCGGGCAAGGGCCAATCTTGCCGAAATCAAGGCTTTGATTGAAAATGACGGCTTATGGAACAGCCAAGAATTGTCCTCGATGATCTCACTCGCCTAAGTACCCTCATTACAGAGGTAAAGTCTGAAATTCACAAACGAATTGTCGGTCAGGATTATCTCATAGAGCGTTTACTCGTCGCACTAATTGCTGACGGCCACGTACTGCTTGAAGGGGTGCCGGGTTTGGCCAAGACCAAGACGCTCTCAACACTTACAGAATGTGTCGAGGCGACAATGAGTCGGGTGCAATTCACCCCCGATTTGCTGCCTTCGGATTTAGTGGGCACCGAAGTGTACAGGCCGCAGTCTGGAGAGTTTATTACAAGGACAGGTCCGATCTTTTCAAACCTGCTCCTCGCCGATGAAATAAATCGCGCCCCGGCCAAGGTGCAATCTGCGCTACTTCAGGCAATGCAGGAGCGCGAGGTAACAATTGGCGAGAAGACATTTCCACTGCCCGATCCTTTTATGGTCCTCGCCACTCAAAACCCGATCGAGCAGGAAGGAACCTACCCTCTTCCCGAAGCCCAGCTCGATCGCTTCCTGTTAAAGGTGAAGGTGGGCTACCCGAGCTTTGAAGAAGAGATCTCCATTGTCGGCCTACACGCGCGCGAAACTTCCAAAGATGCGCCATTACGACGAATCTTGTCGCTCGCCGACCTTCGGCAGCTACGACAGGCTGCGCTCAGCCTTTTTGTCGATCCAAAGATAGATCGCTACATTGTCTCTCTGGTGCAGGCGACCAGGAAAGCCGACCATCTAAATTTAAAAGGTATGATCGAGTGGGGCGCATCTCCCCGCGCAAGTATCGCTTTGCAGGTTTCCGCCCGCGCGCTCGCGCTGCTACGCGCTCGCTCATATGTCACCCCGGATGAGATAAAAGATGTGGCAGCGGACGTTCTTCGCCACCGAATCCTTCCAACCTTCGAAGCAGAGGCTAAGGGTGTCGGGAGCGACGATATAATAGCAGTGCTTCTTAAGAGCGTGCCTCTTCCATAATTACAAGAAAGGAGCGGCAATGCAGGCCCAAGGACTCGAACTTGCCCGCGCGACCTCGCTTCTTGCCGAGATGGGGAGGCTTGAGCTGATCACTCGACGGACCGTCGATGCCGACCTCATTGGAAATTATCGTTCCGCGTTTCGCGGCTCTGGACTTCTCTTTTCCGATATTCGTGAATATCAGCCCGGGGACGACGTGCGCCGTATTCATTGGAAGGCGACCGCGCGTTCGAATCGTGCCTATGTAAAATCATACGAAGAAGACAGGCAGCTTAGAATACTCGTCGCACTCGATACCAGCAACTCAACCGGCGTACACACGCCACCTTTCACCTCACGGCACCTTCGAGCGCTGGAGTTTTCTGCGCTAATTACACTTCTTGCGGCAAAAAGTGGTGACTCCTTGGGATTAATGCTCTTTTCCGATCAAGTCGAACTTTACTTTCCACCAAGCAAGAGCAGGCTTCAGGGGAAGAAGGTGCTTTATGAACTCACCGCCTCGCGAGAGCTTCGTCACGCAACAAACATCGCCCAGGCACTTAGGCACATTCGGGAGCGCGAAAAACGCTCTTCGCTGATTTTTTTGATCTCCGATTTCTTCTCCCCCCCGTTCGAAGATGAACTGCGTGCGCTCGCGTTTCGAAATGACGTCGTGGCTGTAATGCTTGACGATCCCCGCAGCGCGCTGCTTCCGGATGTGGGCCTCGTTGAACTCGAAGATGCCGAAACTGGCCAGCGTCGAATCGTCGATAGCTCGATGGCAAGACAAAGACTAGAGCAGCTCAAGGAGGAAAGATATCGGCGACTCTATGAGCTGTGCTCGCGAGTTGGGGCCGACCTTGTTCGATTGGAAGGATCGCCGCTGAGACCGCTTCGCGAGCTTATGCAACAAAGAACCAATCGTTATCGCTAGTAGTTTCTATGGTACATCATATCGATTACAGACTGCCAACATGAACCCAGAGCCTACTCCATTTGATATTGTCGAAGTGAGCAGATTCGCTTACGTACCAGGAATTGCCGCGTGGCTCTCGCTGCTGCTGCTCGCGTTACTGGTTATCGCTGCCATATTGTATCTGCGCCATCAGCAAAAAAAATTGAAGCCAGCTCCATCTCCTCGTCGCGTTTTCGATCAGGCATTTACTACACTTCGAAGCTCCGTGACTGACGACTCCACCATGAACAAGGAAGTTGCAGGGAGGCTCAGTGTGCTGCTTCGGAGCTATCTCGCAACGCGGCACGAACTTGCGTTTGAGAGCTTAAGCGCGGCGGAGCTTTCCGAGCTTCAACAAAAACTCTCTTCGAAAGCGCTTTGTTCTCTTCTCTCAATCATTTCCGAGCTTGATTCAGTGCGCTTCATGCCTGAAGCAAAGTTTCCTCCGGCGCTACCGCTCTTTGAAAAAATTGCGACAACACTGGTGGCTTTTGACTTTGAAGCGGAGACCAAGGCATGAGCTTCGCCTACCCCGTGATGGCATTGCTGCCGCTACTTGTTGGCGCTCTCATTATAATGAGACGGAAGGGTCACGCCGTTGTACTCTTTCCAAGTCTTGCCGCCGTAGAAGCGCTTCCGCATTCATGGCGGGCGCAACTTCGGAAGCCAGTCCTTGCGATACTCTTAAGCCTAAGTCTCTTAGTTCTGGCTGCGGCGCTTTCCCGGCCACAAAAAAGAACGTTCGTTGAAGAACCGGAGCTTAGCCGTAACATAATGTTGGCCCTTGATGTCTCGAAGAGCATGGCGACCGAAGATTTCAAGACCTCGCGTTTCGGCGACATCGATCGACTTTCAGGGGTGAAAGAAGTTGTCGCGCGCTTTATTCAATCGCGGGTGCAAGATAGGGTTGGCGTAGTGGTTTTCGGGAGCCGTGCCTTTCTTCAAGCGCCGCTTACTCGCGATCACTCGCTGCTGCTTGACCTTGTCGACAAACTCGACGTCGGAATAGCCGGAGACGGGACCGAGATGGGCGATGGACTTGCGCTTGCCTTAAAGCGCATGACGGAGATTGATAAGGGCGCTAAGACTGTGATCCTTCTTACTGACGGCGTAAACTCATCGGGACCGGCGAAGCCTCTTGAGGCGGCACGAATCGCAGCGCAGCTTGGAGTGAAAGTTCATACTATTGGTATTGGTTCCACGCGCGTTATTACTCAGCGCGGATTCATTATTGGAGGAACACAGCGCGCCGAGTTCGACGAAGCCTCGCTGAAGAAGATCGCCGATAGTACCGGCGGAGTTTACTTTCACGCCGGTGATACCGAAGGCCTCGAGAAAGTGTATCAGCAGATCGACCAGCTTGAAACTACCGAGGCGGACGACCCAGCCCACGAAGTCGTAGAGGAGCTGTATCCTCCGCTGCTTGTAGGGCTGCTGATACTACTTTTATTAGCACTGCTTCTTAATCAGACGATCTTTATGAAGGTGCCCTAATGGACCAGCTGCTTTTTCTGGCGCCACGGTGGCTTTGTGGATTTATTTTCCTGCCATTGCTCTACCTATTCCTTGCGCGCTCGGAGGCGATTCGTGGAAGCAGACTCGCCGAGTTCGGAATCTCCTTTAAACCAAGAAAACAGTTCATTTGGGGAGTCCTAATTACGCTTGCGTTCATTTTTATCGCGCTCTCGCGCCCGTCACTCGGCTACCAGGAGTTTGAAATTGAAGGTCAGGGCCGCGATATAGCAGTAATCCTCGACGTGAGTCGAAGTATGCTTGCAAGAGACGCCACGCCGTCCAGGCTCGAAGCGGCGAAGCGAAAGATATACGATCTTTTGAGCTATCTCCGCGCGCACTCACCTGGCGATCGGGTAGCGCTCATGCTTTTTTCCGGTGCAAGCTACCTTTTCTGCCCGTTCACATCGGATTACGCGGTTGCAAAAATGTTTACCAAGGAGGCCTCACCCGAACTAATCTCGGCGCAAGGATCTGCGCTCGAGGATGCGCTCAAGACCGCTGCAAAAAGCTTTAATGAGATACAAGCCACCTCGCGTCACGTAGTACTGCTTTCCGACGGCGAGGATCTCGCGCTTTCAGTAAGATCCGCTGCGGCTTTTCTCGCGCAAGAGAAGATTATCCTTTCTGCGATCGGGTTTGGGTCGCCGGAGGGAGCGCCCATTCCCGTGAAAGGCGGGCGTTTTATTGAGAACGATAGTGGCGAAACCGTCATTACTAGACTTGTCGAGGATAATTTACGCGTGCTCGCCGAAGAGAGCGGAGGCGTCTACTTCAAAGCACGAATCGACGATAGCGATCTCTCCGTTGCGCTTGGAGATCGTGCAGAGGGAACTCTCCGCACGGGGCAGAAGCAGCACTACCGAACGTATAATGAGTTCGGCATTTGGTTCCTGCTTCTCCCCCTCGCACACGTGCTGATTCGACTATGGCAGAAAAAGCCCGAGCTCCTTTTTATCTTCTTATTGATGTTTTCAGTGAATAAAGTAGCCCACGCGCAAAGTCGATCAGCGTATGAAGCTTCGCGTTTGTACCAGAAGGGAGATTATGAAGGCGCGGCTAAAATGTTTAGTTCAGACATCGCAAAGGGTAAAGGTTCGCCGAAAATTCTTCATGGCCTCGGCTCAAGCTACTACCGAAGTGGAAAATATGATGAGGCGGCAAAAATATTTTCAAAGATGGCCGAGGAGTCAGAATCGGCGCGCGACAGATTTAATGGTTTCTACGATTTAGGTAACGCAAAGCTTGCCGCCGGAAAATTTGACGAAGCGATCGAGGCGTACGATCGAGCACTAGCGCTAAACCCTGATGAGGAGAAAAGCACTTTTAATCGCGAGCTCGCAAAAAGAAAAAGAGAAGAGCAGCAAAAGCAACAGCAGAAACAGGATCAGGACAAGGAGAAGGACAAAAATAAGGAAGACAAGGATCAAAAAGATCAGCCTCAAGATCAGGACAAAAAGGAGGAAGACAAGAAGGATCCAGAGAAAGATGACCCCGACAAAAACAAACAGGACAAGGATCAAGAGGACAGAAAAGAAGAAGAGAAACAACAAGATCAGAATAAAAATGACGAGCGAGACAAAGAGGAACAGAAACAGGATCAAGAGAAAGGAGACGACAAGACCAAGGACGAGGAACAAAACGCGGGACAGCAGCAGGAGCAAGAAAAAGATAGAGAAACGCAGGGAGACACCAAAAACCCGGAAACTGAAAAGCCGGAAGCAACTGCATCAGCCGATCCTGCAAAAGGGCAAGAAGGTTTGGCCACAGAGGAAAAGACAGAGCAGGAGCAGCAGGCCCAAGCATGGCTTGAATCGGTACCCGATGCACCGTTATTATTGAGAAGAAAGGCCGGTAATCTGCAGGGGAATAAGGGACAGCAGTGGTAAGGCATACAACATTATCGACCCAAGAAACTCACAGGAGCCGCACTGCGCTGATTTGTGGGCTATTGTTTTGTTTATTGACTTTTTGCGGAGGCGCCAGTGCCGCCAGCAAAGTCTACGCTACCGTCGATCCGCAGCAGGGAACCGAAAACGATCGGTACACGCTCAAGGTAAGCTGCGAGAATTGCCAGAATCTGCCAATTCCGGAATTCGATGAGAGCACTGACTTTGAGACGCGCTATCTAGGGCCGGAAACCGTGATAGTGAACGGTCGAGTCAGTCTAAGCGCAGTGTTTATCCTGACGCCAAAAAAGAAAGGCGCGCTCAAAACCCCCTCTGCCGAAGTCGAAGTTGATGGCAACAAAGTTCGAATTGATCCGATCTCAGTGACGGTATCGGATACGCCCGCGACAACGAGCTCGCAGGCAGAGGCGACAATTACGCAAAGCCTTAACCACGAAACTGTTTATAAAGGCGAGCAGGTCATCAATAGTGTCGAGATTCTATTATCAAGAAGCTTCATACAGCCGCAGCTCGCCGATGAGCCGTTAGAGAAGTTTTGGCAGGAGCCGCTTGGCGAAGAAGAGCACAAGAGTAAAATAGTTAATGGGAAACAGTTTGAATCGATAATCATTCGCAAGGCAATTTTCCCGCTTACTGCCGGAAAGCTTGAAGTTCCGTCGCGCACTCTTAAGGGAAAGATAGCCATTCAAAGGCGTCAACGTTTCGGATTCGACATGATCGATCCATTTGATTCTTTTTTCACACCACAAGAGCTCCGTGATGCTGCAATCCCTTCCAATACTGTTTCGCTTCAAGTTCGAGAACTTCCCGCGGTTCCCGCGGACTTCCCCCTTTGGGGCATGAGCGTGCCACCCGTTGGGGTTACCGAGCTGAAAGCTGAGATGAATGAGGGCTCGACAAAAGTCGGCGAGAGTAGAACTTTAATCCTTACGGTAACGAGTCTCGGAAATATTGCTCCGCTCAATGAAGTGGTTCTCCCTCCATCCAAGCAATACCGAGTCTACGCGGAGAGTCCTAAGGTAGAAAATTTTGAAAATTCCGGATCGCTGATATCGCGCCGCACTTTCAAGATATCGATTGTCCCTTTACGCTCGGGAAAGCTTGAGATTCCGGAAATCGCGCTCGGCTACTTTAATCCGCAAGACGGCGAGTACCGAATCGCAAGAAGTCGCGCGTTTGCACTCACCGGAATTGGAGAAGAAGACGACGCCAAAGATGATCCCGCGAGGATCGAAGAGCGTACCGAGCCTCAAGGCGAACAGGCCGCACCACAAGTCGATCAGAGGGAATTTGAGGCTGAGGGGTTTCTAAAGCGGGTATCTGATCAGATTAGCCTACCTTTCGCGATACTTATGTCCTGTACGCTGCTGTTTTTTTCTGCGGGCCTTTGGATTGTTCTACGTGTCGGCAGAGCCGCAGGAAGTAGAAAAGCGCTCCGTAAGCAGATTGAATCCGCAGGTTCTCCACAAGCGCTGGAGCAGGCGCTCTACAAACTGCTCCATGAAAGATTCGCCCTTCCGACGGGGGCGCACACTCCTGAGGAGCTCAAGAGCCATCTGCGCGGGACTGCTCTTAGCAAGCAGGATCTTTTTGTATTTGGAACACTTGTTGATGAGCTTTCCGCGCTCCAGTACGGCGGATCTCAAGTGGAGAGCTCCTTACCTAAGCTTCGACAACAGCTCTTGGAGCTTTCGGAGGCACGGCTCGGAAAATGAGTTTTTTAATTTCGAATCGCACTTTTGGGTCCAAGACGGCCCAAAAGTGCCAAAACCAAAGAACATTTTTGGTTCCTTAGTAGTCATTTCATTGATCTGTCACAGGCGAGTTTCTTCCAGGACAGGTAAAGTTCCCACCTTCGGCGGGCATTTCCAGCCTAAGTTACCAATCGGGCAGATAGATCTCCTTGAAGCGCTGCTCTCGAAATAGCTGCTCGTCGACACCGGTCAAGCGTCGCTTCTTCGACGCGGGATTACCGCAGTGTGTAGGACAGACTTTCCGCTTGCCCTCTCGCGCAAGGAAAGTCCTACCACCACACGCCCTTCCCGATACCCAAGATGCGCAGCGGCAAACTTGGAAAGCGACACATGCATGCTACTTAAGTGATTTCAGCACGCTCGCAACTTTCTCGATTCGAACATTAAGATCCGCCCAGCCGCTCGGGGCCAAGATTGTTTCAAGAGCAGCGCTTGTTACAGGCCCAACACCAGGGATCGACGCGGAAGCTACTCTATTATGCTGGCGATAATATTCATGGATAGACACAGAGCTGTTCTCTATTGGCCGCTCATAGACCTCAAAAAGATGGCTGCGACCAATTCTTTCCAAAATTCTGATGGCAATACTCAGCGAGCCGGCGCTTCCAAATTTTACGGCCCGCTCACTGTACCGAATTGCAGCGCTTAACATGTACGCGCGTGCCAAGGTCGCATTGTCAATGGTTCCCCCATTTTGCTCTATCTTACTATCCAGCTGACTATATATCTGCTTCATCTGAGTAATGCATGCAGGGAAAAGCTCCCTTTTTACCTTTCCCTTGATCCCATCGGATCTCACATTCTGAAGCAGTTCAGAAAGAAGCGTAAGGTCACGTTTTGCATCCTGAGTCCCTTCTTGAGACGCGATCACCGCGACTTCTCTTCCGAAGTACTGTGGGGAGGGATGGCGAGGCTTTCCGACTATTTCACTCTTCTTAAGCACCTCCTCAACAGCCGCCACCACCCTTCTCAAAAGGAATCCTCGGTAACTACTGCCCGTGTCTAAGGCCGCTTCATCCTGGCTCACCTTCTCTATCCAATCTCGAACGCAATTCACAATCGGAGTCAGCAGCGAACCGGAACGATTGTGGATATCAGAGTAAAATCGAAAAGGGCCGCCCTGGTCAAGCACTTGCTCTAAACCCTCGACTGATAAAGGCATATTGTAGCTTGCTAGATCTTTTGCCGCGCGATCCGCTGGCGCCGGCCTATTCCTAATGGCCTTCTGGTCGGTTAGGGGTGCTCCACTCATAGACTTTCCATATCATACAATAGGCTCTACTGTTTGCTTACGTTATGGGACGAAAGGCTAGCAATGTCGCCTATAAAATAGTACGGCTGCGGCTAAGCACACAAAAAGACAGCGACTTAGCCCAAGTGACCGTAACAACTCCGGTATAATTTTTAGTGCAGCTTTTGGTCAATATGAGAACCAAGAAGTGACGCCAAGAGCTCCTCACTATGGAAGGGCTTCTCAACAGATGGTGGTCACATCATCTTAGCGCTAATCAAAGGAGTAAGAAGACAGGAAGTCAGCGTCTCTTGGAAAATGCGTTTGCAGCTTATCTTTGGTGGTGCGCTTGCGCTGCTGATGCTGTTTATGTTTTCCAGGGATGTCTTCCACCTGTTTTTTTGAAACTTGTAATGTCGCGGCGGGCCGATTTTTGTTGTTACTTCATTGCTCTTTGCTCTTGAAGGAACCGGATTCGATTGCCCGCCCTTAGCCCGCAAATCTCACCAGGGTTTTGCTCGCTCTTTACAACAGGTAAATTTCCATATAGACCGATTCATTGTTAAACTGCTCATAAGTATGCGTCTCACCGCTCAACAAATTAAGGTTCTCGCTGCCGCACAACTCGATGCTCGGGCAACATCCGCCGAACTGGCAAAGAGGACTGGCCTACCGAAACATACTGCTCAGCGCGCAATGAGCTATCTGCTCTCGCACGAGCTTGTTCATCCCTACTGCGTTACAAACATCTCCGCGCTTGGATATATTGATTATGCAATTTTTATCAGACGCCTCACCGAATCGGAACAGGGTCGCCGGAAGCTCATTGAACAGCTCAGACGCGCACGTCAAGTATCTTGGCTTGTAGAGGCGGGCGGCGAATTTCAGTATGCAATCTCTGTTAACGCGCGAAGCCTACGAGAAATTGACGATTTTTTACTGAGACTAAATGGTGTCGCGGGCCAAGCCATTAAGGGACGATCAATTTCGGCGCGCATTCGATGCGAGACTTACGCTTTAAGGCTTCCCGAACTTCCAAACTCAGTAAAGCTCCCGCCGGCAATTGCCTCTTCTGCAGCAACGACAATGAGCGCCCTCGATAAAACGGATCACGAAATACTACGCGCACTTGGCAAAGATGCGCTTCTCCCTTATTCCACTCTTGCACGCACGCTCGATATACCAAACAGCTCGTTTCAATACAGACTAAAAAGACTGCTGCAGGATCGCGTCATCCTTGGTTTCGCCCTTCATATCAACTATGCCGCACTGGGCTTAAGAAAGTACATGCTCTTTATTACGGAACGAAATTCAGATCGGCAATTTTGCGCGCAATTCGAAAAGTACTGTCGTAATCACCCTTCAATCACCGCGATAGTGCGCGCGCTTGGCGAGTGGAATTATGAGATTGACGTTCATACGCAAAGCGGCCAAGAACTTTCCGATGTACGCCAGGAGATTCTTGAAAAGTTCGGCGAGTCAATCGCTGATATTGAAACAGTCGAGTACTTACGAACCCACAAGCTGTTTCCCTACCCCGGTCCAAGCCTGGACTTCTCACAGGTTGCTGCTGCGAAGTCGTAACGTTCGGGCGTCACATCGTATTCTTAAGTTGCTTATATATGTTGCGAAACCCACTGTACGCTTTGCGAAGCTCCGTAATTCGGACATATTCCCAAGCGGTATGCGCCTGCATACTCGATCCTGGACCGTACATGAGTACGACTTTTCCGCTTTTCGCAAACGCAGTTGCGTCCGAATTCGCAGCTTTGGTGACCCGTTGAAATCCAGGAAGCGTGGGTAACTTAAGCGGCTCACTACAACAAAGTATCTGCAATTCGACAGATACTCCTTTCACGAGAAGTGCCTTATTCTCGACAATGGATCTTAGTCGCGCGCTTGCCGCGATTGAGTTACTGACTGTTCGTACCGAGATGTCAAACTCACTCTGCTCCGAGATGACATTTGGCGCAGTTCCGCCATGGAGCTTTCCTATGTTGACTGTAGCCTCACCCAATAAGGGATCGCTCCCGAAATTTGCCTCTCGCACCGCAATCGCGATTCTCAACATAACATGATTCGCATCGGCTCCCCACTGCGGGTATGCCGAGTGGCACGACTTTCCTCGAACATAAACCTTGGCCTTTATTAGTCCCTTCTGCCCCTCGACCATTCTCCCTTCGCAAGGCTCTCCATTCACTATGTAGCGAACCGAGCTTTCTTTGAGAATCGGAGCGGCCGCTACTGCACCGACGCTACGGGTTTCTTCATCAACCACGAAAAGGAGTCCAATATCTCTGGCACCTGCCCTTCTCAGCCAATCAGCAGCTTCAATTTGTGTAGCGACTACTCCCTTCGCGTCACAAGCCCCTCGACCTACTATCATTCCCTTACTCCGGCGAGGAGTAAATTGCTCCTCGGCACCAGGGACAACATCGAGATGAGTAGTAAAGATAATAGTTGGAATTCCCTTCGGGACTCGCGCAAAAATATTCCATCGACTATCCCCAGGAATCTTCCACCGCTCTACCTGCCAGCCTCGGCTCCGAAGAAGCTTCTCGGTAAAGAGCAGCACTTCACGCTCTTCGCCACGCGTTGATCTAAATTTGATTAGAGACTCCGTCGTAAGCGCAATACGCTCTATCGGAGGGAGCTGTGCTTGCGCCAGCTCCGAAACTCTACATTTTTCAATTTTCTGCATCATTGTTCGCCTTTCTCGCTCTGGGTAAATTTGTCTATGTTTGGCAATACGTCTCGAGCGTCGACATTATGACCTGTGGAACGTAAGGCTAATTCGCGGCTCGGTAATCGAAAAATCGCGAGGAACAGCATGATGAAAGTTCTTTTGCATGTCACCTCCCATGAGCAGGAGCGATCCATGAGTCAGGGTAAATTCGTAGTCGGCGTTAGTATCAATGTCTCGTTCCCATGAAGCTGGTTTCGGTTCTCGGTAGTTTTGAGGAACTCGTTTAACTAGAAATCGCCGAGTGGTACCGAGCGAAACCACTGCGACCATATTGGTTCGTTCCAATACCGCGTCTTCGTCAGCATGCCAGCCGATCATATCCTTTCCGTCGCGGTAAAGGTTCATTAGCATATAGTCGAAGCGTTTGCGGTGTGGCGTGCATTGTTCCTCAATCTTGAGCCGAAAATCGAGCATCTGCGCAGTCCAATTAAGCGCCGGCCCCTCTTGGAAGATATCGGCTACCACTCCCGGATCTGACATCCAACACTGGCGCCGAGGCAGCGTCATTCCCTGATACAGGGTAGTTCTCCAAGGCGTTTCCTCAACCATCCTCGTGAACACTTCTGTCGCCAGCGACGCCTCAAAAAAGTTGGGATAAAACTCAATAAACGACGACTTGTCGATGGCAGTGTGCCCCTGTTGATTTATTAGTGCCTTACTCATTGTCCGTTCCTCTTCGATTGTTAAAATTGGCGTCAAATCCACGCTACGCAACTAAAAGATACTCTCTGCCTCCCCCGCTCTGGAGGCGAGCTCGATCTATTTTTTCGTATCGTCCTGCGACCGGAAGCTGCTCAAGAAGCACTATCTGTTGAGGTCGCTTATATTTCGCGAGGCGATTGGATCTAATACATTCCCGAATGCGTGCCTCCAATCCTTCTCGCTTCGCCGTCGGACGCGGGACGACAAAAGCAACCACCAATTCCCCATAACGCTGCAAGAGTTCTTGAAAGTCTTTGCGCTCATTAAACCAGTGTGGCTCAGTGACTCCAACGACAACACACTGTTGAACGTCTGGGCATCGTAGAATTACATCTTCTACCTCCGCGGGAATTACATTATCTCCTTCAACAATGATGATGTTTTTCATACGATCAACAACGTAAAGGTAGCCATCGTTGCTCATGTACCCGATATCCCCCGTGCGAAGGAACCCATCGTCAGTAAACAGCGCTTTTGTCGCAGTTTTATTGTTCCAGTAGCCACACATAAATTGTGGTCCTCGCACCAGGATCTCGCCGTGCTCGCCTGTGTTCCGCGTAGCGAGAGTAGCTGGATCGACAATTTTGAGATCGGTCCAACGCAGCGCGATCCCAACACTTCCTGGTCGTGGAGCCGCGCGCGGAGTGCGCGTAACCACTGAACACTCGGTCATGCCGTACTGCTCAAAGAGTTTCGCACCAGTGTCTTTACTAAACGTTTCAGCGATCGTACCAAGCGCCGAACCACCGGAAAGTCCGACTACCCCTTTTAACTTCAACTTTTTTGAGCTTAGTCGTGCGTATTTTTCCCGGACTCCCATTATCAGGCTTATTTTCGTACTCTCGAGTACCGCGAGTGCGGTCCGATAGAAGGAGCTATCGTCGTCGCTATCTTTGATTTGCGGGATCTGTACGATTGGGCGCCCATCGAGAATTGCGCCCCACACGGCGTGGACATGCGGCCCAATCCCGCCGAGATAAAGAAGCGGTCCAAAGCAGGCCCCGGCCTGCCACTCTGCGTAGTGATGGAAAATTGTACTGAGTGCCGCTTGAGTGAAGAGCGCGTACTTGGGAAGACCGGTAGTTCCTGAGGTCGGTGCAAGCTGAGCAGGAAGCTGCCCGTCGGTTACCTCGGCATCAAATGCTGCGTCACCTTGACGACAGATCTGATTAAAATCTAATGTCGCATCAAATGCGGCCGTGGCGTTTCCCAGTCCAACAGTAAATACTTTCAGCGCCTTACATGCGTGTTGCATAAACAGGCCACCGAGGAGGTAGTATTGTGAGAGAACGACAACTGCCTTCATGTCGGTAGCTGCAATAATCGTGGCGACATCCGAAGAGTCTGGTGGGCACTCCATGATCACGCGGATCGCCCCTAATTTCCAAATAGCAAGAGACGCTATTAGATCTTGATTGCATGCCGGGAGAAAGACTCCGACCCTATCTCCCACACCAATACCATGCACCGAAAGTGCCCGAGCGAATCGCTCGGAGTAACGATCTAGCTCAGCAAAACGTATCTGCTCCATGGAGAAGTTATAGTGAGGCCCGCAATCAATAATTGTCGTGAGCAGCTCCTCCGGAGCTCGTCGAAGCGCATTGCGAACAAGCGCGGCAACTGGCTGCTGTAATCGCTCAAAGTCGGCATTGATTGGTTCGGAGATATGCTCTGCCTTCATACTGTCCCTCCACATTTGCACTCCGTTCTCGCGAGCTTCGGTTGTAATGTTTCGGATCTAGAGGAAAACAATCTAAGCAGCAAACAGCCGTTATTATTGACAAAAATAATTCTAAGAATTGGCAAAAAAGAACAGAACTGCGCTCTTTAAGCGCAACGTAGCAACGATATCTCTAGGGAACCTCTGAAAAACTAGGCGTTTTGGATTTGCTGGAATTTTGGATGAGA
>CAZEAC010000021.1:1785-65976 GCA_964510065.1 uncultured Bdellovibrionales bacterium | reverse complement strand
TCATCCAAAATTCCAGCAAATCCAAAACGCCTAGTTTTTCAGAGGTTCCCTAAGAGAAATTATTCACAGCTAAGGTAGGAAGCATGTCCGAATCAAACGAACCGATGTTTCCGCGACGAGGCGGGCTGGTAGAACAGAATAAGAATGATCCGGAAGAAGAGAAGCTCAGTAAACAGATCGGCGTTTCGCTCGATGAGACTGAGCTTCGAGTAAGGCAGCTTCTATCGGATCAGCAAGCGCAGATGGACTCATGGCATCTTGCGCGCGAAATTGTCGAGAACTTTAAACCGGTTCCATGGTTTATCTGGCGACTGGCCAATTATGTGCTTTTGAAACCCGGACGGATAAACGAAGTTCCTGAAGGCATGTTGCTTGGTTTACGGCGGCTCCTCTTTGCCGCGGCAAGTGATCCCATTCTTGGTGCAGGAAAGCCAGTGAACGAAGTCAGGCGGGCGATGAGCATTCTTAGCAGCGATGTCATTGCTACCGTTGCCGTTATGCACTCAATTTGCAGAAGGCTTGCAACAAAGGATTTTAAACGAATATGGCATCCAATTCTTGAGGATGCGCTACTCCGCGCGGAAATAGGATTTCTTGTGGGCTCACGGCACCCATCGTTCGGCGGGGGCCGAGGAATGCTTGCAGGATTTTCCGGGCGTGTCGGCTTGGCGGTTACCATTGCGAGCGGTTCGGTTGATAATGCGCGGGATGCGCTTGAGGGGCTCGCATCAGGGGGCGACATTGGCCAAGTTGGTATGGGAATTTATGGCTGCGATCCGCTACAGGTAAGTGCCATGTTACTTTCGGCATCTGGCTGTGGGCGGGACGCTGCGTGGGGCACCGTCGGTTACGCCGCGAGAAATCTTGTCGCCGGTACTGATAACGATGAGCAACGGCTTTGGCTTAGCGCATTCAGCATCTGCGAACTAGTCAGGCTCGGAAGAAGCGCGGAAATTGCCGAAGAAACTTGGAATGCTCTTAATTTTACGAGCGATGCCGACCGCGACCAGATCACTCAATATGCGCAGAAGCTTGTGCGTCAGGGCACGAGTTGGAGCTGGCTGTCGTAGAGCCTCGTCATTCGCCAGGTTACGACTCCTTGCGACGATTGCTGGTGAAGTTTGTGGGTCGGAAGCTGTCGCGCCAACTTAAATTCCGATCTGATTGGCCTGCTTGGCCGATGGGGCAGGCGAGGTTACTGATTTTAACGGTAGCCAACGAAAAGACCTGATGCTGAGGGTGCCAGTATCACCTATGTCGATCTCTACTTCTACAACGTGTTGCCAAAACTTATTCGTAAAATGACAGACGGCTAGCTTAGAGGCAGTGCGCGTCTCTTCGATGCTGCCGTCATCATTTAATGAATGCAAGGTAAGTGGCGAGGTCCAGCGAGCAAATAATCCGTCTGGAATTCCGATCTTCTTACGTAAGACCCGCTCGATGGGGGCGAGGTCTTTCGCCATTACGCCAGTCTCATTAGGATGCTTCCTCAAAAACTCAGCCAGTATGTTGGCTTGCTCCTGAAGTTCCGGAAAGACGACGCCTCGATATTTTGAAGCTTCTTTGATGTCCGAGGCTGTTCGTAGCCAAGAAAGAGTTGCTACTGGGGCGCTGTTCGAAATTTGCAGCGCAAAACATGCCTGGCCGAGAGTCTCATTGTTTGTTCGATTTTCAGCCCGCAAATATAGCTCGCGACGAGAGGGCGATGAAGCAATTATCGGATGCAGCTGACAACTCGTGCTTGCTTTTTGATCAATTTCAAACGCTTGAAAACAGTTCGATCTGAATTCGAAATTGTGAGTAAGCTGCGTCCATGAGTATTGAATCTGACCCTGTCGATCTAACGTCGCGTGCATCGAAAGAAAGCGCTCAAGCGCGCGCACATACGAAACTCGTGTAGCGCCACTTTGCAGAATTGCACCCGGCGCCAGGTTCTCCGTATGATTCGAAAAGTGCGAGGAGGATGGCAGCTCAGCAGCTGCGGCGTTTAGGGAACCAACAAGCAGCCCCACTCCAATTTTCCTTCCGAACGACTGCACGAAAGCTCAATCCTTTATGCGCGGTAGCCGCTTGGAGTCGGAGTCGGACTCTTTGAAGGAGAAGGCGTAGGAGTAGCTGTCGGTGTTGGGGTAGCGGTAGGCGTTGGGGTCGCAGTCGGCGTAGGCGTCGGGGTGCATGAGTCGCCATCATCAACATCGTCTGGGCCTGTAATATTATCGCCGTCATCGTCGTCGCCATCTTCACCATCAGCGGCAGCGGCAAATAAAACTGGCGCGGCAGCGGCAGCAGATGCAGCTTGGGGGGTAGGAGTCGGAGTCGCGCACGCAAGATTTGGAATATCACCTGGATTTATTGGGCACGGAGGGGGTGGGGGCGCTTCGCATCCGTAACCGCAAGTTATGCTGATATCGAAACTGTAGTTCTCAAGTGTCGTCCTGTTTCCATTGGTATCGATAACTACCTCACCAGTTCCCAACGGGGTTGGAGTTACGACAATGTTAGTGCTGCTTAAGGTGCAGACGCCATCGGATAAGTCTGGAAGTGTGCAATCTTCAGTCTTTGCCGGACATCGGTTGGCCTCTCTTTGATTTATCGAATTAGTAGTGTCATTAATGCAGCTTTGATTCCCCTCGGGATCCCCTCCCACAGCTGGACACTGCCCGTTTTGCGAACCAGCGAATCGTTTCGACTTGCAAAAGCAATCTGCAAGGGCGGACTCAGTGCTGACTGATACTACTAATATAAGGAGACATGAGAGCGAATAGGCGAAAATCTTCATATTCATTACCAATAATAGTTCGCGTTGCTGAATGTATACTCTGGCACCGAGACATTTCTTAGTCAATTTTATTGTGGGTACTTGTCTTTAACTTTTAGGCTAAACGCTGGATCTATTGAGCTTGATCAGAGTCGGTAGGGTCCCATCGTAGTGGGACCAGAGCGGGACGGGGTAAAGCCCTAGAGCGCGACAGCACTTACTATTGCAACCCTACCCTATATTTTACCTAGACTTTGACTTGCTCCAGGCAAATTATCCCATGCACACTAAATTAGCGCTGGATCGAATTTGGGAGCGCAAGATATTGTTATTATGTAGGTGTATAAGCTCGTGGTGCATAAAATGAGACTAAAATTTTTCTGTGCTCTTAGTGTTGCATGCTTTTCTGCTGTCCTTCCCTATTGCTTTGCTCAGGACCTGGATCCATCCCGAAGAATAAATTGGAATCCGGGAGTGCGGGGAGGGATTCCTACGAACTATGGACCAGACTGTAACTCCAACGCGCTCGCCTCGACCTTCTCGGCGAGCGCAATACAGTCCGCCCTGAACGCCTGTAAGCCTGCCGCGACTGCTACCTGCCTTCAAGATCTCTCCTGCGCTCCGCGGGTGCTTAAGCTTTCTGCGGGGACTTTCAACATTAATGCTGAATTGAAAATCCCCTCTTTTGTGGTCTTGCGAGGTGCTGGCATGGGACAGACTGAACTGCTAGGCGTTTCCCCCTTTTCTGGAGATACCATGCTCCGATTCGATAATGGGTTTGATGGTAGTTGGAAATCGGGAGACATAGGCCTAGTTTCGCCCCAAAAAAATGACAACACTATTACAACTTCGGGAGCGCATGGCTTTGAGCCAAATGATGTGGTGCTGATCGATATGACAGAAGATCCGACCGGTGACCCGGCCGTTGACATCACCGGGCGAGACAAGGCAGGAAATCCGAAAAACTGTACCTGGTGCGGACGCCCTAACAGAAATATTGGGCAGTGGGTTAAGATACTCACCGTTCCGAGTACGACCACTGCAACCATCGATCCACCGCTTTATTGGAGTTACAATAAAGCGCCGGTGGTGGTAAGAATGTCGGGCAGTAAGCCGACTGACGGGATCACACACTTCGCGGGCGCAGAAGATCTGACCCTTAATAATCTCGTTTCAAAAGCTCAGGATACAGTTGGAATATTCGGCGCGGTTAACAGCTGGCTTAATAGGGTTGAGTTACGAGGGAACAAACGCCGCGCGATTTGGGGGTATGGAGCTCTTTGGTTTACGATTCAGGGTTGCAAAATTTGGGGTGGCGTTCCGATACCCGAAAAGATCGGAAGTTCCGGAAAATATGATTATGTCGGCAAAGACTATGACACGACGGGCGATCCCTCTGATGGCGAGTATACATCAGATCGCGCCTATGGAATATTTCTAGGTACTCATTTTTCAGCGGGTCTTATTACCGATAGTATCTTTGAGAAACTCACCATGGCCGTTGCCTGGGAGGGGGCGATTTCAGGTAATGTGGTGAGCTACAACTACATGGGTGAAATGTGGTGGGAAGACACCGACGGAGACTATCCCTATCGCTTCGGTCCGCTGATGCACGGTGGTCATCCGATGATGAATCTTGTCGAAGGAAACCACAGCATCGAGCGTTTTCGAGCAGACACCTATTGGGGTACGTCGTCTCATTTCACATTGCTTAGAAACAAGTTCGCGCTAAGGAATCGCGAGAATAGCCAAATTAGGGGGACAAACTGCTCGCAGGCCTGGTTAGTTGATATCGAAAGAACTAACCGCTACTACAGTTTCCTCGGCAATATCTTAGGAACTGCTGGTAATGAAACCGAATATGAACTCTATCGTGAAGCCACCTCGTACTCATGTAATATTTTGGCGGGGAGCCGTGGCATATTCAAACTCGGCTATGGCTTTCTGGGGGAATCGGTCAACTCATGGTACGATAATGAAGTCCGTTGTACAGCCTATCGTTGTAAGAATTGGGTGTCTGAAAGAAAGAACGAAGATCCAAATTCAGACTATTTGGTCTCCACAACTGGTCCTGGCATAGAAGAGATCAAGGCTAGTATTGTTTGTAATGACGTCTCTGGTCGTCCGATTATAAATACGTGCGCCAGTGATACCGTTGTTCCCAATAGCTATTATCTCGGCAATACTCGCCCGACCTGGTTCAAAAATCCTGCGAACAACCAAGATCTACGCTGGCCGCCGTTTAAAGCGGAAGATGCGATTCGCGAATGTCCGATTCCAGCGCTCCTTCGCTTTAATCCTTCGATTACTGTCCAGTCCGGCTGTCTTGACAGTTCATCGGGGGCAGGTGCGCCGGGTGCGCCGAGTAGTGTTGTAGTTAATTAAATCGGCCTTAGGGCCGACTACAATTCTATTCGTAACATTGAGTTAATGGCGGCATGGGCCCAGGGGCATGTTAATTGCATCTACTATTTGTGGTCGCAGATTGAGCAGGGCAAGTAGATTATTGTTATGCATTTGATTGAATTTAATCGGGCGCTTAGCCTCCTGCGACCAGTCCGCCGTGTTACTATTTCAAGGAAGCGCATAATAGGATTAGGCCCCACGTTTTTTGCAATTCTTCTGTTAGGTGTCGTTCTTTGTTCTAAAACATTTGCGCAAAAAAACGCCGAGGAGATGGGATCTCGTCTGCTTTCGGTTAGTACAGATCTCTCACCTCCGAGCATTACGCTTGGGATCCCATCATGCGGTTGCCCAGCGAAAGTCATACGCAAAAGAGTTCTCGGTGAAGAAAGCTGGGGCGCTCCAATTGCGACAGTTCCTGATTCAGTCGGAAGCTATCATGACACTTCAGTCACCGCGGGAGTGATATACGAGTACCAAGTATCTAATTTGATGGGTCCTACTACTGAGTATGTTAACGCAGACTGGAAAACTTTGGCATTTGTTGGCAAACAAGCCGTTGAACAACGAGGAGTAGTCGTTCTCCTCGTTGATGCGGTTATTGCCGAAGAAACCGATCTTGAAATTCGTCGATTCTCCCAAGATCTCATCGGCGACGGATGGCAAGTTGTACGCCACGACGTCCCCCGTTCAATGAATGCGCCGGCCATTCGCAATTTGTTGCGTCTAGATCACGCGCAATATGGAGCAACATTGAAAACGGCGATTATCTTGGGCCATGTTGCGGTTCCTTATTCTGGAGTTTCTCCGCTCGATGGACATATAAATGATCATACGGGTGGGTGGAGTACCGACCGTTACTATTCGGACCTCGACGGATCCTGGAGTGATAGCTTCAACGCTTCGGCCATTCAAGGAGTGCCCTACGCAGAAATGGGGCCTCGATTTCTAAACAGAAACTTTCCTAATGATGGAGTATTTGATAATAGCGAGACCCCATCAGCTCCTGAGATATCTGTAGGCCGAATCGATTTTCATAATCTTCCGGCTTTTCTGCCGAGAGGCGAGGGCTACCTGTTGCGCCAGTATCTTAATAAAAATCACCGCTTTCGTGTTGGAGAGCTTTCAGTCCCTCAACGAGCAATTGGCTTTATGTACAATCCTGCTCGAGACTCAACAGGGTCGATGGTTATTTCACTTGCGAAACGGTTTGGCGCACTTAATAGCTTTGGCGGTGAGATTTTCTCATATGCCGAGGGCGCAGCCGGAAGTAGCTATCTTGTGGGGTATACTGCCTCAACTGGCTATTACCAGGGAATGTATGATTCTTCTTTTAATGCCCCTTCATTTTCCAGTAAGGATCTAAAAGTAGTCTTTCTTAGAATGTTCGGTAGCTACTTTGGAGATTTTGATTCGAGTAATAATCTGTTACGTGCGGCTTTGGCTTCAGGATCGCATACGCTTGCCACTTGGTACTTAACGTATGATCTCGATATCAGTCCGCTCGTACGTGGTGAAACACTCGGTGACTGCCTAGAATCAAGTAACTCAGTAAACCTTAATTTGCTAGGTGATCCAACCCTTCGAATTCAGCAAACTAAGCTAGTCAAAAATGTAAGAGCGGCAATCGAAGACGGAAGGATTAAGCTCCGTTGGGACCCTTCTGAAACTCCTGAAATTCTGGGCTACCATATTTTTAGGGCCGCGAATCAAGAAGGTCCCTTTGTGAGGCTCTCTACCGCTGCAGTCGTAGAACCAAACTATGACCTCGGACCTGCGTCTGAGATGCAGGCTACCTTTATGATCCGGCCATATACTTTGGAATCGACAGCTGTTGGAAGCTACTTCAATTTTGGTCAAGGTAGCTTTCTGAAATTGACTGTTGAAAATACTGCGAATGGACTCTCGCTTGTCGGTGACAATCTGACAATTACTCCCGGCCCCATTACGCCGCCGCCTCCGGTCGATCTTACACCTAAATCGCCGACCGCTCTTCCAATTACCATCACACCCGCGATTGCAAAAGTTGGTGATGTTGTAACTACAAGGTATCATTTTGCCCCTGGGCCTGTAGCGGAGTACCGTCGAATTTCGACCCAACTTGAACAAAATGGGAGCTATTATTTTTTCGACGATCATTTTCTTCCAGTAGACCTAAACGGTTGGATAAGTGAGCAGCAGTACGAGTTCAAGCGCCGGGTTCCGAAAAACATCCCGGGAGGAACGTATCGAGTATTGGTTAATTTTTACGATGGAAATCGTTCTACCCCGCTTTTGCCTGGGCCAGGAACTTTGGCGCTCTCTGATAGTGTGGTAGCTGTGGGCACTCTTACCATTGAACCGCATATCATTCCGTCTCCTAGTATCGATAATGTGCGAATAGTTGGCGGCACCACAAACGGAAGTAGTATTGAAATCCGCCCCGGACACACAGTAACTATTGCGTGGGATTCAGTCGGCGTTGAACAAGTAAAGATAAATATTCTCGATGTAGCAGGAACGCCGATTAGTCATATTTGGGATTCATCTATTAATGGCGGCTCAAATACCTTGCCAAATAGCGGTTCATATATCTGGAAGGTTCCGGAAATAATAAATCAAGGCACTGGCCAGACGGAGCAAAATATTAAAATACAGGTTGTCGACGCGAATATTCCTCAGGTTTCAAGTACTTCTGCGCTTACCTACAGGCTAGTTGATGATATGGGACCAACAGGGGTAGCTGTGGATCCAAAGGTTTATTACTCTGGCAGTAGCTCGAGTAGCTATACTGCTAGAATTATATGGGACTTCACCGTGGCGGAAGAACAGCTTGTTGGCCTGTTCTACCGTGCGTATCACCGAAGTCCTACAGGTGCTTATAGTGATAGCTTTGAATTATGTGATCCGAATGAGTTTACCCTGACTAACTATAGCCCTGGGCCTTACTTCTTCAAGATCCAAGCGGTCGATTTCGCTGGCAATCTAGGTCCAATGAGTCAAGAATTTATGATTGACCTTGCGTCACCGGGGGCTGATTCGGACGGCGATGGAGTGCCCGACCTCGAAGATTGCGCAGTCGCAGACGCCACTCGCCAAAAAAAATTAGCCTTCCCGGACTGGGATAGCGATGGCTTCCGAGATTCTTCTTCATTGGATATCTGCGAGTGTTTCGGTGTCACACCTCCATCACTTTATACTTTAAGCACAGGAAGCGTCGATAACTGTCCTTTTGTCAGATCAAATCCTGATCAAGCAGATCTTGACCAGGATGGAATAGGAAATGCCTGCGACCCTGATTATCATCCGCCGCCACCACCAGGTCAGCCAGGTGGCTTTATTCTCGGTTGAAAGAATAAACTATTAAATTTAAGTCAGTATACATGTTGGGCGCTGCGCCACTGGGCATTAAAGTCCGCCGCGGTGCCTAACTATTGGCGCACTTTTTTGACATTCTCCGCGGCATTCAATCGAATGCGCGCCATGCGCTCTTTTACCTGTGCATTAGAAAGCCCACGGTCAGGATTTCGTTGAGTGAACACTGTTGTTGCAGTAATCCATGAGCCAACTACCAACTTTCCGATCTGGTCATTAATGTCAGCGATCAGAACCTCACGAGGTTCGTAAGTCCCGTCGTTGTCAAAACGTACAGTCACCCGATCTTTCGAAATCTTTGTTACCTCGCCGCACACAGTAAAAGTCTTGGGTGTGGCAAGGCTCGCAAGTTGAAATGCCGCGCGAATTGCCAGAGCTTTTGATAAACCAATGCCAGGTACCTCATGTAGCTCGATGAGAGACGCATCTGCGAGCTCTTCTAAGTTACCGAAACGCGCAATAAGAGCCGACGCTGCAGGCTTCCCAACAATTTCGGTCAAAAGCTTTCGTTCTTGATGTTTGATGGCGGGCATATACAACTACTCCAAGGAGTGGCGACTGTAGCATATCGCTGCGTCTTTATTAAACAAACAATTGCGAAGAAAAAGGCTTGATAGTGTAAGTCGTGCTCGAGAGGTGTTTCTGTGTATGAAACCGACTATTTACATCCCTTTTGCAGAGTAATTCTGGTCTAGCGGAGTTCGATCTGAAAGTATTTCTCATCGCGTCAAACGAGCGGCAGGCCCTTGCCAACCCCCTCTAATACTGCTTGTCGTAGCTGGCGCCGCTTGGAGCTCCTTCTATAAAATCTTGGACAGGATTCTGTAGTTGCACTCTGTCAGCGCTCCTGCGCCTGCACAGGTTCTCCCGTCTCCGCACAAAAGCGCTGATACAGCTCCGGCGTTCTAAAGAAAATATGATAATCACAGCTCACGCCGGTTCCCTCAATTTCAAAATCCTGGCCTTCTCTTAGATTTGCCTCGAGCCACTCGGCGACACGCCTCTCTTGAATTTCAATCTTCGCCATCTCGGCACGCCCCTCTTCGGTATCAAAATCAAGCACTTCGACCTGAAAGTAATGTCGATGAGAAAAGTTGCTAGTTAGATACTGCCAGCGACTTATAGCACTCGCACGCATCGCGTCTAACATCTCCACAACGCCATGAGGATCGCCTGGCGGCAGCGAAAAGGGCTGCAACGAGTGGCCTGCGAGCTGGCTTTCGGAACCTTCGGAGGAAGATTTTGCTCTTTCTACTCTCCTTGTAAGTTCGCTCCAATTAGCGAGCTCCGTTTCGCGTCTCTTCTCTGGGTTTCGTTCCACATCCATAAGATTACATCCGTAGGCAGACTCGTATACTGTAGCATATTGAAATGTGCTAATCGACAGCGGCTTCCCTCGATGCGAGTGAAGCCAGGAGCATCGCCAGCCGCCGTTATCGCGGATCTGCCACTTTACCAAGAAACAGGCACGTCCCGCTTTTTCTGTCTTGCACCGCATAGAGAAACGGTCGATCGGCTCTTACGACTACGGGCTTAGGCGGATTTGGATTATACGCCGAGCCAGCGAGCATCATAATGGCGGTCGCGGCCGCAGCTTCGGTACCTTTCTCATCCAGAGCGAAAAAGGTTTTATGCAGCACCTGTGAAATATAGAGATATTCGTCTGGTAAACGCGGCGCGATAGCGTCAAAGTTAGCGCTCCCGGGCGGCATGTCAAACGCCTGCTTTATGCCAAGCCTTTTCAGATGCTCTCCCAGCTCGACTGTCGGCGGTTCGATCTTGAACTTGGGAAGGTACAGCTCGACATCCACCGATTCGAGCACCCTGTTTTCGGCGAGCTGACCAGCTGTAAACTTTTTTTCAAGCTCGGGGAGGCCATCTACCAAGTCCGGAACAATGAGGAGAAAATGAAGATCGTCGCCGCGATACGGGATTGTCACAGCCTGATAGCCATCGCGTTTGGCATAGCCAAGATTATCATGGCGGAACATGGTCGGGACTTCGGCGGTCTTGTTCGAATGAAGATGAAATGGAAGCGCTCTTGTTGACTCAGCGTTGAATTTTTTCGCCCAGGGAGCTTTGAGATATAGCGCATTCACTAGCACAAGCCGAGAATCCGCAGCGATTCCACCTGGTGCTATCATCTCCTTGACGCGCTCTTTGGTTTGTTCCTCGATCCAATTGTTAATCCGCTTGCGCGCATTCTCCATATTTGAAAAGTTTATCGACTCGAGAGGAGCGTCATAAAATTTTTTGATGAGCGACAAATGTGTCTCTCGAAAGTCGTACCCCTTCTTGCCAAAGAGGCGATTCGCGGTCTTAAGGACGATGGGCTCTCCATCTCCACCAAATTTCTTCTCCTGCTCGACATCGCGTACGGTTTGAGCAGCGGATTCTTCCAGGCTTTTGTCTAGCGCGGCGAACGAAGCATGCAGACTGTCGCCCCCGTCTCCATAATGTAGCGCTTTCACCATTTCCTCGCGCGTCTCGCCCGCGGCACCAGCGAAAGTCATCGCAAGGGCAGACTGAATAGAATAGGGAGAGATACAGAGATTCTCGCCAGTTTTAGCGAGGCTTTTGTAGAGATCGACACCGAGCTTGTTCACGGCATCTGCCGCAAGAATCGTATTCTCTGCCATTGCTGATCCCGCCGGAAAAATCGTTGAACCGATTAGAAAAAGTATCGCTGCGCGAAGGATTTTTATCATACGTTCATACTACCTTCCAGGCCGAAGGTTAGGAAGATGCTTCAATACGGGCTTCCGTGAGACCTTTGTAAGAACTTCGCCTTAACTCAGCTCTCGTTAAGAGCGAGAAGGGCGAAGACTGTCAAACACTCAGTTGCTGATGACTTCGCTTGTTCATCTCACGTAAATATCAACCCAGCTGGGCTCAATGAGTGGAGCGGGGAAAGATTCTCTTCGAAGTGGCTCTACGCTCCCCGCGAGCCTAATCCGTTCAACTTCTTGCTTCATTAAGAGGAATAATATTGCGGAGTGCTATTTTAATCAAAGGGTACCTAAAGCTCGATTTCGCTCCGAGAGAATCAGTGAGAAATCAGTGCAGGACAGGTAATTCGAGCTAGTCGGCGAACGCGAAACTATCTTCGGGCTTTTAGAAGTTTCACGTTCGTTTCGAAATGTGCTGTTACGCGTGGTTAGTGTGAGAGAATATTTGGAAAAAATTGGCGAGCAAGCGAGTTGCAGCGTTCGTTGTTCGCATCAGCGCCAAGGCAGCTTTTAATTGAATGCTCGGAATCTTCCGTGTCCCCGGTAACACGTGCCGCATAGGCTCGGTTGGCCCACTCATCGGCGCTAAGTTCGCCAAGAGTCCGGTAAAGATTAATGCTGATGCGATACTGCGCTTTGGCGTTTTCGAGGTCGTTCAAACGCTCAAATATCCGACCAAGATAGTAGTGATCGAGAGGCTGGGAGTTTAACGCGATTGCACGAGCAAAGGAAACACGCGCCGCGTGATAGTGCCCGCGTTTATATTCGAGTGTACCGAGCTGGTGAAAATAGTCGTATGACTCTCCGTCGGCGATGCGCAGCTCTTTAAGCGCCGCTTCGACGACGTCGAACTGTTTGGCTTTGCGTGCGCACGAAATCAAATTGATCAGAAGGCATTTGTCGCCGGGAGCTTGCATGAGCGCGACCTGATATTCGCGGATAGCGGTGGCAGTATCACTACGCGTACACGCCGCATACGCCCTGTCACGGTGAGTTAATGCCGTAGGCTTGAAACATCCTACAAGGAGCACAAGGTTAACTACCGCTGCAAGAAGGAGCTTGATATATCGTGACATAGCGTCATGCTAACCGCACGCACATCATGCGGCAAGAAGCTGGAATTCTCATTCTTGACGAAGCATGATGGGATGACTGTAATCTTGAGGCATGATGAGAGGCCAACTTCATGCTGCAATCGCCCTTGCTGCTCTTCTGCTCCTTAACACGGGCTGTATTTACAAGATTCGCAAGGCTATCGATCGCCAGAGAGATGAAGCGAGAGAATTGAGCTCAGCACCGTTTCAAATGCCCTCCGAATTTCCTGTCCCTAATGACGCCAAAGCGGTCGTCCGTCCGCTCAAAGGCTCGCGAGTCCTTTATGAAACCTCAATGTCACTTATGGAGCTTAGCTCGTTCTATGATCGAGCGTTTATCGCGATGGGGCTTTACCGTGATGACGCCGTCGTCTCTGTGTCCGAACAACACCTGAGCGTTGTTTATAAAGGCTGGCCCAACGGCTGTCTTCTTACTGTTGGAGCCGTGGATCTTGCCTATTCGAGCTCGAGGAATATTCGAGCGGTGTCGGCTGAACTTGAGCGCTGCCCATGAGCACATATAAGGCAAAATTCTTCTTTGTCCTGGTCGCGGTGCTGCTTGCCTATTGCGCACCGAGTAAGAAGCCCACTCCGCATCGAAGTGCTTCAGAGAGTAAAACGTGGTCGGATATCCTAAAAGATAGCCCTTCTAAATCCGCGGGTCGGGAAGACCCCGGTCGACTCCCGCACGAAGATGTTCTGCTTAAAGCTTTTCCGCCACTGGCAATCCCGAAGACACGGCTCTGTGCGGGCAATGTTGCAGTCTCGCTCGTAATCGATAAGTCGCACGGTGTTTCTAGCAAAATTACGAGCTTTAAAAACTTGGGAAGCTACCTAATTAGCGCGCTCAAGAATGGAAGCGAACTATCGATACTTGCCTTTGATGCCAATGTATTCAAAGTCCTCCCGCTGGTGAGCATCGACAAAGAGAGTCGAAAGAAGGCACTTGAACGAATCAATGTTCTTTTCCCTTATGGTTCGACCAATTTGCTTCCCGCCCTTGAGGAAGCTAGGCGTGAGCTTATGCGAAGTCAGCAGCCCTGTCGACACATTGTAATTCTTACTGACGGGAAACTTCCGGACGCCGGTGCTTTTTATCTCTCCTGGGCAAGGCAGGTGCGCCTACTGGGAGTTCATATCTCTGTTGCAATGCTCGGCGAGATTGCTGAAGTGCCGTTCATGCAGAAATTTTCGACACAAGGCGGTGGAATCACTGCGTGGAGCAATGATCCCCTGATGTATGAAGAGCACATAAAAAAAATGCTCAAGAATATCGGTAATTTTTAGGCTGGTACGCAGCGCGTGCGCCACGTAGCGGCACCAGAGTCGCTCAAGTGTGCCAGGTAATGCAATGATTTATAAAATCGACGATGTTACGTCTTTGCACAGCCCTTCGGCTTTGTTCCCGGAATTCGGCCTTGAATAAGCCCTCTAAGAAATCGTGTGCTCTTTCGTAGCGGCGAGTCGCCGTCTAGCTGTGCATAGTATCCCTTCTCAAAAAAGCGCGCGGCGATAATCGCGGTCAGAGCCGTGCATATGATCAGCAATGCGAATGAAAGCGCCACTTCCGCGGTGGAAAATGGAAGCTTGCCGCAGAGTGCCAGGGGCGCAACAAATGGCGAGTAAAATGGAAGATAGAAAAAAATTGTTATGATAAATGAATGAGGGTCGTCCACCAACTTTGAAATGGCAAAGACCGGCAGAACGAATAAAATTCCAATTAGTCGAAGCGACAGCTTGTTGGGGTTCTCGGGGTTGCCGACATAGCCACTATAGCCCGCCGAAAAGAAGCCGTAAAAGAATATTCCGACAAACCCAAAAAGTATCGCAAAAAGCATCTGCCGGTCGACGAGTGACGAAATTGAAAATAGCGGAAAATAATGACTGGCAGCGGAGACAGCGAGCGCCAAAAAAGAAAGCCAGATTAAAAATATCATGAAACACCCCAAGCTGACCGCGCATACCTTTCCTATGAAAAGATTGAGTGCGCCAACTGAAGTAAGGAGAATTTCAATGAGCTTACTCCTGCGCTCGTTCATAATGCTGATTACTACTCCCTCAAGGGTGATGCCCATGACGAAGAATATTAACGCCGGAATGGCGTAGGGGATTCCCTTTTTAAGAGTCGCCTCAATGTTTTTCGCCAGGGAGAACGTTTTTGATTGTGGCTCCTCGCCGAGCACATGCTCGTCGAATTCCACGTTGCTCATCAGGCTTTTTATCTGTGAGTAGTCCAGGCGCGCGCCGTTTATCGCCAATTCATGCAGGAGATCATTACATACTGAGCGAATATATTGAGTCACATTGTAGTCGCGTTTCGGCAGTATAAGTTCAACCCTATAGGGAACGGCCAGTGTTTCGGGCATTATGACGACGGCGTCGACTTCATCACGCACAAGTGCTGCTTGCGCGTCAGCGTTGCTCGCCAGGAACCGCAGCACTGTCTTATAGGTAACTCCCGCTGAGATGGTAACTCTGTCAAACGCCACTTCCAACGCGCTTTTGGCCAAAGGATAGGTTATGTCGGCTGTGAATTTCGCCTTATGGAGCGGGGAGTTTGCGGAGCTCAACAATCGTGCGCTGTCGACCACGGCAATCGGCTTCCTTCTGCGAACAAAGTCGTCGATATTGAACGGCTCGCCGGCGCTTCGAGAAACGTAACGAACTACCAGTAGCTGCACCGCAATGAGCAATGGGAGGCCGAATGCGTTCAGCAAGAAGCGCTTAGAAACAACAAACGAGCGAAATTCGTGGCGAAAAATTTTACTGATCATTGGTCCCGTCGCGAACAGTAATCTCGTTGATAAATATCTCGTCGAGCGTCGGAAGTCGGACTTCAAGACGTGATGGAGCGCGACCTAGCCGCAAGAGCTCTTGGAGAAGCTCGTGCATGGTGGCATTGGGCTTTAGACTAATGAGCCGCTCGTCTTTGTGCTTTTTTTCGGACTCGATGCAGGCTATCCCGTCTATCGAAGTCGAAGTGTCTAAAGCGATATGGCTCGCACCACGTGAGCGGCGGATTTCATTTGTGGCTCCAAAGAGAACTCGCCGCCCCTTGTTGAGCATGAGCACGGAATCGGAAAGAATCTGTGCTTCGTTCATTGCGTGCGTCGAAATGAGAATCAATTTCCCCGCATTCGCAAGTTCACGAATAAGTTCGCGGATTTCATGCATCCCCAACGGATCGAGTCCGTAAAATGGCTCGTCAAATATCACTAGGTCCGGGTTATGCACCAATGCTCCAATTATCTGTACACGCTGCGCCATGCCTTTTGAAAGTTTATCGATTCGTTCCGAGCTCCACTCGCGAAGTTGGAATCGTTCAAGGAGCAATGTCGCCGAGCTCCTGGCCGCTGCTGTGCTCATTCCCTTGAGTTCTCCCAGGTAGGTAAGCATTGGCAAGACCCGCTCGCGCGGATAGAGCCCCCGTTCCTCGGGAAGAAACCCTAGGCGCGGTAAGAATGTACGAGATGTGCTGTATTGAATTTCGCCGTCGACACGCACCGTCCCTGAACTTTGCGGTAAGAGCCCCAGAAGAATCCGAAGCATCGTCGATTTGCCAGAACCGTTTGGGCCAATAATGGCGAGCACGGAGCCACCCGCGATCTCCCAGCTTACTTCATCGAGAGCCTTGAGCTCAGCGGTGTTTTTGAAAAAGCTCTTTGTAAGTTGCTCAACCTGGAGGTGCATTCATTGAATTAGATGCCCTCAAGGGGCGGTGGTTTTAAAAGCTTTCGAGATATTCAGTTCCTAATTTGAATGCCTACTGACCGGCGAGACGCTATTTGACCGAGCAGTAACTGGTATCGGTCACTGCCTGTGCGATCTCGCTCGATGCTTATGGAGATGCGCGCATCTTATTGAGATCTTTGAAATCACTTAGGGAACCTCTGAAAAACTAGGTGTTTTGGATTTGCTGGAATTTCGGATGAGATTTGCGAGAAATCAGGTCGGGAAAAACGCAGGAATAGCAGGGCTATTTCGAGTATTTTCCCGACCTGATTTCTCGCAAAGATCGCCGAAAGGCCAGCGAAGACGAAATACATAGTTATTCAGAGGTTCCTTAGGTTAGGCGATAGTGCGAGACTCTTGTTTCGCAATTTGCGACAATAATGGAATAATCGGTCTACTAATGAAGTTGGGCGCTATCTTGTGGTTCTCGGCGTAGGGCGAAAGGGGCCTCACTCACTATGATTCAAATGCTTAATCGCGTTATCTCACTCTGTAAGTCAACGCTATTGCACAGGGAACGACCCTGAGATCAAGATATTTTTAAGCAGCCACTGACACAGGCTGAGATTCGCTACGCTGCGGAGGCAAGGGCGCAGTTCGAAGCGGAACTTGCTAGCGGCATCGGGAGGTCCCGCTGGGGGCATCTTACTGAAGCTTATTTCTCCGGCGATCCGCATATGAAAAGGGAAAGGGCACGCTTGAGGCGATTAGGACGTTACCTACCACGTCAAACTTTCCCCCCCGCCAGATATTGAACTGCTCTCGGACGAGATTCACCTAGTGGCCTTTCGCAGCCGAGTGTGCCGCAGCAGCTAATGATGAAAGGTCAGGGAGGTCGCCGGCCAAAATTTTCAAAAATTGGACGGTCGAAAACGAGCGTTATCTTTAAGATCATTATTGATTAGAGGTGCCACGCGCAGAGTCTTCGTGAGTCTATCCGTTCGGAGTTTGGCAGCGAACTTGCTCTCCCAAACATCTTGGTTGGGCAATTTTGTGGTGATACTAAGCTATGGGTAATGTGCGACACGGGGCTATCGTCCTCGGAGTTTTTCTTACGTTAAATTTTGTTAGTTCTGCCGCGGCGCAGGACTCATGTAGTGTAGACGAGATCATTCAGCCGGCTATCGACGCCGCGGCGGAGGAAGGCGGTTGTAACGCGGATGGAGCCTACGTAACTCCTGGAGTGCTCGTGACGGGGGCTGAAGCCTGTATCGATCAGGGATTACATGGTGAACGCTGCAAGCGCTCTCTTCGTGAGAAAGCGGCTCGAGGCTCTAATGAGTTAAGAGCTCTTGTCAAAGAAGGTCTTCTCGGTCGAGCTGCGCTTGATCAATACAAGCAGGCCATAAGTGACCTAAAAGATGAATGCAGCAATAATGACGGTGATGGCGAGGACGGCGATCATGAAGGAACTAAACCAGGAAATGGCGGCGACGGTGAGCACAATACACCCAACCCAAATCCGAGCGAGACACCGCGACCATCACCTACGCCGAGCACCGGGCTTACTTTGGATCAAGCGCGGCATGTAATCGCCGAGCACTGCGCGTGCCACGGGCAGGTTGCTTCATATGAAGCGTACGTTTCATGCGTGGGTGAAGTTGTTAGGTACGGTGTAAATAGTCATCTCATAGCCTCGTCAATGGTTAGTACATTGATGACAGAGGCTTCCAGCTCGTCTTGCGGAGCCTAATGACTTTGAAAATCGACGCGACCGGAGTTGCTGCGATCAGTGACTTCGGTCGCTTGTTTTATAGAATTGTGAATCTTCGTGTAATAATTAAACGTCCGCACCCATGATTGCGGTATAACGCGGATCGGGTTCCTACACTTGAAGTATGGGCTAAGAGCAGCCGCTACCACCAGCGTGATCGCCGATACTCCGGGTGGGAGTAGTGCCGATCGTGGTCGCAGTCGTTATGGTGATTACCTTCCCAGTGAATTCGGTCGGGATAGCGATGGTAGCCTGGGAGATACTGCCCTCGGCTTCGATCACGGGCCGCTGCTTCGTCATTATATGGATTGTCGTAGCGCTGGTCGCCACGCCACTCACCAAATCGCTGCGCTAGGTTGTAGTTGATACCCGGATTTCGAATCTCGCCCCGGCTCAAGATGCCGTCAGTGTCAACTTGTCCCGCATGAGGCGCTGTGTTCCAACCGTACCGACCGTCAGCCTGCGCTATTGACGAAATAGACAAAACGAGTGCTGTCACTAAGATTGGCTTCCTAATCATGGATTCTTATCCTCAGTTCAAATGTCCTTCAAACAAGGATTAGACGGCGGCCAAATCGATAAATTCAATTGACCGGGTATGAAGCTGATTATTGAAATACATCGACAAGCATACAGATCCACCTTTTGTCGAGTAGAGCAAATGAAATAAGTGCATCTGTTCGGAAATAGAAATGTCGCATGTGCAGAGGTTAAACTGAAATTTTTTGCGCCAGCTTGTCGCGAAGCTGGTGCATGCTATTGGCAAGTACGATAAAATCTTTGGCTTCGAGTTTTGGAGGCTTAAAAAGAGAGCCGTCATCGTCGTTGGGGAACTCTTCATGGCGGAGCGCCATCTCCTGGCGAAGATTTGCGCGCCGCAAGTGGAGTTGATCTACGAGCGTCTTTAGATCACTGGTTGAAAGGCCCTCGAGAAGCGTGCCAACAACGGACCACTTAATTTGTCGAGATACTTCCGCGTGAAAGTCATGTTGAAATTTTTCTTGCGCGAGGAGCGGGAGAATACGGCTAATATCAGCACAGGTAAGTCCGTTAGAGCTTGCCCGGTACACGAGATCTCCCTCTGGTTGAGTGTCGCTAGCCCCACCATGAGAATTAACGAGGTGAGCCTGTGGCGACAGGCTTGATTTTTCGGATAACATCATCCCCAACATCCGACGATGGATCTGACTATTTGGCACTGCCGCTTGAATATAGGCGCTGGCTGAGTCGTGGATTTCAAGTGGAGCTTCTATATAAAGAGGCGGGTAAATGGGATTTTTACCTTTTATATTCTCGCTAATTGCGGCAACTCTTTTAATCCAACTATCTATCGAACTACGTAGATCAGCGGGAAGCATCGCGCCCAATTTCGAAACGGAGCTCGCTGCGGGCTGTGACCCCGTTGAATCTCCCTTAATAAAGTTGGTGAGCCCACCGTAGAATTCTTGGAGACATAGTTCCTGCGCCGGTGTCCAAATCGGTGACGCTATGTGTTCGCGTAGTAGCCAAGTCGACGGCGCGGATTTTACAGAAATCTTAATTGGCATTGGTTCATGCGGCATTTTTCCAACAAGACAGCAGTCGGTCACGAGAAAGTTTCTTAATGTTTCAATAACGGGCCGTAGGCCAGCCAAAAGCTGGGTAACATTTTGTGGATACTTACGTTGAAGCTCAATTAGATTTCTGATTGTCTCTTTCTCCGCCTGATTTACCGACCCAATTGTAGTAATTTTCAAAGCAGACGGTTTCGAAGTTCTCTGGTGAATGGTGGCAAGAATACTATCGCTTTGAAGTCTTCCCCGGACCGGCTCAATGGCAAGATTTGGAGTGCACTTGCGCGCTACTTCACGTAGAAATCGTACATACCGCTCGTAGTCTCCCTTCGCCTGATGATCAAAGTTGCCAACAATTGTTCCGTCTTTCTTTAGTAGAGAGAGATTTGGGACACCCAAAGATCGAGGACGCGATATCGTAATGTTATCAACATCATACGGCATGATGATCCTTGGGTGTCCAAGAAAAGACTTTCCTACAGCGAAAAGGTGCCATGTACCAGTCCCACCTGGGTGCAAGACCCATCCACCCTGGCATAGATTTCGAATTGGCAAATCATCATTGCATGCCGAAGAAGTCTCGACAGTTCCTTCTTCCCAAGAGATCTCATATCTCGCCGCTGCACTCGTGCAGTCTTTCGTGGCCAGTGCAGGGAGGGACGGAAGCGTGCCGCGGTATTGATCTCTAATACTCTTTGGATTTGGGAATTGTCTCGCGCCGGATTGGGAGAAGAATGATATGAATCGAACGGCTCGAACTCTGGAGACGGTGCCATTACTTGCGCACTCCTTAACTGCGGCGCAGCGATTCTAAGGTAGCTTTTCGCGGGAATTAAACGGGAAAATAAATTTGAGTAAGATCGGACCTGGTTATAAGATCCCTTTCTGCAAAATTGTACGTTTTCACCAGACAAGGTATCTAGGCATTGGAGTAAATCATGAAACCTACGTCTTCACCAAAATATGTAGTCCTGCGTGCCACGACCGAACAGCGTGTCGCGAACCTTGCCCAAAAATTGGCGGACGAGTTGAGGGACGATCCTGATCCGGCAACGAGAATAGGCGAAGTTGCAGGGCAGGCTCTACAGATCCTGCGCCGCTCCGCGAAAAGCAACGCTAATCTTAAAGGTTCAACGCTCCCCGCTACAGGTGCATCATCATTTCAGGGGAGTGTTGATAACATTGTATTAAAGCTTGCCAGCGAACTTCGCGAAGCAAAGGCGGACGGAAGGAAAATAGTTTCCCTTGAGATTTTTTTGGGAGATTTTACTATTCCCGCTGGTCAAACCACCAATCAGATCTCGTCGGACTGGCTTCAAGGAGGCGCGAAGGAGCTTTTTGACAGGCTCATGGTCGCCCAATTGAATCCAAGGATTCGCTACGAATGCTATAGGCCGACTCAAGCAGAAAATTATTATATCGATATTCCAGTCATGTAGCCCCGCGAACTCCGTCTGCGCTTCGGGCGGACTGTATCAAGCGCATCGTTGAGGTTAATCCGCTGCCGTGCTCAAAGTGTGGATCGGCGATGAAGATTAATTTTGCTACTCCTCGTGCCAGCCGCTTCCTTGCAATATTCTCGATTTGCCATGCGTCGACACTCACGGTATCGGCACAATTTTTATAAAGCGAGACTTCTCAATTAAGCAAACAACCTTAACTCGGCGATGTTGCCCATACTTCTCCCGGCGGAATTGGATTTCCTACCGTGTTAAAATCATCGGACATAAAACCGGAGTGCCCGAACAGCAATCTTCGATTATCCTAGCAACGATGAATTCATCGCAAAGATATTTCACCGTTCTTGGATTTATATCGATTTTGATCTGGAGCTCCTCGGTGGGAGTTACCGGCAGTCTCGCGCAAAAAGTCGGCCCCTATTACGGCGCCGCCACCGAATATCTGCTCGCAGGTGTATGTTCACTTATGGTCGCCGCATGTCGTGGTCAGCTCACTGCGCTTAAGTTATCGATTCAGTGGAAATATGCAGCCCCATGCATACTCTTTCTGATTCTAAATAACGCGATGTTTTGGATAGCAGTCTCGCTTGCCACTTCCTCAATGCAAATTGCCGAGGTAGGCGTCGTAAACTACCTCTGGCCCTCTCTTACCCTGCTGCTTGCAATTCCAATCGTCGGCAGAAAAGTTCGTCCCGCCTTTTATGCGGGCGTATTTCTCGCGGCTGTCGGTGTGTGCATTCCGCTCGTTGAAGCGCGAGGAATTACTTTTGTACAGCTAAGCGATCACGTTCGCGACAATCCTTGGCCCTACCTAATAATATTTCTTTCGGCACTTTCGTGGGCTGTCTATTCAAATCTCTCGGCGCGATTTGCCGACCGAGTTAATGTATTAATGGTTATCGTAGCTATGCTGATGGAAGGTGCGGCCTTTCTACTTATCGGATTGTGCATAACCGCCAACCCTCAATGGTCACCTGCGGCAATCGGCGAAGCGCTCTATGTCGGAGTCGGTGCCGCGATAGCTTATCTCTCCTGGGATCTTTCAATGCGCCGTGGCAATCAAATCCTCGTCGCCGCCCTATCCTACTTTACCGGAGTATTATCAACGCTCTTTACCTCACTCTATCTTGGAATCACGCCTGGCGTGGGCCTTTGGTGCGGAGCCATGCTGGTGTGTATCGGAGCCTGGTGTGCGAAGCGAAACATTGCCTAAGAAATTCCTGAGCGGTCGATATTGATGGTGGTTATCGCGACGACCCGGATCGGCTCCCTGGTCAAATCCCCTCACTCATTGATATTGTAACGTTATCAACACCATACGGCATGACGATCCTTGGGTGTCCAAGAAAAGACTACTTATCAGCGAGACCTGTTTAGCGTTGCTGGCTGGAGTCCTGATTCAAGTCCAGCGGCACAATGGGCTCTGCGCGCCCGCTTCCAATAGCTGCAGGTGCCTTTCGTGCCTTCCAAGGTTATTAAATTTTATTAATCCTTTTCCACGTCTTCGGTAAATTCTCCGCGAGCGCAGTCTTCGAGCGGAGTGAGATCAAAGAAGCCAAGAAGCCAGTGCTGATGGCCGTCGAAGCCGATAAGCAGCGGATCTTTGACCGGAGGAGCGGGGTACGTCTTTTGGAGTGTCGCGACACTCAATTTCCACTCTGGTACTTCACTAACGAGCGTGAGTTCATGGACTACGCCGCTTTTTCTGGCGCGCTCGACTTTCTCGCGAATGTCGGGCGGAAACAACACATCCGGCTGGCGTGCCTCAGCAATGATGCGAACATCGGCGCTGGCGGTGCCGATCAACTCGCTTACCACGGGGTCTCTCTTTTCAATTAAAGAGTTTAGAAACTGCTGCAGACCGGCCTTGGTTTTGTTGAATATTCCCGACTTGTAAAAGCTTGTGGAGAGGTCGTTTGAATAATCATAGTGGTGGCCGTTTGGTTCTGTTCCGCGGCCATTTCGGACGGTATAATCTGCGCACCACTTTGTAAGGCCCGAGCCCCAGGTTTCTATAGTTCGAGGAGGAGCATACGCAAAGCTGAAGTCTGAGATGCACGGTTTATAGCTCTCTTGCTTCCAAAGGAGAAAGGGACAAAGACGTGGCAAACCAACGTCGTTGACATACGCGCCTACCGCGTGTGCATCAAAAATCTTTGCATCAGGAAATAGCGCAAGAACCGCGCGAGCAGTACGCGCCGCGGCACACTCACTGCGAAGCTTCGCTGACTGGGATAAGATAGAATTGCTCGACACTGCCTTTTCGAATGGTGACATCTTCGCACTTACGTGTGCATAGCCCTCGAGCAATCGACGTGCGCCGCCTTCGCGTCTATTTTGCTCTTCGAGACTGGTGGTAGTGCTCTTTTTGGCGACCGCTTCGAGTGCTGACACCTCTAACTGCATGACACGTTCTCCAATAATTTGAGTTTATGGCTAGTCACTCTAAATCGCTCGAGTAAGCAAAAAGATCTTTCCTCTCAGTAATGACGTTCGATAGAATCTTGCGAGCGATAGTATGCCAATATTAAGCGTCTTTATGTCAGTGCAGTCAGGCTTGAATTCGCTCGCCTTGCGGTGCATTGCAACTTAATACTTCTTTGTACGCGTGGTCCAAACAGCTGCCATCCTCATTTGCTGCGCCCGTTTCACTCAGAGAACGCGCGCGGAAAGTCTGGAGTAAGAGTCTAGACAACAGAAATTCATTTTGAGCCCACTCGGCCTATTAAAGAGCCTTGATTTTATCAAGGACTTTAGAGTGTTGGATAGCTGAAGCCGATGTCTTCGAGCCGCATCTAAGAGCTAAGCAGTTGCGACGAGAGCGCGAGCAGCATAATTAGGGCCTAAGCTACCGGTAATATTAGAAACTCATCTCGATGAAAATAGGACACTCAATTCGCTTCGCGCTTGTCACTGCGTCACTTTCGCAGTTCGCTTTTCTTCCTGCTTCGAGTGGCCAGGAGTACACCCTTCCACCAGCGCGAGTTGTTCCATGGGTTGCCTCTGACGACCCCCTCGCGAGCACCGCCGGCAAACTCGTAGTCGGTATTCCGGGCGGCTTTGCAAACCGAAATGCTGGCAGAGTGGTTGTACAGGCGCCCGCGCCAAGCGGAGGCGACGATGCGCTCCCACTCAATAATCTGATTAAATCAGTTTCAGACGGAACAATTATCGAGTTGCAGACTGGTAATTATAAAATTAGCTCTGTCGTTGGAATGGGTAAAGACCATCATCGGCGCACGCTCAGGGGAAAGGGCGTAGGACAGACAGTCATCCAATGCTCATCGAGTAACGCATGTCTATCAATCGCCGGATATATCGGAAACGCCGGAACACAGGGCACACTTGCAATTACAGGCGGGTTACAGAAAGGCAGCACGCAGCTCACTCTGAGTGACACCGCGCCGCTCGACGTAGGCGATCAGGTGGAATTGACAGCTCGAAACGACTTTGCGCTGCCTGTGATAAGCGTTACCGGATTTAGGGGAATTCGCTATCAGTTGGCGACCATCGAGGCAATCGATAGGAACGCAAAAACGGTTACCATTAAGCCTGCATTAATGATGAATTACGCAAGCACTTCCCTGCTTCGTTACGGAAATGTCCTTACGCCGACAGTTGGCTCCGGTTTTGAGGATTTCACGCTCGACGGCACGAGTGCGGAGAATAACCCTCCGATTGGAATTGTATTGCTCGGGACATACGGTTCTTGGGTGAGTAATGTAGTCATAAAAGGCGGAATTAAGAACTATCCGCTCGAACTATTTAACAATATCAGCTGTGAAGTTCGACAAAGCGAGTTTCTCCCGACCTCTAAGGAGTATTTTACTTCTAACGGCGCCGGAATCCTAATGAACACCAACTCGGCTTGCCTTGTCGAGGACAACATTGTGCTTAAGCTCTTTCCAGGAATGGAACTCAATTTCACTGATATGGGAAATGTGATCGCCCACAACGTGGTTCTCGGCGGGGCTCTCAATACTAATCATGGCCCGCATAACAGCTTTAATCTTTTCGAAGGCAACGTGACAGATGGTTTCCACTCGGATGGATACTTCGGAGGTGAATCTGATGAGACGATTTTTCGTAATCGAGTGTTGTCTTTCATTGCCAATAAACGATTCTCTCGAAACTTCAACATAGTTGGAAATATCCTGCACACGCCAAGCGGCGCTGCGGACTACGGAAATGGGCAGATTCATCGCTTTCTCTTTCGCAGCGTGCTTGGAGAGAGTCTTGGCGACGCGAGCTATGATTGGTTGTTAAGCCAAAATCACACGACACTCTGCCCCGAAGGCTTCCCGCAGTGTGCGCAGTATCCGATGGCCAATCTTGATGCGATTTCTTCAGCAGTGCGCGCAGGGCCTTACCAGGCCAACGCAGCTGAGATAATCACCATGCTTGAACGTGGGCACCCCTCTTATAATTTTGGCCGACCTAATATCGGTAACCTCAACTATCAGGGCGATGTGCAGCCAAGCAAGGGTCGTTATTGGAAGGATTGGGATCCAACTTCTAATCCCACTACTAGCGGCGCAAAAGTGACTGGAACTGTTACCGGACAAACTGGGAGCTATGTGGACTCAGATGGGAAAACAGTTCCGTATTTTTCTGTGATTATTAGCGATCCCACCAATAATCAGCGGCTCTTCAGTTACGCTCAGAGCCTTTGCTTTCAGTTTAATATTAAAGACATTAACAATCGATCGACGTGTCAGTCGGTCTTTGGAGTTGATTGGGGTGATCCTGCAACTCTTGTAGTTGGTAATGTCGTAGCCTACGATGTTGATAACAGTAAGGTATACATCACTGGCGTAGTGCCACCGGGAGTGGTGAATGTCGGAATTTGGCCGCGATCCGAAGGCTTTCAGGAATTTGATCTCGATGTGGACGCGACGACAATTCTAAAAGCGAACTACATGGTGAATGCACAGGGCGGTGGAAAAGTTTACTCGGGCGAGGTCATTACTGGAACACTGCCTCTCAGTATGTTTCGATCTCAAAGACCGACGTATTGGCCAGCCGGGAAGCCATGGCCGGCGTTTGATCCCATTACACCGAATATAGATATATCGGCAATTCCTGCTGGTGAGCGCTACGCGAGTAGAGGTAACTGCGGAGATGCCGCAAATCAATGCGATACCGGAACGTTGGCGACTCCATCTTCGACTGCCACGCATTATTATTGGAGCTGTACGCCTCCGGTTGCGGGGTTTGCGACAGCAAATTGTAGTCTCAAAAAATCGAATAAAGATGGAAAATGTGGGACGGCAATATATACCTGTGAGTATGGAGCCCCGAACGCAAAGAGCACAACAGCAACGAGCTACGAGTGGTCGTGTCAGGGCGATGAAGCTGGCGCTAATGTTCGATGTACTACAGTGAACCAGCCTCCGGCACTTCAGCGAGCGCTCACGACGAGCGTATTAAGCGCCGTTGTGGCTGGACAATCGCTTAGTATTTCATTGGACTCAACCGATGAACGGCGAGTGAGCGGAGTGAAACTTTTTGTGCAGGGTAGTTTGGTTCCAGCTGAGCAGGTAAGGCTGAGTACGCCAGTAAACGATTCGGGAACTACCCGCTGGGTTTTGAATGTCGATTGGACGCCTAATCAAAGCGGATCTATTGCCCTTTCAGCGAAAGTTGTGGATGAGCTGGGCGCCGAGTCACAAGCGGTTGCAGTTCAACAAATGACGCTGAACAATGATCCAAACTTGATTAATTTTTGGATGTTAAACGACGGCTCGGGTAGCGTCGTTCATGATTCATCAGCAAGCAAGAATGATGGAGCTATAATAACTACCGATGGAAATGCTCCTCAATGGGGCGCTCGCGAAGACGGCATCAAGGTATTATTGTTTAGAGGGACGACTAAGATTGAGGCTAACAACAATATTGGGGTCTATCCGCTCACTGGATGTGTCTGGATGTCTCGTGCCGGCGCGATGAATTATATTGATGAAAAACTGTATCATACGCTGCATTTCAACATGGCGGTAAGCGCAAATAATAATACTATTTTTGGGAATGACAAATTCAGCATGGATTTTTACAACGGAATTAGCTCTTTGCGCTCGACGGGATTTGTTCCAGGCAATGTATGGAATCATTTGTGCTTGGTCATTACCGCGGATGGTGACGCTACTTTTTATAATAATGGTGAGGCAGCCGGTTCGCTACATATCAATAGCAATGAAATTAACTATGGCGGAGGCAAGTTCATCATTGGCAATGGGTTTAATGGGCTTATGAATGATCTCCGTATCTATCGCCGTGCGCTGAGCGCACAAGAAATCAGGAAATTGATACTCCTTCCCGTTGCAGACTTGACGCCGGGTGGGCCGACGAATTTGAGAGTTCAGTAGGTACAGATACAGTTACGGATGTTTCGCTCACGGAGGGCGAGATTAGTTATACACGGTGAATGGCTGATAACCTTCTATAAAAATGGCCGAGCGCCCTGCGACTCGATTGTCGCAGGGACGCTCGTCTGATTTGACCGATTATTTCTTGACGGTCTTTTTCATTGAGACGCGCCCATCCTCCCGGTCTTGAGCCTTCACATGCTGATCAGCGATTGCCCGTAACTCCTGCTCTTTATTGGTTGCGAGTTCCCAGGCGCCCCAGCGATAAAAGAGTAGGGTCTTCTTTCCACCCTTGCCAACCGCATAGGGGACCTTCACCGCTGTTCCTTTGCGCGTTGTGAGCGGCATGTAGTTCTTCGGCGGATCCTCCCACACGATCTTAAAGCTCGGCGGCGACGCCGGCTTGGGCTTTTTTACCACCGCCTTCGTAACCGTCGTATTGGTTGCAGACGCAGTTGCAGCAGGCTGAGGCTGTGATGCTTCGGCAGGCGGTGTGACTTGAGCCGGTATTTGAGGAGCAGCCGGAGAGGTTGGTTGCTCCAAAAGTGGCACTACCGGTGGTGGTAAGGGAGCATTGGTTTGAGCATAAAGCCCGGAACAATACCCGAACACTAACAAAACCGCCGAGGCGGCAATCGAACATTTCATATTTCATGACATCATTCGATGCCTCAGGGATTATCTAACCAACACCAATTAGTGTTCTCAGATAACCTTGTCTGTGCATGCAAACGATGACGTGAATTTTGTTTTCAAGTCATCGCTTGCGTTGAGCCCCGGCGAGTTGCGCGAGAACCTCTTTGCCATTCTACCGTGATAAGTTGTACAGAGGAGATTAGAAAATTGATCAACCCTAGGCAACTTTCGCCGGCTAAGAACATAGCGAGAGACTATTTGCCCATCTAAAATCACTCTAAGTAGCTGTTTGAAATCAATAAATATATTGGATTTATATTGCAGATCGTAGGTTTTTTAGCGCGGTCTCCGCCATGAGAAAACGAACAGGGGATGAGCAGAGGGACCTTGCAGCAGGAGAAAAGCTCGAAACACGCTCTAGACAGCGGACTTTCGCCGGTTTTATCGACCTCAAGTTATTAAGTTTGGTGGTCGTCGTATTAGGTTGGGGGGAGTGTATGCGCAAAACGAAAAACCTGTTGGCCACCTGTCTCACTTTAGCGATCGCTTTCTATCGCCCGCCTGCGTTTGGGCAAACCCCTGCACCTACTGCGCAGCCCTTGGTCAGCCCAAGCTTCTGGTCGACGAGCACTCCAACAGTCACTCCGAGCTTGACGCCGACACCTACACCAAGCTTGAGCGCCCCGCACAGAGATGCAAAAATGCCGCTTGTTGATCTCGATCGCAGCTTTACTTTTCAGCCGTCTGCGAGCGCGTCAGCAATTCTAACTATCCTTCAAAATGCCGGTGTCGCCGATGGGGCAATCAGTCGAAGTTTTGATGCAAGGCCACTAAGCTTAAGCAGCTTTTCACAAGAGCTAGCGCAACGACCTCTCACCCAGAGACTGACAAGTATCAAGACACGATTTGCCGAGCGAACCGCGCGCGGAATTGGAAATGCTCCGACTGACAGAATGGACCGCACCTGGCATGTACATTTCACATCGGCGGATCGAGCACGGACTGCCCAGAGCCAGCTTAAGAGCGCAAACCTTATTGAACAGGGCCAGCCACTCATCCGTATAAAACAGATTCTCCCGAAGACAACTCCCGCGCCGCGAGCGGTGGCACCAGCTCCATCACCCGGAAGCGAGCCACCCCTCGACCAGAGTTACCTCGCGAGCCTGCGCATCCCAACTGATGTCGCCGCCAAGATAACTCGACGCCCGATAGTCGCGGTTGTCGATACTGGTGTCTACCACGACCATCCCGATCTTGTCGGAGCGATTTGGGAGAACACTGCGGAAGTACCGGGCAATGCCATCGACGATGATAATAACGGTGTGGTCGACGACTATTACGGCGCGAACTTTAGCTGCGATTTAGATTCGTTTGGAGGAAGCGAGTGTCTTTCTCCAAATATTCCTTGGGATACAGACGATCAATTCGGGCATGGCACGCATGTCGCGGGCATAATTGCTGGGCAGAAAGTAAAAAGCTCGGGAGTCCAAGGCGTGGCGCGGCAAGCAATTATTATGCCGGTGAAAGGACTCTCCAATGGAGGATCGGGACTAAGTTCTTGGCTTGCTGCGAGCATAGTATATGCGGCGAACAACGGTGCGGATGTGATTAATAACTCATGGGGAAGTATCTACGAGCCTGACTATGTAGATTATGAGATTCTCGACGCCGTACGCTACGCACGCGCCCTCGGTGTGGTTGTTGTATTTGCCGCGGGGAATTCGTCTGTCGACACAGCGCTTGGTGTCTTTGCCAAACACGACGAGAATATCACGGTATCAGCCTCAGCAATCAGTTATTACCCTGACGTTAATAATGTGCCGCGACTATTGCTTTGGAAAGCAGAGTTCTCGGAATTTGGATCGGCGGTTGATCTGACCGCTCCAGGAGTTGATATCTGGTCAACGATATCCTGTCCAAATATCGATGTCCCACCCGAGGAGTGTGACAGTCCATCAGATTATTATGCGAAGTGGAACGGCACCTCAATGGCGGCCCCTTTTGTTTCAGGCTTAGCCGCGCTGGTTGTGGCGACGGCGCCAACTTTGAATCCTGATCAAGTACGATCGACAATTACAACGACTGCGCAAGACCGCTATGTTGCGGGAAGCGATGGTATCTCAGGTGCCGGATTGCCCGATTTTACCGCAGCTATTAATGCGGCATATCGTATGCGTATGGGCTCGCGAGTCCCGGCACCGGTTTCGCGTATTACGTCGCCAGAGCTCTTTGTTACAATTCCACAAGGGGCGACTCGTCAGTTTGAATTTAGCCTTTCAGGCCGAAACTTGAGTACCTATTCAATCGATTTTATACGCATGGTTGATAACGTTCGAGTTACGGGCATCAGCACTCGTGCGGTCGACACAGTGACGCCACGCTTCTCGTTCAATTCTGGATTGTACCCGTCAGGGCGCTACCTTGTTCGTTTAGTTACGACTAACCGTGCAAATGTATCGACAACTGAAACGCGTGAATTCGAAATTAAATCGCCGCAATTTACTACTGCCTGGAATCTCGAACGAGAGGAGCTCGGTGCGGATGGACGTACATCGATTATGTATCCGTACGGAGTACAGCTAGCTACCGACCATATACTTGTGACTAACGATGTATTCACGCCAACTGAAATCGGTGGATTTTGGGGGCGCTACACCGTGCGTGTAGATCGACTGTTTTATAATGGCTCGGGAGGGCTTCAGAATAATGAGATGATTTCGCTTGGACGCGAGGAAGATGCACTTTTCGGGCCGCTTACAAGCGATCCCGAAGATTACAGCTTTTTTCAGTATTTCTATTTCCCGACATCACCGGGAAGACTTGGCGTACTTCGCGTGGAAAACGAAGGTACTGAGGGGGCTCGCACGCGCGTCGCGAGTGTCGGAAGTCTAGACTATTTGCAAGGCGCGAGCTATCAACCGGACACCTCGGCCACTTCGCTTGTGGGATTTCCTCTCTTCGGCGATGACTTGCTCTCGGATTTTCGAATGAACCAGCTCCGAGGGTTCAGCTTCTTCCGCGCGCCGGGTGGCGATGAGGCAGCTATTAGCAGCTGGTATGCGCGAGAAGATGCGCCGGCGGCTTTTGCGAAATTTGAAAATTCAGACGTGAATAGATGTTTCGGACAGCCGATCAGTAACGATATCTATATTGGTATCCTTGATTATCCCTGTCCGGGCACGGCGTCGGGACCAGTAACCCTTCGTCGCTACAACGTGGTCGCAGGTAAGACTTTTTCAAAGTATCTCACTCCAGGGAGCGAAAACAGGATTCCATTCGAGTCTTGGCAGATTTCCGGGACCAATGCGAGAACTTATCTTGTCGACCTTAGTAAATATTATGCGCTGTATTTGGCCGAGCAGACACCTGGCGCCGGAATATTTGAATTAAGACTATTTTCAATTGCGGCCAGAACCTCGCTCCCAATCACAACAATGGATGAGTGGAAAGCCATGCGCTTGCTAGAAGACATCGCGATAGCCCAGCCGCCACGTGCCGCCATAACTGAAGTGGTGACTGGTCCCACAGTTTATTATCTTGATGAGTTTACCCCCGCTTTTTACTCGGCTGGTCAAGATTCTGGGCAGGGCCGCTTTCAAGCGCTTCGGCGCTACTCAATCAGTTCAGGGCAAAGTACCGAGCTCGCGCATACAACGGGAACATTCTACCACGGATTCTATCGGATTGGCGGTCAGGTTTTCTCGGCGCAGGTGCCTCCCTATGGGCAAATGAAATTGGTGCATATCCCGGCCAATTAATGTGGGACTCTCGCAGGTATTTCGCGACCTAGTAATAAAAAAGCCTAGCCGGGTATTTTCCTAGTCCAATCTCTGAGAAATTGTTGCGCGGAGTCGGACCTGTATTACACGGGGAGGCCGCTACAATCAGAAAATTACTAATAGCGACCGCAACCTCGTAATTCGACCTGTCTAGTATTGAATTTACAAAGGAACTTTGATTGGTTCCGGCGACCAAAACACGGTCATAGTTCTCATGGCACGTTGATTGCTTCCCCCCAAGGTGTGGTTTCCCGTGTGAGGAGCGAGTGGAGCTTCTACCCGTTCTCTACAATCAGAACTTAATTTCGAGGAAGTAGTATCATGCAAAGAGCTACGTCGTATCTTGCTGCCATGTTGATGTTTGGCTTTGGCTCAAATGCCCTTGCCGCAACCAAGACTAATTCACTAAAGCCAAAAGCCGTAACCGTTGGGGAGACGTTCCAAGCAGGCAACGCGCTGTGTGGATCGATAGGCGGTAACTGGGTGCCTGGCCGTTCAGTAAAGGGCGGGAAGTTTATCACACTCGCAGAAGATATTAGAGTGATGAAGAAGCGCCTTAAGCTCGCGCCGTCTTCAAAGAAGAAGTCATTTAAGAAAAAGTTGAAAGTGAAGAAGGCCTTGCTTGCGGCACAGACGCTCCTTTGTGTTCCCGAAAACAAGAGCGGACCTAAGCTTCCCGATGAGTTTTCTCTCGATCCGATCGGTACTCCGACTCGTGAGCAGCTTCGCTACCTCATGGAGAAAGCTGGATTCGGTGTAAGCACAAAGGAAGAGGCGACAATTCAACTAGGGCTTACCCAGGGCATTGCGGCTGCGGTTGCCGATTTCATGGCAAGCAAGGCAGAGTCCTCAACGCTTGCTAATCGTGTGCAAGATCGTTTTGATAATACCCTTGGAAATCTGAATACCCAGACACGAAACAACTTCAGTACGCAGGGATATCGCCGAGCAGTGCTTGATCAAGCGGTCAACACGAATAATCCATTCCGTGAGAACTTCCGCCACTTCTTCCTCAATCTCTGGACCGTGGGCGCGGAGGTGCTGAACAACAACAGCAATAACAATCCGCAGATCCCGCTTTGGTGGGATTATTGGGAGCTCCTTGGCCGGATTGCGGCGGGACCTGACCTCCCCAATAATCTAATCGAGATTGGGCGACATCCATTAATGCTCTTTTATCTCAATAACGATAAGAATCTTAACGGCAACGTAAATGAGAACTACGCACGCGAGTTAATGGAGCTTTTCTCACTTGGCACGCACCGTTTAGATCCCGCGACCGGACAGCTTCTTGAGAACTATGTTGAGTTCAGAGAGGATGGCCGTCGTACAGAGGGGGATATTTATCGTATTGCCACCCGCTTTACTGGCTGGCGTGTGAGCCCGCTTGTCGGAGGCGACGGACTTCTGTATTGGCGTTCAGTGTACAGCGCAGCTGACCATGATCCGACGCCGCGAGTAATCTTCGAGGGGAATCCTTGGGCTTTCACCGCGCAGACCGACGAGGATGTGGTGCGTGGAATCTTCGCAAGCCATCCTGCGGCGGCGACCTATATCGCCACGGAACTTTTGAAATGGTATGTGACTCCCGAACCGCCCAAAGAGCTGGTCAACGAATTTGCGCGAATTATCAAAGAAGCGCAGTTCAAGCTTGATGGTCCGATGGCGATGCTCTTAAGCTCGAAGGCTTTCTACCATCCGAACTATAGTAACAAGATAGCCAAGAACTCATTCCAACTTGGCGTTGAAATTATGCGCGGTCTTGAATTGGCGCGAGGCGATATTGGCGATCAGGCACAAGAGGTTGGCGTCAACATCCAGAATCGCGAAGCCGATATCATGAGCATGGGCTTTGCAACGACGAATCCGCCGACGGTATTCTACTTCGATCGTGGTACTTGGACGAGCAATGACGCCCTGATGTTCTCATCGAACATGGTGGCAAACACGTTAAGTGACACGCAGGCGACTGGACGACTGACTGGCTGGAGCACCCTGTCTATTCTGCCGCCAGCTGCCGCGAATTCCGACGAGGCAATTAGCTTCGTGAGCGCGCGGCTTGGAGTAACACCAAACGCAAGCCAGTTCAGCCAGACCAAGCAGTTCCTCGATAGAACTTATAACGGTACGACGTACACCAATCGGGCGTACAATAATACCGACGCGAACCATCGGTCAGGAAAGGGCGTGTACCTATATCTGATCATGGCAATGTGGCCGGACTTTATAACCAAATAACTACGTGGAGAATGTGATCATGAGCAAGATGTCGCGAAGAGACTTTTTGAGGGTAGTGGGCGCGGGATCGGCGGCGGTGACCGCAGGGTCGTATATACCGCAATTTTTTGTGCCGAACGCCGCCGCCGCACCGGCGTCGGGTTTGAAGGTCGTACAGATCTTTCTCTCAGGAGGAATGGATTGGTTTTTGACCCATGAACGAACTGGCAATAGTGCGTTTATGAGCACCTTTCAGCAGATACGGCCAACCCTTTCGGTTCCTGTCGCAGCGCGCCTTCCTCTTGGAGCCAGCGAATTTACTGTACATAATCGGCTCACAGAGTTTGCGTCGGCATATTCTGCAAACCAGCTTGCGGTAATTATGTCCGCGGGTGTGCCCGTCGCGAATAGTGGATCTCATGAAATTGCAACATTTCATTTTGCGCGCGGAATCGCTGATGGAAAATCGAATGAGAAGAGCGGTTGGATGCAGCGACTTGCCAAGGCCTACTTCAATGATTCGTATCAGCTGGCGGACTTGCGCGGTGGTAGCAGCTTTACCCGTACTGGAGAGTTCGGATTGCCGACCGACTTCCGATGCTTCAAAACTACCGATCTAGCACGTTATGGCTTCAACGGTACGGTGAACGGCGAGTCCGGTTTTCGCCTCGCCACCGGTTTTGCGACGGTTGCCCAAGCCGGCGTAAATCCCGAGCAGGTTGCGGTACAAAAATCATGGGGAGAGATCGAAGGAGCGGTACAGCAGGTCGCCGCCGCACGCGCGGCGACGACGCCGACACTGAATCCGGCGTTTCCGAATACCTCGCTTGGAAATCAGCTCCGTGATGCGTTTATCGCCCTTGTGAATTTCCCGACACGCATGGTTTTCACGTCGACTGGAGGATTCGATCTGCATGCGGATTCGGATCCTGCGGGACAGGCCGTGAATACCCCTGCCGGTCAATCACGTTTGCTTAGAGACTTAAATGATGCGATCGCCGCATTCCGCGCCAACTGTATTCGCGTAGGCAATTGGAATGAGATTGCACTATGTGTGGTCAGCGAATTCGGGCGTACTAACCGCGAAAATGGTAACAAGGGCCTCGATCATGGTGATGGCAGTGTTGCATTCGTCATGGGCGGTGGTGTCCGCGGCGGTCATTATGGTGTTCCGGTAGAATCCGCCGATCTGCTTCGCACGCAAAATAGTGTTGATGCAAAAGTGGCGATTGCCGACGTCTATGCAGACCTGACCCAAAAAATGGGGTTTGATCCAGCAGTAGTGTTTCCCGGGTTTGTGCGAAATTCCCCCGGAATAATGCTTTAGGAGGCAGGCATCACACGTGCAACTTCTCGGTTCTTATTGTAGCTTTGCCGCAATATTTTGCGCGGCGCTTCTCCTAAGCGTCGGACTGCCCATGCGCGCCGAAACGCAGATGCAGTCAGCTTTGGTGCAAGTTGAAACCGATCAGGGCGCAATGTTCTGTAGCCGGGTGAACTCGGCGTGGGTTGTTGGAAGTATGCGTGGTATGACCTTTACTTCGTTTGTTGACCAAAGAAAGAAACTTCAAAAACAACTAAAGACAGCGAGCAGTTCAAAAGTAGCAACACTCAAGAAGAAAATTGCGGTGCTTAAGAAAAAGAACGCCGTGGGAATGCCTGCGTGTAACGCGATTCCGCAAGAGTCTCCAAGTGGTTCGCCGACGCCCTTGCCAACGCGAAGCGCCGGCTGCTTTGATAGTAGTCGAAATACCGCCTGTTTCGGAATACCTGCACCGCTGCGTGGCAACGAAACACGTGGCGAAAACGTTTTTAAGAATGGCTGCATGGGATGTCATTCCAAGACCAGCGACTCTGACAAACGAAATAGGACGTATCAGCAAATTTTGAATTCGTTCACAAATGAGCCGCAGATGCGACCATATTCCGATAGCTATTCGACACAAGATGTCGCGGACATAACCGCCTATCTTAACCGCTATAATCCAAATCAATAGAGCTTCGCTAGCGCAAGACATATCGCTCAAGAAATTCATTTCGAAATTTGCCCGCTGGGTCAAATCTTTTCACAAGTCGCCTAAAATCTTGTAGTTTTGGATAGAGACTTTGAAGCTTCTCGGGGGTCATGGTGAAAAGTTTTGCCCAGTGCGGGCGCGCATGAAACTGCGCAAGGGCGCGCTCGATGAGGGGTAGCGTCTCAAGGACTGCCTCAGGCTCTTTTCTCCAGGTGAAATGTATTCCTACGGAGTGCCGACCGTAACATGGACTCATCCAAAAGTTATCTGCTCCAATTGTACGAATTTCGGAGATAAACAGGAGAGGACTAATTACTTTCTTTAATTGCTCGATTTTTTTTAGAGCCGCTTTTGCATGCTCGCGCGGGACAAAGTACTCGCTTTGCAGCTCTTCTCCTACACTTGCGGCGTGGGTTCGTTTAAAGTGAGGTAATCTTTCAAACCATGGGCCGGGCTCGAATAGCTGCGGGGTGCATGGTTCCGCCGAGGAACCTGGCACAGGATGTAAATTTTGTGTGGCCGCGATGCCGCCTACCATCGCAGCCTCGAAGTGGCGCAATTCGAGGTCATCGTCTCTACGTTTAAACCAGATCTGGTTTGCTTCGGGATTTTTCCAATTCGTGAAAATGCTTACCGAATAAGCGTTTGACATTATGTGGTCGAACATGTCGATTGCGTGCCTAAGATGAAAGGAATGCACCACGTTTTGCGTAATAGTAAACGTTGGTACTAAGTCCAGCTCTACACTGGTTACCACGCCAAGCGCTCCGAGCCCGACGACCGCGCCGAAATAAATATCACGATTCTCGTCTCGTCGAATTTCAACAACGTTTGCATGACCATTAATAATTCTAAGTGAACGTACTGAGGTGGCCAGAATGCTGTTGCGATCTCCGGAGCCATGAGTCGCAGTAGCGCACGCTCCGACGACAGTAATGTTGGGAAGCGACGCGAGGTTCGACAATGCAAGTCCGGCTCTGTTTATTAGCGGGCAGATGTCGCCGTACCTGACGCCGGAATGTATATCAACTGAGTTTTCGCTTGGTGTGATACTCCTCAGTGTGCTGAGAAATTCGGAGCAGAAATGCGTACCTTTAGTATCTCCAATTGTGTTGAAAGAGTGCCTGGTTCCCACCGCTTTACATGCGCTGCTTTCTTTTATCGAGCGCTGAATCTCTTGGATATTCCGAGGAAGCTCAAAGGATTCTGAACTGAGGGTTATGTTTCGTGCCCAATTTCTCTGTAGATGGTGATGCATACTCCAGCTCCTTGCTTTGGCTAATGTCAGAAGGATTCATTGAAGTGTAGGTCTATCGAAAAATAGCATATATATGCAAAACTATGCTACAATTAGTCATTTAGTAGCTATTTATGACGTAATCACACAGTAATGTCGGTGCAGCTTTCTCCAAAAGAAATACGAATTCTCTACGCGCTGCAGCTGTCGGCGCGGTCGACGGCGCAGGAAGTCGCGAGACTGTCGAAGGCCAGAATCCATTCGGTACGCTACTCGATTAGGCAGCTCACCGAACGAAAAATTATTACACCCTTTTTAATTGTCGATCCTCATGTTCTTGGGCTGACTGATTTTTGTGTCTTTTTTAGAATTGAGGGCGCGACAAAAGGTACTCGGGAAAAGCTTTCTCGGGTTTGCGCTTCAAGCGGCGTCGGATATTTGGCAGAGCTGTCGGGAAAATATCAGTGGACTCTTTCGCTGTTTGCCCAAACCGTGCTTCCGGTTGATACGCTTATGACCCGTATTTCTAAATCACTTTCTGGCGCCGGGATAGTTTCGGCATTCGCCATACGATGCGAGTGGACGAATTTTGGGAAGTTTCTTGGTGTGCCGTCAGCAAGAAACGGTTCGCCGATTCGTCGAAAGATATCGGAAGCGCGAGTAGAACTCGACGTGCTAGATCGTCAGATTCTAAACCGGCTTTTCTTGAGCCCGCTCGATTCCTATCAGACATTGGGAAACGCAGTGGGCGCGTCAGAGGCAAATACTCGTCGACGAGTTGCGCAGCTCATCGAGCAACGAGTTATTTTGGGCTATGCGTACGAAGTCGATACCACTTCACTTGGCTATATTCCGTATCGAGTCCTCATTACTTCGCGATATAACGACGAGCAGTTTTATTTGGATCTCTTTACCTTCGCAAAAACCCACTTCAACGTCTTCGAATTTGTGAGATGTCTGGGTTCCTGGGACTACGAATTGAGTTTCGAAGTGAATTCAGTTGAGCAGGCCGGAGATTTCATTCAAGAGATCTATGATGTCTTCGGCGGGCGAATTCACTCAGCTGAGCTAGTCACGAAGATTAAGATTCACAACGTTCATAAGCATAAGCTCCCGGATACTCCGGCAGCTTAAACAGCGCTCTTAAGAGCGCATCCCTACTCTTCCTTCGGAAGTGGACTGAAGATCTGCTCCAGGTCGCCCTTCGAAAGTTTGAGCACAGACATAGATTCTTCGCTTTGCAATAATGCCTCGACAATCTTTGCCTTCTTGGCTTTGAGATCCATAATTTTCTGTTCGACCGAGTTCTCAGTTACCAACCGATATACCGACACCGTTTTTGATTGTCCAATACGGTGCGCGCGGTCCACGGCCTGACCTTCAACTGCTGGATTCCACCAGGGATCATAAATGATAACAGTATCGGCGGCGGTGAGGTTAAGTCCGGTACCACCAGCTTTCAGACTGATAAGGAACAGCCGTACCTTTTCGTCAGAATTAAACTGGTCGATCAGTTCTTGGCGATTTTTCGTTGAGCCGTCAAGGTAGAGATGATTAATCGAGGATTCTTCTAGCCAACGCCGAATAATATTGAGCATCTCACGAAACTGACTAAAAAGAAGAATTTTTCGGCCGTTCTCTACTGCCTCGGTGACCAGCTCCTTGAGTAAGTTAAACTTTCCAGACTCATATCCGGGTAGGTGTTTTAGCGAGTCAATCGAATTTGGGTGATTACAGACCTGACGAAGCCGAAGCAGCGCGGCAAGGATTGAAATGCTCGCACCGCGCACGCCCTTTTCCTTAATAGCGTCGAAGACTCGCGGCCGTACTTCGTTCAAAATAGCCTGATACAGAGTCTGCTGCGACTCGGTCATCTCCACATGAAGCACAGACTCAACTTTCGGCGGAAGATCTCGCTCAACTTCAGCTTTCTTTCGGCGAAGCACAAAGGGTCGAATCTTCGAATGGAGAAACTCGGCAACACTGTTGTCAGTCGTCGCCTCGAGAATCGGCCTTTCAACATAGTTTCGGAAGTAATCGATTGAGCCGAGATATCCGCGATTCAAGAAATCAATAATCGACCAAAGCTCGAGTGGGCGATTCTCGGTCGGTGTACCTGTGAGGGCCAAGCGATGGTGTGCGCGTAGTGCTTTCGCCGCTTTGGTGGTTGCCGCATCGGGATTTTTAATGTTCTGGGATTCGTCGAGAATAACGTAGTCAAACTCGACTTTTTCGTGCTCGTACCGATCCAGCCTGAGAAGAGCGTACGAAGTAATTACTAGGTCATACTCGGCGATCTCAGCAAAATGTGCTTTGCGCTGAGCGCCATGGAGCAACAACACTTTTAGTTGCGGCGCGAACCGTTTCGCTTCATACGTCCAGTTAGTGATAACCGAGGTTGGAGCAACGATCATCACTGGATGCTTGAGCATTTTGCGGTCTTTCAAGTACTGGATCAGCGAGAGTGCCTGCACTGTTTTCCCAAGCCCCATCTCGTCGGCGAGAATGCCACCTAGTGATAATTCATGCAGGAAATAGAGCCAGCTCAGGCCCTCTTCTTGGTAGTTACGAAGCTTCCCATGAAACCCTTTGCTGACTTTGAGCTTACGAATCGTGTGAAAGTCTTCGAGCTTTTTAGCAACTTCACGGAGACGCTCATCCAGCGAGACTTTAAATCCGACTTCGCTGATGCGGCTCAAATTGAATGCTTGCGCCATCGAAAGTCGTGAGCGAATCGCATTGCTCAATTTGAAGTTACCATCGAGCAGACCCAGAGTCGTCTTGAGATGCCCCAGACTTCCGCCCGGCACCCGGGCATACGCACCACTATCGAGCTGCATCCAGCGATCGCTGTCGGAACGGCTTCCTTTAAAAAGCGTGCTTATTGGAACAGTGGCGTTATTTTGCGTGAGTGAGACATGCACGTCGAACCAATCAACGACACTTCGTTTCTTCTCTGCTCCCTTGGCCTCAACACTTCCCGGTGAACTTAGATTGACGTTGAGCGAGAGTTCGACGAATCGCGAGCCTTTTCGTAGCGCATCAAGACCCTCGATGTCCCACTCTTTTGGAAAACGTTTCGCGCCCTCACTAAGAAGATCGAGGGCATAGTCACCGCTTACCGTGAAGCTGCTTTTCGAGGCCAGCGCGACGAAGCCAGCTTTCCCAAGGATATCGAAACATTCCTGCTCCTTGGATCGGTTCGGGAGGTAAATCAAATTTTTGCCGCTCGGTGATGGAGGATAGCGGAAGTCCATCTGCGCGCGAATCGAGATCGCTGGCTTTGAACTAAAATGTTCTACGCCTTCGTCAATACGGGTCAGGGTAAGGCGCGGTGAGGGCTCTGCAACCATGGCCTCGGGCTGCTCGGCGGGATTCAATACCGAAACTACCGACGCAAGATTTGGATTCTGATTCAGAACTTCGAGAAGTGGCGCAGCCTGCGTGCGCGTAAAGGTAAGATGAGGAGCATGTGGGAAAATTGAGGCTATCCGGGCCGCGCGGGCAGAAAGCTTGTAAATGACATTATCGAGGGCAACCCAAAATGGTCCTGTGCCAAGAATCTGCTCTTGTTTTGGGCGTTGCGTGCCGTCTGGAAGTAGCCACGTCATGCTTAGCGAGACCGATGCTTGATGCCATTCGACCTCAACACGCGCGTCGATCAGTTCATGCGCGCAATGCACTCGGTTGCCGTTCGTAAGATGCACATGTTCTTGATACTCTTCAACAAGGCCAAGGACTATCTCTATGCCGCTGCTCGAGTTGATGTACCAGCGCTGCCCCAGATCGTCCCAAGAACCTTCTTCCTCAAGAATTTGCAGTAATATATTGTCGAGGGCTCGTCGCGAATGTACGCGGAACCCCTCAAAGAGTGCCGGTGTTTGAGGGGTGCCATCGAAAAAGATTTTGACGCCAAGTCTATCCGTTGAAGTTTCTAGCTCGACAGTAACCTTGAGCAGCGAGCGTATAGGTGTTGTACCGGTTGTGGCCAGCGGTAACTCCGCAAGTATCGCAGCAATTTCAGCCGAAGAGCTCGTGTTTAAGCGATATGTTGACTCTTTCGCCGCGAAGCCGCTTGATGCGGTAAAAAATCCTAGTTCATGCGCGCGAAGTACAAGCGCCACGACATGAGGGCACCACTGTTCAACAAGATCCTCCCGACTAGAGCAAGAACAATTTGATTCGACCTCGTGATCAGAAATAATTTGCAGGGATACTGAATGTGCGACGTCGCCGTCATCTCGTACGATCGCACGAACCTCTTCGCCAATCTTACTCGACTCAAGGACTCGGCCTTCACGCGCAAATCTCGTGCCGAGTTCGACAACAGAAAAGGGGGCATGTTTTCGTATGTAATGGACTAGACGATCGCTCGTCGTATCAGCAGCAAACACCATCTGTTAAGTGTACCATAAGTAAGGTGGAAAAGGGGAGTGCAGCCGATAAAAAGTATCGGCTTGTGATATTCAGAAATGTGTCTGGCGCGATGGCGCTCGCATCGCATTAAAAGTCGCCTTACGCGGCGTACAATCAAGAGGGTAGGGTAATGGTTTGCTAACGTGAGGAACTAATCTGTTCGCGCTCAATTATTTTTATAATCTTCTGGCGGCAGTCTAAAAAATTTTGACATTGCAGTGCCGAGTGAGAGTGAGCGGTCATCCCCACTCTTGAGCGCACTGTTCACTACCTGGCCGACTTTGACAAAGGTCCTAGGCACTACCTGTCCTTCGGCCACCACTTTGCCCTGGCTCTGTTCATCTCTGCCGCGCCGGAAGAGATAGCCGGTGAGCGCACGGGAATGTCTAAAAATGACCTCAACGAGAGGCGAGGCCGCGCCTATTCTAGAATGAACTTGTGTTCTTGGAGATTTTTCTCTCGCGGGTAAGCCTTCGCGATCAAGCTCGGGCTGTTCGCTTACGGATTCATTTTGAGGTGTATTAATACCTTCGACAATCACTGCCTAAACTTCCTTTGAATGGCGCTGAAGATGAACTAGCTAATGATACTCCTAAGCAGGCAATAGTCAAACCTGCTTTCTCGTAGCAGCAGGATGAAAAATTGATGACTTTCAATGAGTTAAAGCGGACGGGGTAACTACCCATTAAGTGTGCGTAGCTTTTTCCGCTACTCTGTGACCTCCGTGTCTCTGTGGTTTCTAGAGTATTTAAACCACAGAGACACGGAGGTCACAGAGACGGGGGAAGAATACCTGGGGTTAATGAACTGACGCGCACGGGGTACTCGCCCTTTTAAAAACAATTGCATCAGGAGAAACATCCGGAGTCGCCACTAAGTCGCTGAAGCGACGATCTTCCAGCTCCAGGCCGGTCCATTCGGCATCACCGATCGGAAACGAAATGCTGTTGATTTATTCTTAAGCGGAACATGGCCCATATAACGCTTTGATTCTAATGCCCCGCCTCGATAAATTTGCAGCTCCAAATGCACCGTGCCGTTTCCTTCAACCCTTCCACCCCAGACTCCGTCCATTGCTGAGACCTTCTTCAGGTTCGAGCTCAAAACTTTGGCATACTTGAGATTTGCAGTATCAATATTAAAATGCGCTCGAGGGTCAGGGCGGCGGCGCATAGCCGGCCGCTCGGGAGGTGGATTGGGATCACAGGGCCGATACTGCACCATGCCATAACAGCGATACTGCTTCGAGGCAGACACTAGTTCGGGATGAGAAAGCAGAATAAGTGCGAGCAGCAGTAAAGATTGATACATTTTCTCGACCTTCTCCAAGTGAGTTTAAGAACCTGGCAGTATTATAATAGATGCTCAGGATACTACGGGAGACCCTATCTTAAGGTCTCGCCACAAAGCCTTTTTGGGCTAATTTGCAATCCGTACTCAGCCTTACTATTGTTAAGGGCATTATGGCGCAAGAGCTCTCATTTCCTAAGGAAAAAGTTAAAATTCTGCTTTTGGAAGCAATCGATCCGGTGGCTGTCGAGCGCTTTCGCGAGGCCGGTTACAGCAATGTGGAGCTATTAAAACCCGCGCTGCCCGAAGATGAGCTAAAGAAGGCGATCAAGAATGTCCATTTCCTGGGGATACGTTCCAAGACTCAGGTCACACAGTCCGTGCTTTCCGAAGCGAAGAATCTGCTCGCCGTCGGCTGTTTCTGTATCGGTACAAATCAGGTCGAAATTGACGCCGCGGCTTCCGCAGGAGTCTTGGTGCTCAACGCTCCATTTAGCAATACCCGAAGCGTTGCTGAACTTACGCTTGCAGAAGTAGTGATGTTATCAAGAAAGGCCGCGCACAAAAGCTTAAAGCTTCATCGAGGCGAGTGGGACAAGGCTGCTGTTGGCTGTTACGAAGTTCGTAACAAGACCCTAGGTATTGTTGGCTATGGCCATATCGGACCGCAGGTTGGGCTTTTGGCCGAGGCTTTTGGCATGCGCGTGCTTTACTACGATATTGCCGCAAAGCTTTCGCTCGGCACCGCTGAACAAGTTTCGTCACTCAAGGATCTCTTACAGCGCTCGGATTTTGTGACGTTGCATGTGCCCGAAACTCCCGCAACATACGAGATGATTGGTGCCGAGGAGCTTGGGTTAATGAAGAAAGGCGCATATCTTTTGAACTTGAGCCGTGGCACCGTAGTGCAGATTGATGCGCTTGTCGATGCGCTAAAGCGCGGACATCTCGCCGGCGCAGCGCTTGATGTCTTTCCAAGCGAGCCCAATTCAAATGGCGAGCGGTTCGAGTCGCCGCTTTGTGGACTTGATAATGTTATTCTTACCCCGCATGTAGGCGGGAGCACCGAAGAGGCGCAGCGAAATATCGCTCTTGAGGTGGCTAATAAATTAATTCGCTATTCGGACACGGGCAGTACAACTGGTGCAGTAAACTTTCCTGAAATGGAGCTTCCACTCCTTGTGAATAGTCACCGTATTCTCAACATTCATAAGAATGTTCCTGGGGTGTTACGTGATATTACCCAATTGATTGCAGAAGCAGGCGGGAATATTCGTGCGCAGTATCTTGGTACGAGGAATGATGTTGGCTATTTGATAATGGATGTCGACAAAACGCTTTCGCGTGGCATTGTTGAAAGTATCGAGCGACTCGATACGAATATTCGAACAAGAATACTTTTCTAGCTTGGAAACACTCACGTTTCGCAGCGACCCTTGCGCTAAGAAGCGGGCGCGTACGAAGCGGTGACAAATCTTCTTATGTCGCATCTCCCCGCAAAACGAGGATAACTAGAAATACAGGGTGCGGAATCAAGTTCTCGCGAGAGAACTTCAAGGAAATTCAATAGGTTGGGATTCTGGAGCGCCGTTAACCGGAGGATCTGAAGCGCGATGGCAGGATGCCGAGGGCTTTTTCGTAGCTGCAATCAAAATAATCATTCGGAGCCAATTCGCGAGCGCGGCGGCTTCATGATCGAGTTTTCAGTTATTGCTGGGGTACTGATCTTTTGTATTGGAATAATAGTTGAATATGGAAGGGGATATCGCGAATACGCCAATCTAGCTGAAGCAGCACGCATCGCTGCACGAAACACCGCCGGTTACCAGAATCCCGATGTCGGTCCAGCGCACACTATTTGTGAGCACATAGAAGCGCAAACTCGGGCCGCGCTTGCGTCGCTTGGCGCGAATCCGAATCGATACGGAATTCGTCTACAAAAAGTTGATATCAACGACAGCGATCTAATGAATAGTTACCGTGAGCTTACCTCTGTGGGGAGATTTCCCAAGCTTGTGCGATCGCGGATAAACGATACAAATGTGTATGGGTTTCTCCTTACTTTGCAGAGGCTCAATCCGGAGCGGGGCAGCTTTTTGACTTCGCTGGCGTTTCCAAAAAGCGCGCGTGCGCTTTTTTATGTTGAGTCGAAGAAGGATGTTTCTGAAGCGGGGGGAGGGCCATGCGCTGCGCTTCATTGAATAAGGCCACGTCTCAGACCGAATATGGTGCAAGTCTTCTCGAAGCGGCAATCGCGCTGCCAATTTTTCTAGGTTTAGTTCTTGCGGCGATTAGCGCAATGCAGGTGCTTTACAGCACGTTGGTGATTAGTGAAGCACTGCGCCAAGCCGGACGAGCTGCAGCAATCCGAACTTCGGAATGCAACCGCGCTGGGTTCTCGGCGTTTATGGCGACAATGACTCGATTTGATGTGGATATGAGTACCTACGAAGACAACGCGGGCCAGCCATTACAGCTTTTGATTGCCGAGTATCCGCCGGTTGCGAGTTCACCTTATGATGACAATAAGCGTGCAATTAATTTGACCACGAATGTACGTATTCGATGCACGCTCTGTGATACTGTGGCTCGCTTCGGAATTGTAATTCCGGGGCGTTTCTCTCGTAGCTATTCCGTTCCGCTGGAAGATCAATCTTCAAGCTGCGCGGCGACCGATCGCTACTTTTAATTGCCGTTCGTGCGGCTCTCCGCGCCTCTCCTATTCTTATCGGAGTGTTATCTGCACTATGCGACCTGAATTCCCTGAAAAAGCGCGCTGCTTGCCCGTCCAGAGAGCATGCGCGCCTGTAGCCGAATCTCCTCTGCAATAACTTCATCCGGAAGTGAGCGCAGGGTCTGATCGAAACTCTCGACCCATTGCCGAACTGTCTCGGGATGCGCATGTTTCGACTGGAGCTTGCGAATTTTACGATATGTAGTACTCACCTGCTCTTCGGTCAGATCGGTAAGTACTTCGCTCAATTTCTCTCCGGGACGGATTCCAGTGAACACAATTGGGATGTCGCGACGGCCATAAAGCGCGCGCATTTTTCGCGCGACATCGACTATCTTGATCGGTTTGCCCATATCGAGCAGGTAAATTTCCCCGTGTGTTCCTAAGATGCCGGCAGTAAGTACAAGGCGCACCGCCTCGCGAATTGACATGAAAAAACGCTCCATCTGAGGGTGTGTCACGGTAATTGGACCACCGCTCAGAATTTGTTCGCGAAAAAGCGGAATTACAGAGCCATTACTGTTGATCACGTTACCAAAGCGGACCACCGCAGTTTTCAATTCGCTGCCTTCAGTGCGCGACGCATTATGATACGATTGCGTCAGGGCTTCGGCGATACGTTTCGTGCAACCCATAATGCTGCTTGGATCTACTGCCTTGTCAGTTGAGATCATCACGAATTGTTCAGCCCCGCAACGCCATGCGGCCTGTAGTGTGTTTCGTGTGCCGAGTACGTTCGTACAAAAAGCCTCGTAGCAGTTTGCCTCCATCAAGGGTACATGTTTATAGGCTGCAGCATGAAAAACGATTTGTGGATGTACTTGGCTCATAATTGACTGTAGCCGATGTGCGTCGCAAATATTGCCCAGGCAGAAATGTTTCACTGTGTCGTCATGTCGTCCGGAGAGTTCGCGCTCAATTCGAAAAAGATTGTATTCATTCATGTCGACGAGCGTGAGCTCGGCAGGGCCAAATGGCAAAATCTGGCGCACCAACTCCGAGCCGATTGAGCCGCCGGCTCCGGTAACCAGAATTCGTTTTCCGGAAAGCGCCTCACGAATTTCACTTTCGTGCTCGATATCAACCTCTTTTTCAAGCACGCTTTCGATGGAAAGAAAGGGTGTTGTCGAAAGTGCGTCGGCACAGGCGATATCTTCAAACGACTGAAGCCGCTTTAAGGGCACGTCGTGCGCGGTGCAGGTGCCGCGAATTCGCGACATCTTTTCCGATGAAAGCGAGGGAATAGCGGCGATTACCGCTGAGACTCGCGGAAGTCGAAGCAATGTCGCCTCGAGTTCCGAAAGGGTGCCACATACCGGAACGCCGTCAACCTTGCTCCCCTGTAGCCGCTCACTGTCGTCGAGGACCGCGACCGGGCGGTACATTATCCGTTTTTGGCTAAGGAGATTTTTTACGAGCAGATGCCCTGAATCGCCGGCACCCAAGATGACTACCTCGCGAATCCCTGAAAACTCAGGATTTCTGCTGGCAAAGCGTTCGCTGGCAATTCGAACCATAAAGCGTAACCCTCCGCTCAAAAAGAGCGAGAGTCCGAAGTCGATAAGAATAACCGAACGAGGCACGTCAGGAATCCGCGCTAAAGCAACCACCGCGACAAATGCCGTCGTAGAGGCGACATGGGCCTTGACCAGGGTCAGCAGATCGCGAGTCGATGCGTAGCGCCACGAGCCTCGGTTAAGATCCCACCAGGTGTATGCTGCAAATCGGGTAAGCACGAGGACAAGGATAGGTAAAAGCAGGGCGCGCTGGACAAAGGACTCCTCGATATCAAGATCGAAGCGCAAAAGGAGCGCCGCAAGATAGCTTCCGGCGAATAGCGCGATATGCACGGCGATAACCAGTGGTAATCGAACACGCTGCGCGACTGAGTACAATTTATGCCATAACGCCATGTATAATAAGAGTATGCGGCGGAGCGGCGAGCATCAATATGATTTTTCTCTGATCGCTAATAAAATCGGAGTAGGTGTACTCCTTACGTCTGCGGCTCCTGTGTGATTTCAACTTCAGGCTGAATTTGCCAAGAATAGAATGTTCATCAATTCAAGGGCTATAAAACGGGCTCACCCTTCGCAATCAAGGCCGCGGCATCCTTCGCAAAATAAGTAATTATGATGTCGGCTCCGGCGCGGCGAATTGAAGTAAGCAGCTCAAACATTATCCGTTTTTCATCTATCCAGCCAAGGCGCGCAGCGGCCTTGACCATGGCATATTCTCCGGAGACGTTATACGCGGCAGTCGGAACGCCGAAACGGGTCTTCACTTCGCGAACTACGTCGAGAAACGCCATCGCTGGCTTGACCATGACAATATCTGCGCCCTCTTCAATATCTAGTTCAACTTCACGGAGTGCCTGTTGAAGATTTGAAGGATCCATCTGATAACTCCGGCGATCGCCGAATTGCGGTGATGACTGAACTGCCTCACGAAAAGGGCCGTAGAACGCCGAGGCATATTTCGCCGCGTAGCTCATGATGACTGCATTCTGGAAGCCGGCAGAGTCAAGGCCCTCGCGAAGTGTGGCCACACATCCATCCATCATCCCGCTTGGCGCGATAATATCTGCCCCAGCTCTGGCGTGTGAAAGCGCCTGCTCAACGAGCATAGTTAAGGTCGGATCATTGTCGACATCACCTGCATTAATCACGCCACAGTGGCCATGTGAAGTATATTCGCAGAAACATAAATCAGTAGTTACGCAGAGGCCCGCAACATCTTGCTTCATTGCGCGGACGGCCCGCTGCACAATGCCGTTATCGGCACAACCAGAAGAGCCTTTTTCATCCTTATATTCCGGCACTGCGAAAAGCAGTACCGAGGGGATGCCGAGATCACGGATCGCTTTTGCCTCCTCAACCGCCATATCGACGCTAAGATGGTAGCAGCCGGGAAGGCTCGAAATCTCTTTTTTTACATTACTGCCCGGCACCAAAAAGATAGGCATCATTAGATTATCGACGGCGATTCTTGTTTCACGGACCATTGCCCGCAACATCGCGGACTGCCGAAGTCTTCTCATTCGAACCTGTGGAAACCCCATAAACCGATCCCTTGTGCTTGTAGACTGTGCGAACTTACCACCGAGCTGTCAAAAGGCTCAACTAAGTGTTGAGGAAATGGCGAAATCACGAGTTGTTTCAATTAGGTAGGACACTCAAAAATAACAGGAAACTTTCCTTCCGGTTCCACGAATAGGCAAGTGGAATTCGATGCAAGAGTAGCTTTCGTAGCCAATGGAAAAAGCTTTCTCGGCTCAGGATAGTATGGAATCAATAGATTGCATGGTGACCCGAAGTAATTCGTTTCGCGACAGCCTGATTGCCAAGTACGGTAAGCTGGTCGAAAGCCTGGTCAGGAGAATTATTCGCACAATGGCCGTGCCCATTGAACTGCGCGATGAGCTTCGTGCGGCCGGGTACTTAGGGCTTGTCGAAGCAGCCGAGCGGTATGAGCCGTCGCAGGGGGAATTTCGCACATTTGCGTTTCTTCGGGTACGCGGAGCAATAATCGACTGCCTTCGAAGGTCATCTGAGCTTCCTCCCCCAGCATACCAGGTTCTTCGGGCGCTCGAGGGCGTTGATTCGTTGCGCGATGACAGGGCCACCATTGAAAAGCTTACGCATAATACTACTACCAGAAAACTTAAGAGAGAGCAGCGGCTTGCGCACCTCTTTGAGTACGCTGCAAAAAGTGCGCTGGTGTATCGGCTAAGCGTGTTAGACACGGAGCAAGAGATGGCTGAAGTGACGCCGGCCAAAAATCCTGAAGACGTTCTGCTTGCCCGTGAAAATGCGTCGCTGTGTCTTGCCCTCGTTGAGTCGCTACCGCCTAAAGAGCGCGAGGTAATTGAGCTTTATTATTTTAAGGGCCGCTCGTTCATTGAGATTGCGAAGCGATCGAAGAATTATTCGAAGTCATGGGTATCAAGACTTCACCTGCGGGCGCTAAACCTGCTTCGTCAACGCTACTACAAAGCTTTTTGGTGTGATGAAAACAAATAGATACTTAACTGCTCGGCTCCTTCTTGGCGCTCTGCTACTAGTAATGTGTGGGTGCCGCGAGGAGCTGCTCCATGATCTCTCGGAATTTGAAGCGAATCGGCTTATTGCACGGCTGCATTCTGCCGGCCTTGAAGCGCGAAAGCACCAACAGGCCGATGCACGTTGGTTCCTCGATATCGCCGAACACGACGCCGGCAAGGCGCTACAGCTACTTGCCGACGCGCGAGTTTTCAATACTGGCAGAAGCCAGCCGCTTGACGCGCCGTCGCTTGTGAGCAGCAGGGAAGATCGACAGTTTCGCTATGAAAGAAAGCTCAGCTTGGAACTCGAGGCGACACTGCTCACGTTTAAGGGAGTGCTTGAGGCTCGAGTACACTTGAATTCTCCCACCCATGAGATGCTTTCGTTTGAAACGAAGAATAAAGTGCCCCGGGGTACGGCGTCGGTGTTGGTGGTCGCGGATTCTTCCGAGATGATTGATTCGACGAAAATTTCAGCGATCGTTGCTGGTGCCTCGGGAATAAATAGTGCAGATGTTGCTGTGGTGATTGAGCCAGCGCACGCCCGAGAACTTGATGTGCTGCAGCCAGCCCCGATTGTGCAACACAGCGGTCTCCGCGGATTAACGTCCGTTCTCGATGTAGTGTCTTATCAGAATTTTTGGGTCTGGCTCGCTCCCTTTGGCGCGACGCTCTTTGTCGTGCTTCGCTGGATTCGACGTCATAACTCTTTCAAGACGTTGCTGCTACATTCTGAGGCGAGCGGCGAGCCGTGAAATTTTGTCCCGAAACTAGGTCTGGTGATACTACTTGGATTGAAGATCTCCTTGGCACGCTGCTCACCCTGACCTTGGGTCAAGATCCATTGGTTATCTGCTCCGTGGAACAGTCAGTAGCGCCTAGAGATGGATTGTTGTTGCGGGTGCGAGATGAGCAATGCGGGCAGCTTCTCTTTCGAGGCGAGGGAATTCTGAGCCCTGAGAATCTGAATGCGCGCCATATCCTTGCCAGTGGAAAAAATTACTTTCCGAGGATTTCACTGGAAATGGTGGCGCAGCCTCTTCCTAACGATCAGCTATGGAGCACCGTCGTAGTATTTGACTCGCAACTTTTAGAAATCGGCACGGGCCTTGCGCGGGTAGAGCTGCCATGCTCGCACGGTGCGACGCATGGAGAGCTTCGCGGTAAGCTTCGTGAGTATTTCCTTACTGTGTATCAGTGTGGGGCACCCATTTGTGAATGAGCTTCGCGTGACTCTTGATTTAGGTTCGGTCGAAATTGATCTCGAGGATGTTGTGGCGATGCGCCCTGGAGCGCGCTACTCCTTTGAGCGCCCGGCTTGTTTTGACGCGACACTTCGCATCGAAGGGAAACCGTGGGCATCGGCGAGGCTTGAAGTGTGTGACGATGTAGTTTCGCTGCAAATTCAGGCAATCGGGCCGCAAATTAATTCCGTGAGCATCTTAAAAAAATAAGGAAACTTTGCGCTGAATTCCACGAACAGAAAGTGAGCGTATTGCCCTTTTTTAGGAGATTACCATGAGTGCAACGGATGAAGTGAATGGAACGTTGCCGGCGATAATGACGTCCGGCGAGCTTTCGCGTTATTTACCGGAGCCAAGCGGCTCAGGTGGTCTTTTTTCGAAACTCTTGGCAGGGGCAGCTTCACTAGGGTCAGTATTTGCCGGTGGCTCACTCGATGGTACTTACGCCGCGCTTTTGAACCAGCAAATTCAGGCACAAATGCAAATGCAGTTACTCTCATTCGAATCAAATATTGAGAAGTCGAAGCATGAGACGCAAATGGCGGCAATTCGTAATATGAGAGTCGGATGATGTTCCGCGACCTTCTAATTCCATTGGGAATGATGATGATGCTAGGAAGTATGATCTTCCCGGTTCATCCTCGTCTTCTTGATATTCTTATTGTTGCGAACCTAGTGCTCTCGGTTGGATTGCTGCTTCGAGCGCTTTCAGTTGGTGACATGTTGAGGCTCTCGACGCTCCCCTCGATGCTACTTTTGGCGACCCTTTTCCGCTTGGCATTAAATGTCTCCTCGACCCGGCTTATCCTCTCACAGGGGAAAGCCGGGCAAGTAATTGAGGCGTTCGGAACGGTAGTGGTGCAGGGCCAAGTGATCGTTGGCTTGGTGGTTTTTTTGGTGATTACGCTGATTCAATTTATCGTGATCGCAAAAGGGTCGGAGCGCGTTGCTGAAGTGTGTGCACGCTTTACTCTCGATGCGCTTCCCGGAAAACAAATGTCGATTGATGCCGATGTCAGGGCCGGCCTTATAGACTTCGCGAGTGCTCGCGAGAAGCGCCAGGAGCTACAGGTCGAGTCGCGCTTCTACGGGGCGTTAGATGGTGCGATGAAGTTTGTGAAGGGCGACGCAATTGCTGGTATGGTCATTGTCGCCGTAAATATATTCGGCGGCTTTATTATTGGAGTGGTGTCCGAGGGGCTTCCCGTGGAAGCGGCGCTCCGAAAGTTTACGCTTCTAACCGTCGGAGATGGATTAGCGTCGCAGATTCCGGCACTTCTTACATCGCTCGCTGCGGGCATGGTTGTAACCAGAGTTCAAAGAGGGAACGAGGAACCACTTTCTCGCGAATTGGTCGCACAACTTACGCAAACTAAGTCGGTTCGGTTACTGCTCGGTGGTTTCTCGATAGCGTTGGCTACTCTCCCTGCAATGCCGGCGCTTCCCTTTCTTTGCTTGGGAGTCCTGCCTATTCTCTCCTGTGTCTTGCCTGCTTCTAAAAAGAAAGCTTCTGTCGAGGAGGAGGTGCCGCGATTTGTGCCAAGGCTCCCGCCGCTTATCGAGCTTATGTTGCCAATGGAGTTTTCGGCACAAGGAAAAAAGATTATGTTCGCGCTCGAAGAGTGGCGTCAGGACTGCTTTCAGAGATACGGGTTAATTTTTAATACTCCAAAACTTAGTTGGAGCAAGAATCTTCAGCGCCCGCAAATAAAGGTGCGCGGCGTCAGCGAGCGCTGTTTATTTGAGCCACTTGCGGAAGGAATTGTCACGCAGGTGCGTGAGAGGCTCGATGCGCTAGTAGATGGCCGGGCTGCGGATTTTGTTGATGACGCCATGACCAGACGAGTCATCGATCAGCTTGAGCGTGATGCCGGTGAATTTGTCGCGAGCGTCGTCCCTAATGTTCTCACAGTAGCCCAAATTACCGAGATCCTTCGTGAGCTGCTTCGTGAAGGGATTTCGATTCGCAATTCAGATCTAATTATTGAAGCGATTGCCGAAGCCAAGCCGCGGGTAGAAAATTCGCGCGATCTTCTCGAGGAAGTTCGTGGTGCACTTCGGAGAGTTATCGCCGCAGCATTGACTTCAGACGGAGAATTGCGCGCCTTTACTTTGCAGCCGGAATTCGAACTGGCGCTTCACCGCTCAGTGCGCGATGGCGCTGCTCTCGATAGCATTGCGGTTAACAACCTGAAACATGAGCTTCAATCGGTGCTTGCGCAGGGCACGGCGCGCGTGCTTTTGGTCGCCAAATCAGTGCGGAGATTGGTGCGCGATTTGCTTCTTGCCTCTAATCTGCGCTGCTCGGTGTTGAGTTATGACGAACTCTTGCCTGATCTTGAGTTTGTTCATAGCGGAGTCTTGGTAAAAAACTTTGAGGGGACATATGATGATACCGCCGTGCCTTCAATGTAACATTATTATCATTTTTTGTGCGTGCGTCGTCGGGTGTACAGTTGCTCCGGCCGAAATCGCGCCGACTCGGGTATCAAAGGCAAGAGAATTGGTGGACCTGGGGACCTGGTTCTTGCGCAAAGGAGATCTCAGCGCTGCGCAGGCCGCGTTCACTCTTTCGCTGGAAAGCGCGGCGACAGCCCCGGCACTCGATGGACTAGGCTGTGTTGCGTTTCGATCGGCGCGAGTCTCTGAGGCCGAGTTGTTTTTTGCAAGAGCAATTGATCTTGATCCGGACTATGGTCGAGCAAAAGCCAACCTCGCGCTGCTTTATGAGCAATTAGGGAGGACTCGCGATGCCGAAGAGCTCTACGGTGGTGCGCTTGGGCTAAGTCCGGAGGACCCCTATGCACGCAACAACTTTGGAGTATTCTTGGCAGATACGCAAAATGCGCGGCGCGGCCTCTTTGAGCTTAAGAAGGCGGGAACGATTTTATCCGATGGAGTAATTCAAAAAAATATTGCTACAGTAGAGGAGATGCCATGAATGCGCGTCGAAAGATAAGAGCAGGGACCAAAGCGGGAAAAATTAAGCGAGCTGCAGCGCCTGCTGTCGAGAGCACGCAGGAACAAGACGAGATTCTTTCGGCCTGGCGCGCCGAGCTTGAGCTTTTCGAAGGCAGGCGCTTTGCGTCATTACCGAAGGCACGAAATGCGCTGGTTGCAGCCGTTGTTGCCCGCTTGAAGATACCAGACGCGATGCGTGGCAAGATGACAGAGTTCCTCAATTTGGCCTTAGAGGACGATCCGGAAGTCGATCAGATCTTAGATCAGTATGTCAAAAGTTAGGTGTTTTGCCCCGGAGTTGCTCGAGACGAAGGGCGTTTGTCGACATACTGAGTGTTGGCCCACGGTCGAGGAATTGGCGGCAATTTGACATCACTCGGAGGCGTTGCGAGCAAATTTCTTCGTCCGGAGTAAGGTTTAAGCGAGGCCTGAGCACCGTGAGGAGCCGGGGCATTGGTAGCCGTAGTTGTTTTGTGAGTTAAGGGGCCGATTGTTTGGCCGGAAATACTTCTCTTCGGGGCCACCGAATGGGCGGAAGGCTTTTGAACTTTTGCCTTGAGGACTATTGGCTGTTCAACTTTTCTATCCTGTCCGGCTTGATGCGCGCTCATTGTATCGACTCCAACAACTTTTTGAGACGTTAAGGCGACAGGTCCATGCCTCCAAAATTGAAGTCAAAGAGCGGTACAGCTTAAGTCTGGTATCTCTAAATTATAATGTCATCGTGGAATTAATCAACTCGGCAATTTTTGAAGGCGCTTGCGGGTAAGAAAACACATGTTTCAGGCAGGTTGGGCTTTATATAGGTAATTACTTATTGAGCTCTGGTACTGTTGATGAGTCTTCCCCCACTCGGTGACCTCTGTGGTTTACGTACATTAAAAACCACAGAGGTCACCGAGTGGGGGAATAGCTACCCATGCTTAATGCGTAGTTACTGGTATAGGTACCTATTCATTATATCCAGGCTTCTAGCTCCCTTCGTTCGGCGCTTCCTTCGAGGAACCTGATCCCGCTAATATTTTGTTCTTTTTTGCATCAAGTCTCTTTCGCATCCTGCCCAATCGCGACGCAGGTCCCTCGGCGCGCTCAATGCATGCTTCGATTAGCGCTTCAAGGAGTTCATCAAGGCCACCGTCGGCAAAAACATTGCCGATTTCGCAGGCACGTCTGAGTCCGATGACACGTTTAGGTTGCTCTTTCTTTGCGGTTTCAAATTGTTGGGCTTGGCGCATCACCACCGCAAGCTTATCAAGTGCAGTAAGAATCAGTGATGCCAGCGCTTCGTTTCGATCTTTTGCATAGAGAATGGAATCGGAGAGTGGGTCGCCTTTTGTTGCCATGACCACCGCGTTATCGATGCCTTCCTGAGTTACCGGTTTCACTAGATACCCGCGAGCGCCGACGACAAGCAGCCCAAATACGTCATCGACTGTTGGCTCGAATGACGAGGGAATGGCGACAAGATTCGGCTCAATTTCAAGCGCTTTGATTAAAAAGTCTTTAGGTGGTAGCGCGCTTTTTCCCGCATCAAATACCACATGAGTCACTTTGCGAGTTTGCATTTTTTCAAGGCCGAGCGCTAAGTCGCCAGCATCGATTACGTTCGGGAATCCGCTTCCTGTAAGTGAGTGGCGGATATGATTCCGTGATCCAAGCTCGTTTTCAATTATGAGCACGACCGCATCTCGACGCTCTGCCGGCGTCATGCTCGGGAGGATCGATTTTTTGTAAAGAGCAGCAAAGCTCATTGCGCCTGTAGTACCACCTCCAAATAAGCCCTACTCAAAGAATGGGTTCTCGCACGTATAATCGGCTACTATTGGGGGGATCTAAAGACTACGAGATTTTTTTACTACGAAAATCTCCTAAGTTTGCGAAAGCCTGTCGGAACTCAGAGCGAGCCCGCAAGGCTCACCAGAATTCTGCCCTGAAGAGCACAGTTTTTTGGTGAGATTTGTGAGCTAAGACTTATCGCAATTTAAGTCGATACTTAGTGTATTGTGGCACGCGACGATCCGCTCATTCTAATTGCTGACGACGATGACGATATTCGGGGGGTAATTGGCGCCTCGATTGCTGCGCTCGCAGTACGGATCGAAGAGGCTCGCGATGGCACCCATGCTGTTGAGCGCTGTCGCGAGCGGCTTCCCGACCTCGTCATCCTTGACGTTAAAATGCCAAACATGAACGGCGTTGAAGCATGTCAGGCCATAAAGGCGTTACCTGGTGGTGAGCTCGTGCCGGTGATTATGCTTACGGCGATGGATAAGGTCGAAGACAAAGTCCGCGCACTTGATAGCGGCGCAGATGAATACTTAGTAAAGCCCTTTCATCACCAAGAGCTTCAGGCGCGGGTACGTGCGCTCTTAAGAATCCGCGAGCTCAATGTGTGTCTATCAGAAACAAATCGACAGCTTCATGCGATGCAGGAAATTATAATGCAACAGGAGCGTCAAGTGGTGGTTTCACAGCTTGCCGGAGCTGCGGCGCATCAGCTCGGTCAACCGCTTTCAGCAATAATGCTTAATTGTTATCTCCTGGAGAAGCTCCCACAAAGTGATCCTAAATATAAAAAGTCCCTCGCCGCGATAGTGGCCGACACAAAGCGGATGGGCGCGCTCTTGCAGCGCTTAAAAGCGGTAAACGCATCAAAAAAGGCCGATTATTACGGCGAATTGCAAATCTTGGATATTGACGAACCCTGAGCGTGGTCGAACAAAGGGCCAGGAAATAAAAACCTACGATTTTATAAGAAGACAGAGGGTCCCAGTCGTTAGTCCTTCCGGGACCCTCTGTAGGCACTATGAACAATTAGGTAACAGCGCACGACAAGAGCCGGTTTGGGCCCAGGTGCTTATCCCCGCGCAACCGCCGTAGCCGTGCTGGAGCGTCACCTCCTTCCTGAGTTGAGGGTTCTGTGGTTTCACCCAATATGCGTAAGAAACGCCGTGGGTGAAAAATTCATGCTTACTGCAAAATTCTGAGGGAAAACCGATTAAAACTTTGGCCTGGCCCTTCGCTCGCCTGATCTCTAAAAAATCAGGTGAAGGAAGCCGGATGTGTACTTCTACCCCGAAAGGGTTATAGCGAGAGGAAGAATTTATAGCTAGTGATGAGATCCCTACTTTGAGAACTACTTGCCAAGCCTTTTAGTGATCGTTTCAATTAGTCGTCCAAGAACGGTGCGGACCGTTCGAATGCTCGAGTCACCGCTTAGCACCATCGGTTCGTCATAGACCGAGCGCATGTCAGGTGCTTCAAGAAAATCCTCATGTCGCGACTCGCTCCGGGGTATATGAGCGGTTTCAATAATGTACTGGGCCTCGGGGGCCTGGTGGTTGGTAAGCCTCCAAAATGCATAACGGGCACATGCAGTAAGAAAATGGCAGCGGAGGATGAACTTTCCACTCTGGTGGTCTGAGCTTACCAGAGCCGAGAAGTCAGCATCGGTTTCGAGGAGAAAACAGCGCTCGAGCGCCTCAACCCATACCCTTTTCGCGCGGTAGGCCGAGATCTGGTCGCTATATTGTCCCTCAAGCTTGACCGCCTCTGGGTCAAAATAGACGCAATCAGCTACGCCAATTTCTCTCGTTAATTCAATTACCTGCGATTCAGGAAGAGAGGAGCTCATTTTCCCTTTTATGAAACCTTCCGGATAAAAACCTGCGGACACTTGGGCATACGTCTCGGCCGAAGACCGCCATTGCCGCCAAATAATGATATCGGCCCGTTGTGAAATATTCTTAATGAGTTACCCTTCTCGGAGTTTTCATTTTTTGGGGGTTCTGCTACCCTCCGAGGGTATTTTGCCGGCCTTCTAATAAGGGTAGGCGCACGTAATGACGCAACTTTCTAAATAGTTGCTGAATATTTTCAACTGATTAGGAGCCGCATTTTTGCGGACGAGGACTAGAGTTATGGGCAACGGAAGATTTGGTGGACATCGTGGTGGCGGCGGTCGCGGACGCGGCGGATCTGGTCGTGGTGGTGGCGGCGGTCGCGGTGGTCGGCGTGGTGGTGGTTCATTTCACCGAGGCGGTGGCGGCGGTGGTGGCCGTGGTGGAAGAGGCCGTGGACGTGGCGGCCGAGGACGCAACTTAAGACAATCATCAGATAGCGGCAATCTACGCGAGAGGATTGCAATTGAAAGCGGTGCACTCGTTCTTATCGATCAGTTCATGCTTGCAAACCCGCAGTTTATCGAAAAATTCGTAAAAATTATCGACGAGAGCGCTGAAGTAAAAGAGGATCTGATCAAAAGTTATGGCGGGTCAGTGGTCCAGCTTGAGCCTGGAACCTACCGAATTGATCGTGATCCGTTCGCATTTTCAATCATAATTCGCCCTGAGGGGGCTGAGATTGATGGGCGTGCCTTGACCAAGGAAAATACCAAGGAGTCCGGGCATGTTTTTGTTGACACACGCTGTGTAGCGATGGTTGATCGCGAACTTCTTGATGACACCAGCCTTCTTGAGAAATATCAGGGGCTCTGGTTTGGCGGCCAAGACAAGGCTTGCCGAGATCTGCTCCGCGATAACGGTGGCGCGGTTCGTTACGGCTTTAACCGCTACGGGGACGAGTTGAGTATCTATGTGGTACCAGGAGAGAACGTGGTGTGCTTGTGGCCGGATGTTATCGAACCGGTCGCGGCTGAAGCTGTTCCCGAGCAGCCGCAGGCCTCTTCTCTATAGAATGGTCTGGAATAGCCATTTGGATTTTGCCCATACCTCATCTAAGAGGCTGGGCAAGAGCTGAATGGTGAGCAGGGTAGGGATGAAAATCGCTCAAGGCCGCTTCTTCTGGCATCCCACAGGGTGGGCAGTGGGGTGGTGGGCAGTGGTATGGTGGCCAGTGGTGGCGCTCTCGCTCTTTTTCTGCTTCATCGTGGGCTGCCGGGACACCGTGCGCCATGATTCATCAGCGCTAATAAATATTGTAGCGACAACTGGAATGGTCGGCGACTTGGTGCGCGGGATCGGGGGATCCCGCGTGTCGGTAGTTGACCTGATGGGGCCCGGGGTTGATCCGCACCTTTACAAGGCAACACAGGGAGACCTTGCGGCATTGGCGGGTGCCGAAATGATTTTTTATAATGGCCTGCATCTTGAGGGGAAGATGGGTGAGGTCTTCGAAAGCCTTGCCCGTACTAAGCCATGTGTCGCTGTCACCCGCGACATTGATCGTACTAAGCTTCGTACGCCCCCAGAATTTGAGGGAAATTTTGATCCGCACATCTGGTTTGACGTGGCGCTATGGGCAGAGAGTCTTGGTGTGGTCGCTGAGGAGCTCTCAAAACTCTCGCCGTCGTATGCAAAAGAGTTTGAGGCTCGTAAGAGTGAGATTGCGGCCCGATTCCGAGATCTTGATAGTTGGGTGCGAGGCGAAATTTCGACGATTCCCCGTGAGCGTCGTGTGCTTGTCACCGCGCATGATGCCTTCGGCTACTTTGGCAGGGCTTATGATGTCGACGTGGTCGGCTTGCAGGGAGTAAGCACTGCCTCCGAATTTGGGCTTCGAGATATCACACGAGTAAGCGATATTGTAATCGCGCGCAGCGTAAAGGCCGTCTTTGTCGAATCTAGTGTTCCCGAACGGCTTGTTAAAGCGCTGATCGAGGGGCTTAAGGCGCGTGGTCACGATGTGAAGATCGGAGGGTCGCTTTATTCTGAATCCTTCGGTGCAAAGGGAAGTGATAATGGTACCTACGAAGGGATGGTACGGCACAACGTTAAGACAATTGTTGCCGGTCTAAAATAGATGCCTATGGCCGATGACCCATTTTTTGAAGCACGGAAGAAAATGGTCAGCGAGCAGTTGGAAGAGCGCGGTATACGCACGCGTCGGATTTTAGACGCCTTTATGCGGGTTCCTCGCGAGCTGTTTGTCCCGGCGGGCTTAAAAGATTCGGCGTACTCGGACAAGCCGCTTGCTTTTTCCGAAGATGTCACGATATCGCAGCCATATATTGTCGCATACATGATTGAGAAGCTCGATCCGAAGCCAGAGGATAGGGTTTTGGACGTGGGAACTGGCTCAGGCTATGCCTTGGCGATATTGTCGCAGCTCTGCTCCTGGGTATATTCGGTCGATATCGACTCGAATCTGGTTCAGCGTGCACATAGCTTGCTCGATTCATTGGCTATTAAAAATGTAAGCCTTGAAGCCCGCGATGGTTTTGGTGGGTGGAGTGAGCATGCGCCCTATGATTGCATCCTCGTCTCAGCCGCGCCTGCTACGGTGCCACGTGAGCTTATCTCCGAGATTGCGCCGGGCGGGCGAGCGATCTTGCCTCTTGGGGATGAGGACCAGGAGCTGATCTTGTTCGAAAAAACGTCGGCTGGACTTCAGGCTCACGAGGTTGGTCCGGTTCGTTTCGTCCCGATGCGCCGGAAATCGAGAGCGCACTAGAATTACCCCCTAGATTTTTCACGGCGTTTAGATTATATCCGCTGCTTATAACTTCAGGAGGAACCGCACGAAAAGAAATGGAAGGCTGGGATGCATCGAAGAGTGCCTCACTATACGGGATCGATAGTTGGGGCGAGGGATATTTCGCGGTTCAAAGTTCTGGGAATGTGGTTGTTCGGCCGAATCGGAACGGCGTAGAGGCAGACCTCAATTTAATAGTTAGATCACTTGTACAGCGCGGAATAAACGTGCCGGTGCTGCTTCGTTTCGACGGGATTATTCGCGATAGGGTAAAACGGCTTTGGGAGGCATTCGACCGCGCGATTAAGGAGTCGTCGTACGCTGGCAATTATCAGCCGGTATTTCCAATTAAGGTAAATCAGCAGCGCCATGTTGTCGAAACCGTGCGATCGGCCGGCAAGGATTTCTCTCTCGGCTTAGAGGTGGGAAGCAAGCCGGAGCTGTTGGCGGTGCTTGCAGTGCATGACGCGCCGGGAGCATTGATTCTTTGTAACGGTTACAAAGACAGAGAATATATCGATCTTGCGCTTATGGCGCGGAAAATTGGTCGGCGCTCGATTGTTATTGTCGAGCAGCTTTATGAACTCGATCAGGTAATTACCGTATCGCAACAGCTCGGTGTTCAGCCCGAGATCGGTATTCGGATGAAGCCGATGACGAAGGGCAGCGGGCGCTGGGAGTCGTCAGGTGGTGATCGCGCCAAGTTTGGTCTTAGTACCGAAGAAATTGTCATTGCGATTGAGAAGCTTCGAGAAGCTGGTCATATCGATTGGCTCAAGCTTCTTCATTTTCATGTGGGAAGCCAGATAACATCTATCGCTGCGGTAAAGCGGGTCCTTCGTGAGACCACACGCATGTTTACGGAAATTGCCAAGCTTGCGCCGGGGCTTTCGTTCTTCGATGTCGGTGGTGGGCTCGCCGTTGATTACGATGGTTCCAAGACAAATTTCCAATCCTCGATGGACTACAGCATGGAGGAGTATGCGCGAGATATCGTTTATGCAATAGGCACCGCTTGTAGTGAGGCTAATATTGCCGCTCCTACCATAGTTACCGAATGCGGGCGCGCGCTTGTCGCACATCACGCCGTGCTTGTTGCCGAAGTGATTGATGTCGCTGCCACGTCTGACGCCTCGGTGCCGCTTTCGGAGCCGCCGACAAAACATCCGCTGCTCCGTGATCTTGACGACCTATTCAAGAACCTGACGGTGAAAAATTGCCATGAAACGCTTCACGACGCCTTGAGCCTTCGCGATGAGATCCTTGAGCAATTTATCCAGGGAAGACTTAATCTCGTCGAGCGTGCCTACGCCGATAAATCATTTTGGCAGCTTGTAGCAAAGATTAAGCGGGTATCGGCAGATTTAAAATACCGGCCGGAAGACATAGAGCGGCTCGATGACCAGCTTCAAGATACCTTCTTCTGTAATTTCTCGGTGTTCCAATCGCTTCCTGATTCGTGGGCAATTGATCAACTGTTTCCTATTATCCCGATTCAACGACTACGCGAGGAACCCAAGCGCCACGGTGTTATTGCCGATATGAGCTGCGACAGTGATGGCAAGATTGATCGTTTTATCGATCTGAAAGATGTGAAGCACTACTTGCCGCTTCATCCGTTAAAGCCGGGCGAGCCGTATTATTTGGCGATATTCCTTGTCGGAGCGTACCAGGAAATTATGGGTGATTTGCATAATCTCTTTGGTGATACCAACGCGGTGCATGTTGATATCGGAGCGCAGGGTGAAGTTGAGTTCACCCATGTAGTCGAAGGCGACACGGTGCGTGAAGCGCTGAGCTACGTGCAGTATGAACCACATGATCTATTCGAGCGGCTGCGCCAAACTATCGAGCGCTCTCTTCGCGACGGAAATTTATCGCCGGAAGATTCGGCGAAGATCCAGAAGCGGTACCGCGAGGCGTTGGAAGGGTATACTTATCTCTACGTTGAGACTTAAATTCTTATCTACTCATTACGTGTGGGTAGCTATTCCCCATCTCGGTGACCTCTGTGCTCTCTGTGGTTAATTTGAATGAAAAACCACAGAGAGCACAGAGGCTTCCGACTGAAGAAAGGGCTTATCAAAAATACCCGGGATTATTGAGCGATTGTTGGGTAACCGTGAACCTGCACCTTAGGTTCGCTTGGTTGATTTTCGCTGTTAGGTCCGTCGGCGGTAAACTACACCCTATGTTTGGAGAAAGTGCCGGAAAAGTTTCCGTTCAAGATTCGCAGACCCCTTCAGGATCCACTGAGATAGGTCCCCGGGTGGCGGCCCCTCATCACTCCCTCGGAGACCGCGCGGTAGTCGGATCGCCGGGCAATCAGCGAACCTATGATGTATCCCGAATTGCATAATGGGGTCCGAGTTTCCGAAGTAGCCGAATGTACGAGAGATTTTGGTTGATTTGGATTGGGTACAGGATTGGGGTAAAAATGAGGGGGTCTAGTATGATCTTGTTATCCCAACTAGGAGCAAATGCAACTAATGAGCAAACTAACCGCACTACTACTTACCGCTGCATTGTTTGTGTTGGGTCCGTTGTCCTCTTTCGCCAGCCCTCAAGGTACCGAAGGCGCTCCTTTGAAACTCGGGGCGATACTCACTCTTTCCGGGAACTTTGCCGCGGCTGGGGATGATTCACGTCGGGGAATTGAAGCGGCTTTGGCTTCTCAAGGTAATGTCCCGCGAATGGAAATCGTTTACGCGGATTCTCGAAATGAACCGTCAGTAGCGATTGCAGAGTATCAAAAGTTGACCCATGTGGATCAAGTAATGGCCGTATATACGCATCGAAGTTCGATTGGAATGGCGCTCAATCCAATATCGCTTTCTGATAAGTTCCCTTTACTGGGCGCGGTCGGGCATCAAGATTTTGCAGCGAAGAATGAATACGCGATTCAGGCGTGGCCACGTGCTCATGATGAAGGTAACTTTGTCGCCGAGGAATTTAAGAAGCGTGGGTATAAACGAGTTGCAGTTTTGTACACCGAGGACGAATGGACGGGATCGGTGAGCGAAGGCTTCCGTTCTCATTTAAAGAAACTTGGTGTCAATTTAGCTTTCGATCAGTCGGTTTTACCTGGGGAGCAGGATTTTCGTACTCATTTGGCCAAGCTAAAAGCAACTTCTCCGGAGGCAATTTACTTTAATTTTCTTCTTCCACAAATTGGACCGGCGCTCAAGCAGGCTCATGAAATGAATTTGGCGGGAAGTCTCTACAGTAATTTTTATTTAGCAAAGAAAGAAGTTCGAGATGCTGCGGGAAAAGACTCACTTGAAGGCGTGCGTTACATTGAGCTCGACAATTCGCTGCCAAATTTGAAAAAAATTTTTGGCAAGGACGAGGCTCCTCCGGGATTAGCGGTAGCGGCATACTTGTCAACCTTGATGGTCTTGCAGGCAGCCAATTCTGAACCGCGCCCGTCGAATGTGGCTGAACTTGAGTCGTCTTTGTCACGCCAGACGGAGATTCGAACACCTGATGGAAACTATGTGGTTAGTGATCGGTGCATAAAGTTCCCACTAATAGTTAAAATTATGAGAAATGGTGAATTCGTGAAGGATGGAAAGGCGGGATAACTCACACATCCGAGGACGGGACGCGTCAACGTTCTTGGAGGGTCGTGAAGGTGTGTTGTTTAATCGAGACTGGTCGGCGCGCCCGTCACGGAAATGATCTACGCCAACGAACGAAGAAATAGGAGTTCGCAATGTTAACTGCAGCAAAATCACCAGCACTTGCCCCGCTCATGAAATCTTCTGACGAGTCGACCGCTGATTTGGGGAAGGCCGCCCGTGAAGCGATTCAGTCCCTGCGAGTCTCGTCTCGGCGGTTGATTGTCAAGGAAATGGTCGTCGGCGCACTGCTTAGAGCTGCCGAGTATAGATACAAAGCGCGATCGTCTAATCATCTGTACATGATCGCTCAGTTTAATCTTTCTAACGAAACTGACCGGCGAGCTCTTGCTGTCACGGAGCGGCTCCTGGCACGCGCGGGGTATCCATTTCGTCGCTCGACAAG